>NZ_NWVL01000024.1 GCF_002382885.1 Streptomyces sp. WZ.A104
TCGACCTCGCCGTGCACCCGCAGCCAGCGGGCCTGGGCCTCGGCGCGGGCCGCGCCCGTCTCGCGCGCCGCCTCGGCCTCCGCCCGGGCCAGGCGCACGGTGCGGGCCGCCTCGGCCTCGGTCCGTACGCCGTCGGCGGCGGCCTTCTCCTCGGCCTCGCGGCGGGCGTTGGTGCCGCGCTGGTCGACCAACTGCTCCTCGCGCCGGGCCAGTTCGATCTGGCTGGCCAGCTCGTTCTCGGCGATGGCGCGCTCGCGCTCCACGGCTACGGCCCGCCGCTCGTAGGTGGCCCGGTCCGCCTCCTGCTGGATCTGCTCGCGGGCCGGGGTGCGCAGGGCGCGCTCGACCTCGGCCTCGGGGCGGATCGCGACGACGCGCACGGCCACCACGTCGATGCCGGTTGCCGGGAGCCGGGGCTCGGCGGCGAGACCCGTGGCGACCCGTTCGCGTACGGAGGCGACGCCGTCCACCAGGGCGGCGGCCAGCGGGGTCCGGGCCAGCACGTCCAGCGTGTGCTGCTGCGCGGTCTCCGTCAGCAGGGTGGCGATCTGCTCCAGTGGCGTCCCGCGCCAGCTCCCGGTGTCCGGGTCCACGGAGAAGTCGAGCCGGTCCGCGGCCTCGGCCGGATCGCTGATCCGATAGGTGACGGTGGCCTGTACGGTGACGTCCTGGAAGTCGGCCGTACGGGCGTGGAACGCCATGGCCAGCTCCCTGTCGTCCACCGGGACTTCGGAGAGCGCCGCCGACAGTGAGCGGTACCAGAAGCTGAGCCCCCGGCCGTCGTGGGCGAGGCGGCCGCGCTTGTGGTGGCGGATGTGGGCGGTGGGCGCGGAGCGCAGATGACGCCAGCCGAAGCGGCGGGTGATGTCGGCCATGAGGCCCCCCTTTGTTTCGTCAATGCGACGATAAGGGGTCCGCCCCCATATCGTCAAGAGGACGAAAAGGGGTGATCGGTCCGGCTCGCCAGGTGTCTCGCCGGGATTCCGCCGCCGCCGTGCACCGCGAGATCGGCGCCGTTGACGTACGAGGAGAGGTCGCACGCCAGCCACAGGCAGGCGCGGGCCACGTCCTCCGGCTCCGCCAGCCGCCGCATCGGGATCGTCCCGGCGACCGACTCTCCGCCGTCCTCGCCGTACAGTGCGGCGGCGTTCTCGGTGCGGATGAGGCCCGCGGTGATGTGGTTGACCCGGACCTTCGGCGCCCACTCCAGGGCCAGGGCCCGGGAGAGCCCCAGCAGGCCCGCCTTGGCCGCGGAGTAGGCCGCCGTGCCCGGCTGCGGATCGTGGGCGGAGACGCTGCCGATGTTGATCACGCTGCCGCCGGTCGTCTGCTCCCGCATCGCCAGGTTCGCCGCCTGGGCCACGTAGAACGGGGCGAGGAGATTGAGGGCGACCACCTTCTCGACGAAGCGCGGGGAGACGGTCGCCGCGTCGGCGTCGGGGGAGCCGCCCGCGTTGTTCACGAGGACGTCGAGCCGCCCGAACCGCCCGGCCGCCGCGGCGACCAGGTCCGCGGCCGCCCCCGGGTCGCGTACGTCCGCCGCCCGGAACGCCGCCTCGCGCCCGCCCGTCGACGGCAGGGCGGCGGGGTCGGTGCGCCCGCACACCAGGACGTTCGCGCCGCTCGCCAGAAAGGCCCGCGCGATCGCGGCCCCGAGTCCTTTGGTGCCGCCGGTCACGAGCACCGCGCGCCCGGTGAAGTCGATGCGCCGGGACTGGTCCATGGGTCGCCTCCGTGGTTCGCCTTCCGGGCAGAGGGCTCGCCGTAATCTACCAAGCGCTTGTTAGAATCAATAGATGTGTCGGGAGGCGGGTGTGCCGGGAAAGCACGTGCGGCCGGTGGCCTCCGCAGAGGTCACCGGCCGCACGGGCGGTGCGCCGCCCCCGTCCCCACGGTGCGGCGCCTGGTGGACCGGCCCCCATCCGCTGGGACGGGCGGTCCACGTCTGTCAGGACTCCGGCACCCGTGCCGTGAGTCCGAGGCTCGGGAAGATCGCGCTCTCCACGAACCGGGTCAGATACGCCGCGTCGGCGTAGCGCCCCTCCAGTAGCGGCCGGGCGCGCAGCACGCCGAGCAGCTGGGCCGGTACGAACGCGGCGGCCGGCAGGTCCGCGGGGATCTCTCCGCGATCCTGGCCCCGCCGGACCATCGCGTCGATGGCCGCGACCTCCGGCACGATCAGCGCCTCGCGCAGCGCGGACAGCAGCTCCGGGCTCTGGAGTGCGGCATGGCTGAGGGCGTGCATCAGCGGAGTGTCGCCCTCCGAGGCCTTCCCGATCGCCTGTGCGGCCTCCAGCAGGTCCCCGGCCAGCGTCCCGGTGTCGATGTGGGGCAGCCGCATCCGCCGGGTGCCGTGCAGTGCGGCGACGACCAGCTCCGGCTTGGACCCCCACTGCCGGTAGAGCGTCGACTTCCCGCACCGGGTTCGGGCGGCGACCCCCTCCATGGTCAGCGACTCGTAACCGCTCTCCCGCAACAGGTCCAGCACCGCTTCGTACAGCTCCTGCGCCCGCTCCGGTGTGATCTTCGACCGGCGGGAGGTGAGGGCTGACTCCGGTGCGGAATCGGGCGAGGGCATGGGCTGTACCTCCTGCGGCGGTGCGGCGAGGTTCTCGATACGCCAGTGTACCGATACGCGGGTGTACCGATACGCCAACGTATCGGTACACTGGCGTATCGATTCGGCATGGACTGGACCATGCCGTCCTGACACCGCTTCGCATCCAAGGGGGCACCGGGTGACGCACGCCCGCACCGAGCCCACGGACCAGGAGCCGGACATACGTGCCCGACCGCCCCTCGTCCGCGAGTTCCTTCTCGTGGCCGGACTCTTCCTGGCCTACAAACTCGGCCGCCGGGCGGCCAACGGCCATGTCGAGGAAGCGTTCCGCAACGCGGGGAACGTCTGGGACCTTGAACGGACCCTGCGCCTGCCCGGCGAGGGCGCCGTCCAGGACCTGCTGCTGCACAGCCAGACCCTGATCCACGCGGCGAACACGTACTACGCCGCCGTGCACTTCCCGGCCACAGCCCTCTTCCTGGTCTGGCTCTACTGGCGCCGCCCCCGCCACTACCTCTGGTCACGCCGCGTCCTCGCCGCGCTCACCGCCGCCGCGCTCGTGCTGCACCTGCTGTTCCCGCTGGCTCCGCCCCGGATGTTCCCGGCCGCCGGAATGGTCGACACGGGGCAGGTCTACGGCCCGACGGTGTACGGGCAGACGCCCGCGACCGACTCGATGGCGAACCAGTTCGCCGCGATGCCCTCGCTGCACGTGGGCTGGGCGGTCATGGTCGCCGTCGGGCTGATCGCCGCGACCCGCTCCCGGTGGCGCGGGCTGTGGTTGCTGCACCCCGCGCTGACGCTGCTCGTCGTGGTGGGCACCGCGAACCACTACTGGCTCGACGCGATCGTGGCCGTCGCGCTGCTCGCCGTCGCGTTCGCCGTTTTCCGGCTGCCGGTGCCGGGTGGGGCTGTGGTGTCCGGTGGGGGCACGGTGTCGGGTGGACCGGTGGTGTCCGGTGGAGGTGCCGATGCGCCGCCGGCCCTCGGGAGCTCCGCCGGGGCGCCCGACGCACCACCCGCCGCGGAGGCTGCCCCGGTGCGCATCCCCGGTCCCGAGCTCGTCCCTGAGCCCACCCCCCAGCCCGTCCCTGAGCCCGCGCCGACCGGGGCCGCCCGATGAGTGGCACCCTGATCGCCGTCGCCCTGTCCCTCGTCTCCGCCGGTGCCTACGCGGCCGCCGCCGTGGCGCAGTCCCGGCTCGCCGGACGCACCGAACCCTCCGCCGGAGTCCTGCGGCTGCTGGGCCGGGGCGCGTGGTGGTCGGCGGTCGGCCTCAACGCGGCGGGCGCGCTGCTGCATGTCGCCGCACTCAACTACGGGCCGCTCACCCTGGTCCAGCCGCTCGGCGCGCTCACGCTCGTCGTCGCCGTCCCGCTCGGCGCGCGCGCCGCCGGACGCAGGGTCGGCCGCATCGAGTGGCAGGGCACGGTCCTCACCCTGCTCGGCCTCGGCGCGCTGCTCCTGACCGCGGGCGGCTCCGCCCCGCACGACACCCTCACCCTGCCCGAGGCCCTCGGCGTGGGAGCGGCCACCATGGCGGTCGTCGCCGGGCTCAGCCGCCCGGGAGCCCGCCCGGGCCTGCGGCACGCGGCGGCCTCCGGGATCACCTCGGGCGTCGCCTCCGCCCTCACCCAGACCCTCACGGTCGCCGTCACCGACCACTCCGGCGGCCCGCTGTTCAGCTGGCGGCTGCTGACCGTGGCGCTGCTCGTCTCGGCCTTCGCGATGGGCGGTCTGCTGCTGTCCCAGACCGCCTACCGGGGCGGGCTCGGCGCCCCGCTCGCCGTCGTCACCCTCGCCAACCCGGTCGCCGCCGCCGCGATCGGCCTGGCCCTGCTCGGCGAACGGCTCCAGGGTGGCCCGGTCAGCCTGGTCCTGGCGCTGCTCGGTACGGCCGCGGCCGTACGCGGCGTGATCCTCCTGAGCCGGGCCCAGGCGCGCGCCACGGACAGCGTGGCCGAGGTGCGCGTCACGGACAGCCTGGCCCAGGTGCGCGGCACGGAGCCGGAGCGCGCGGCCGATGGGCCTTCCCCGGAAGGGCCGGTCCCTTCGCGGGTGGTCATCGGCAGCCCCCGCCCCGTGGTCGTCGCGGAACCCGTGGCCGTACAGGCGGGCGGCGGACCCCACCCGTGACGGGCGGGACGGTCAGCCGTCCAGGTCCGCGATGGCCCGGGTGAGCCAGCCGATCCAGAACGTCTCCAGGTCGATGCCGCCCCGCAGCACCAGATACCGCAGCCGGCTCTCGTCCGTGGTCGGCGAGGGGGTGAAGTCCCGCTCCTCGATCTCCCGGTACTCCGCCAACTGCCGCTCGTGGAGCGCGAGATGGCGGCGCAGCTCCGCGCCCATCCCGTTCGTCCCGACGACCGCCGCCGCCCGCATCCGCAGCAGCAGCGGATCACGGACCGGGCGCGGGTCCTCGGGCAGCGCCACCCAGGCCGCCAGTTCCTCGCGGCCCGCGGGCAGTACCTCGTACTCCTTCTTCTGCCCCCGGGCCGGCACCGCCGACGGCAGCGCCCTGATCCGCCCGGCCTGCTCCAGTTTCCCCAGCTCGCGATAGATCTGCTGATGGGTCGAGGACCAGAAGTAGCCGAACGACCGGTCGAACCTGCGGGTCAGCTCCAGACCTGAGGAAGGCTTCTCCAGCAGGGCGGTGAGAATCGCGTGCGGCAGTGACATGACGTGCATCCTAAGTACGGGGCTCACAGAGGTGCTGGGCTCCCGGCAGGACGAGGGGTCACGGAGGTACGCGGCTTCCGGCAGGACGCGCGCTCACAGTGCCGCGGCCAGCTCGGTGCCCTGGCGGATCGCCCGCTTCGCGTCCAGCTCGGCCGCCACGTCCGCGCCGCCGATCAGATGGACCTGGCCGCCCGCCGCGCGCAGTTCCTCGTACAGCTCCCGGCGCGGTTCCTGGCCCGCGCAGAGCACGACCGTGTCCACGGGCAGCACCCGCCGCTCGCCGTCGACGGTGAGGTGGAGGCCCTCGTCGTCGATCAGGTCGTAGGAGGCGCCCGCGATCATCTCGACGCCCCGGTGGCGCAGTTCGGTGCGGTGGATCCAGCCCGTCGTCTTGCCGAGCCCCGCGCCGACCTTGGTGGTCTTGCGCTGGATCAGGTGGACGGTGCGCGGCGGCTTGGGGCGCTCGGGGGCGCGCAGGCCCCCGCGCTCCGCGTAGGCCGTGTCCACGCCCCACTGCCGGAAGAACGTGTCGGCGTCCAGGCTCGCAGCCTCGCCGCCGTCGGTGAGGAACTCCGCGACGTCGAAGCCGATGCCGCCCGCGCCCACGATCGCGACCCGGTCACCGACCGGCGCCCCGTCGCGCAGCACGTCCAGATAGCTGACCACACTCGGGTGGTCCGTTCCGGGGATCGCGGGGGTACGGGGCTCGACGCCGGTGGCGAGCACGATCTCGTCGAAGCCGTCCAGCGTTCCGGTGTCCGCCCGGGTGGACAGGCGCACCTCGACGTCCAGCTCGGCCAGTCGCGTACGGAAGTAGCGCAGCGTCTCGTCGAACTCCTCCTTGCCCGGCACCCGGCGGGCCACGTTCAGCTGGCCGCCGATCTCGTCGGCGGTGTCGAACAGTGTGACCGCGTGGCCCCGCTCGGCCGCGGTCACCGAGCACGCGAGGCCCGCCGGACCGGCGCCGACGACAGCGACGCGCTTGCGGGTCCGGGTCGGGCTCAGGACCAGCTCGGTCTCGTGGCAGGCACGCGGATTGACCAGGCAGGAGGTGATCTGGAGGCTGAAGATGTGGTCCAGGCACGCCTGGTTGCACCCGATGCAGGTGTTGATCGCGTCCGCCCGGCCCGCCGCAGCCTTGGCGACGAACTCCGGGTCCGCGAGGAAGGGCCGGGCCATGGAGACCATGTCCGCCCGGCCGGAGGCGAGGATCTCCTCGGCGACCTCGGGGGTGTTGATGCGGTTGCTCGTCACCAGCGGTACGGAGACCGCGCCGCGCACCTTCTCGGTCACCCAGCTGAACGCACCGCGCGGCACGGAGGTGGCGATGGTGGGGATGCGCGCCTCGTGCCAGCCGATGCCGGTGTTGATGATCGTCGCGCCCGCCGCCTCGATCTCCCTGGCGAGCGTCACGACCTCCTCCAGCGTCGAACCGCCCGGCACCAGGTCCAGCATCGAGAGCCGGTAGATGAGGATGAAGTCGCTGCCGACCCGCTCGCGGACCCGGCGCACGATCTCCACGGGGAACCGGATGCGGTTCTCGTACGAGCCGCCCCAGCGGTCGGTGCGGTGGTTGGTCGCGGAGACGATGAACTCGTTGATCAGATAGCCCTCGGAGCCCATGATCTCGACGCCGTCGTATCCGGCGCGCCGCGCCAGCTCCGCCGCCCTGACGAACTCCTCGATGGTCTCCTCGACCTGGTCGTCGGTCAGGGCGTTCGGGGTGAACCCGCTGATCGGGGCCTTGAGGGCGCTCGGGGCGACCAGGTCGGGGTGGTGGGCGTACCGCCCGAAGTGCAGGATCTGCATCGCGATCCGGCCGCCCGCCGCGTGCACCGCCGAGGTGATCTCCCGGTGCTGCTCCGCCTCCGCCTCGGTCGTCATCTTCGCCCCGCCGGGGAAGGAGCAGGCCCGCTCGCTGGGGGCGATGCCACCGGTGACCATGAGGCCGACGCCGCCCCGGGCGCGCTCGGCGTAGAAGGCCGCCATCCGCTCGAAGCCGCGTTCGGCCTCCTCAAGGCCGATGTGCATCGAGCCCATGAGCACCCGGTTGGGGAGCGTGGTGAACCCGAGGTCCAGCGGGCTCAGCAGATTCGGGTACAGGCTCATCCGGGGTCTCCTCCACACGGGGTCGTCGCGTCAGTTGTAGACCACCGCGAGACCCTTATGCAACAAGTTGCACAATGATCTGCGTCGCACCGGGGCCTTGGGGTGACCGGTCCGTGTCCCGTACGGCGTAGTCGGCCGGGCCCGCCCGCCCCCGTCCGGCGAGAGTGGGAGCCGTACCGCAAGCCCCTCACCCCGGGAGTCCCCATGGTCCGCGTAAACCGGCGTGATCTCGGTCTGCTCGCCCTGCGCGTCGGCACCGGCGCGGTGCTCGCCGCCCACGGCAGCCAGAAGCTGGCCGGATGGTTCGGCGGCGGAGGAATCCAGGGCACCACGGCCGCGATGGAGGCGATGGGGTTCCACCCGCCCAAGCACAGCGCTGTGGCCGCCGGTCTCGGGGAGGCGGGCGGCGGCGCACTGCTGGCGCTGGGGCTCGCCACCCCGGCGGCGGGCGCCGCGGCCGCCGGAGCCATGGCCGGTGCGGTCGCCGTGCACGCCCCGGCGGGCTTCTTCGCGCAGGGCGGCGGCTACGAATACCCGGCGTTCCTCGGCTTCACCGCCGCGGCCATCGGCCTGACCGGCCCCGGACGCTACTCGGTGGACCACGCCACCTGTCACGTCTTCGACCGTCCCTGGATGGTCGCACTGGCCTTCGCGGGCAGTGCGGCCGCCGCCGCCGTGGTGGTCGGCAAGCGCGCGAAGGGGCAGTCCGGCCGGACTCAGGAGGAGTCCTGATGAGCACGGACCCCGCCCGGCCTTCCGGCTCCACGACGCCTCCTGGCTCCACGACGCCTCCCGGCTCCGCGACGCCTTCCGGATCTACGCCTCCCGGCTCCGCTTCGCGCACTTCTTCCTTCTGGCGTACGCGCCCGGCCGGTCGGTGATCGTGATCGCCCTGGACCTCTTCGTGATCTGGGCCCCGGCCGCCTACCGGGACCCGGGCCGGGCTCCGGGGGACGCGCGGCGTCGACCCTAGGACGTCTCGCGGCTCAGCGCCCCCGGCCACCACGCCTTCGGGCCGATGTCCCGCACCAGCGCCGGGACGAGGAGCGAGCGTACGACCAGGGTGTCCAGCAGGACGCCGAAGGCCACGATGAACGCGATCTGGAGCAGGAACGCCAGCGGGATCACACCGAGTGCGGCGAAGGTGGCCGCCAGGACGACGCCCGCCGACGTGATGACCCCGCCGGTCGTGGTCAGCCCGCGCAGGATGCCCTCTCTGGTGCCGTGCCGCAGCGACTCCTCCCGGACCCGGGACATCAGGAAGATGTTGTAGTCGACACCCAGGGCGACCAGGAACACGAATCCGTACAGCGGCACCGATGAATCCGTGCCGCTGAAGCCGAACACATGGGTGAAGACCAACGAGGAGATGCCGAGCGTGGCCAGGAAGTTCAGCGCCACCGTCGCCACGAGCAGCACCGGCATGAGCAGTGACCGCAGCAGGAAGACCAGGATCACCAGGATGATCGCCAGCACCACCGGCACGATCAGCATGCGGTCGTTCTCCGCCGTGCGCTGTGTGTCGTACTGCTGAGCGGTGTAGCCGCCGACCAGGGCGTCCGATCCGGGTACCGCGTGGACTTCGGTGCGCAGCGCGGCCACCGTCTCCTTGGCGTTGTCGCTGTCGGCCGCGTCCTTCAGGGTCGCGTCGATGCGGACCCTGCCGTCGACGACGAGGGGTTCGCCGCCCGGCCGTCCGCTCGCACTCACCGGCGCGACCGAGGCCACCCCGTCGGTACGGGTGGCGGCCTCGGTCACCTCGGTCAGCCGGTCGGCCGCCGCGACGATCACCACCGGATTGCCCGAGCCGCCGGGGAAGTGCTCGCTCAGCGTCTCCTGGGCGGTCACGGACGGGGCGTCGTTGACGAAGATCTCGTCCAGGGGGACGCCCTTGGAGGTGAGTGTGGGGGCGAAGGCGGCACAGGCGATCAGGGCCGCCAGGGTGATCGCCCAGACCTTGCGGGGCGCACGGTCGACGAGGGCCGCGACCTTGCGCCAGATGCCGTGGCCGCCGGACGCCTTGTCGTCGGCGGGCCTGGGCTTCGCCGGCCAGTAGGCGGCCCGGCCCAGCAGCACCAGGACGGCGGGCAGGAAGGTGAGAGCGCTCAGGACCGAGCAGACGATGCCGATCGCGCCCACGGGACCGAGGGCCCGGTTGTTGGTGAGGTCGCTGAGCAGCAGCGCGAGCAGACCGGCCGCCACCGTCGCGGCGCTCGCCGTGATCGGGCCGAAGGACTCGCGCAGCGCGATACGCATCGCGGTGAACCGGTCTTCGTGTACGGCGAGTTCCTCCCGGAACCGGGCGGTGAGCAGCAGCGCGTAGTCCGTCGCCGCGCCGATCACCAGGATCGACAGAATGCCCTGCACCTGACCGTCCACGCGCACGATGTCGTGGTCGGCGAGGAAGTAGACGATCGCGCAGGACAGGGCGAGGGCGAACACCGCGCCGATGATGATGACGAAGGGCAGCAGCACACTGCGGTAGACCAGCAGCAGGATGACGAGCACCGTGGTCAGGGCGACCCCGAGCAGCAGCCCGTCGATGCCCGCGAAGGCGTCGGAAAGGTCGGCCTGGCTCGCGGCCGGACCTGCCAGCCGGACCGTCGTACCGGACACGGACGCGCCCGCCTCCTCGATCCTCTCCAGTACGGTCGGCAGCTCGTCCCCGAGGCCGGGGCTCAGCTGCACGATGCCCTGGAGCGCGAGGCCGTCCTCGGAGGGCAGCGCGGGGGAGGGGGTTCCGACGACGCCCTCGCTTCCGGCGAGCGAGGCGAGGGCGCCGGTGGCGGCCTCCCGCTGCCCGTCGTCCACCGGGGCGTCCTTCTCCGCGGAGGTCCAGACGAGGATGGCCGGCAGGGTCTCGTTCTGCTGGAACGCCTTCTGGGCATCGATGACTTGGGTGGACTCGGCGTTCTGCGGCAGAAAGGCCGCCTGGTCGTTGGTGGCGACCTCGCCGAGCTTCCCGGCGTACGGGCCGAGCCCGCCGCCGATGCAGAGCCAGGCGATCAGCAGAACGACGGGGATCAGCCGGCGGACCGACCGTGCAGGGGTGGACATGCCTCTCCCGGGGGTGGAGGTATCTCATCGATGAACAATCTCAATCGTTGAAATACGTTACGCGAGTGCTCGCGAAGACAACCGCAAGGGGGGTGAAGATCTCAGCGACGCGCCGGTGGGACCTCGGCCAGCTCCTCGTTCATGGCGGCGAGGAAGCGCAGGACGGTCGTCAGCTCCGCCTCGCTGAAGCGGGCCCTGGCCCGTGCCGTGGCCTCGGCGAGCGGCATGAAGTAGTCGCGGGCGGCCGTCCGGGCGCTCGCCTCGTAGTACACGTGCACCACCCGGCGGTCGGCGCTCTCCCGGGCCCGCCGGACGTGCCCGGCCCGTTCCAGCCGGTCCAGACATGCCGTCACCGCGCCGGAGGTAAGGCCCAGATGCTCGCGCAGCGCCCCCGGCGTCAGGGGCGACGGGGCGTCGAGGATGGCGGCGAGCGCGCTCACGTCCGTGGGGTGCAGCTGCTGGCTCGCCGCGAAACCGTGGGTCATCCGGTTGATCTCGCCGTTCATCCGGCGCAGCTCGACCGCGAACGCTTGGAGGTCCGCGAGCGGCGCCTCGGATTCCGAGGCGCCACTCCGGGTCGGTCGGTCGTCGGCGCTGGTCACGCCCTCAGCGTATAGAACCCCGGCCCAGCGGCCGTGCCCGGACCGGCACGTGATCCGGCACGCGAACCGTCACGCGATGCGGGCGCGGGGCCGGCGAGGGATCCGCCGTGGGCGGTCGGCGGCGCCCAGGCCGTCACGACGACGGCGGCATGAGCACCGTGTCGACCAGGTTGACCGTGGCGTTGGCCGTCGGCACGTCACCGCAGACGATCTTCGAGGCGTCGTTCACCGTGAACTCGGTGCCGGAGCCCTTCGTGGTGAGGTCGCTCCCCTCCAGTGTCTCGAAGGTGCCGTCCTCCATCTGCTGGGTCGTGATCTTCTCGCCCACCACGTGGTACGTCAGCACCTTGGTGAGCTCGGCCTTGTCGTTGAGGAGCGCCTCCAGATCCGCCTGCGGGATCTTGTCGAAGGCGGCGTTGGTCGGCGCGAACACCGTGATGTCCTTCGCGTTGTTGAGGGTGTCGACCAGGCCTGCCTTCTCCACCGCGCTGACGAGGGTGGAGAGTTCGGGGTTGTTGGACGCGGCGGTTGCGACCGGGTCCTTCGCCATGCCCTCCAGGCTGCCCGCGCCCTCGGCGGGCACGGAGGAGCAGGCGGGTCCGTACGGCTCGGCGGGAGCCGCGGCCTGGGCCTGCGGAGCGAAGAACGCCAGAGAGGCGGGAAAAGCGAGTGCCGCGGCGGCCGCCGCAGTGCGCTGCAGACGGTTGATCGTCATGATGTCTCCTCCGGCGAGTGGGGGTGGTCTTCTCCGTCACCACCACGCTGCCGCGCAACGGTTCGCTTCGCCCGTCGCGTCGTTTCTGCGTCGATCCTTCTCCTGGGCGAACGCCCCCTGTCGCAAGGTCTGAACTCGCACGGCCCGGGGCTCGCACCGCCCGACGCCTTCACCGGCCGAGAGGTCCGCGCGCCGCCGCGCTCCTGCGGGCGGCGGCCTCGGCCTCGCGGTCCGCCTGCTCCGGGTGGCGGTGACGCCAGTACGGGTTGTCGTGCGGCAGGCCGCCGGTCACCCTCCCGTACATCCCGAACGTGAGGATGAGCAGCCCCATGACGAAACTGAAGACCACATTCGGCATGCCGAAGTCCAGGATGTTCGCGGACCGGTCCAGGATGAAGAGGTGCGCGAAGCCGCTCAGCAGGAAGAGCGAGCCGATCGTCATGTTCAGCGTGGACGCGGCGTTGCCGCCCACCGCGGCCCCCGCGATCAGCAGCACGCCGACGACCACCGAGATCAGGCTCAGCAGTCCGTTGGTCGACAGTCCGGCGATGCGGTCGCCACTGGTGTCGAAGAAGCTCAGCCGCTGCGCGAAGCCGAGGATGCCGAAGGCGAGCAGGATGGTGCCGCAGAGGCCCGCACCGATCCGGTACACGGTCGCCAGCCGGTGATCGACGGGGAGTTCGTCACTCAGTTTCATGGCCGTCTCCTTTCACTCCTGTTCCACTCCTGCTGCTCTCGGCCGGTCGTCCTCAGCAGCGCAGTCCTCAGCGAACAGCGCGGCGCGGCACCGGGCAACATGCGTCGCTTTTGCGTCGTATGGTGGATTTATGGACCCAGTGATGAGCCCCGTGACGGACCCGGCGCGCGAGTCGGCGCCGGAAGTCCCGGCCGACGGGGGTCTGACCACCGGCGCGGTGGCCCGTCTCCTGGGCGTCGCGCCGACCACACTGCGCTCGTGGGACCGTCGCTACGGCATCGGCCCGGCTGCGCGGGAGGACGGCAGGCACCGGCGCTGGACCGGGGCGGACATCGCCGCTCTGCGGAACATGTGCCGTCTGACGAGCGCGGGCCTGCCACCGGCCGAGGCCGCCCGCACCGTCCTGGCCGGCACGTCCCGCGACGCGCCCGTGCCACCGTCCGGGCGCGCCT
Source organism: Streptomyces sp. WZ.A104 (assembly GCF_002382885.1). Lineage (GTDB taxonomy): Bacteria > Actinomycetota > Actinomycetes > Streptomycetales > Streptomycetaceae > Streptomyces. The sequence continues at coordinate 12,872 of NZ_NWVL01000024.1, forward strand.
CCAGGGCTTCCGGGCCGCTTGCGCTCGGCAGGGCCCGCCGGGAGTGCCGCGGGCTGGCCCGGGCGGCGGTACGGCTGGACGCGCCGGCCATGGACGAGCTGCTCACGGCGGTGCTGGACCGCTACGGACTGCCGGCCGCGTGGGACGAGGTGATGATGCCGGTGCTGCACGCGGTGGGCCGCAAGTGGGAGACAGAGGGGGAGCGGTACATCGAAGTCGAGCACCTGCTGTCATGGCATGTCTCCGGCGCGCTGCGCGCGTTCGCGGCGGCGCGGCCCCCCGCCCCCGGCGCGGACGTCTCCCTGCTGGCCTGCCTGCCCGGCGAGACCCATACGCTGGCCCTGGAGGCGCTCGCCGCCACCCTCGCCCGACAGGCCCTGCCGGTTCGCATGTTCGGCGCCTCCCTGCCCGCGGGGGCGCTGGAAGAGGCGGTACGGCGCACCGGCCCCGTGGCGGTGGTGCTCTGGGCGCAGTCCCGCAGCACGGCCAGCCGCTCGCTCGTGGCCCGGGTGGGGGCGATCGAGTGGGGCGTACGGGGAGCGCGCAGGCGGCCCGTCGTCCTGGTGGCCGGGCCAGGCTGGACCGGGGAGCTCCCGCCGGAGGTGCGCTGCCCGGCCAGGCTGGCCGACGCGGTGGACGTACTGGCCACGCTCGTCGCGCGGTGACCGTGGCCGTCGTATCTGCCGTACGCGCCCGCCGTCACCGCAGGAAGTCCGACAGCCCCGTCAGAAGTCGTTCCACATCGTCCGTGTCGTTGTACGCGCACAGCCCGACGCGCAGGCCGCCGCTGTCACCGAGCCCCAGGTGGCGCGAGGCCTCCAGGGCGTAGAAGGATCCGGCGGGTGCGTGCACGCCGGAACGGGCGAGGGTGCGGTAGGCGTCCGCCGCGTCCCGGCCCTCGAAGGTGAGCAGCAGGGTGGGGGTGCGGTCCACGGCCCGGGAGTGCACGGTCACCCCGTCCAGTTCGCGCACGGCCTTCTCGATGCTCATCCGCAGAGCCGTCTCGTGGGCGCCGATCGCCGCATAGGCCGACCGCAGCCGTTCGCGACGGCCGACACCGGCACCGGCGTCGGCGCCCAGGCTCGCGAGGAAGTCCACCGCCGCCCGGGTGCCCGCCATCGACTCGTAGGGCAGAGTGCCGAGTTCGAAGCGCTCCGGTACGGCGTCGGTGGACGGCGCCGGCTTGTCCGGGCGCAGGGTGTCGAGCAGTTCGGGCCGGGCGGCGAGCACCCCGTGATGGGGGCCGAAGAACTTGTACGGGGAGCAGACGAAGAAGTCCGCGCCCAGCCGCTCCACATCGACCGTGTGGTGCGCGGTGAGATGGACCCCGTCCACGTACAGCAGCGCGCCGGCCCGGTGGACGAGTCCGGCGATGGCCGGGATGTCGGGCCGGGTGCCGATGAGGTTGGACGCGCCGGTCACCGCGACCAGCCGGGTGCGCTCGGTGATCTGCGCGCCGACGGCCTCCGGGGACAGCTCGCCGGTCGCCGGGTCGAAATCGGCCCACCGCACCACCGCCCCCGCCCGCTCGGCCGCCCGCACCCACGGGCGGATGTTGGCATCGTGATCCAGCCGGCTGACCACCACCTCGTCCCCCGGGTTCCAGGACCCGGCCAGGGTGCGCGAGAAGTCGTAGGTCAGCTGGGTGGCACTGCGGCCGAACACGACCCCGCCCGGGTCCGCGCCCAGCAGATCCGCCATCGCCTGCCGGAACCCGAGGACGATCTCCTCCGCGTTCACCTCCCCGGGCAGGGCCCCGCCCCGGATCGACAGGGGGCGGCTCATGGCCTCGCCGATCGCGGCGATGACGGAGGCGGGGGTCTGGGTGCCGCCCGGTCCGTCGAAGTGCGCCGTACCGGACCGCAGGGCGGGGAACTGTGCGCGCACCGCGCCGACGTCGTACGACAAGGAGACTCCTCGTTTCGCTGAGGTGCTGCCGGGTTGCACTGCCGGGCTTCGCTACCGGTTTCGCTGTCGGATTCCGCTGCCGGGTCCGCCGTGATCATCGCAGGGGGTGCCCCCGGATGGAAGGAGTGGGGCCGCCCGAGGGCGCTTTCGGGTGCGGCTTCTGCGCGGGCGCACCGCTCCCCACCCGAACGCACGCCAGAGCGTGGGGCATCGGGTACCGGCGTACCGGAATACGCCGTCTTTCGGTGTGGCGATGATCCTATGAAGGAATTGCTCGCACAAATGCACTCGCCTCGGTTGTGCGATCCTTCCCGCATTCTCGCCGCGGATAAAGGTGCCGCACAATTTCTGCGAGCCGGTCGTGATTAAAGTCGCGGGAACGGGAAATAGATGATCTGGGCTGATGGGATCGGGGGCATCAGTTCACGCCGCGGCCGAATCTGATCGAGGCCGGGTGTCTGGAAGTCGCCAGCGCGGGGGCCATGGTCGCCACCCGGGGTTCCTGTTCTCGTCAGGCTGCTCTGGCCTGCGCCGATGTGATGCGATGAGTCTCTCTCCCCCGGCACTGTCACTTGTGGAGGGTCACGGATGGACGAGCGCGAACGCTCCGCCGATGGCGAAATCTGTTCGGCCGACTTCTCGGTCGGACGGAAGGGGATGGTCGGCAATTCACCTACGCGGTTCCTTCGCGCTGTCGCCTACCCGATTCTCCTCCTCTCGGTCGTGTCCGTGAGTGCGGCCGCATTGTGGCTGAAATGGGACCCCGCGTGGGTCGGTTCGCTTTTCCTGATCGGGGTCATCGCCTATCTGGCCCTCCTGGAGCGGCTGATTCCCTATGACCGGAACTGGCACCCAGTAAAGGACGAATGGCGCTGGTACGGCATCTACTTCCTGCTCACCATGGCCGGAAGCGGTCTGGCACAACTGCTGGTGGCGCTGGCCGTCGGCCTGATCGCGCCGGAGGAGCCGGCCCGTCACCTCTGGGTCGAGATCCCGGGCGCGCTCCTGGCCGGATCGCTCGTCAGCTACGCGGTGCACCGGCTGGGCCACCGCAGCGCACTGCTCTGGCGGCTGCACGGGGTGCATCACGTGCCGGAGAAGGTCAATGTCGCCAACAACGGCGTCAACCACGTGCTGGACATCGTCCTGGCCCAGAGCCTCGTCCAGCTGACCCTGGCCCTCGTCGGGTTCTCCCGCCCCGCGGTGCTGGTGGTCGGGCTCTTCGTCGCCGCACAGGGCTACTTCGTCCACGCCAATATCGAGGTCCGCATCGGACCGCTCAACCATCTGCTGGCCAGCCCCGAGCAGCACCGACTGCACCACAGCACCGATCTGTCCGAAGCCGGCCACTACGGCTCCGACCTGTCGTGCTGGGACCACCTCTTCGGCAGCTTCACCTGGCATGCCGGCCGCGAACCCGCCGCCGTCGGTCTTCACGACCCCACGGCCTTCCCCGGTACCGGCGAGATCCTCGCCGCCCTGCTGCACCCCTGGCGGCACCGCCGACCCGAACCGGGCCCCCGGCCGAAGTGACCGCCAACCCCCGAGGTTTCACTGTGACTTGAGGAGCCAGCGCATGGCCGACGCGAACAACCGGGCGTTACGCGACAAGGTGGCGATCATCGGAATGGGCTGCCGGCTGCCCGGCAGCGCCTCGGACCACCGGACGTTCTGGGAGAACCTGATGGCGGGCAGGGACTGCATCACGCCCACCCCGCCCGACCGGTACGACATCGCCACGCTCGGCAGCCGGTTCCGGGACAAGCCCGGGCGCCTCGTCGGCGGCCGCGGCGGATACATCGACGGATTCGACGAGTTCGACCCCGCGTTCTTCGGTATCAGCCCGCGCGAGGCCGACCATATGGACCCCCAGCAGCGCAAGCTGCTCGAAGTGGCCTGGGACGCCCTGGAGGACGGCGGCCAGCGGCCCGCCGACCTCGCGGGCGGCAACGTCGCCGTCTACGTCGGCGCGTTCACCCTGGACTACAAGATCCTCCAGTTCGCCGACCTGGGGTTCGCCTCCCTGGCCGCCCACACCGCGACCGGCACCATGATGACGATGGTGTCGAACCGCATCTCGTACTGCTTCGACTTCCGCGGTCCCAGCCTGTCCGTCGACACCGCGTGCAGCTCCTCCCTGGTGGCCGTGCACCTGGCGTGCCAGGCGCTGAAGAGTGGTGAGAGCGACCTCGCGCTGGCCGGCGGCACCCTGCTCCACATGGCCCCGCAGTACACCGTCGCCGAGACGAAGGGCGGATTCCTGTCGCCCGAGGGCCGCTCCCGTACGTTCGACGCGGCTGCCGACGGCTATGTGCGGGCCGAGGGTGTCGGCCTGGTCGCGCTGAAGCGGCTGGAGGACGCCGTACGGGACGGGGACCGGGTCCACGCGGTGATCCTCGGCAGCGGCGTCAACCAGGACGGCCACACCAACGGCATCACCGTGCCCAACGCCGACGCCCAGGTCGGCCTCATCCGCCGGGTATGCGCCGAGGCGGGCATCACCCCCGGAGACCTCCAGTACATGGAGGCGCACGGCACCTCGACCCCCGTCGGCGACCCGATCGAGGCGAACGCCCTGGCCCGCGCGCTGGCCATCGGACGGGCCCCGGGCGCCCGCGCCTACGTCGGCTCGGTCAAGACGAACATCGGCCACACCGAATCCGCCGCCGGGATCGCCGGACTGATCAAGACCGCTCTGTGCCTCGAACACCGGCAGATCCCGCCCCACATCAACCTGGAGAACCTCAACCCCGCCATCGACCCGGCCACCCTGCCGTACGAGATCCCCACCCGGCCCGTCCCCTGGCCCGAGCACGAGGGCCCCGCCCGCGCCGGGGTGAACTCCTTCGGGTTCGGCGGCACCAACGCCCATGTGGTGCTGGAGGAGGCCCCGCCGCCCCCGCCGGACACCCGCCGGGCCGACCCCGCCGGACGCGGCTGGAGCATCCTGCCGCTGAGCGCCCGGCACCCGGAAGCCCTCACCGCGATGGCGACCGGCATCCGCGGCGAACTGGCCGGGGAGAACGGCCCGGAGGTGACCCTCCCCGACCTCGGCCACACCCTCGCCCACCGCCGCCAGCACCTCCCCGAGCGGCTCTGTGTCGTCTACTCCTCCCGCGCCTCCCTCGACGAGGCGCTGGCCGCCCACGAGCGGGGCGAGCCCCACCCCCGGGTCGTCCGGGGCCGGGCACGCGCGTCGGGCGAGCGGCGGACGGTCTGGGTCTTCACCGGAATGGGCCCGCAGTGGTGGGGCATGGGACGCCAACTGCTCGGCGAGGAACCGGTCTTCCGCGACGCGCTCCTCCAGTGCGACCGTGCGATCGCCGAGTTCGCCGACTGGTCCCTGATCGAGGAGCTGACCGCCGACGAATCCGCCTCCCGGATGGACGAGACCTGGCTCGCGCAGCCCGCGAACTTCGCCGTGCAGGTCGCGCTGGCCGCCCTGTGGCGGTTCTACGGGGTGCGCCCGGACGCCGTCGTCGGTCACAGCACCGGCGAGATCGCCGCGTTCCACGAAGCGGGTGTCTACTCCCTGCGGGACGCGGCCAGGATCGCCGTGCACCGCAGCAGGCTCCAGCAGACCCTGGTGGGCACGGGCACCATGCTCGCCGTGAGCCTGTCGGAGGACGAGGCGGAGCGCCGGGTGCGCCCGTACAGCGACCGGGTCTCCATCGCCGCCGTCAACAGCCCCACCTCGATCACCCTGGCCGGGGACGGGGCGACGCTCGCCCTGCTGGCCGGGGAACTGCAAGCCGAGCAGCAGTTCGCCAAGTTCCTCACCGTACAAGTGCCCTACCACAGCGTAGGAATGGAGCTCATCAAGGACGAACTCCTCACGGAACTCGCTGCCCTGGAGCCACGCCCCGCACAGGTGCCGCTCTACCCGACGGGAGTCGGAGGCACCGCCCGCGGCGATGAGCTGGACGCCGCCTACTGGTGGAAGAACGTCCGCGACCGGGTGCGCTTCCGGGCCGCCGTGGACCGCGTCGCCGCCGACGGCCACCAGGTCTTCCTGGAGATCGGACCGCACCCCGTGCTCGGCCACGCGATCCGGGAATGCCTGGACGCCACCGGCACGACCGGACTCACCCTGCCCTCGATCCGCCGCCGGGAGAACGAGCCCGAACGCTTCGCCGCCTCCCTCGCCTCGCTCCACAACCTGGGCGCCGCCATCGACTGGGACACGCTCCAGCCCACCGGACGCCCGGTCACCCTGCCCCGCCACCCCTTCCGGCGCGACCGCCACTGGACCGAGCCCCGGCCGGTCGCCCAGGTCCGCCTCGGGCGCCAGGACCACCCGCTCCTCGGCCGCCGTACCGACCGCACCGAACCGACCTGGCAGGCCCGCCTCGACACCGAAGCCCTGCCCTACCTCGCCGACCACCGCATCCAGGGCACCGTCGTCTTCCCCGCCGCGGGCTACCTGGAGATGGCGGCCCAGGCCGTCCGCCGGCTCACCGGAGGCGCCACCGCCGTCCTCACCGGCATCGACCTCCGCAAGGCGCTCTTCCTGCCCGACGGAGAGGACCGGACCGTGGAGGTCTCCCTCTCCCTGGAGAACGCCGCCTTCACCGTCGCCTCGGCCGCCGGCGACGACGGGGAGCGGGCGGTCCACGTGAGCGGCGTCGTCCGTACCGGGCAGCGCCGCAGGACGGGACCGCCCCTCGACGCCGCCGCGATCCGATCCCGCACTGTCCGGCGACTCGAAGGCCCCGACTGCTACACCGCACTGGCCGCCCTCGGCTACGACTACGGCCCCGCCTTCCGGGCCGTCGAGGAGGTCTGGATCGGCAGGGGCGAAGTCCTCGCCCGCATCCGTCCGCCCCGGGCCATCGGTGACGACGCCGCGGAACACCACCTCCACCCCGTGCTGCTCGACGCCTGCTTCCAGACCCTGCTCACCCCGCAGATCCTGGAAGGACCCGCGCCGGGCAAGGGGATCAGGCTGCCGCTCTCCCTCGACGAGGTCGCCATCGACCCCGTCGGCGACCAGCCGTTCTGGGCGCACGCCACCCTGCTGAACGGAGACGCGGACACCACCGTCGGGAACATCGCCCTCCACGCCGACGACGGCACGCCGCTCGGCCGCATCCACGGCTTCCGCGCCGGTGACGTCGAGAAGGCCGCGACCGCGGTCGCCCGCACCACGATCGACTCCTGGCTCGCGGAACCGGCCTGGACCGACTGCCCGCCGCTGCCCGAGGACGACGTACGGAGTGGACCCTCCGGGCCCGCCGCGATCGCCCGCGACCACGGCTGGCTGGTCCTCGCCGACGACGGGGGAGTGGCGGACGCCTTCGCCGAGCTCGCCGCCGCCCGGGGCGAACGCTGCCTGCTGGTGCGCCGGGGTGCCGCGTACACCGGCTCCGGCGACGGCGACACCTGTACCGTCGACCCCGCATCCGACAGCTGCCTGGAGCGCCTCCTCGCCGATGTGGAGCGCGAGGGCCGGCCGTTTCGCGGGGCGGTCCTGCACCTGTGGAACCTCGACCGGCCCGCCCTCGCGGACTGCGACCGGAAAGCCCTCGTGGACCACACCGGCGCTGGCGCCTACTCCTTGGTCGCCCTCGCCCGGACCCTGCTCGCCCGGGGCTCCGGCAGCCGCCTGCACATCGTCACCCGGGGCGCCCAGCCCGCCCTGCCCGGCGAGGCCGTCGAGCCCCTCGGGGCGCCCGCCTGGGGCGTCGGCCGCGTCCTGCGGCACCAGGAACTCACCGACCGACCCGGCAAGTTGATCGACCTCGACCCCCGGCGGGAACCGGGCCCGGACCGCGACCGCGCCGAGGCCGAAGCGCTCCTGAGCGAGGCGCTGGCCGAGGACGAGGAGGAGGTCGCCCTGCGCGACGGCCGCCGCCGCACCAGCCGCCTGCGACCCGCCGAGGACCTTACCCGGCCCCTGCCGCCGCGCCTGCGGGAGTACGGCAGCTACCTGGTGACCGGTGCGTTCGGCGCGCTCGGACGGCTGCTGTGCCGCACGCTGGTGCGGCGAGGGGCCCGCAGGCTGATCCTGGTCGGCCGCACCCCCGTACCGCCCCGGGAGAAGTGGGCCGCCACCGATCCCGCCACCGCCGAGGGCCGGGCCGTGGCCCTGCTGCGCGAACTGGAGGCCCTCGGCGCGCAGACCGTCCCGGCCCGCCTCGACATCACCGACGAGGACGCCCTGACCGGCTGGCTCGACGCCCATCGAGCCAGTGGCGCGCCACCCGTGCGCGGGGTTTTCCACCTCGCGGGCCAGGTCCGCGACACCCTCGTCACCGAACTCGACCGGCCCGCCTTCGACGCCGTCCACGCCCCCAAGACCGTCGGCGCCTACCTCCTGCACCGGCACCTGCGGCACGAACCCCTCGAACACTTCGTGCTCTTCGCCTCGGTCGCCTCCCTGCTGACCACGGCGGGCCAGACCAACTACGCCGCCGGAAACGCCTTCCTGGACGCCCTGGCCCACCACCGCCGCGCGCTGGGGCTGCCCGCGCTCAGCCTGGACTGGGGCCCCTGGGCCACCGGCATGATCGAGGAACTCGGCCTCGTCGAGCACTACTTGCACAGCCGTGGCATGAGCTCGCTCTCCCCGGAAGCGGGCATGGCCGTCCTCGAACGCGTCATCGGCCAGGACCACGCCCAACTGGTCGTCGCCACCGTCGTCGACTGGCCCGCCTTCCTCGCCTGGTACCCGTCCCCGCCCCCGCTCGTCGCCGGCCTCGCCGCGGCCGCCGCCCCGCCGCCGGACCCGGCGTCCGGCAACGGATTCCTCGACGTCTTCCGCGAAGCCGACGAGAATACCCGCCGCACGCTGGTGACCGATAGGTTCGCCGTGCTCTGCGCCACCGTGCTCCGCACCGGCACGGACCGCGTCGACCCCGCCACCGGCCTCGGCGAACTCGGGCTCGACTCGCTGCTCGCCATGGAGCTACGGGCCCGGATCCACGCCCAACTCGGCGTCGCCCTGCCCGTGGTCGCCCTCCTCAGCGGCACCCCGGCGGGCGAGCTCGCCGCCCGGCTCCACGACGGCCTCACCGCCCTGGCCGCAACCGACACCCCCGACGGAACGGCTCGTGCCGTCGAACTCCACCAGGACGAAAGGCAGTACCCGCTGACGCAGAACCAGAAGGCGCTCTGGTTCCTCAAGCACCTCAACCCCGAGGGGTACGCCTACAACATCGGCGGAGCCGTCGAGGTGAACGTGGCCCTCGAACCGGACCTGATGTTCGAGGCCGTCCGCCGCCTCATCGCCCGGCACCCCGCGCTGCGCACCAACTTCTCTCTGGAGGACGGGCAGGCCGTGCAGCGGGTCTCCCCGGACGTCGTACCGGACCTCGGTCTCTTCGACGTGCAGGGGCAGGACTGGGAGACCATCCACGCGACGATCGTCGCCGAATACCGCAAGCCCTACGACCTCGCCCGCGACCCGCTGGTCCGCTTCCGCCTCTTCAAGCGGGCACCCGACCGCTGGGTCATCATGAAGGCCGTCCACCACATCGTCTCCGACGCCATCTCCACGTTCACCTTCATCGAGGAACTCTTCGCCGTGTACGAGGCGCTGCGCGAGGGCAGGCAGCCCGAACTGCCCCCGGTGCAGGCCCGCTACCTCGACTTCCTCAACCAGCAGAACGCGTTCCTGGCCGGGCCGGAAGCCGCGGGCATGCTCGACTACTGGCGCTCCCACCTGCCGTCCGAGGTCCCGCTCCTGGACCTTCCCGTCGACAAACCGCGCCCCGCCGTCCAGACCCACAACGGGGCCTCCGAGTTCTTCGTCCTCGACGCCCAGCTCAGCACCCGCGTCCACGCCCTGGCCCGGGCGCACGGCGTCACCCCGTTCATGGTGCTGCTGAGCGCCTACTACCTCCTCCTGCACCGCTACTCCGGGCAGGACCACATCGTCGTCGGCAGCCCCGTCACCGGCCGCACCCGGCAGGACTTCTCCTCCGTCTACGGCTACTTCGTCAACCCGCTGCCGCTGCACGCCGACCTGTCGGACGACCCCACCGTCGCCGAACTGCTGCAACAGGTCCGCAGGACCGTACTGGGCGGGCTGGACAACCAGGAGTACCCCTTCGTCCTCCTCGTGGAGGAGCTGGGACTCCAGCGCGACCCCAGCCGCTCGGCCGTGTTCCAGGCGATGTTCATCCTCCTCACCCACAAGGTGGCCACCGAGCAGTACGGCTACCGCCTGGAGTACATCGAACTGCCGGAGGAAGAGGGGCAGTTCGACATAACGCTGTCCGCCTACGAGGACGAGGCGGAGAGACGTTTCCACTGCGTCCTCAAGTACAACACCGACCTCTTCCTCCCGGCGACGACGCGCCGCATGGCCGCCCACTACACCCGCCTCCTGGACCGGATGACCCGCGCCCCCGGCGAACAGCCCGCATCCCGGCTGGAGATGCTCGGCGAACGCGAGCGCCACCGGCTCGTCGCCGAATGGAGCCGCCCGGCCCTGCCGCCCGCCGAGGAGAGGGGGGAGCCGTTCACCCCGGTCCACGAGCTGATCGGGCGCGCCGCCGCCGAGCACCCCACCGCCGTCGCCCTGGTCACGCCCTCCCCGTACAGCGACGCCCACCGGCTCACCTACGCGGAGCTGGAGCGGCGGGCCACCGGGACCGCCGCCCGGCTGCGCACCCTCGGCGTCGGGCACGGCTCCGTCGTCGTGCTGTGCCTGGACAAGTCGCCGGACCTGATCGTCACCCTGCTCGCCGTGCTCAAGACCGGAGCCGCCTACCTCCCGCTCCGGCCCGGACCGCCCGCCGGCCGGCTCGCGTCCCTCGTGCACAACAGCGGCGCCGCGCTCGTCGTCGTCGCCGACGAGGACGGGCGGGAGGGCACCGCGGCGCTGCCGGTCATCACGGTGACCCTCGACGCCCTGCACGCGACCGAGCCGCACCCGGACGGCCCCCGGCGGAGCACGGCCCCGGACTCGACGGCGTACGTCATCACCACCTCCGGGTCCACCGGCCGCCCCAAGGCCGTCCGCGTCAGCCACCGCAACCTCGCCTCCGCCCACGCCGCCTGGCGCGCGGAGTACCGGCTGGAGACGGACGTCCGGGTGCACCTCCAGATGGCCGACCCCTCGTTCGACGTCTTCACCGGCGACCTGGTCCGCGCTCTGTGCTCGGGCGGCACCCTCGTACTGGCCGACCGCGACCTGCTCTTCGACACGACCCGCCTTTACCGGACGATGCGTCAGGAACGGGTCGACTGCGCGGAGTTCGTGCCAGCAGTGGTGCGCGGGCTGATGGACCACTGCGACCGGCAAGGGCTGCGGCTGGACTTCCTGCGGCTGCTGGTGGTCGGCTCGGACGCCTGGAGCGTGGCGGAGTACCGGCGGCTCGGCGAGCTGTGCGGCCCCGGCACCCGCCTCGTCAACTCCTACGGGCTCACCGAAGCCACCATCGACAGCGCGTACTTCGAAGGACCCGTGGACGACCTGGAGCCCGGCGCGATGGTCCCGATCGGCCGGCCCATGCCCCACAGCACCCTCCACGTCCTCGACGCCCACGGCGAACCCGTCCCGCCCGGCGTTCCCGGAGAGCTCTGGATCGGCGGCGAAGGCGTCGCGCTCGGCTATGCCGGAGACCCCGAGCAGACCGAGGAGCGTTTCGTCACCCGCACGCTCGGCCGGGCCGCGGACGCCCGTCCCGAACGGCTCTACCGGACCGGTGACATCGCCCGCTGGGACGCACAGGGCCGGGTGCACCTGCTCGGCCGGACCGACGGGCAGGTCAAGCTGCGCGGCCACCGCATCGAGATCGGCGAGATCGAGGCCCGTCTCGCCCAGTGGCCGCCACTCGCACGCGCCGTGGTCACCGTCACCACGGACGCCGGGGGAGAGGCGGCCCTCTGCGCCTACTGCGTACCGGCCCCCGGTGCGGCGCTGGACGCCCGGGCCCTGCGCCGCCATCTGGCGCGCTCCCTGCCCTCGTACATGATCCCCTCCCACTACGTCGAGCTGCCCGAGCTGCCGCTCACGCCCAGCGGCAAGGTCGACACCGCTGCCCTGCCCGCCCCCCGGCCCCATGGCGGGGAACGGCCCCACGAGGAGCCCGCCACGCTGTACGAGGTCAGCCTCGCCCGGCACTGGAGGAACCTCCTCGGGATCGAACAGATCGGTCTGGAGGACGACTTCTTCGAGCTCGGCGGCAGCTCCATCAAGCTCATCGAGCTGCTCCACCACCTGCGCACCGAGTTCGGCGCCGGCGTCCCCGTCAGCAGGCTGTACCAGGTCACCACCCTGCACGGCATGGCCGCCACGGTGGCCGACGTCCTGCACAGCACCACCGCCGAGGACCTGCCGTGCCTGACCTTCAACGCCGGAGGGGCCCGCGAGCTCTTCTGCTTCCCGCCCGCCGGCGGCCACGGACTGGTCTACCGCGGCCTGGCGGGACAGCTCCCCGAGTACACCCTCATCGGCTTCAACTACCTCCCGGGCGACGACAAGGTGGCCCGCTACGCCGACCTGATCGAGGCCGCCCGGCCCGACGGCCCCTGCCTGCTCCTCGGCTACTCCCTCGGCGGCAACCTCGCCTTCGAGACGGCCCGGGAACTGGAACGGCGCGGCCGCGAGGTCGCCCATGTGGTCGTCATCGACTCCCGCCGCATTCCGGAGGCCTACGAACCGGACGAGGACGGCATCGCCGTCTTCGAGGCGGAGCTGGCCGGTCATCTGCGCAAGCACACCGGTTCCGACGCCGTCGCCGCCGAGACGCTCGCCCACGCCGCCGACTACCTCGCCTTCTGCGGGCGCACCCCCAACACCGGCACGGTCGACGCCGCGGTCAGTGTGATCACCGACCAGGAGAAGGCCGCCCTCTACGCCGCGGGTGAGCACGGCACCTGGCACGGCAGCTCCACCGGAGTCACCGCCGTACTGCGCGGCTCCGGCGTCCACGCCGACATGCTCGACCCCAAACACCTGCCCCGCAACGCCGCGTTGGTGCGCTCGGTCCTGACGGGGGGCGCCGCCCATGGTGGATGACGACGGCACCGACTGGACCACCCGGGAGCGCACCCCCGGCACCCCGCCCCGCGTCATCGTGATCGGTGCAGGCGTGGCCGGACTGTCCACCGGCTGCTACGGCCAGATGAGCGGAGCCAGGACCCGCGTGTTCGAGAAGCACGTGCTGCCCGGCGGCTGCTGCACCGCCTGGTCGCGCGAGGGCTATCTCTTCGACTACTGCATCGAATGGCTCATCGGTACCGCCCCGGGCAACGACGCCCACCGGGTGTGGAGCGAACTCGGTGCCCTCGACGGCAAGACCGTCACCAACTTCGACCTGTTCAACAAGGTGGAGGACGAGCACGGCCGGTCGGTGACGTTCTACAACGACCCCGACCGCCTGGAGGCCCACCTCCTGGAGATCTCGCCCGCCGATGCCCCCCTGATCCGGGCCTTCACCCGCGATCTGCGGCGCTTCATCGGCATCGAGCTGTACCCGTTCCTCACCGCGCCCTCCCTGCGGACCGTACGGGAGCGGGCGCAGACCCTGCGGACCGTCCTCCCCGCCTTCCGGCTGTTCTGGCGGACCGCCGCCACCCCGATGCACGTCTTCGCCGACCGCTTTGAGGACCCGCTGCTGCGGCGGGCCTTCCGCAACATCTTCTTCCAGGACCCGGAGGGCTTCCCGCTGCTGCCGTACCTCTTCAACATGGCCGCCGCCCACCACGGCAACGCGGGCTTCCCGCAAGGAGGTTCGCTCGGCCTCGCCCGCTCCATCGAGGAGCGCTACCGAAGTCTGGGCGGGAGCATCGCCTACCGGGCCCGCACAGAACGCGTCCTGGTCGAGAACGACCGCGCGATCGGCATCGAACTCCGGGGCGGCAGAAGGTATTTCTCCGAGCACGTCGTCTCCGCCTGCGACGGCCACACCACCGTCTACGGGCTGCTCGGCGGGCGCTACACCGGCCCCCGCGTCGACCGGCTCTACACCGACCTCCTGCACCGCCCGGGCACGCTCTTCCCCGCCGTCGTCTCCGCCTTCGTCGGTCTGCGCGGCGATCTGGCACCCGACGAGGCCCACAGCACCACGCACCTCCTCACCGACGAGGACGCGGACCGGCTCCCCGGCGCCCTCCAGAGCAGCCTGGTCGTCCAGGCCCGCTCCCGCTACTCCGGCGGATTCGCACCGCCCGGCCACTCCGTCCTGCACTGCACCTACTTCAGCGACTTCGCCCACTGGAAGGACCTGCGCACGAGGAACCGCAAGGAGTACCGGCGGCGGAAGCGCGAAGTCGCCGACTTCGTCCGGGATTTCCTGGAGCGCCGCACTCCCGGCATCGCGGACCGCATCGACGTCGTCGAGGTCGCGACTCCTGCCACAACCCACCGCTACACCGGCAATCTGAAAGGCTCCATCCTCGCCTGGAAGGCGTTCTCCGAGGCCGACGACGTCTCGTCCCGGCTGGTGGGCAAGGACCGCATGCGGCTGCCCGGCCTCAGCGGCTTCTCCATGGCCGGACAGTGGGCCGGCATGGGCGGACTGATCCGCGCGGCAGCCACCGGCCGCTTCGCCGTCCAGTACCTGTGCCGCGAACTGGGCCTGGAATTCCGGGCCTGGGAAAGCAAGGGAGCCGAACCCTGGCACCCGGCGAAGCTGGGCCACCTGCCCCAGCTCGACCGCTGGTCCGCACGGGAGGACCGCACCTGATGACCACCGAGCGCAGCGGCCCCCGACGCCCGCGGGAGACGATGATCATCATCGGTGCGGGCCTGGGCGGTCTGTCCACCGGCGTCTACGCGCAGCTGAACGGCTACCGCAGCCACATCCTGGAGATGCACGAGATCCCCGGCGGCTGCTGCACCGCCTGGGAACGCGGCGGCTTCACCCTGGACGCCTGCGTCAGCTGGCTCCTCGGCAGTGGCCCCGGCAACGAGATGCACCAGATCTGGCTGGAGCTGGGAGCGCTCCAGGGCAAGGAGATCCGCCACTTCGACGTGTTCAACATCGTGCGCGGGCGGGACGGCAGGGCCGTCCACTTCTACTCCGACCCGGACCGCCTCGAAGCCCACCTCATCGCACTGTCACCCGCCGACGCCCGGCTCGTACGGAAGTTCTGCGCCCAACTACGCAGCTTCCGACGCGCCTTGGCGGTCTATCCGTTCCTCAAGCCCGTCGGCCTCATGGGCCGTGTGGAGCGCTGGCGGATGCTCGCCTCGTTCGTCCCCTACTTCAACGCCGTCCGCACCACGATCACCGTCCTGATGAGCGACTTCTCGGCGAGGTTCAAGGACCCGCTCCTGCGCGAGGCGTTCAACTTCATCCTGTACGAGAAGCACCCGGCCTTCCCCGTCCTGCCGTTCCACTTCCAGCTCGCCTCGCACGCCAACCTCTCCGCGGGCGTACCCGAAGGCGGCTCCCTCGGCCTGGCCCGGTCCATCGAGGCCCGCTACCGCCGGCTCGGCGGCGAGATCTCGTACAACACGAAAGTCGACACGGTGATCGTGGAGGACGACCGCGCGGTGGGCGTCCGGCTCGGCGGCGGCAGCGAACTGCGCGCAGACATCGTCGTATCGGCGTGCGACGGCTACACCACGACGATGAAGTTCCTGAAGGGCGCATACCTCGGAGAGGACTACCGCAAGCTCTACACCCGCACCATCCACGAACCCGGCATGATCTTCCCCGGCTACTTCACCCTCTTCCTCGGCCTCTCCCGGCCCTTCCCCGAAGGGGACCCCTGCACCACCTACCTCCTCGACGAGGACACCGCCGCCGAGCTCACCGGAATCCGCCACCCCAGCATCAACGTCCAGTTCCGCAGCCGCCATTACCCCGAGCTGTCCCCGGACGGCACCACCGTCGTCTACGCCACGTACTTCTGCGACATCGCCCCCTGGCGGGCCCTGGACGAGGGCCCCGAGCAGATCACCCGCAGCCGCGGCGGCCAGGAGCTGCACACCCTTCCCGTCCGGCACGGGCGCGGCTACTACGCGGCGAAGCGGCGGGCCCGCGAAGCGCTCGTCGGCTTCCTGGAACAGCGCTTCCCCGGCCTGCGGGACGCCATCGTCGTCCGCGACGTCTCCAGCCCCCTCACCCAGGTCCGCTACACCGGCAACCACGACGGGACCGTCCTCGGCTGGCAGCCGTTCGTCGAGAGCGGCGAGAGGCTCGAAGAGCTGGTCAAGAAGCACGGCCCCGGCCTCCCCGGCCTGCGCGACTTCTACCAGTCCGGCGTCTGGGCCACCACCGGCGGGCTCATCCGGGCCGCGGCCGCCGGACGCCACGTCATGCAGTTCGTCTGCCGCGACGACGGAAAACCCTTCACCGCGTCGGTCGACCGCTCCGCGCCACCTCCGACCCACCGGGTCATCCCCGTGCCCGTACGCCCCGCCGCGCACCCCTCCGCGCAGCCGGAAAGGACGCCATGAAGATCGCGAAATGGGTGGTCCGCGAGCACGTCGAGGGCGTGCCCGACGTGGACCGCGTCTACGAGAAGGTCGTCGAGGACGTCGAAGTGACCCTGGCCCCCGACGAGATGCTCCTGCGCACGCTGTACGTCTCGGTCGACCCCTACCTCCAGGGCATCGCCCTCGACACCCCGATCGGCCACCACATGGGCGCCGACTCGATCATGGAGGTGGTGGCGGCCGGGCCGCGCGCCGCCCACCGCGTCGGCGACCTCGTCCAGGGCTTCGGCGGCTGGCGCACCCACGTGGTCGGCACCGGCGCGCCCGAGCCCTGGCAGACCGGGACGTTCCCCATGGTCTTCCCGGCGTACCGCAGGCTCGACCCCGGGTGGTACGACGACGCCCTGCCGCTGCCGACCGCCCTCGGCGCGATGGGCGGGCCCGGCATGACCGTCTGGGGGACCCTCTCCAAGTACATGACGGTCAACCCCGGCGACACGTTCGTCGTCAGCGGTGCCTCCGGAGCGGTCGGGGCCCTCGCGGGCCAGCTGGCGGTGCTCGCGGGCGCCCGGGTCATCGGCACCACCTCGTCCCCGCGGAAGGCGGACTACCTCACCGGGCTCGGATTCGACGCGGTCGTCGTCTACCGCCACGGAGACCGGGCCGACACCGTCCGCGAGGCGCTCACCCGGGCCGCCCCCGACGGTGTCGACCGCTACTTCGACAACCTCGGCGGCACCGTCACCGACGCGGTGTTCCCCATGCTCAACGTCGGAGCCCAGGTGGCGGTCTGCTGGCAGTGGGCCACCCAGGTCGGCCAGGAGGACACCGGCCCCCGGCTGCTGCCGTACCTGATGTTCCCGCGCGCCACCGTCCGCGGGATCTTCTCCCCGGAATGGTTCACCGAACAGAACTGGAAGGACCTCCACGCCGAGCTGGGCAGCCGGGTCCGACGCGGCGAGGTCGTCTGCGACCACACCCTGCACCACGGCTTCGACAACATCCCCGCCGCCTACGGGAGCCTCTACGCCGACCGGGAGGCCAACCGCGGCAAGGTCCTCGTCGCACTCTGACCGCACGCCCCTTCCGTCTTCCGCAGGAGGCACGTTGACCGCCCCGGAACACCCGCGCTCCTCCCCTGTACCCCTGCACCGCCTGCCCTTCGGTGAACCCGGGCCGCCCCGCCCGGCCGAGCTGCCGGGCGGCGCTCCCGCCTGGCTGGTCAGCCGGTACGCCGACGTCCGCCAGGTGCTCTGCGACCCGCGCTTCGGCCGGGCCCGGCTCTACGCCGCCGACGCGCCCGCCCTCTCAGGCGTACCCGACCTGGTGAACGACCCCGACCTGATGTTCAACCAGGACGGCCCCGACCACCTGCGGCTGCGCCGGACACTGCGCCGCGCCTTCACCCCGAGGGCCGTCGCCCGCTGGCGGCCCTGGATCGCCGCCATCGTCGACGAACTCCTGGACCGGCTGGCGGAGCAGCGGCAACCGGCCGACCTCGTAGCGGAGTTCACGCTCCCGCTGCCGGTGGCGGTCATCAGCAGGCTTATGGGCCTCGACGCCTCCGCCCGGAGCCGGATGCGGCACTGGAGCGAACACGCCTTCTCCGACGGCACCCACGCCGGTGAACAAGTGGAGAGCGTCCTCAAGGAGTTCGCCGCGTTCGGTGCGGACCTTCTCGCCGAACGCCGCGGGACGCCCGGTGACGACCTGATCAGCAGCATCGTCCGCTCCGCCGACGAGGAAGGGGGTATCCCCGAGGGGCAGTTGACCAGCCTGGTGTGCGGTCTGGTCGTCGGGGGCCATGACAGCACGATGACCATGCTCGGCAACGCGCTGCTCTGCCTCCTTGGCGAACACCCGGATGCCTGGCCTCGCCTGGCCGCCGACGAGGAGGCCGCCGGACGCGCGGCCGACCGCATCGTCCACCTGATCCCGCTGGGCGACGACCGGGGCAGCGCCCGCCACGCCTCGGCCGACGTGGAGGTCGGCGGGGTGCCCATCCCGGCGGGCGCGATCGTCCTGGCCGACTGCGGGATGGCCAACCGCGACCCGGCCGTCTTCCCGCGCGCCACCCTCCACGACATGTTCGCCCCCCTGGAGGCCCCCACCCTTTCCTTCGGCGCTGGCCCCCACTACTGCCTCGGCGCCTGGCTGGCCCGTACGGAGCTCCAGCTCGCCCTGCACCGCCTGGCCGTCCGCTTCCCGGCGCTGCGCCCGGCGGAACCCCCGGGCGCGGTCACCTGGCGGACCGGGACCACGTCCCGCAGCCCGCAGCGACTGCGGGTGGAGTGGTAGAGGCGGCTTCACCGGTATTTCATCGCCCCTCCCTAACGTGGCCCCGTTCGGACGAGGCCCCGCACCACACGGGAGGAACGGCTCGATGGCGCGCAGGAGTTGGAGAGCGAGGCTGCCGATCGCGGTCATGGCCGCACTGGCGGTGATGAGCACGTCGGCGGCCGCCGGGGCGCCGGGCACCGGTGCACCCGCCCTTGCACAGGGTCCGGACACGGCGACGATCCGCTACACCGAGTACGGAATCCCGCACATCACCGCCTCCGACTGGGAGGGGCTGGGAACGGGCTACGGATACGCCTCGGCCAAGGACAACGTCTGCACCCTGGCCGACACCTATCTGATGGTGAACGCCCAGAGGTCCCGCTATCTGGGGCCCGACGGGAAGACCAGCCCCGGCGAACGCCAGAACACCACGACCAACCTCAACAGCGACCTGTACTTCCAGCGGATCAAGGACGACCGGGTGGTCGAGCGGCTGCTCGACAAGCCCGCCCCCGACGGGCCGGAGCCGGAGGTCAAGGAGGCCATCCGCGGCTATGTCCAGGGCTACAACCGGTACCTGTCCGAGACCGGCGTGGACAACATCTCCGACCCGGCCTGCCGCGGGGCGGACTGGGTCCGGCCGATCACGGAACTGGACGTCTACCGGCACGCCCACGCCGAGATCATCATGGGCAGCGCCGACCCCCTGCTGGACGGCCAGGTCAACGCCGCACCTCCGGGAGCATCCGCCGCCGCACCGGCCACGTCCTCGGCCGAGAGGTCCGCCAAGGCCGCCAAGGCAGTGAAGCCCGAGGAGACCGCGCGGAAGATCCGGGACGCGATGGCGCAGAGCCGTCAGCACAGCATGGGCAGCAACGCGCTGGCGGTCGGCTCGCAGGGCGTGTCCGGCGGCACCAGCATGCTCCTGGCCAACCCGCACTTCCCGTGGCAGGGCAAGAACCGGATGTGGCAGAGCCAGCTGACGATCCCGGGGAAGATCAACGTCTCCGGGGCCAGTCTGCTCGGCTTCCCCGCCGTGAACATCGGCCACAACAACGACGTGGCCTGGAGCCACACGGTCGCCACCGTCGCTCCCTTCGGTCTCTTCGACGTGCAGGTCGATCCGCTGAACCCGACCAAGTACCTGGTCGACGGCGCCTGGGAGCAGATGACCTCGCAGCGGGTCGCCGTCGACGTACGGAAACCGGACGGCTCCCTCACCAAGGTCACCCGCACGCTGTGGTCCACCCGCTACGGCCCGATCACCACGTCGATACAGACCATCCCGCTGCCGTGGGTGGTCAGCGCGCACGCGGTACGCGATGTGAACATGCACAACCTGCGGGCGTTGAACACCTGGTTCCGCCTCGACCAGGCCAAGGACGTCCACGACGTGGTGTCGATCCTGGAGGCCACACAAGGGGTTCCCTTCTTCAACACCGTGGCCTCCGACCGCAAGGGCAACGCCCTGTACGCGGACATCCAGGCCACCCCGAACATCACCGACGCACACGCCGAGTCGTGTCTCACCCTGACCGGCCGACTGCTCTTCCACCAGCAGGTCCCGCAGTCGAACGCGCCGCCGATCTCCATCCTCGACGGCAAACGCAGCGCGTGCGACTGGCCCGACGACCCGAACGCGGCCGCGCCCGGGCTGCTGGACCCGAAGGCGCAGCCCCGCCTGATCCGCTCCGACTTCGTGGGCAACGCCAACGACAGCCCCTGGCTGGCCAACCCCGAACAACCGCTGACCTTCCCCCGGGTCATGGGCGACTCCGCGGCTCCCCGCTCGCTGCGCACCCAGGAGCTGATCCTCACCGCCCGGCACCGGATCAACGGCACCGACGGTCTGCCGGGCAAGGGCTTCACCCCGCAGACCATGGGGCAGTTGCTGTTCGCCGACAACAGCCGCGCCGCCGACCTGGCCCTCAATGCCACGGTGAAGGCCTGCCAGGACGTTCCTTTCGGCCTCGTGCTGGTGGACGGCAACCTGGTCGACGTCAGAGAGGCGTGCCCGGTCCTGGCCGCCTGGAAGGACCACGCCTACACGAACGACAGCCGGGGATCGTGGCTGTTCGCGAACTACTGGGCCTTCCTGCTCAACGGACAGGGGGTCGAGAAGCTGCCCTGGCGGGTGCCCTTCGACCCCAAGGACCCGGTGCACACACCCAATTCGCTGGACTCCGGTAGCTCCCGCGTCCGCGACGCGCTCGCCCGGGCGATTCTCGCCCTGCGCAAGGCGAACATCCCTCTGAACGCACCGCTTTCGGACATCCAGAAGGTCACCCGGGGCGCCGAGCAGATCCCGATCCACGGCTCGCTCCACGAACTGGGCGTACTGAACGTGATGACACCCGGCCAGGTCGACGGAAAGTTCGACATCACCTTCGGGTCCAGCTTCATCCAGCAGGTGCGGTTCACCGCCGACGGGCCTCCGGAGGCGTACTCCGTCATGGCCTACTCGCAGTCGGCCGACCCGAGCTCACCGCACTACGCCGACCAGACGAGGCTGTTCTCGGCAGGCCAGTGGGTCACCGGGCGGTTCACCGAGGAACAGATCGCGGCCTCACCGGAACTGAAGGTCGAGGTCCTGGACCTCAGCGTCTCCCGACAGCGGGCTTCCCACTGACGCGCGCACCGCGCACCGACGAAGTTCACGCAACGACCGAACTCACGATGGGGGCATGCAGTGAAGAGAACATCCAACGGGTGGCGCATGGCGCTGGCCTGGCTGGTCGCCGCCGTCGCCGTGATCACACCGGCCGGGACGGCACAGGCCGCCGACAGCGCCTCGCCGCCACCCATGGCGGACGGCTTCGGCCTGACCCAGGTCGGTACGGCGACCGGCAGTCCCACCAACTTCCACCTCACGGTGACCACGCCCGAGGTCTCGGGCGAACACCCGATCAAGATCATTCTCCCTAAGGGGTACTACGACAACCCCGACCGGCGCTACCCGGTGATGTACTTCCTGCACGGGTCACCCGACAACCCGACCCAGCAGAACTACCCGGCGCTGACCACATCGGACTCCATGATCACCGTGATTCCGAACGGCGGCGCCCGGGGCTGGTACGCCAACTGGCTCAACCAGAAGACGGTGCTCGGGGCCCAGAACTGGATGAACTTCCACCTCAACCAGGTGATTCCGTTCATCGACGCGAACCTGCGGACCGTCGCCACCAAGAAGGGCAGGGCCGTCGCGGGCGTCTCCATGGGCGGGTTCGGCGCCTTCCACTACGCCCAGGTCCGCCCGGACCTGTTCAGCGAGACCGCGTCCCTGTCGGGCGACATCGACTTCTCGGTCAAGTCCATGGACCTCCGGCTGGCCGTCGTCGCCTCCCTCATCGACGCCGAGAGTGTGCGATGCGGCGCGGTGGCGGGCTGCGACCCCAGTAAGAGCCCCTACCGACCCGCGGTGGACAGCGATGCGGCCTTCGGCTCCCCGTACCCGGTGTTCAACGCCGACTGGCGGTGGAACGAGGTCGACCCCTCACAGAACATGAAGAAGCTGGTCAACGCCGACGTCGGGGTCTCCATCTACGTCGGCAACGGCGGCGGCAATCCCCTCGATCTCGAATTCTGGCTCGAAGGCGCGGCCAAGCACGTCAAGAACAGCATGGACGCCCTGGGCATGGACTACTACTACGTCAACTACGGTGACGGCTCCGCCTGGGGCGAGCACTGCAACGGCGGGCACAACGCCGGTTGCTGGGAGCAGGACCTCCGCGACCTGATCCCCAGGCTGGAGAGGTCCTTCGCCTCCTGACCCGGCGGGTCACCCCGCGGCGCCGGTGAGCCCGAGCCCCGCCTCGTCGCCGCGCAGAATCATCTGGTGCGTCCGCCGCAGCATCAGGCTCGGCGGAACACCCAGATCGTCGGCCAGCCGGCGGCGGGCACGGTCGAACACGGTCAGTGCCTCGGCCTGTCTGCCGCTGCGGCACAGCGCGCGCATCAGCATCGCGGCCACCGGCTCGTCCAGGGGATGCGCCGCGGACAGCGCGAACAGCTCGGCGATGGCCTCGGAGTGCCGGCCCAGCCGCAGCTGGCACTCCACCTTCCGCCGTACGAGGGCGATCCTGCGCTCCGTGAGCCGTATCCGCTCCCGTTCGGCGAGGGGCCCGGGCAGTCCCGCCAGGACCTCGCCCCTAAACAGCTTCAGGGCCCGGGAACACAGGCGCACCGTCCGCTCGGCGTCGCCCGCCCGCTCCGCCGCGCCGATGTCGGTGAGCAGCCGCTCCATCCGTACGACGTCGACGTCGACCGCTCCGGAGACCAGCCGGTAGCCGCGTCGGCCGTGCTCGATGACGGAATCCGGGCTGTCCCCGAAGCGCAGTGCCTTGCGTAGCCGGTAGATGTACACGGGCACCACGTTCGCGACCGGTGGTTCCGTGCCCCACACGCCGTCGAGCAGTTCCTGCCGGCTGAGGGTCCGCCCCGAGCACAGTGCCAGCGCCGCCAGGACGGCCTGCTGGCGGAGCGGGCCCAGGCTCAGGGGCAGCCCGTCCTGCGAGGCCAGCAGCGGGCCGAGCACGGAGACCTCCACCACCGGCGGGGCCGGGTGCGCCGAGCCCGTACGGGGGCCGCTCCCCGGAACGACCAGGCCGCGGTCGAAGGCGTGGACGATGGCGGCGGCCCGGTCGCGCAGACCGAGTT
Organism: Streptomyces sp. WZ.A104; assembly: GCF_002382885.1. Taxonomy (GTDB): domain Bacteria; phylum Actinomycetota; class Actinomycetes; order Streptomycetales; family Streptomycetaceae; genus Streptomyces. The sequence goes on from NZ_NWVL01000024.1 coordinate 36,054, forward strand.
TCCCGAGGATCCGCGCGAGCTGCTCGGCCACGGAGTCCTCGGGCAGGTCGAGCGCGGCGGCGATCTCGTCGTCCCGCAGCCCGCAGCCGACCGCGCAGAGGACCCTGCGCTCCAGGTGCCCGAGCGCGGTGTCCGTCGGTCGGTCGGTGATCGCGGTCGTAGGCATCGCTGCTCCCCGGGCTGCGGACTGGTCGGTCTGGCGGGCGCCGTCGACAAGGTAGGGGCGGAGCGCCGGAAGGGGCATCCGGAACGATCCGGAGTGACACGCGCACGACGAACCCCGCCGGTGCGGCCGGGACCTGTGCGGTCGTCGGAGCGTGCGGCCAGGGTTCGGAGTGTGCTGCCGGGGGTCGGAGCGTGCGGCCGGTCCCCGGGCTCTACGGGAGGCCTGTGCGCTTGTCCCTCCGTAACCTTCCGGATACTCCGGCCGGCCGACCCGGCGATACCTTCCGAACCGCCCGTCGCTCCCGACCAGGAGGTTGCGTTGACCGCGCATCACCCCACCCGCAGAAGCATCCTCAAGTCCGCCGGCGGAGTCTCGGCCGCCATGGCCCTGGGCGCCGGAGGCGTTCTCGCGGCGGCCTCACCCGCCGCGGCCGTCGGCGACGGCCACGGCCTGCGCATCGTGGACCGCGGCGAGTCGGACCCCCGGATGCGCTACTACCGGTTCGCGACCGACGCGATCGGCTGGGAACCCGCCGTGAACGTCCTGCTGCCCGACGACTACCACCACAGCGGCCGCAGGTACCCGGTGCTCTACCTCCTCCACGGCGGTATGGAGGACTTCATCAGCTTCGACCACAAGCACATCCGCGCCCTGACCGCCGGAAAGCGGCTCATCGTCGTGATGCCCGACGGCGGACGCACGGGCTGGTACTCCAACCCCGTCCACTCCAACGTCGGCCCCCGCAACTGGGAAACGTTCCACATGCACCAGCTGCTCCCGTGGATCGACGCGAACTTCAGGACGTACGCCGAGTACGACGGCCGCGCCGTCTCCGGGTTCTCCATGGGCGGCTTCGGCGCGCTGAAGTACGCGGCCAAGTACTGGGGCCACTTCGCCTCGGTCAGCTCCCACTCCGGCCCGGCCAGCCTCCGCCGCGACCACGGCGCGGTCGTGCACTGGGCGAACGCGACGTCCGCAGCCGTGGACCTGAACGGCGGTTCGATCTACGGCGTGCCGCTGTGGGACGAGCGCAGGGTCACCGACGACAACCCGATCGAGCGCGTCGAGAGCTACCGGAACAAGCGGGTGTTCCTGATCGCCGGAACGAGCCCCAACCCGATCGACTGGTTCCAGACCGTCAACGAGAACCAGGTCCTCGCCGGGCAGCGGGAGTTCAAGGCCCTGCTCGACTCCCGCGGCATCGGGCACGAGTCGTACGAGGACCAGGGCGGCCACTTCGTACGCCACTGGGCCCTCGAACGCGACATCAACGGCGTGATCGCGAGGCTCCGCAAGGCGTGACGAGCGCTTCCCCCCGCCCCCGGAAGTGACCGATAACATAGGGTGAACCCCTGGCTCCGACCGGTAGCGTTTGCCGTGCAACAGCGGTCAACGCTCAGAACGGGGGGAGCCGTGAGTGGCATAGTCGTGCATCTGCCGCAGGGGAGCGGGGGGAGTGGGGAGCCGTACGGTGAGGCGGTGACGCTCCGGCTCGGCCCGGGTGAACGCGCGCGCTTCGGGCGCGGATCATCCGGGAGGCCGGTCGAGTTGCGCCTCGCCGACGCGGCGATATCCCGGCTGGCCGGGGAGATCCGGGTGACCGACGACCACTGGCAGCTGAGCAACTACAGCAGGACCCACAGCTACCTGGTGGAGAACCCGGAAGGAGCGGGGGAGTACCTGCGCGTACCGCCGTGCCGGTCCGGTGCGCCCATTCCGTTCGAGTTCTCCCGGGTGGTGCTGCCCACGCGCCGCGACACCACGGTCTCCTTCCAGGTGTTCGCGCCCGACCACGTCTACCTGGACCCGCAGGGCGTGGGCGGCCCCGGGGAGAGCCGCACGGTCATGGCGTACTCGCTGGACGAGACGGCCACCTACTTCCTGGTGCTCGTGGCGCTCTGCGAACCCTGGCTGCGCGACCAGTCACCCGTGGCCGTGCCGACGACCCCGCAGGTGGTGGAGCGGCTCAGGGCCCATGAGGCCTGCGCGAGACTGACGCCCCGAGCGGTGACGTCGCACATCGACTACCTCGCGGAGGAGAAGCTGCGGATCGGCCTGCCTCAGGCGGCCGAGACCGGCAAGGGGGACCGCCGGAACGGGAAGCGCGAGGCCGTGGTCGCCATCGCGCTGAGATTCGGCATAGTCCAGGAGGAGCATCTCGCGCTGCTGCCGCCCCGGGCCGAGTCGGCCGCGCGGGGACGGTAGAGGGCGTGGCACCCGTGCAGCGTCGACAGACCTCCTGGGAGAGCGGCCGTACGGAACTGCTGCCCCAGGGCTACCGGGTGGGCTCCTGGGAGATCGGCGAGCCGATCGGAGCCGGGGGCTGGGCCACCGTCTACGCCGGTCGACCGGCCCGCGGCCGCACGGGCTCAGCGGACCGGACACCCCTGTCGCCGGGGCAGGACGGCGGCGGCGCGTCGGCAGGGGGCGAGGTCGCCCTCAAGGTCATGCCGACCGCCGGACTCGCGCCCCGCCAGGCGCGCGGTGTGGCGGAGGCCGCCCGGCGCGAGGTCGGACTCGCCCGCCGGACCGGGCATCCAAGGCTTGTCCGGCTGCTGGACTCCCTCGCCCTCCGAGCACCCGAGCACCCCTTCCTGGACGGCGCGATCGTGCTGGTCATGGAGCGGGCCGGCGGCAGTCTGCGGGATCTCCTCGACGGCGGGGTGGCCGAGGCCGAGGGCGCCCGGCTCATCGCCGGAATCTGCGAGGGGCTGGCGCATCTGCACGGGGCCGGCTGGGCGCACATGGACCTCAAGCCCGAGAACGTCCTCATCGGCGTCGACGGATCGGTCAAGCTCTCGGACTTCGGCCTCGCCACCGAGCTGACCGGAACGCACGGGCACGCGCCCCCGATGGGCACCCTGGACTACCTCCCGCCCGAGCGGTGGCGGGCCCCGCTGGGAGACCTCGGCGTGCAGGTCCGGCCCAGCGCCGACATCTGGGCCCTGGGCATCGTGATCCACGAGGTGTTCGCCTCCGGCGTCTCACCGTTCCCGGGCGCCACACCCGTCGCCCGTGGTGCCGCGGTGCAGGAGTACGCCGAAGGGCGCGTCCCGCTCCGCATGGACGCGGCCGTTCCGGAATTCTGGCGCGCACTGGCCGCCGACTGTCTGGCCCCCACCCACGCCGCCCGCTCCGCACACACCGCCGCGAGCCTGCTCGAACGCATCACCGCCCACGAGGCCGAGCGGGCGGAGCCCGCCCCCCGGAGCCGCGTGAGACGCGTGTGGCACCGGACCCGCGCCGCCGTCCTCGCCGTCACGGTGTGCGGTGCGGCAGGCGCGGCGGTGGGGGCGTACTCCGGACAGGAGCGGCCGTCCGAAGCCCCGAAGGCGTCCGGTGAACTCCGTTCGGAGGTGCGGGTGTTCAACGCCGAGCGGGGCTGCCAGGACCGCGCGGACCGGGACCCGCAGTGCAGCCTCGGCCTGGCGGTCGACCCCACACGCCCCTACGTCGCCGAGAACGTCGTACCGACCCGCGTGTGGGACGGCGACGTCCTGCGTGCCGAGTGCCGGCTGCCGCAGGGCGAGCCCATCATCGACGAGGCGGGCCTGAAGTCCACCCTCTGGTACCGCGTCCGCGTCCCCCGAGCGGGCGTGCATACGGAGGCGGGCGCGGACGCGGACGGACAGGCCACGGCGTGGCTGCCCGCCGTCCGGACGAAGGACCGCCCGGCGCTCGCGCGGTGTCCGCGGCCTTCGGCCGCCCGATGAGCCAGAAGCGGGCGGTCTGACACCGGCAGGGCACGACCCCGCCGGGGCGCAGGACCAGGGCAGCTGTCCGCCCCCGGGCTGCGGTCAGCGGTCGCGACGGCGACTACCGGACACCCGGAAGGTGCTGAGCACGGCCTTGTGATCGGTCGGCCAGGTCCAGCTCGGTTCCCAGAACCTGTCCCGTCCGGTCTCCCGCACACGTTCGTTGCGCACGATCGTGGTGGAAGGCCCCACGATCACGCTGTCCAGAAGACGGAGCCGCCGGTCGGGGTGGTAGAAGACGAAGTCGATCCGGTCCCGCTCGTCCGCCTTCGGGGCCCAGGTGAGCTGCCCGGGCTCCACTCCGGCGTTGTCACTCGGCCAGGTGAAGCCCGGCGAGCGCGCGGGGTCGGGGTGGATCTCACGGTAGCTGTCGCGGAATCCGGCCTTCTCGATGGCCTTGGTCGTCGACCACTTGACGACGGTGCCGTTGTGGTCGAACAGATTCCGCGTCCGACGAGTCCAGTCCAGGTGCGACGGCTCGTTGAAGTCACCGGCCAGCAGGGTGAGCCTTCCCCGGCGCCGTTCCTCGGCGGCGTCCGCCAGGACCGTCTTCGTCACCGCCGTGCGGCCGGAGGCCTCGTTGAGCCGCATGATGAGGCCGACGTCGGTGATCGGGCCGGTCGGGATCTCGTCCCACCCGTACTCGGAGGTCTCCAGGGGAGGCGGCGTGCCACCGCCGTAGCCGCGCGGCAGGTAGTTGACGTAATAGCGGTACTCCAGGTGGCCGGAGTAGGCCGCGATCTCGGTGCCGTCGACCGAGATGACCGCCTTCGACCAGGACGGGAAGGCGCGGTGCTCGACGATCGGGTAGCGGGAGATCACTCCGGGGTCACCCGGGTTCGCGTTGTCGAAGTAGGTCAGACCGCGGTCGGCGAGGTCCGACAGCAGGGCGGCGACCCGCTCCTCGTTCGATTCGCTGAGCATGACCACATCGGGTTCGACCGCGGCGATGGTGTCGGCGATACCGGCCCGGCCGCCCGCCACCTGGCTGCCGCCCATCCAGATGTTGAACTGGAGGACCTTCAGCTTCCGGTGCGCGGGCCGGTGCCTTCCCGCCATGCCGCTCGGGGTGCCGGCCTCGGCGGTGCCCGCGCCCAGCATCCCCGATCCCACGGCCGCTCCTGCCATCCCGATTAGCGCTCGGCGCTTTATCATCTTCTACCTCAACCTCTGGTCGGTGGCTTCTGCACGGGTGCTGTTCGACCCCGGCTGGGACGAAGTGTCGATATGCGTCGAGTCCGAGGGGTGAACCCGGACTGGAATTCGCATGTCGGTCGAACGCTGCATGGTGGCATCCGCCCCTGGCGCCGGACCAGACCCGCGCCGCCGTCGACGGGCGAGACCGCTCACGAGAGCAGGTCCACGTCGGCGGGCGGATCAGCATCTCTCCCCGTGTGTCCGTTGCCGAGGTGCGCCGCCTTCGTCCAGTCGGCGGTTGATGTACTGGACAAGGGCCTGCGCGACCAGCTTCCTGGTCGAAGGGGGCAGGTCCTCATAGGCAGCAGAGACGGTCATCCATTCGTTGAGTGTGTAACTGTCCCCACTGATCAGCCAGTCCACGCACAGGTAGTCGGAATGCAGGCTCCGTGCCAGGCGCTCGCTGAGGTCCGCGATCTCGGCAGGGGGCTCGTAGCCCGATCCGCTGCCGCCTTGGCTGACGTTCGCAAGGTACGTCTGGCCGGCGGGCTCGCGCAGCAGCGCGGCGATCATCCTGCCTTCGTGTACGTAGACACGGACGTCGCCGCTGTCAGGCAGGTAGGGCTGTACCAGGCAGCCCAGCCCGCCGGGTGCCATCAGATCGATCGAGGCTCCGAGGTGCTGGACCGTGTCGGCCTTCAGGACCCCGTAACCCATGGCCATGGAACGCGGCTTGACCACGTAGGGGCCGGGCGGCAGCTGCGTTCGTACGGCGTCGAGAGCTCGTCGGGCGTATCGGCCGAAGGGCACTGAGACGGTCGGCAGGACTGGCGCTCCCAGTGCTGCCGCATGGTGGTACATGGCCAGTTTGTCGAGGCCGAAGGCCTCGGGATCCAGGGTCCCGTCCGTCAGCAGGACGCAGTCGGACGCGCGGACGGTCCGGGTGATGGCCTCGATGTGCCGTGCGATGGCCGGGTCCCAGGTCCAGGAGGTGACCAGGAACCCCGCGTACTGGGCGAGCAGGTCCTCCTCGCCGTGCAGGAGGCGCGGACGGCCGTTCCAGACGGGAACTATGTCGCAGGAGTGGACGACGCGCACGTCGAAGCCCGCGGCTGTCAGCATGTCGAGGCGCTCGGACCCTCCGCGCTTCAGCTGCTCCTGCACATGGGGGTCGTAGTTGTCCGGCGTGGTGATCCACACGAGTCTCGGCCGTGCGGAGGTTCCGGTTGCGGCGTTCTTCACAGTACTTCCTTGTCGACGGGCGGTTCGGGAACGGGCAGTACGCGCATGCCGCGCAGTGGGGACAGGAGGAGCCAGAGAGCGGAGAGCGCGGTTCCCGCGGCTCCCGCCCAGACGGCGGAACGCGCGTCGTGGAACTCGGCGACAGCGCCGCCCAGGAGGACTCCCAGCGGCCTTGCGCCCCAGGCGAAGAACCGGACCGTCGCGTTCACACGCCCCAGCAGGTCCGGCGGTACGGACCGCTGGCGGTAGCTGACCTGGGCGACGTTGTAGATGACGAGTCCCGCCGCGAAGGCGAACTGCGCACAGGCCACGAGCGCGAGCCGGGGGCCGGTCCCGGTCAGGCCTGCCAGCAGGGTGCACGGCGCCGCCAGGGTCACGCTAAGGACGACGGCCCGGCCGTCACCGATCCGTTCCACCACCCGCCCCACGAAGACTGTCGCAGCCAGGCCGCCCACGCCCCCCGCGGTGAACAGCAGTCCGATCGTGACGGCGGGTACCTCCAGGTCCTGGGCCAGCAGGACGAGCAGCATCCCGTATCCCATGCTCCAGAAGAACGTCATGGTCGTGGAGCAGGCCACCAGGGGACGCAGCACGGTATGGCCCAGTACGTACCTGATTCCCTGAAGGATCGAACGGTCGAGGCGTTCGCGTGGTTCCTTGGCGACCTGCTCCGGTGGGCCCCCTATCCGGGCGACGCAGAGGGCGGATGCGGCGTAGGAGACGCACGACACCACGATCGCCAGCGGTGCCGTGACGGCCTGGACGATCAGGCCGGCCATGCCGGGGCCCGCAGCCGAAGCCGTCTGGTCCACGGCGACGAGGCGGGCGTTGGCCCTGACCAGTCCGTCCCGCCCGACCACGTGCGGCAGGTAGCTCTGATCGGCGACGTCGAAGAAGACAGTGGCCAGGCCCACGACGAACGCGACCGCGCAGAGGTGGGCGACCGCGAGGGCGTCCAGCATCCACAGCGCGGGCACCAGGGCCAGAGCGGCTGCCCGGACGAGGTCGGCCACGATCATGACGGGACGCCTGCGCATCCGGTCCACCCAGACTCCGACCGGCAGTCCGATGAGGAGGAAGGCGACCGTCTGGGAGGCGGAGACCATGCTGACCTGGAACGGGCTGGCCTGCAGAGTCGTCGCGGCGAGGAGCGGCATGGCGAGGCTGAGCACCACGAAGCCGGTCTGGCTCAGGGCTTGCGCGAGGAGGAGCCGGCGAAGGTTCGACTCCCGCCCGCTCCGACTGGCGCTGCCGGTCCTGCCCCCACGGAACTTGCTGATCTGCATGGCACCGCCAGTACTCCCCCCGGCGGACCGGGCCCCGCGGACGGGGACGCTTCTGGACGCCCAGAAGCTATGCGTCATCAGTGCCCCCCGCAATGCTCCGGAGATCGGGCCGAAGCGGACCGGGACGGCTTTGCCGCAGGTCAGCGCCATGAAACGGATGCCGGGCAGGTCTGGGACGGGGCGGTGGAGAGAGCCGGCGGAGAGTCTGGCGAGAGGTCGGCCGACGGGACGGCCCGGAGTGCCGCGTCCCCGCCGGACTTCCCGACTCGGGCGCGCGTTCGGGGCGACGCCCTTCTGCCCGAGCAGCCTTCGAGGCCCGCCGCGCACCCCACCCGCCGCACACACCCCACCTGCCCCTGTGCTCAGAAGGAGTGGCGATCCAACAGCCCTTGTACACATGGAGGGGTTCCGCGAACGGTCGAGCCTCAGCGCAGGGGCAGCGGCCGGAGTTGGCTGAAAATGATGTCCTCCGTGGCAGGCCTGGTGGAGGTCGGAGGGGCTTGCCGATCGGACGGCGGGCCGCGTCGACGGCAGCCGGGGCGGAGGGCCGTCCCGGCGCTCCGCGGGGCGGGGCGCCCTTCCGGAGCGCCTCGGCCGTGGGCAGCGCACCGCAGCGAGGCGGAGCGTCCACACCCTTGGGTTCACCGGTGGGCCGGCCTTCCCGGGAGCGAACGGGGGCATGGCTGGAAGCGCTTCGTCCGGCGGAGCGGCCATGGCGGAGGCTACGCACTGTGCACTGATCGTCGCCGATGGCGGCACTGTTCGTGGTTGCGGAAGCACGCGAGCGGCAGCACACCGGCTTCAGTGGGAGGTGTCCGGCCCCGGAAGGCACCGCGATGACCGGACCCGTGCGGGTGGGGTCCGCCGAGAGGGTTCGCCCCGGGCCGCATGTCCGGACCGGCTCACGCGCTGTTCGGTTTCCGGTGATCCTGCCGGCGGCCGTCCGGCCCTATAGCAAATCAGCCAATTAACTGGCGCCCACATGCGTCCATTGACACAAAGCTTCCACGTTCCGTCTACTTCTGACGCACGGCTCAACTGCAAGTCCGGGTAGGTCAGTATGAAGGGTCCCCAGAATGAATGCAGATGACAGTCGCGACGCGAACCGGCCAGTTCACATCGCCGTGCTGGGTCCGTTCGAGGTGCACGCAGGCCCGGTGCGCGTGACCGTCCCGGGCCGTCGCCAGCAGGGGATGCTGGCTGCTCTGGCCCTGCAGTCCGGCCGGATCGTTGCCGCAGAGCAGCTGATCAGAGCCGTCTGGTACGACAGTCCGCCGCGTACCGCGACGGGGCAGGTTCAGACCGGCATCTGGATGCTGCGGACGGCACTCGTCACCGCCGGAGCCCCCTCGGAGGTAGTGCAGTCCCATGCTACGGGGTACAGGCTGAATGCCGACCTGTGCTCCGTCGACGTCGCGATCTACCGGGCCCGTCTCGCCTCGGCCCGCGCGATGCACCGGCGCGGCTGGCCCGACGAGGCTGCGCGACTCGTGCGATCGGCCCAGGATCTGTGGCGCGGTCCGGCTCTCGCCGACATCCCTCATCAAGGACTGCGGAGCTGCTCCATGCGTCTTGAGGAAGAGCACGTCGCCGCGGTGCACTACCGGGCTTCACTCGAACTCCAGCTCGGGCGCCACGAAGAAGTCATCCCGGAGCTCTTCGAGCTGGTCGACCACTACCCCTTGCGGGAGAGTCTGCACGCGGACCTCATGCTCGCGCTCTACCGCTCGGGCAGGCAAGCCGACGCCCTGGAGGTCTTCCACAGCGTGCGGCGGACCCTCTCGGAGGAGCTGGGCATCGACCCCGGCCCCGTCCTGCGTACTCTGGCCCAGGCGATCCTGCGACAGGACAGCACCCTCCTCCCCGCGTGACGAGAGGCGAGCCCGTTGCGGGCACAGCGTGTCCCAACCGCGAGTTCGCGAGCCGCCCACTCCCCGGCAGTGCACGGATCGCGCCCCCGCCAGGGCCCAGGTGCCCCTCTCCCCGTCCGCTGAGGACCGGGAGACGGGCCGTGCGCCGCAGGTACCCGACCGGAAGGTGCCCGTAGCGGCCCCTTCCAGCCGGGTAGGCGGCTTCGGCGAAGCTACCGGCGCGGAGTGAAGGTGATCACGTCACCGGCGCGCTCGCCACCAGTGGGGAGCTGGCCGTGGGAGTTCGTACGGATGTACACCCGGTGCAGCCACCGGTCCCTGCCGTCCCAGCGTGGCGTGAAGGGGGTCCGCGCGTGCGTGGTCCGGAAGTTGTCGATGACGAGAACGTCGCCGGGGGTGAGGAAGACCCCCTCCGTGACGTCGTCCAGCGACCGGGACAGCTTCTCCACTGCGTCGGCGTCCGAGCCCGGGTGCGGTTTGAGCAGTTCGCGGTCGTATCCGAGCAGCGGATCGTCCAGGGGGCCGTACAGCGGCTTCACCTCCGCGATGGCACCGGGGTCCTCCACCCCGCCCCGGAACGCCACGTCGACCTCGCACGGCTGCTTGTTGTCGTGCAGCCGGCCGACGGTCTCCGGATCGAGGAGCCGGACGGCCTTGCGGATCGAGCCGACGAGCGTCTGCGCCTCGCGCTCGTGGTCGGCCCTGGAGCACGCCAGCATCACATAGTTGGGCTGGAGCGTGTGGTAGGCCATCTCCGTGTGGAACTCCAGGAGGGTCTCGCTGGTCTCCGACGACAGGTGGTGTGCGCCCGGCGACGGGTACACGTCGTGGTAGACCGTCCCCGACCTGAGCTCCGCGTACCCCGTGTGCAGGCCGAGCCTCCGGCCGAGGATCGCGAGGAACGCCTCCATGTTCAGAAGGGCGCGCCCGACGGGGGCGGGTGTGCTCGTGGGCGTCGGCGGCAGCTCCCCGTCCGCCTCGACCGGAAGCCCGCGCAGCAGCAGGTAGCCGTCCTCGTTGCCCACGCGGTTGAACGTGTCCAGCGCGTCGCAGACTGCGTACGGGAGTTCCTGCGCGAGCTTGTGCGCCACGTCGAGGAACCCGTACAGGTCCTGACGCGGAACGGCGGGAAGCTGTGCCGCAAGTGCCAGCAGGTGGTCGCGGTGCTCGGTGACGTCCAGGGTCGCCATTCCTACCTCTCCTCTTCCTTCTCGGCTCGGTGCGCGCGGGCGTACTGGTACAGCAGCTCGGCTCCCACCTCGGTGGCGAGCAGACTGGTGATGCCGGCGTGGTCGTACACGGGCGACACCTCCATGACGTCGCACCCGACCGGATTGAGCTCACCGACCGTCCGCAGCAGTGCGAGCACCTCCCGGCTGGTGGGACCGCCGGGGGCGGGGGTGCCGGTGCCCGGGGCGAACGCGGGATCGAACACGTCGATGTCCACGGAGACGTACACCGGTCGGTCCCCCAGCCGTTCCTTGACGAGGTCGGCGGTGTTCCGCACTCCCAGGTCGGCGAACTCGTCCGAGGTCACGATGCGCACCCCGTGCCCCCGCGCGTAGTCCAGGCTGTCCGGCTTCGGGTTGTGCCCGCGGATGCCGAGCTGGACCATCGCGTCCGCCTGGACCAGCCCTTCCTCGATGGCGTGGCGGAACGGCGTTCCGTGGTGGAACTCCCCGCCGATCATTGCCGGGTTGGTGTCCGAGTGCGCGTCCAAATGCAGAACCGCCACGGGGCCGTACCGGCCGTGCACCGCTCGCAGCGCGGACAGCGTGAGCGAATGGTCGCCGCCGAGCATGAGGAAGGAGGCGTTGTCCGCAAGCAGGGACGACAGGTGGTCCTGCGCCGCCTTGACGGCGAGGTGCTGGTTGAAAGGAGTCAGGTTCATGTCCCCGCCGTCGACTACCTTGATCAGGTCGAAGACGCCGGGGCCGCGGTCGATGCCGGTGCCGTGCACGAGCCCGGACTCGCAGCGGATCTGCTGAGGGCCGAAGCGCGCCCCCGGGCGGTAGCTGGTCCCCCCGTCGTAGGGAGCGCCGATGACCACGACGTCCATCCCTCTGGGGGCAGGATCGTGCGGAAGGCGCATGAACGTGGGGAGCTGCGCGTACCGCGGCGAGACGCTCGAATTGATCTGACCGCTCACGGAGCCGTCCTTCGGGTGCGGATGCGGATGCCCGCCGCTGCGCGCCGGGCTTCTTCCAGAGCGGCTTCGGCGGTGTCTCCGCGGGCGTAGACGAAGCCGACGGACGCCGAGTTGTCCAGCCGTTGGGCCACCAGGTCGCCCGGCTGGTGGTGGAGGCTGACCGAGACGCCGGGACGGACCGCCCCGTCCAGCCCCTCGATGCGGACGAACTCGCCGCTCTCGTCGGGGAACAGCACCACCACCGCGGCGCCGCCCACCGGCCCCCGGCCGGGTACTCCCTCCGGTACGTGCCCGACTCCGAGCGCAAGCAGTTTCGCGTCCAGATGCGGGTTGGTTCCGCACACGTCGGTGACCATCGTGGAGATCATGTGCGCCGGCAGCCGGGGGTTCACCTCGATGACCCGCGGCCCGTCACCGGTGATCATCACCTCGGTGTGGGCAGGGCCCTGCCGGTAGGAGATGGCACACAGGGCCCTCTCCACGCTGGACCGGACCGCTTCCCAGACATCCGGGTCGAGGGCGACCGGGAACGAGTGGGCCTCCTCCAGCATCGTCTGCCTGTGCAGGTACTTGGACGTCGCGCCGAAGAAATGGGTGCTCCCGTCCACGGTCATGGACTCGACACTCACCTCGGTGCCCTCGACGTACTCCTCCACGAGCACGTGACCGGGCCTCGGCTGCCCCCGCAGGGAGCGCCGGACACCCGACAGCTCGCGCCACGCCTCTTCGGCCTCCGCAGCCGTCGAGCACTTGCGGACGCCGTAGGAGATGGCTTCGGAGGGGGGCTTGGCGATCAGCGGCAGCCCGACGTGGGCGATGGCTTCGTCCAGCTCGTCGGCACAGGTCACGAGCCGCCACCGCACGTTCGCCGGGTCCCCGTCCAGCGCGGCCCGCAGCAGGTGTTTGTCGTTCGCCGAGCGGACCGCGTCCATTCCCTGGGACGGCAGTCCGAGTGACTCCGCCGCGCGGGCGGTCACCTCGGTGTGGTAGTCGGAGAACGACAGGATGCCGTCCACCAGGGGCTTGCCGTTCTCGTCGGTGAGGGCTTCCAGAACGGCACGCCAGTCGTGTGTGTCCACGTGCAGGACCCGGTCGACACGGCCGAGAGGGTGCTCGGACAGCGGCCGCTGTCCGCCGGTGTACCACTCCTCCCCCTGCACGAGCAGCCATATCTCACAGCCGAAGTCCCGGGCGCGGTGGATACCCGAGTAGAACGCGTCGTGGAGCATCGACTCCACGATGGCGAGCCGCTTGCCCCGGAACCGCTCGTATCCGGTCATGTCCCGCCCCCGCCCACGATCTTGTCGATGACGTCCTCGATGTCGATGTCGTCAGGCTGCTCGCCGCCCACCACCGTCCGGTCGAAGAGGTGCCGGACGACCTGGGCCTTGACCGAGGCGATGTCCTCCTCCCCGGCTCCTGCCCGGCGGACCAGGAGGGAGAAGGAGGCCGTCGTGCCCGATCCCTCGTGCACGCCCAGCTTGGGCCGGGTCACGGTCTCGGTCGGCAACAGGTCGGACACCGAGGCCCGCAGAACCCACTTGTCCCGTCCGAACCTGCGTTTCAGACCGGACTCCAGCGAGGTCAGGAGCTCCAGCACCTCGCGGTCCCAGTAGGGGTGGGTGGACCAGTGGCCGGACACCGCCGACAGCACAGGGCTCATCTCGTTGAGTCCGTCGAAGGAGTCCATGTCGAGAGCCACGGCCGCGTCCAGGTTCGGCAGCCTGTCCTCCCGGTGCATTCCACCCAGGGGGATGTCCGCTCCGTAGCCGGTGAGGACCCTGCGCGGCGGGCCGCCGATACAGCGGTACATCGCCGTCAAGGGCAGGAGGTACTCGATCACTTCCGGGTCCAGCGATTCAGCGGCGTGAACGGTGTGGGGGAGCAGGGCCAGCAGTTCGCCGGACTCCACCGTCATCTCCCGGTGGTCCGATCCCAGGTGCTCCGCGACGACTCTCGCCTGGGGGAACTCGTTCGAGACGTCGGTACCCATCGACAGGGTGTCGGTTCTGGTCGGGGACGCACCGGCGGTCAGCGCGGCGACGGCCGAGGAGTCGATGCCTCCCGACAGCACCACGAGTGGCCGCCCGGCGGCCGGAAGACGCCGCACCACGGCCTTGTCCAGGGCCGCCCGTACCGCGTTGACGGCGTCGTCCGGCTCCGTCAGGCACCGGTGCACGGGCGGGAGCCACGTGCGGTGCACCGCGGCGGACCCGGTGTCCACGCCGATGTCGACGACAGCCCCGGCGGGTACCTGGTGGAGCCCGGGAAGTCCTCGGATCCGGCGTGCTCCCAGCACCGGGGCGCAGCGGCCCACCGGGCCGGCGCCGGCCAGTGCTTTGACCTCGGTGGCGGCCAGGACCCGACCCGGCTCGACGCGTACGTAGAGGGGAATCGAGCCCGCGTGGTCCGTGGCGGCCAGTACGCGGGTGCCCGACACGGCCAGCGCCGCGTACCGGCCGTTGATCATCCGGAATGCGTGCAGGCCGTACTTCTCGATAAGCCCCGTCACGAGCACGGCGTCCGACGCGCTCTCCTCCGTGCCCAGCGTGCCGTGGATCTCCTCACGGTTGTAGATCTCCCCGGCGAACAGCAGCAGGGAGTCACCGTCGGTCGTGTAGGCCCCGTCGGCTTCGGATCCGGGGTGGACCAGGACTGCGTCCACGGTCTGTGCGCGCAGCCGCTCGGCCAGCAGCGTCTGCCGCCCGAGCGTGGCGAAGACGGCCGCCGGCATCCTGCCCCCGCTGGTGTGGGCGGAGGCCAGGAAGCCGTATGCGGCGGGAAGGTGGGTCTGCGCCATGTCAGATCTTCAGCGCTCCGAAGCCACCCGCAGTGAACTCGTAGTCCACCGGGACCTCGATCAGGTAGGGCCGCCCCAGCTCGACGCCCTTGCGCAGCGCGGCGAGAAGCTCTTCGCGCGTGGTCGCCTTGGTGCCGTCGACCCCGTTGGCCTGGGCCAGCTGCACGAAGTCCACCCCGGTGAACTTGACGGCCGGGTCGTGGCTGCGGTGGTGGCCGATGTTCTGGTACAGCTCGATCAGACCGTTGGTGTCGTTGTTCACGACGACCGTGACGATGGGCAGGCCCAGACGCGCGATGGTCTCCAGATCGGCGCTGTTGGAGTGGAAGCCGCCGTCGCCCGCGATGAGGAACGTCGGCTGGCCGGGCCGGGCGAGCTGGGCGCCGATGGCCGCGGGGATGCCGTAGCCGAAGCTGGAGCAGCCGGCGGAGGTGAGGAACCCGTACGGCTGGTCGGCGCGGGCGAAGAGCACACCGTAGTGACGGAAGAACCCGATGTCGGAGACGATCGTCCCCTCGGAGCCTTCGGCGGTCTCGGCCATGACGGTGTTCATCGAGTCGATCACCTGGTGGACGCGCATGCCGTCCTCGTACTGCTCGGGGTCGGCCAGCAGCTCGGCTATCCGCTCACGGACCGCCGTGATCTCGTGCCGGTCCTTCGGCCGTACTTCCGAGGTGCCGGCTTCCAGGTGGTCGACGAACGCGAGCACGTCCGTGACCACGTCCACCGAGGGCCGGTAGATCCGCGGAACCGGGTTGGCCGTCGGGGACACCCGCACGGTCTGCTTGGCCCTGCCCCGCTCCCACATGGAAGGCCGTAGGTCTTCCGCGTAGTCGTAGCCGAGGGTCAGGATGACGTCGGCCGGCCCGAAGAGCGATTCGAGCGCGGGGAACGACAGGATGCCGTCCATGTATCCCGTGACCGCGCCGTAGTTCAGCTCGTGGTCGTGGGGCAGCACGCCCTTGGCGATGTACGTGGTGATCACGGGGATGTTCAGCCGCTCGGCCAGAGCGCGGATTCCGGGGACCGCACCGGCGCGGATCGCGGCGGCGCCGACGACGAAGACCGGATTGGCGGCCTCGCGCACCAAGGCGACGGCCTGGTCCGCCGCGAGCTGCCACCCGGGCTGGATGGCTGTGATCGGCTTGGCGGGCGTGAGCGCGGGCCCGTGGTCGGCCTCGATGTCGATGCCTTCCGAGGAGCCCAGCAGATCCACGGGCAGGCTGATGAAGGAAGGACCGACCGGCTCCGTCATGGCTGCCGTCACCGCCGAGTCGACCAGGTCGGTGATCTCCCGCGGACGCTGCAGCTCGACGGCGTACTTCGACACCGGCTCGGCGATCCGGACCAGGTCGAGGCACTGGTGCGTGTCATTGGGGAAGATGTCGTGCGACTCCGACTGGGCCGCCATCGCGATCACCGGGGAGCGGTCGAGGACGCTGGTCGCCATGCCGGTGGCCAGATTGGTCATCCCCGGGCCCAGGGTGGCCCAGCACGCCTGCGGGCGACCGGTGATCCGGGCCAGCACGTCGGCAGCCACGCCGGCGGTGAACTCGTGCCGGGTCAGGATGAACTCGACCCCGTCCTGCTCGTCGAAGAGGATCGAGGCCGCCTCACGGCCGACCACGCCGAACACCTTCTCGACCCCGTGCTCTCGGAGGCGCTTGAGCAGGGCGTGCGCGGTGGTCGGCTGCTCACTGGGGCCAGTGGATACACGGGACATCTAGGCTCTCCTGTTCACGGTGTGACGGGGGGTCGGGGCCCACCCTGGGGCGGTCCGCTCTCGCCGTTCTCTCCAGCGGGTATCAAGGAGCGCGCCGAGAGCGGGTGGAGACCGCCGTAACCGAGGATCTGCCACGTGAGCAGTGCACTTGTGATCAACCGATGGCAGACGCCCGAGGACGCACGTGAAGCGGGCTGGGACACGCTCGTCGGGCCGGAGGACTTCTTCCTCCTGCCGGACTGGATGCGTGTCCTGCAGGACTCCGCGGGAGCGCGGATGGGATACCTCACGGCTCGGGCCGACAGCCGTGTTCTGGCGGCGCTGCCAATGGTTCACGCCACCCGCGAGTCCCCGTGGTCGCTGGGCCGCACCGATCTGCTGATCCGGCACTGCGCCGGCGAGGGCATGGACGGGGCCGCAGCGATACTGGGCGCATTCGGCGAGGTCGAGCGGCTGATGCCCTCGATGATGTGCGGCGGGCGTCACCTCGGACGGACCCGCCTCCTCCTGGGCCCGGGCGCCGACGCGGACACGGCGCACCGCATCCTCGAAGAGGCCGAGGGCATCGCCGCGCGGGAAGGGGCGCGGTCGATCTGCCTGCCGTACGTCGACGCAGCCGACCGGGTCCAGCGCGGTGTGCTCCGTGCACGCGGCTACGTCTCCCACGTGTCGGGGCAGTTCGCGTCCCTGGTCCTGCCCGGCGACGGCTTCGCCGACTACGCGTCGGCGTTCCCCGCCCGGCGTGCGCGCCGGGTGCGGGCCGAGCGCCGCCGCATCGAGGCCTCCGGCGTACACATCACCCTGGAACCTCTCGATCCCGCCGACATCCCCCGCCTCGCCTCCCTGGAGACGGAACTGTTCGCCAAGTACGGCATGGCGGGCTGGGACCCCAGGCGCTCCGAGGCCGTTCTGCGGGCCGCCGCACAGCGCCTGGGAGACCGGGCGCTCGTCTCGAAGGCCGTTCAGGAGGGCCGGATCGTGGGGTTCGCCCTGATCCTCTCCCACTCGGACGCCTGGTTCGCCCACCGCGCCGGCTTCGACTACGCGGCCGTAGGCAAACTCCCGCTGTACTACGAGCTGTTGTACTACTCGCTCGCGGACCACGCCGCTCGGTACGGCGTGGGCACGATCCACTACGGCATCGGCTCCACCGAGGCCAAGGTCTCCCGCGGCTGCACTCTTTCGCAGCAGTACCTCTACGTGAAGGAACTCGCCTGATGTCCGGCTGGAACGCAGCGGTGGCAGCCCTGGCCAACCCCGGGGGAGCCCCGGGCGGCCGTCTGCGGATGGTCGCTTCGGCCGACGTCGACTCGCTCGACCCCGCCCGTACCTACTACGTCTGGTCGTGGCTGCTCCAGCGGACCATGCACCGCACGCTCATGGCATTCGGGACCGATCCCGTGTCCCCCACCGTCGTACCGGACCTCGCCATCGGCCCCGGTGAGGTCTCGGATTCCGGCCTGACGTGGACGTACCGCATCCGCGAAGGCGTCAGGTTCGAGAACGGCGAGGAGGTTCGCGCCCAGGACGTCGCCTACGCGGTGGAACGCGTCTTCGCCCAGGAGACCCTCGCCGGCGGGCCGACGTACCTCCTCGACCTCCTCGACCACGGCGACTACCGGGGCCCCTACCGGGGACAGCGCTGCCGAGCCGTCGACTGCCCTGACGACCACACCCTGCGTTTCCGGCTCAGAAGGCCCTTCGCGGACTTCGACTTCCTCATGGCACAGCCCAACACCGCACCCGTCCCCGCCCGTTTCGACACCCGCGGTGACTACGAGAAGGCCCCGGTGTGCTCCGGGCCGTACCGCATCCGCAGCTACGAGGCCGGCCGCTCTCTCCATCTCGTCCGCAACCCGCTGTGGAACCGCGCCGACGACCCGCTGCGCACGGCCCTGCCGGACGAAATGGCCGTGACCTTCGGAGTGGACGTCGACGACCTCGACAGGAGACTCATCGCCGGGGAGTTCCACATCGACGTCGAAGGGCGCGGTATCCAGCACGCCGCACGGGACGCGATCCTCGCCGACCCCGTTCTGCGGGCCTGTGCGGACAACCCCGCGACGGGGTTCCTGCAGTACATCACCGTTCAGACCTCCGTCCCTCCCTTCGACAACCTCCATGCCAGGCGTGCCGTCTTCTACGCCGCGGACAAGGCCGCGCTCCTCGAAGCACGTGGCGGGAGCGGGGTGGGCGGTTCACTCGCCACCAGCCTGATCCCCCCGACTCTGCCCTCCCACACCGGCAGCGACCGCTACCCCTGCGGCGCCGACCTCAGGGGCGACCTGCCGGCCGCCAGAGCCGAACTGGCGGCCGCAGGACTCCCCGACGGCTTCGAGACGGTGATCGCCACCCAGCCGGGCAAGTTCGAACTCGTGGCCCGCGCCCTCTCGGAAGCGGTCGCCCGAGTGGGCATCAAGGCCCGCGTCGAGGTCCTGGACACCGCTTCGTACTACCGGTCGGGCCTCGGGCACCCCGATACCGTGCGCGCGTTGGGCCTCGGCCTGGGAGTCACCGACTGGGGCGCCGACTACCCCACCGAATACGGTTTCCTCGCCCCTCTGGTGGACGGGCGGCAGATCAAGCGCGGCGGCGGAAACTTCAACTTCGCGGAGATCGACGACCCCCTGGTCCAGCGTCTCGTCGACGAAGCCCAGGCCCTTGCCGATCCGTCCGCGCGGCAGGGGCTCTGGCAGCGCATCGAGGACACGGTCATGGAACGCGCAGTGATCCTTCCGATGGCCCACGACCGCACACTGCACTACCGGCACCCCGACGTCACCAACGTGTACGTGCACCCCGCCTTCGGGCTGTACGACATCCAAGCCATGGGACTGGCCCGATGACGGAATCCTTCGCCCCTGTGACCCCGTCCGACCGGCGCGCGGTCGACGACGTCCACCGCCTGCGCCTCGCGGCACAGGCAGCCGACACACCCCATCTCCCGCCTCCCTGCCCGGCCGACCTGGAGGGCTCCCTCGCCGTACCTCCGCCGGCCACCGCGATCGAGGAGTGGGCGGCCTACTCGGCCGACCGGACCTGTGTCGCCTCCGTACGGCTGGAGTTCCCCCTTGAGGAGAACGACAACGCCGTCACCGCGGCCGTCTTCCTCGTCCACCCCGCCTTCCGCCGCAGAGGCGTCGGAACGCGGGCCGCGGAGTTCGTGCGGGACCGCGCCACCGCGCACGGCCGCTCGCGCATCCTGCTGGCCGCGGATGCGGGACCGGGAGACCGCTCCGCGCCGCCCGCGCAGCGGTGCTTCGCCCAGGCCCTGGGGGCCCGGCCCCTCGCCACGTTCCCTCACCTGCGGCTCCTCGTCGACGCGGCGCCCCGCACCGAGCCCGTCCCGGAACCGCTGCGGTTGCGCTTCTGGGGCTCGACGGTTCCCGAGGACCTCGTTGCGCAGGCGGCACGCCTGGAAGCCACCCTGTCGGCCGATGCCCCGACCGGTCGGCTCGAATGGGCACCCCAGCCGAGCGCCGTGGCCCGGATCCGCGACTTCGAGCGCATGCGCATCGCCCGGGGCCGGCGCGCCTACCAGTGCGGCATCATCGACGCCCGCTCGGGGCGGATGGCTGCCTGGACCGCGCTCTCGATGACGCGCGCCAACCCGGACAACGCCCTCCAGGCCGTCACCGTGGTCGACCCCGCCTACCGCGGGCGGCGTCTGGGACTGCTGGTCAAGCAGCACAACCTGGCCGCGTGCCGAGCGGCCGAGCGCGGCCTCGCCCAGGTGGACACGTGGAACTCGGCCGAGAACGCCCACATGCTCCGCATCAACGCCGCGTTCGGCTTCACCCACGCCGGCACGCGGTCGATGTGGGAACTGGCCGTCCACCCGCCATCGGACGCCGGCCGGCCGGACGTAGCGCTGGATCGCTAGACGGATCCAGGAACCCCGCACCATCCGCTCGACACGAAGGGCGCTGACAACACCGTGGCATCCCACACGACCTCACACGGGATCGTGAATCCGTCCGACCGACGCGGCGGCACCCTCAGGTACGTCCGCACCGACGACTTCGACTCCCTGGACCCCGCCGACACCTACTACGCGTACACCTGGAACTTCATCCGGCTCATCGGACGCCCGCTCGTCGGCTACGCCACTGACGGCAAGGGCGGTTCCAGCCTCGTACCGGACCTGGCGGAGCAACTCGGTCACGCATCGGGCGACTCGCGCACCTGGACCTACCGGCTGCGCGAGGGAATCCGCTTCGAGGACGGCACCCCCGTCACGTCCCGGGACGTGAAGTACGCGGTGCTGCGCGCCGCTTACCCCGAGGCGGTGTACGGCGACCCCGTCACGCGCGGGGGGCCCGCGTACCTCCGCCAGTACCTCACCGGGCCGGAGGGGGTCGAGACACCGGACGACCGCACCGTGGTCTTCCACCTGCGCGAGCCGTTCGCCGCGTTCGACTACCTCGCAGCGCTTCCCACCACGATCCCGGTGCCGCGCGAGCACGACGACTTTCCCGGGTACCGCCGCCACCCCGTGTCCTCGGGCCCGTACCGCATCGACTCGTACACACCAGGGACAGAACTCGTCCTCGGCCGCAATCCGCACTGGGCCTTCGCAACCGATCCCGTACGCACGGCCCTTCCCGACCGCATCACGGTCCGGCTCGGGGTGAGCGGACAGGAGGTCGACCGCATGCTGGTCGAGGGGGAGGCCGACATCGACCTCGCCGGCGTCGGGGTACAGCCCGGGACCCAGGCACGCCTCCTGGCCGACCAGGACCTGATGCGGCAGGTCGACAACCCCCGCACGGGATTCGTGTGGCTCTACTGCATCAACCGGAACATCGGCCCGCTGGCGAACATCCACGCCAGGCGTGCCGTGCAGTACGCCACCGACAAGGCGTCGATGCTCGCCGCCTACGGAGGCGGCCCCGCCGGCGAGATCGCCACCACCCTGCTGCCCTCGTCCGTGGTGGGACACGAACCCTTCGACCGCTACCCGGTCGGCCCCGGGGGGACGGGGGACCTGGAAGCGGCCGAACGCGAACTGGCTCTGGCCGGCCGCCCCGACGGGTTCGCCACCAGGATCGCCGCCCGGGAGGACCGCACCAAGGAGTGGAACGCCGCTCTCGCCCTTTCGGACGGGCTGGCCCGCGTCGGTATACGCGCCGAGGTGGTTCCGTTCACCTCCGGTGACTACTTCACCAAGGCGGTCGGGGTCCCCGAGTTCGTGCGGAAGCACGAGATCGGAATCGTCATGTTCGGCTGGGCCGCCGACTTCCCCGACGGCTACGGCTTCCTCCAGCAGATCGCCGACTCGCGGGCGATCAAGGAGACGGGGAACCAGAACCTCGGAGAGCTGGCCTCTCCCCGGATCGACGCACTGCTCGACGCCGGCGCGGCGACGCGCGACGAGCAGGAACGCGCGAGGATCTGGGCGGCCGTGGACCGCGCAGCCATGGACGAGGCCGTCATGTGCCCCTACATGTACGTCAAGTCCGTCGTGTTCAGAGGTGCGAGGGCCGCCAACGTCGTCATGTCACCGGCCTACGGTATGTACGACTACGCGGTGCTGTCGGTCGCGGACACCGCCCCGCCCGCCGCCGGCGGGGCGGACGGCAACTGACAGAGTGAACGGAGTCCAGGGGCACGCCGCACGAGAGGTTCTGGTACCAAGGACGCGGGCGGCGGGCCACCGGCTTCCCGTCCACCGCTCGCCTACGCCGTCCACATCCCCACATGTTACGAATCGAGGACTTTCATGCATGGTGCGGTACCCCGCGGGTTCACCATTCACACCGCGCCGGTCGGAATCGAGGACGACGGGCGCGATGACCTGTGCATCATCGCCTCGGACGTACCGGCCCGCTCCGCAGCGGTCTTCACCCGGTCCAGGTTCGCCGGCCCTTCCGTGACGCTCTCGCGTGCCGCGGCGGCCGACGGAAGGGCGCGCGGCGTGGTCGTCATCGCCCGCAACGCCAACGTGGCCACGGGAGTGGAGGGGTCCCGGAACGCCACCGAGGTACGGGATGCCACCGCACGCGCCCTCGGCATCGCACCGTCCGAGCTGCTGGTCGCCTCCACCGGGGTCATCGGCCGCCAGTACCCCATGCCGCAGATCCTGGACCACCTGAACGGGCTCACGTGGCCGCCTGCCGGTGCGCCGCGCGACATGACTGCGGCCGCTCGGGCGATCATGACCACCGACACCCGGCCGAAGTTCCTCAGCGCGCGGATCGGCGAAGCGACCCTGACCGGCATCGCCAAGGGCGTCGGGATGATCGAACCCGATATGGCGACCCTGCTCACGTTCTTCGCCACCGATGCCGAACTGGACGAGGAGACGCTGGCGGCGGTGTTCAAGCGCGTCATGGACATCACGTTCAACGCCGTGTCCATCGACACCGACACCTCCACGTCCGATTCGGCTGCGATCTTCTCGAACGGCCTGGCGGGGCCGGTCGGTCCCGAGGAGTTCGAGCAGGCCCTGCTGTCGGTCGCGCTGGGGCTGGTGAAGATGATCGCTTCCGACGGCGAGGGCGCATCCACACTGATCCAGGTCGAGGTCGAAGGCGCGCGCGACGAGGCGCAGGCCAAGCGTGTCGGCAAGGCCGTGGTGAACTCCCCGCTGGTCAAGACGGCCGTCCACGGCGCGGACCCCAACTGGGGTCGGGTCGTGATGGCGATCGGAAAGTGCCAGGAGGACACGGACATCGTCCCGGAACGCGTTGCCGTGCGCTTCGGCGACATCGGCGTCTACCCTCCCGGAGCCGACGAGGACGAGCGCCGCGATTCGGTGGCCGCCTATCTCAAGGCCGCCGACGAGGTGGTCATCGGCATCGACCTGGGCATCGGAGAGGGACGGTTCACCGTGTACGGCTGCGACCTGACCGAGGGATACGTACGCCTCAACTCGCAGTACACGACGTGACCGGTCCCTTCCCCTCGTACACCGCGGGACCGTAGCCGAGAGGCCTCCGGCCCCCGCCGGCGTCCCGGCGGGGAATCCGCCTTCCGGCGTCCCCTCGCTTGTCACCTTTCTCCGGGCCGGCCCCTGCGTACGTCCACGCGGGGGCCGGACGCGCCGGGGGCACGTCCTGCTCCTGTGCCGATGACGGCAGCGGTGGGTCTTCGGCAGCGTGACCCCGACCAACACCCATGTACTCAAGGCGGGTTCGTCCATCGCTCAGACGCCGGGTCGCAGTACGCGAGTTTCCGGCCCGCCGAGCACCTGGGCGCCGTCGGCCTCTGCGCAACCTGGTTGATCAAGCCGCAGTGGTCCTCGGGAAACACTCGCCCAGGTCGAGCCGGTCCCCGCCGGGTGGGTCGACTGGTGCTGCTGCCACCGGCGCCTGCGCGATGAGATAGGCCGCGTCCCACCCGTCGAGTACGAGAACGACCGCTACCTGCGAACGATCTTCGATTTGACACGTGCCGATGTACAGTGGAGAACGCCCTTGACCTGCAGAAAGCCGGCAGGGAGCCGTCTTCTAGGAGTTCAGAATGCTGCGCACCATGTTCAAGTCCAAGATCCACCGGGCCACCGTCACCCAGGCCGACCTGCACTACGTCGGTTCCGTGACCATCGACGCCGATTTGATGGACGCCGCCGACCTGCTGCCCGGCGAGCTGGTCCATATCGTTGACATCGACAACGGCGCCCGTCTGGAGACGTATGTCATCGAGGGCGAGCGCGGCTCCGGTGTCATCGGGATCAACGGTGCCGCCGCGCACCTCGTGCACCCCGGTGACCTGGTCATCCTGATCAGCTACGCGCAGGTCGACGACGCGGAGGCCAGGGCCCTCGTGCCTCGGGTCGTGCACGTGGACGCGGAGAACCGGATCGTGGAGCTCGGCTCCGACGCCTCGGCACCGGTGCCCGGGACCCGTACGGAGCGGAGCCCGCAGGCCGTCGTCGCGGGCGGCTGAGCCGGGCGCCCGCACCCCCGGACGGGCGACGTCCGGGCCCAGCGAGCGAGGGAGCGGCAGCCATGGCGGAGAACACGCCGGTGGAGATCAGGGACGACCGGGAGCGCGGCAGCCTGGTGGCCTACGAGGACGGCACGCCCGCCGGGAGCATCGCGTACTTCGTCATGGAGCCCGCCCCCGGCGCGCTGGTGGCCGTGCACACGGTCGTCCGTCCCGAGCGCGAGGGCAAGGGCATCGCCGGGGCGCTCGTCCGGGAGTTCTACGCCCTGGCCGCCCGCGAGGGCGTGCCCGTCGTGCCGCTCTGCCCCTACGCGGCGAAGTGGGCCCAGCGCCACCCCGATGAGGCGCCCGAGGCGCCGGCGGATCTGGTCCGGGAGGCGGAGCGGCAGCTCAGGAGCCACCGTGAGCTGTTCTGAGTGACGCCGCTCCGCCCATGTGTGGACTCGGCAGGCGCGGGCAGCCGCACCGGGAGACGGTGGAGGGAAGCTCCATCTGTCCGTTTCGTGTCGCTGTGGAGGATCGAATGACCCACCCGTACCCCGACCCCGTACCGCCCGCGCCGACGCCTCCGCCCGTGCCCGGTCCGCCCACCCCGGTACCGAGCCCGCCCCCGGTGCCGCCGGGACCCGCGCCCGTGCCGCCCGGTCCGGCGCCGGACCCGATCCCGCAGCCGCCCGGCCCGGAACCCGTACCGGAGCCGGAGCCGGAGCCCCAGCCCGCGGGGACGTGAGGGCGGGGCCGGAAGCCCGCCCGTCGGCCTTCAGGTGGTCGCCAGGGCCTCGTTCGCGCGTTCGGTGACGGCGTTCAGCACGCGTGCCGCCGCGGCCAGGTCCTCGGCGGGCAGGTCCCCGTAGAGCCGGGCGGCGAGCTCCGCGGTCCCGGTCGCGATGCCGGCCTGGAGCTCCCGGCCCGCCTCGGTGAGCCCGAGGCGGGCGCCCTCGCCAGGCAGTTCCCTGAGCAGCCCGGCCGCCGTCAGTGCGGCCAGCACCGCCCCGGCCGTCGCGGCATCGACCTTCAGCGTGCCCGTCATCCGCTCCACCAGGGCGGCGTGGTCGGCCTCCCCGTCCCGGTCGGCGACCGCGTTGAGCGCCACCGCCTCGTGGAACGTCGTGCCCTTCGTGGTCAGCAGGCCTTCCAGCAGGGCCCGGGTGGCGTAGTGCGCCCGGCCGATGATCTGTCCGTTGACGTGGGTCGTCGAGGTCATGACTGCTCCTCCGTGAACGTCGATGGGGCGAGCGATACGTCGAGCAGGCGTCTCAGCTGCTCGGTGAAGGCCGCGGTGCCGGGCCCGGCGAGGCCGCCGAGCGGCTCCAGCAGGCGGTCCATGAGGTCCCGGACGACCGTGACGGCCCGGGCGGTGACGGCGTGTCCGTCGGCGGTGAGGCTCAGCTGGACCGCCCGGGTGTCGGCGGGGTCGGGCGTGCGGTCCAGCAGCCCCGCGGCCTCCAGGGTCCGGGCGAGCTTGGACACGTAGAGCGGTTCGAGCCCGGTGTGATCGGCCAGCCGCCGCTGGCTGGGCCGGGTTCCTGAGCGCTGGAGGTCGCACAGGGACCCCAGGAGCGCGAACTGCGCATGGGTCAGTCCCAGCGGTGCCAGCGCCCGGTCCACGGCCACCCGCCACTTCATGGACAGCCGCCAGACCAGGAATCCCGGTGTCGGACCGCCCGGGGCCGCTGCCCCGACGTCGTCGTTCGCTTCCTTCATAACCAATAGCGTACATAGCTATTATGTACATGGCTACTAAATGCTGGACCGCCCCTGATCGGCCGGACCGCCGCCCTGTACGCCGACCAGTGCGTCCGCGTGCGCGAGACCGCTCTCCGTCGCGATCGCGTCCATCGACTGCGCGTCCCGTACCGTCGCGAAGGCCACTGGCCCGTCCGGCCCGACCCTCCGGAATCCGTACACCGCGGGCCGCGGCAGGCTGTTGTACGCCCAAGGAGTGGAGAAGTAGTACGCCCCCGTGTCGTACAGCACGACCACATCGCCCTCGGCCAGCTCCGGGAGCTCCCTCCCGTACGCCACCACGTCCCCCGCGAAGCAGCACGGACCCGCGATGTCCTGCGCCAGCGGCGGACCGTCCTTGGGTGCGCCGTCCGGGCCGAACGCGCCGATCCGCAGCGGCCAGTCGTCGGGCATGAACACGGTACGGGTGGCGGTCTGCGCCCCGGCGTGGGTGAGCGCGATCCGGCGGCCCCCGGCGTCCTTCGTGTACTCCACCCGGGCCCCGATGAACCCGTTCTTCGCGAGCAGCGACCGGCCGAACTCGGTGACCAGCCCATAGCGCCCGGAGAAGAGGCCGGGAGCGGCCTCGGTGAGGGCCGCCACGTGGTCGGCGTAGGTGGGGCGTACCGTGTCGTCGGCGAAGTTGACCGGCAGGCCGCCGCCGATGTCCAGGCTGGTCACCTGCCGGGTCCCGAGCGTCGCGTTGATCTCGTCGGCCAGCTCGTACGTCCGGGCCACTCCGGCCGCGATCAGCTCCAACGGACAGCCCTGGGAGCCGACATGGGTGTGCAGCCGGGTCAGCCACGGGCGGTCCCGGAAGGCACGGACCACTGCCTCGCGGGCTCCCGCGTCGCGCAGCGCCACCCCGAACTTCGCGGTGTCCGTCGCCGTACTCATCGGCCCGATGGAGCCGCCGCCCACCTGCGGATTGACCCGGAGCCCGAGTACGGAGGAAGTGCCCCGGTTCCGCAGGGAGTCGATGCGGCGCAGCTCGTCGATGCTGTCCGCGTTCACCGCCACGCCCAGGGCGAGCGCCAGCCGGATCTCCTCGCGGGTCTTGGCGGGGGAGTCCAGCACGATGGAGGCCGGGGCGAATCCCGCCTCCACCGCGAGCCGCAGCTCGCCCGGGCTCGCCACCTCGCAGCCCATGCCGCAGTCGGCGAGCAGCCGCAGCACCGGGATGAGCGAGCAGGCCTTGGCCGCGAACGTGTGCAGCACGCCGGGCGTACGGGCGAAGGCGTCGTGCAGGGCGGCCACGGAGGCGCGCACCCCGTCCGTGTCGATGAACCCGGCGACCGGCCCGGTCTCGCTCAGCAGCCCCTGTCCGACGGCCGCCCGGACAGCGGCGTCGAACCGGGAGGACCGCGAGGGCCGGGAGGGCCGGGAGGGCCGGGAGGAGGAGGGTGGCGTCGGGCCGGGGCGCGCGGGGTGTGCCGAAGGCGTCTGCGTCATACGGTCAGAATCCCGGATGGCTGCCCCGCTTTCCCATGACCCATGTTCCATGCCCCGTCGCCCGTCGCCCGTCGCCCGTCGCCCGTCGCCCGTCGCCCGTCGCCCGTCGCCCGCTGCCTGTCGCCCGCTGCCTGTCGCCCCTGGTCCGTCTCCCGTCGTCCGCCCGCGCTCAGGCGATCAGGCCGACCGCGGCCTCCGGCGTCAGCATCCGGAAGGTGAACGCCTGCTGGAAGTAGAGGTGGACGCTGGTGGCGTCGTGGTCCGCATAGCCGATCGACAAGTCCTGGCCCAGGCGGAGTTCGAAGTCACCGCCCCGGGTGGACAGCAGCACCCCGCCCTTGACCGCGGGAGCCCAGAGGATCTCGTCGTCCACCAGGCGGCTGAGATGGGTCTTGACCGGATACCCGTGGTCGGACGTCTCGGCGGCCTCGGTGAACGCGTCCGCGCCCAGCAGCAGCCGGTACGGTCCGTCGACTCCGGCCAGCCGCAACCGTGTCACCGCCTGGCTGACCGCCACCGGATAGTCCCGGGCGTCGGCGGGCAGCGGCAGCGGGTCGTGCGAGGAACCGTCCCGCAGACCGGTGATCCCGGCCGAGGCGTAGCCGTCGATGATCGCCATGTCCTCGGCGAACGCACAGGTGCGCGCCGCGTCCTTGACGGGCTGCCAGTCGCTGTCGGCCGAACCGCGCTCCACGTCGTCCACGGCCTGCCGGGTCACGGTGAACGGCACCCGCCACTCGATGACCGGCATCGACGTACGAGCCCGGGCCAGTACGTCCGGCGTGGGCGGATCGATGTCGCGCAGATGGCCGTCTCCGACCGCGGCCAGCGTCGGGCCGTCCGGATCGGAGACGTCGACGACGCGGCGGCCCGCGACATGACGGCGGAACGTACGCCGGGCCTCCTCCTCGATCTCGTCCCAGGCGGCGGGCGTGACCGGTGCGAGTTCGCGGTGCAGGTTGTTCATCACTGGGCGCTTTCTTGCAGGCTGCCGATGCGCAGCGAACCATGGTCCGGCGCGGCCGTGACCGGCTCCTGCCGGACCGGTGCGGGCACCGGTTCCGGCCGGTCGGCGGAGCGGCCAGGGGCGGGCAGGGGCGGCGGGGCGTCGAGGAAGTCGGCGCGGGGGGCGAAGAAGAGGGAACCGGTGACCGCCGTGGAGAAGTCGAGGATGCGGTCGTGCGTTCCGGGCGGATCACCGAGGAACATGTTGCGCAGCATCCGCTCGGTGACGTCGGGGTCTGCCGCGTACCCGATGAAGTACGTGCCGAACTCGCCCTGCCCGAAGTTCCCGAACGGCATGTTCGCCCGCAGGATGTCGCGCTCGGTGCCGTCCGGATCGGTGATGGTGTTGAGCGCGAGGTGGGAGTCGGCGGGCTTCTCCTCGTCGGGGAACTCCACGTCGTCGAGCTTGGTACGGCCGATGACCCGCTCCTGCTCCTCGACGGAGAGCGCGTTCCAGGCCTTGAGGTCGTGCAGGTACTTCTGTACGACGACGTAGCTGCCGCCCCCGAAGTCCGGGTCGTCCTCCACACCGACGAGCGCCGCCGCACGGGCTTCCTCACCCACCGGATTCTCCGTACCGTCCACGAATCCGAGCAGGTCCCGGTGGTCGAGATAGCGGAAGCCGTGCGTCTCGTCCACGATCCGCAGGGCCCCGTCCAGCTTGTCGAGCAGCTGGGCGGCCCACTCGTAGCAGAGGTCCGTCCGCTCGGCCCGGATGTGCAGCAGCACGTCGCCCGGGGTCGCCGGGGCGTGGTGAAGGCGGCCCCGCAGCTCCCGGAAGGGGTGCAGGCGCGCGGGGCGCGGCCCGTCGAAGAGCCGGTCCCAGGCGGTGGAGCCGAAGCCGGTCACACAGGCGAGCCCGGAGTCCGGATACCGGAAGCCGAGCGAACGCGCCACGGCCGCGAGATCCGGCAGCACGTCCCGCACGGCGCTCTCGCCGCCCGGCTCGATCGTGCCGACCAGGAAGAGCGCCGCGTTGGTCACCGGCGCCACGACGGGCTGGACGGAGACGGGATCGGGGACGGCGTCGGGCATGCGCGCACTCCACTGGAGGGGGAACAGGCGGGGGTGAACAGGCGGGGTGTACGGACGGCGACGAACGAGACGGCACCGAATGGACGACGCCGAACGAAGGAGACCGAACGAAGGGGACCGAACGAACGGCGGCGAACCGGGCTCGCAGCAACTAACCCACGTCCCGCCCCCGCCCGCACCCCGGGTGGCCCGGCCGGGGGAGCGCCCCGGGCGGCCTCAGCCGGCCCCGACCTCGGACCGGTCGCCGCCCCAGAGCGTGTGGAACGCCCCCTCCCGGTCCGTACGCCGGTAGGTGTGCGCCCCGAAGAAGTCCCGCTGCCCCTGGGTGAGCGCCGCGGGCAGTCGCTCCGCGCGCAACCCGTCGTAGTACGCAAGTGCGGCGGCGAACCCCGGAGTCGGAACGCCCTGGCGCGCCGCCTCGGCGACCACCGACCGCCAGTCGTCCTGGGCCGCGCCGATCTCCCGGCCGAACTCCTCGTCCGACAGCAGGCTCACCAGGTCGGGCCGGGTGTCGTAGGCCGCCCTGATGCGGTCCAGGAACGCCGCCCGGATAATGCAGCCCGCCCGCCAGATCGCCGCCACCGCACCGGGGTCGATGCCCCAGTCGTACGCCTCGCTGCCCGCCCGGATCTGGTGGAAGCCCTGCGTGTACGAGACGATCTTGGAGGCGTACAGGGCCTGCTCGACCCGGTCCGCGAAGGCCGCGGCCTCCGCCCCCTTCAGCGGCTCCGGCGCAGGCCCCGGCAGACCTCGGGCGGCCTCTCGCAGATCGGCGTGGCCGGAAAGCGACCGGGCGAAGACCGCCTCGGCGATCCCGGAGACCGGAACACCGAGGTCGAGCGCGATCTGTACGGTCCAGCGCCCGGTCCCCTTCTGCTCGGCCCGGTCCTGCACGATCTCGACGAAGGGTGCGCCGGTCGCCGCGTCCGTATGGGCGAGGACCTCCGCCGTGATCTCGATGAGGTACGAGTCGAGCCGCCCGGTGTTCCAGGTGCGGAAGACGTCGGCGATCTGCGTGGGGGAGTAGCCGCCCACGGAGCGCAGCAGGTCGTAGGCTTCGGCGATAAGCTGCATGTCGGCGTACTCGATGCCGTTGTGGACCATCTTGACGAAGTGCCCGGCGCCGTCGGGGCCGATGTGCGCGGTGCACGGTGTGCCGTCCTTCGCCTGCGCGGCGATCTTCTCCAGCAGCGGCTCCAGCGATGCGTAGGACTCCGCCGATCCGCCCGGCATGATGCTGGGCCCGTTGAGCGCGCCCTCCTCGCCGCCGGAGATCCCCGCCCCCACGAAGTGGATGCCGAGCTCGCGCAGCTCCCGTTCGCGGCGCCGGGTGTCCTCGAAGTGGGCGTTCCCGCCGTCGATGATGACGTCGCCCTCCTCCAGCAGCGGCGCGAACTCCCCGATCACCGCGTCGGTGGGCTGACCGGCCTTCACCATGATCACCAGCCGCCGGGGCCGCTCCAGGGCTGCGACGAACTCCTCGGGGGTGTGCGCCGCGACGAAGGTGCCCTCGTCGCCGAACTCCTCGACCAGGGCGTCGGTCCGGGAGGCCGTGCGGTTGTGCACGGCGACGGTGAAACCGTTGCGCGCGAAGTTCCGGGCGAGGTTGCGGCCCATGACCGCGAGTCCGGTGACGCCGATCCGGGCGGTGCCGCTCATCTGTGTGCTCCTGTGGGATCAGTGGTGTGTGCGGTGCTGAGGTACGAGGCACGCGGTGGGCAAGCCGTACACACGGTGTGTGCTGTGCGTTCGCCCAGGGGGTACGGAGCGGGGGACGGCGGCGTTCAGGGTGCGGAGCCCGGGGGTGGGCTCAGGGTGAGGGCGAGGAGGCCGTACCACTGGGGCCGGGCAGTGCATCGCCGTCGACGAGCGAGTCCTCCTCCGCCGGGTCGGGGATGACGTGCATGGCCGCTTCCTCGGCGGAGGCCGCCGCACCGTCGATGCCCACATCGCTGGCGGTGAGGGTGGCCGGAACACTCCCGTCGGCCTGCTGGGTCAGCCGCCCGGCACGTACGACGCCCACCTCGCCGTCCCAGAGCTCGCCGTCCCCGCCCACCAGATCGCCCACGCCGTCGCCCGGAAATCCGTCGGGCTCGGGCAGCTCACGGGTCAGCCGGGCCTCCAGGGATTCGCCCGTGAGGCCTTCGGCCGCGGTGGTGCCGCGGCCCTCGACCGCCCACGGCCGGTCCGGCGGCGAATACCCCTCGTCGAGGGGGTCACCGGTGCCGGAAGGATCCATGAGCGTGTCCTCGGCGCCGAGCTGCTCATCGGGGTCGGAAGCCTCGGGCTGTTCCTGGGGCTGGTAGACGTCGTCCCCCCAGTCGGTGTCGCTCATGGTGCGTCCTTTCCTCGGGAGAACCACTGTCCCCTGTACGCAATTCCACTCCGGTCCTGCTCCGGCCGCAAAGGGAAGATCGGAATCCGGCGGGTGGCGAGAGCGCCGGGAACGGGTCCGTCCGCAGGTCGCGGGCGTGCGTGGCCGCTCTGCTGCCGGTTCACGGACTCTTCAGCGGCAGAGCAGACCAGCGCAGGGGGGCAGAGCAGCGCAGCGCAGGGCAGGGCGGGGCAGAGCAGAGCAGGGCAGCGCAGGGCGGGCAGAGGAGGCTGTCGCGTTCCGGGCCACCGGGCCGCTCGCCTCGTGCCGGGCCGCAGGGACGTGGGGCGATCCGGAGCCGGACCGGGGGGCTTCCCACCGCACGTACACTCGGCGCATGGGACGTAGCGCAGAGCCGATGGAGTGCCGCCCGCACCGGGCCGCTTCCGCGCTGCCCCCGGCCGTCTCCCGCGCGGCCGCGCCACCGGCGCCCGCCGACGCGGCGCCCGGGACGGGGCGTACGGCACTGCACGGCCACGGCTAGCGTTCTTCGCAGCGATTCCGGTCGGCGGCTTCCGCTGACATTCGGCGGCATCCGGCCGCATCCGGCGTTCGTGGACCACGGCAACTCCGCCCCGGTCCTCCGCCCCACCACGCACCCGAACACCACCGCCTCCGGCCCGCCGAACACCGGAGACACAGCCGCACCGGCACGCGCCGGACGCGAGATCCAACCATCGGCTCCACCGCATCACGCGGCCCACGGCGCACCCGCCCGGGCCGCTTCCCGGCGACGGCCGCACGACCGGGGCCGCGCCGCACTCGAAGGGATCATCGTGAAGCTGAGCGACCTACTGGCCGGGCAGGACCACCATGTGCTCCAGGGAGCCCCGGAGCGCACGGACGTCACCGCCGGAACGACGTTCGACGTGGACCGGGTGACCCCCGGCTCCGTCTACGTCGCGGTACCCGGCCATGCCGCCGGCGGCCCCGAGGCCGTCGCGCCGGCGGTCGCACGCGGCGCGGTCGCCGTCCTGGTCGACGAAGAGGCACCACCCCTTCCCGCGGCCGTGGGAGACGCCTGCGCCGTACGTGTCCCCGACGCCCGCCGGGCCGCGGCGGTCGTCGCCTCCCGCTACCACGGGGAACCGGGCCGGGCGATGGACCTCATCGCCATCACCGGGACGAACGGCAAGACGTCCGTCTCGTACATGACCGAGTCGGTGCTCCGCCTCGCCGAGGGCGCACGGGTCGGCGTGATCGGCACCGCGGGGAGCCGTATCGGGGACGAGCCCATTCCGATGCCGCCCTCGGTGCTCACCACCCCGGAATCGCCCGATCTCCAGTACCTGCTGGGGTACATGCGCGACCGGTCCGCCGGCAGCGTCGTCCTGGAGGCCACGTCGATGGGCCTGTTGACGCACCGTCTGGACCGTACCTTCATCGATGTCGGCGTCTTCACCAACCTGACCCAGGACCACCTCGACGACCACGGCACCATGGAGAACTACCGGGACGCCAAACTCCGCCTCTTCCAGGGCCTGTGCCGCCGCGCCGTGATCAACGCCGACGACCCGGTGGGCGCCGGGATCCGTGACCTGATGCCCGACGCGGTGACCACGTACGCGCTGGACGGCGATGCCGACTACCGTGCCAGCGACCTCGCCGTGGACGCTTCGGGCACCCGGTTCACCCTGCACCACGACGGCCGCAAGTACCCGGCGGCGATCCCCTCGCCCGGGCGGTTCTCGGTCTCCAACGCGCTGGCGACGCTGGCCGCGTGCCACCTTCTGGGCCATGGCCTGACCGGGCTGGTGGACGCCCTGGAGCGGATGCCGCAGATCCCCGGCCGCTTCGAACGGCTCCGCACCCCTGAGGGCACCTCGGTGATCGTGGACTACGCCCACTCGCCGGACTCCCTCAGCAAGGTCCTCACCACGATCCGGGGCTTCGCCCGGGGCCGGGTGATCACCGTCTTCGGCTGCGGCGGCGACCGCGACACCACCAAGCGCGCCGAGATGGGCACCATCGCGGGCACCCACTCCGATCTGTGCGTCCTCACCTCGGACAACCCGCGCTACGAGGACCCCGAGGTGATCCTCGACCAGATCGCGCCGGGCATCGCGTCGACCGGAACGCCGTACGAGCGGCACACCGACCGCCGCCAGGCCATCGCCGCCGCTCTGGCGGAGGCGGGCCCGGACGACATCGTGCTCATCGCGGGCAAGGGCAGCGAACCGCACCAGAGTGCCGAGGGCGTGCTGCTGCCGTTCAGCGACATGGCCACCGTGCGCGAGTTGACCGGCGGATAGCCGGGGCGGGGAGCGGCCCGGGCGCCCTGCCGGACCCGCCCCGCTGTACGGAGCAGTGCCCCGCGCCTTCCGTACCGCCGGGCGATTCACACCACCGATGCGTCAATCGTGACGATCAAGGTGTTGGTGCGGCAGCCGGGTGACCTGGGAAGCTGGCCCGGCCGGGCCCGAACGCCGGGTCGGCGGGCGGAACGACAGGGAGCTGCACGGGTGGACGTCTTCACGACGGAGGCAGGGCGGGTACGGGGACGGCGTGCCGCCCGGGACCGGGGGATCGTGGCCGTACGCGGCCTCCCGTACGCGGCCCCGCCGTTCGGCGCCCTCCGGTTCCGGGAACCGCATCCGCCGGAGCCCTGGGACGGGGTACGCGACTGCACCGCGTTCGGGCCCGTGGCTCCCCAGTCGGCCGAGCTGCCCGGCGCGCCGGTCTGGTCGCCCGGTGACGAGGACATCCTCACGCTGAACATCTGGACGCCCGCCGACGGCCCCGGGGACCTCCCCGTGCTGGTCTGGATCCACGGCGGTGCGTACGTCTTCGGCTCCTCGGCCCAGCCCGACTTCGACGGCACCGCACTCGCGGCCCGGGGGCTCGTCGTCGTCACCCTCAACAGCCGTCTCGGCTTCGAGGGGTTCGGCCACGTCCCCGCCGCCGACGGCAGCGCACCCTTCCCCGACAACCGGGGACTGCTCGACCAGATCGCCGCCCTGGAATGGGTGCGCGACAACATCGCCGAGTTCGGCGGCTCGCCCGAGCGGGTCACGGTGGCCGGGCAGTCCTCGGGCGCCACATCGGCGGCCTGCCTGGCGGTGGCGGACCGGGCGCGCGGCCTGTTCCGCCGCGCCGTCCTGCACAGCGCCGTCAACGCCTGCGCGTCGGTGGAGCAGGCGGCCCGCACCACCGCCGAGGTCGCCGCCGCGGCGGGGGTCCCCGCCACCGCCGCCGGACTGCTCGCCGCCGCGCCGCGCACCCTGGTCGCCGCATCGGACCGGGTCGTCGACCGCTACCGGCAGGACCCCGGCTCGGGGCAGCGCCACTACGACCCCGCGATCTACGGCCCGGTCACCGACGGCGCCCTGCTCACCGCCGACCCGCTGGAGGCACTGGCGGCAGGGGCGGGCGGCGATGTGGAGCTGCTGGTCTGTCACACCACCGAGGAGTACTGGCTCCTGGACGCGGTCGGCAGCAGCGCGAAGGTCGCCACGGAAGGCCGACTGGCCGTTTTCGCCGCCGACTTCGGGCTCCCGTCGTCGCTGGCCGAGGGCTACCGCGACCGCCTGCCGGATGCCCCCGTGCTCGACGTCTATCTGTCCCTCTATTCCGACCTGCTGTTCGCCGAGTACAGCACTCGCCTCGCCGAGGCCCACGCCCGGGCGGGCGGCCGGGCCCACCTCGCCCGCTTCGACCGCCGCCGGGGCGGCCGGGGACAGCGCGTCCGCGCCTGGCACTGCGCGGACATCCCGTTCGCCTTCGGCAACCTCCACGAGGAGAGCGTCCACTTCCTCCTCGGCGGCCCGCCCGGCGAGGCCGACGAGGGGCTGTCACGACGCATGATGCGTGCCTGGTCGTCCTTCGCCACCCACGGCGACCCGGGTTGGGACCCCCTGGCCACGGGTGGGGAGTTGGATGCCTATGCGAATGCGGGGGTCGGGGCCGGGGCGGCGGTACAGGTGTGGCGTACGGCGGAGGAGGGGGAGGCGGGCTCGTCGGGCACGGCGGGCGATGGTTTCCGTGACCTGTGGCGCGCGGCCGGTCTCCCCCTGCTCGCACCTTAGGGGGTGCCCGCCGGGCCCGCCGGTCGCTCTGCCCTGACGAGCCACGATGTGCTGCGCAGCCGGACCGTTCCGTCCGCCGCCCCGTAGGCGCGCAGATGGTCCGTCAGGGTCCGGCGGGCGGCGTCCTGTGCCCTGGAGTCGGCCTGCCCCATCAGGTGGCGGCCGGGACCCGTCGCCAGCAGGAACTCCGCCGCGTCCTCCGCGCCCTGCCCCCATGTCCCGTACGCCTGAGCCTGGGTGATGGTGATCGCGGTGAATCCGGCTGCTGTCAGGATGTCGCGGACGCGGTCCGGGGCGGCCAACGAGAACATGCCAGGCAGTCCCGGTCGCCCGAAGCCGCCGAGGGGCAGGAAGCCGCGCAGTGACTCCATCGCCGTCACCCACTCGTTGAGCGTGGCATCGGCCGGGCAGACGAACGCCAGGCGCCCGCCCGGCCGCAGTGCCCGGGCGACATTGGCGAAGGCCGCCACGGGGTCGGCGAAGAACATCACCCCGAAACGGCTGATCGCCGCGTCGAACGTGCCTGCCTCAAAAGGGTGTGCCTGCGCGTCGCCCTGCGCGAAGGAGACGTTGGTGAAGCCTTCCCGTTCGGCGCGGGACCGAGCCTCGGCCAGCATCGGGCCGGAGAGGTCGAGGCCCAGCGCATGACCCTGGGGCGCCCGGAGCGCGGCGAGGCGCGTGGTCTGCCCGGAGCCGCAGCCGAGGTCGAGGGCATGGTGGTCCCCGGTGATGCCCGCGGCGTCGAGGAGCCGCTCGTTGAAGCCCTCGTTCACGGCGTTCCAGCGGTCCTGAGTGCGGGCCCAGTGGGCGCCCTCGGGGCCATTCCAGGCCTGCGCCTGCTGGGTGTTGACGATGACTGACACGGGTGGCCTCCGGTGTTGGGTGACTGAGAATGGGCGTGTGCCCAAACAGTATGGGCACACGCCCAAACTCGCAATCACCGCTACGGTCGAGGGGATACGCTCCTTGAGGGCGACCAAGGGCGACCAAGGGCGACCAAGGGCGACCAAGGGCGACCGGGATGACCAGGACGGAAGGGAAGAGGGGGCCATGTCTCCGCGCGGAGTGGCGACACCGGACGTACGCGAGAGACTGTTCGCGGCTGCCGAGCGCGTCGTGGAAAGGGGCGGGCCCGGCGCGCTCACCAGCCGGTCCGTCACGGCCGAGGCGGGCTGCGCCAAGGGGCTGCTGCACGCGCACTTCGCGGGGCTCGACGAGTTCGTGGCCGAGCTCTGCCTCGACCGGTTCGCACGGACGGCGGCGAAGGCGCGGGAACTGTCCGGGCTGGCCGGCCAGGGCGCGGTGGCCCGGAACCTTGAGGCCGTCACCTTCGCGCTGTTCGAATCCGGCGGTCCCGCCATCTCGGGCCTGGCCGTGACCCGCCCAGTCGCCGCGCTGCGCATCCGCGAGGCCCTGGCGGAAGGGGCCCCCGGCTTCGCGGCGATCCAGGAGGCCATCACCGGCTATCTGGAGGCCGAGCGGCGGCTCGGCCGGGTGGCGGAGGCCGTCGATCCACCCACCGTGGCCCTCGCTGTCGTCGGCACCGCCCACCACCTCCTGATGACCGGCTGGCCGGGCGCACCCGACCCGCGCGCCGCCATGACGCGCCTGGTATCCGTGCTGGTGGAGGCGCAGGTGCGGTGACCCGCGGGGCTGTCGACGCGGTCGCCCCGGTCAGCCGTCGGCAGGCGCGAGTGGGGCGTTAAGGTCGGTGCCGTGTTCGCCGCCCCTGCTCCCGTGCCCGATCCTTCCGCCCCCGCTCCTGTATCTGTTCCTGCCCCTGCCCCTGTCCCTGCCCCCGAGCGTGCACTCACGCTGCGACCGGCGACCCGAGCCGATCTGCCTGCTGTGCTCGCCCTGCTCGCTGACGAGGAGAAGACGGTGGACCCGGCCTCCGTCGTGGTCGGGGAGGTGTACGAGCGCGCCTTCGCAGCGATTGCCGCCGATCCGCGCAACGAACTCCTGGTCCTGGTCGACGACACCGTGGTGGGCTGCCTCCAGGTGACCTACATCCCCGGGCTCGGCAAAGGCGGAGCCGAGCGGGCCCTGATCGAGGCTGTGAGAATCCGCGCGGACCGGCGCGGCGGCGGACTCGGCCGCGCCCTGATGGAACGCGCGGTCGCACGGGCCCGCACGCGGGGCTGCGCGCTGGTGCAGCTGACCAGTCACAAGCAGCGCGAGGACGCGCACCGCTTCTACGGCTCGCTGGGCTTCGCGCGCAGCCATGAGGGCTTCAAGCTTCTCCTCTAGGGCGTGTCTGACAATGATCACGTTGAGGGGCTTTTCCCTGTGGAGTCGGCTGGCTGTCTGTGGGAGGGTCCTGCTGTGATCAGTCAGAATGGCGCCCAGGTCCGCGAGCTCGTACTCGCGGATGGAGTTCGCCCTGCGGACGTTGTACGTGTGCATCGCGAAGCTCTTCACGTGCTGCGCTCAGGCATTGATGCAGCCCATATTGATGCCTACAGCGATGACGTCTGGCCGCCGGAAGTCCTGGCCTCGTACGAACGTGCCTTGTCACTGGCTCGGGAGGAGGTCGTGAACGGTATCCGCTCCAGGCGCTCCGATCCCGGGATGGGGATCGATCTTGATGTCCGAGACGACGGGCACTTCAAGGTGTTGTCGGACTTGGCTCCCTACACGACCCACGCGGAAGGCTGGCTGGACGGTCGACTGGTCTTCAGTGCCGGCGACTCGGGAACGTCCCTCTGGGTGGAGCTGACGCAGGAACAGGAAGCAGCCCTTCTGTCCCGATTGGGTCAGCTGGGGATCCCATCGGGTGTGCTTACCGTCCCGGCTCCCAAGCGCTGAGCGCCTGCCGACGTGGGCGCGCGGAGCCAGAGGATCAGCGAGGCAAGGCGGAGTCCGGCCAGGTATCGGTCCGCGAGCTTGTCGAAGCGGGTTGCTATCGCGCGGAACTGCTTGAGTCGGCTGAAGCACCTCTCGACAACGTTGCGGCGCTTGTACGTTTCCGCGTCGAAGGTAGTTGGTCGCCCGCCTCGGGAGCCCCGACGGAGCCGGTTGGCCACCTGGTCAGAGCGTTCAGGGATGGTAGCGGCGATGCCACGAGGCCTGCACCAGGCGCGGATCGCCCGGGACGAGTACGCCTTGTCGGCGAGAACCCGATCCGGGCGGGTGCGTGGCCGTCCCCGCCCGGCGCGCGGGACGCGGACCATGTCCAGTACCGCCTCAAACGCGGTGGAGTCGTTGGTATTGCCGGGGGTGAGCACGAGCGACAGCGGCAGCCCGCGGCCGTCAACCGCCAAGTGAACCTTGGTGGTCAGCCCGCCCCGGGACCAGCCGAGGGCCTGCCGTGCCGCCGAGCGTTCCGAATCTCCCAGTTTGCCCCCGTCGCCGTCCCCTTTTGCGGGCGCCTGCCGCATGTTGATGGGCGCGGTTGATCGTGGAGTCTACCGACACCGTCCACTCCACCGTGCCCACCGCGTCATCACGTACCTGGACGTGCTCCAGCAGCTTCGCCCAGGTCCCGTCCGCATCCCAGCGGGCGAACCGCACGTAGATCGTTTGCCATGGTCCATACCGTTCCGGCAGATCGCGCCACGGCGCACCCGTCCGCAGTCGCCACAGCACCCCGTTGATCACCTGCCGGTGATCCCGCCACGGGCGGCCGCACCCGTCCGAACCCGGAAGCAGCGGCTCTATCCGCTCCCACGCCGCATCCGTCAGCTCACCTCGACCTGTCACAAGATCAATTATCAGACACGCCTAGGCCCAACGCCCTTCAGTCGAGGGCGAGGCCGGGGCCGGGAGGGGCCGTACTCCCCCGTGCGGGGGAGGTGGATCATCACGCGGTACGACGTGCCGGGCCCGGCGGTGCGAGAGGTTCGGGTCGTGACGACAGATCCCGCCCCGCTCGAATCCCGCATGCCGCCGCCGGCCCGGCCGCCGGTCCCGCCGCCCCCACGCTGGGCGGTGCGTGCCGCCCATGTCGCCGCCTGGTCGACCGTCCCCTCCGGGCTGTGGCGCGTCGCGCTCGTGCTCGGGGTGCCGGTCGGGGTGATGGAGCGAGAGGAGATCCTCGCCGCATTCCCCGACGACTCCCCGCTGATCGCCCTGGCTTACGTGCTGCTGATCGGTGCGGTCGCCGAGGTCGCGTCGTACCTCACGCTGGGCCTGGTGCGGCCCTGGGGGGAGGTGGTGCCGCGCTGGATTCCGTTCCTCGGAGGGCGCCCGGTCGAGCGCAGGCTCGCGGTCCTCGCCGCTTCGCTGGGAGCCCTCGCGGTCACCGTCCTGTGGTGGGTCCTCTTCTTCGGCGGGCTGCTGACCTCCCCCAGCCCGGACCCGGGCATCTCGGCCGGCGAAGTCCTCTTCGTCGCCGCCTACGCCCCACTCCTGCTGTGGGGCCCGCTCCTGGCGGCGGTGACCTGGTCGTACCACCGAAGGCACACGGCTCGTGCGAGGTTGTGATCGAACTCGGTTTCCATCCCTGTGTGGGGGCGATGGAACCTGCTGAGACGC
Source organism: Streptomyces sp. WZ.A104 (assembly GCF_002382885.1). GTDB lineage: Bacteria > Actinomycetota > Actinomycetes > Streptomycetales > Streptomycetaceae > Streptomyces. The sequence goes on from NZ_NWVL01000024.1 coordinate 76,165, forward strand.
TGGGTTGACATGCGACCAACTCGCCGACGATCAATGGGAGTTCATCGAGCGACGCCTGTCGACAGGTCGGTACGGTCCGTTACCCCGGGCGGCGGGGAACCAGTTCGAAGGGGTGATCTGGCGGCTTCGGTCCAGGGCTCAGTCGCGGGAGACGCCCGGTGGGTTCGGTCCCTGGCCGACGGCCAAACGACAGGCTGCCGACAGCCCGCAGTTGGTTCCCGTGCTTGAGAAGGTGCGCATCCTTCTGCCCGTCGGCCGTCTGACTGATCAGCACCTCACACAGGACCTAAGGGAGGCCCGGCGGCAGCCGCAGTGCGCCCGTGCCCTCGCGTACATCGTGCACGATGCGGCCCTTCCCCACCGGATTGCCGTGTTCGTCCGTGGTCACCAGCACCGCGTCGTCGCTGTTGACGCACCGCCCGCGCGCGTCCGGCCCGGGGCAGAACAGCACGTAGCCGGTCTGCCGGTCGACGCGGCCCGGTTCGAGCCGCCAGATCCACTGGTAGTCGGCCATGACCACCCGGGGGTAGGTGGCGCGCAGTTGCTCCTTCACCGCGTTCTGGACGGTGTCGCCGAACTTCTGCCGCTCCCGGAACGGGCGGACGATCCGGGCGTTGCCCGTCGTGTCGACCCGGCCCCCCTCGATGTCGTAACTGACAGAGAAATAGGTGTGCTTGGTGAGCGAGGCCAAGAGCTCCGACCGGGTCAGCCGGAGCGCCGTCGGCCAGGAGTCCTCGCCCTTCTCACGCCGCTCGGCGACCTCGGGGGAGACCACCTGGACGAACGTGGCCTTCGCCCTGCCGAGCTCGCTGTCGGCCCCGCTCGCCGTGACCCAGCGCTGGACGCAGTCCCCGATCTCGCGGAGCCGCTTCGCGACGGTGGCGTTCGTCAGCTCGGCGACCACGTGGGGCGGGGTGCCGGTCGGGCCCAGGGCGATGACCTCGTAACCACAGGCGTCGAAAGCGCCCTTGAGCGTGCGGTACTCCTCGGCCTGCGTGCGCCCGCGCTGCACCGCGTCCGCCAGGACCCCCGCGCACCCCTCGCGGTCGCAGGTGCCCGCGTCCGCGTCGATCCGGAGCCGAACCGCGGCATCCCGGTCGTCGGTCACCGCGAACGACACCTCGGAACCGCCCGAACCGGGGAAGAGCGTGCGCGCCCCGATCGCCTTGAGCTGCCCGGGGAAGTGCTTCTCGGCCAGCTTCTCCGCCTCCCGGCGGTCGTCCTCGGTGCTGACCACCCCGCACGCGCCGAGCAGGACGACCAGTGAACCCGCGAGCGCGCCGGTGAGTGCGGCTCGCCACGTTCCGCGGTGCGATCCGGCCATGGTCTGCTCCTCGGGCTGGTCCTGTCCGGTGTTCCTGTGACAGTAGGGCCAGTGTTGGCGTGCGGGATGAGTACGCCTACTCAAACCCCGGTGCGCAGAGCGCCTCGTGCCCTCCGGGATGCCTCCCGTTATTGGCATGGACCTGACTGTGGAACTCCGCTACAGTCCGGGAACGGCACATCTGAGAGCGCTCTCAACGGCACGATCGGATCGCGCTCCCGGACGCCTCCCGTTCCACCCCCACGTCGTTGGAACAACAGGAAGGGTCACTCCCTTGAGACACGCAACCGTGCTGCGGACCGGTCTGTCCGCACTCCTGCTCCTCGGTGCCTGGACCGCCGCGGGCCCGTCGACCGCCTCCGCCGCCCCCGTCGACTCCGCCAACCCGCCCGCCTCCGCGGCCCTGCTGTCGGCGATGCAGCGCGACCTCGGTCTCACCGAGGCCCAGGCCCGTACGAGGCTCGCCGACGAGAAGGCCGCCACCGCCCTGGAACCGAAGGCGCAGCGTGCTGCGGGCTCCGCCTTCGGTGGCTCCTGGCTCGACGCGAAGACGGGTCGGCTGACCATCGCCGTCACCGACGCCGAGAAGGCCGAAGCCGTACGGGCGACCGGCGCCGACGCCCGGCTCGTCGAGCACTCGGCCAAGCGGCTCGACGCGGCGAAAGCGCGCATCGACGCCTTGAAGGCCCCCTCCGGTGTGAGCAGCTGGCACGTCGACCCGGCGACCAGTCGCGTCGTCGTGAACGTCGTCGCCGCCGAACAGGCTGACAACGATGTCCGCGCCTTTGTCGCCAAGGCCCGCAAGGCCGGGCCGGTGACCGTCAGGACGACCGCCGAGGCTCCGCAGACCTTCGCCGCCGGAACGGTCGGAGGCGACCCGTACTACACCGGCAACGTCCGCTGCTCCATCGGCTTCTCCGTGCACGGCGGCTTCGTCACCGCCGGGCACTGCGGGGGCGTCGGCCAGCAGGTCCGCGGCTGGGACAACTCGTACATCGGCAACTTCCAGGGCTCGTCCTTCCCCGGCAACGACTACGCCTGGGTGAACGTCGGCAGCGGCTGGTGGACCGTCCCCGTCGTCCTCGGCTGGGGGACCGTCCCCGACCAGCTCGTCCGCGGCTCGAACGAGGCCCCCGTCGGCGCCTCGATCTGCCGTTCCGGCTCCACCACGCGCTGGCACTGCGGCCGGGTCCTGGCCAAGAACGAGACCGTCAACTACAGCCAGGGCGCCGTGCATCAGATGACCAAGACGAGCGTCTGCGCCCAGGGCGGCGACTCCGGCGGCTCGTTCATCAGCGGAGACCAGGCCCAGGGCGTCACCTCCGGCGGATGGGGCAACTGCACCAGCGGCGGTGAGACCTGGTACCAGCCCATCAACGAGATCCTCAACCGGTACGGGCTGACGCTGCACACCGCGTGATCCGGGGGAGCCGTGCCGCCGCACTCCCCGGCGGCACGGCTCCCGCCGGCGCACCGAGACCGTACGTGAGCGGTCCCGTCGGCGGGCGGGCCCGCTTCCGTGCGCCGGGCGACGCTCACGGTTGCCGCCCGTCAGTGCCCGTCGATGCCAGTCACACCGGTCGAGGCCGGTCGAGGCCGGTCGAAGGTCCGACGGGTCCCGTCAAGGCCTGTCGCCCCAAAGCCTCTTGCCCAGGAGGGAGAGTTCCCCTCCCCTCGCCTTCTTCGTATCGCGGCTGAGCTCAGCACGTCCCGGGGTCACCCGCTCTACGGGTTCGACGTCTACCGGAGCTGATCGCACCGGGGTCCGTGAAGTCTGCCGTGCCGACTCACGCCCCCTGTCGGTGCGGCGCGTGAGCCCGTGGCGGTCACGGAACGTCCGTGGCCACCACGGGCTTTTCGCATGCCGTCCGCGCTCGCCCTATGTATCCTAGGTAATTGCCTAGAGACTCTAGGAAGTAGTGGGTGGAGGCATCGATGGCTCGCGCAGGGCTCACGGCCGACCGTGTGGTGGCGGCCGCCGCCGATCTGGCCGACTCCATCGGGTTCGACAAGGTCACGGTCACGGCACTGGCGCGGGGCTTCGGGGTCAAGGACGCCAGCCTCTACTCGCATGTGTCGGGCCTTCAGGACCTGCGCACCCGGGTAGCGCTGCTGGCCGCCGGAGAGTTCGCCGACCGGCTGAGCGAGGCGGTGGCCGGGCGCGCGGGTCGCGACGCGCTCGTCGGATTCGCGCACGCGTACCGGACGTTCGCGCTGGAGCACCCCGGGCGGTATCAGGCGACCCAGATGAAGATCGACCCCGCCGTCGCCCAGGAGTCCAGCGCCTTCCGCCGGACGGTCGACACCACCTACGCCATGATGCGCGCCTACCGGCTGACCGAGCCCGATCTCACCGACGCCGTGCGGATGCTGCGCAGCACCCTGCACGGCTTCAGCGACCTGGAGGCGGACGGCGCGTTCCGGGCCGACCGTGACGTCGAGGCGTCTTGGGAGCGGACGTTGGGCGCGTTGGACCTGGTGCTGAAGAACTGGCCCGCAGGGCCGGAAAGCGATTCGAAGAAGGGGGACGGCCATGAGGACAGGCATGCCGACGAGTAGCGGAACCATAGACCCAACCACGGACCGAGCCACAGACCTAACCGCTGTGCGTACCGGACGGCTGGATGTGCCCGGTGCGACGCTGCACTACGAGGTGCGCGGCTGCGGGCCGCTGTTGGTGATGATGCCGGGCGGAAGCGCCGATGCCGGAATCTACGACGCGCTCGCGGTGGGTCTGGCGGACCGGTGGACGGTGGCCACGTTCGATCCGCGCGGATACTCCCGCAGTACGCTCCACGGGCCCGTCACCGACCAACTGCCCCGGACGCACAGTGAGGACATCGCACGCCTCGTCGAGCTGCTGTCCCCGGACGGCGCTCCGGTGGCCGTGTTCGGTTCCAGCTCCAGTGCGGTCGTCGCGCTGGACCTGCTGTCGAGTCGCCCCGGCCTGCTGAGCCGGGTCGTGGCGCACGAGCCCCCGCTGGTGGAACTGCTGCCGGACCCGGCCGCCGGCCGCGCGCTCTTCGCCGCCGTACGGGAGTCCTTCCGGAGGGACGGGGTGGAAGCCGCCATGGCGACGATGGCCGCGGGTTTGGCTCCGGACGACGACTCGGAGCAGCAGAGGGGGGACGGCGCGGACGACGACCACCGGTCGGCCGATGCCGGAAAGAGCGACGGCCCGTCCCCGGAGGAGGCGGCCACCTTCCGGCGGATGGTGGCCAACCTGCCTGTCTTCCTGGAACACGTGCTCTGCCCGTTCAGCGGGTACGTCCCCGATCTCGCAGCGCTCCGTGCCGCCGCACCGAAGCTCGTCGTCGGCGTCGGACGGGACTCCCGGGCGATGCTGCCCGCCGTCGCCGCGGAGCGGCTGGCCCGGCGGGTCGGGAGCGGGACGGTGGACTTCCCCGGGAGCCATATCGGGCTCACGGAGGACCCGGTGGCCTTCGGCGCCCGGCTGCGGGAGGCCCTGCTCGGCTGACGCCGAGGCCGGAGATCGCGGCCGGCCACCAGCGGTTGACGTGGCCTTCGGCGCGGCGGGCGGCGGCGAGGCCTGGCGGCGGCAGGGTGGGGAGGGGGCAGCGCTGCGGCGGTTCGTGGCGTGTGTGTCCGGTGTCAGCCCGGTGTGGCCCAGTGCGGGTCCACCCGGCCGAGCCACGCGTCCTGGCTGTCGGCGAGCGGCCGAGCCAGGGGCAGCGGCACGAACCGGCAGGCGAACCGCATCCCCGCGTCGTCGCCCTCGCCCCGGACCCGGTGCTCCCACGCCGACGGGCCGTCTGCGGGGGCGTCGAGCAGGAGGAACGTGGTCAGCCGGGGCTGCCCGGTCACGGGGTGCGCCCGCCCGTCCACCGCGATGCGCCGCACGACGCGGGCGCCGGCAAGCCCGGTCTCCTCGGCGACCTCACGCAGGACGGCCTGCTCCGGAACCTCGCCCGGTCCGACGCCGCCCGCGGGCACCTGGGTGCCCGCCTCGGGGAAGTCGGCATGGTCGAACACCAGGAGGGCGGGGAAGGGGTGACGACGTATCACGTACGCCGCGACTCGGATACGGGGCGGAGGAGCGGGAACAGCGGGCATGAGCGCATCCTCGCGCATCTTGGGGCGGGGGCGGGGGCGGAGCGGACCGGCGGGGACGGGGCAGAGAGACGGGGAGAGCATGCGGCGGTTCACCAGGAGGAGCCGGAGGAGCCGGAGGGGCATGAGGGGCTGGAGGGTAGGACGGGCGACGGGAGTGTGACGCGGCTCGTCGCGCGGTGCGGCCCGGCGGGCCTCGGCTCAGCGGCGGCCGCCGGACCCGCCCCCGCTCGTGCCGGAGCCACTGGTGGGGGAGACCGCGCAGCCGGTGCAGGGGCCCGTGCCCTGCCGTAAGTACCGGTACTGGTTCGCCAGATCGACCGCGAGTGCCGGTGACGCGTCCTCGGCGGGGACACCGATCCCGAACCGCCCGTAGAAGATCAGCAGGCTCGCGTCGGCCCGGCGGACCGCCGCCGCGGTGCGCTCGTAGGCCACCGCGCTCAGACGGCGGACGTCGATGCGCACGAGTCGGCCGCCGTCGGGCGGGGGTTGGCCGATTCCTTCGCCCCACCGGTGGAAGACCGTCTTTACCGGGCCGTCCTCCACCAGCCCGGCGAGGTACTCCCTGACCAGCTGTACGGCCTGGTTGTCGCCCAGGTCCAGGGTGTCGAAGGTCCGGGTGATCGCGAGGGAGGCGAGCTCGGCGAACCGGTCGGTCCGCTCCTCCCGCTCCGCGCGCCGCTGCTGGCTCTCGTCGAGCTGCCCGAGCCGTTCGTCGAGGTCGTCGGCGTCCGGGGTCGGGGCGGGCTGTGGGGCCGGTTCGTCGGCATCCAGCGTCCCGGCCTGGAAGCGTCCGGCCTGCCGGGCGGTGTCCAGCGCAGCCCGGTTCACGGGCTCTCCGGGGGGTGAGGGAGCGATCCTGTGCGCGGCGAGAATCACGTCCCGTACCCGGGCGGCCGCCCGGGGGTGTGCCACGACCTGCTGGTGGATCTCCCTGTACGCGGCCGCCGCGCCCTCGGCGTGCTCCCGGCGCTGCACTTCGAGCGCGTATCGCTCGTCCACCGGCCGCGTCCAGGTGCCCTCGGAGACCGGAGCCAGGACGACGAGGAAGATCAGGGCGACCATGATGCCGACGTTGATCCCGGAGAGGGACCGCTGCACGAAGTTGGTGGTGAGGCCCAGCGGCAGCCGGGAGGCGCCGAAGCGCGCCGGGCGCAGCCTTCGTCGGACCCGCGCGACGAGATCCGGCCGGAGCAGGAGGACGTAACTGCCGATGGCGAGCACGGTGTAGGCCGCCATCCAGTACAGCCAGTGCACCTCGGTCAGTTCCTGGACCTTCTCCACCAGCTCCAGCGCCACGGTGACCTGGGCCGGTTCGAAAGACAGGACGTTGGCCAGCCAGACCATGAACAGGGTAAGAACCAGGCCGAGTTGTGCGGACAGTACGACGTCGGCCGCGGCCTGCACCGTGCGCCGTGGTGAGTCCGTCAGCTTCCGCCAGCCGCGCCAGGAGAGCCAGATGGCGAGCGGGAAGAAGAGTCCGGCGGCCGGCGCGACGGTCAGGGCGCCGCCGGAGACAAGCTGCTCGCAGGCGAGCGCGAACAGGAAGACCCCTGGCACATGCGTAAGGTGACGCACCACCGGACGCTCCGACCTTACGCACCGCCGTACCGCGAGCAGCAGGGCCCAGCCGCCGAAGAAGAGCAGCACCGCGAGGGGAACCAGCCGGGAGGGGAAGGCGCGGAACAGGACGAGGAGCAGCGCCACGGGCGGGACGACGGTGCACAGGGCGAGGGCGGCCGCGGCGAAGTACCTGCGATGCCGGAACCAGCGGATCACGGCTTCGACGAGTATCTCGCCCCCGACCTTCCGCGCGGCCATGAGGCCCGCGACGACGAGCAAGCCGGCCAACACCCCGGCGACCAGGCCGGCAGTCGCCCTGCCGACGGCGAGGAGTGCGGACCCCGGCCCGTCGATCTCCTCCCCGGTGCCGAGGTGCCAGGCCGCCCACGCGCCCACCCCGAAGGCGAGGTACCGGGCCAGGAGGTCGGGCGCCTCGTCATCGGGGTCGGCGGAGGCCGGAGTGGTCGGAGCCGGTGGGGCCGGGGCGGGTGCCGCCCGTTGCCGGAGTTGGTGCAGCTGACGGGCGAGGTCGAGGAAGATCTCCAGATTGGGTATCCGGTACCGGAACCGAACGAAGTGCGTCGGGAAGTCACTGCCACGGGAGGAGACCATGAGGAAGCCCTCGGGCGAGAGGGAGAGTGAGTCGACGTCCTCCCAGGTCGTGAAGTCGTCCCGGCCGTGCCTGCGCCGCACGGTCAGCCCGTCCTGGGTCAACACAAGGTCGCCGAAAGCGACTTCGCCGCCGCTGAGAGCCGATTCGACGGCCGCGGCCAGCTGCGCTTCCTCGACGCCCCGGCGGATCGCCGAATCCCACGCCTCCTCCTGCGGGAGCTGGGCGCCCCTGATCACCGTACGGGTGCGCACGCCCCGGATCCCGGCCCCGCCGATCGCGGGGCCGCGGTGCGCGGGGCCGAGCGTGGCGACGATCCCCTCGGCGTTGCACAGCTTGTAGCGATCCGCGCCGTCCGTGAATACGGTGGTCGACCGCCAGGGGTAGACCGCTTCCCGGCCGTTGGCCGCGACCGCGACGAAGCCCCTCTCGTAGCGGCGGAACTCCACCCTCGTGTGGCGCCGGAGCCACAGCACCCGCACGGCGAACGGCCCCAGCAAGGCCAGCCCGCCGAGCACTCCGGGCAGGGTGACCCCGTCCCGGTCGAACAGCGCGCCGACGAGGACCGCCAGAAGGTAGGCGAGGGCCGAGAAGGGAGTCAGGATCAGCAGGAGCAACGCGTACGCGGAGGGCTTCCTGCGCACCGGGCGGTAGGTACGGCGATGAGATCCCAGCTCCGGGTGGTCCAGGTGCTCCGCGTCGTTGTCTGCGCCCATGAACTCATCCGTCCCAGGAAGTTGTCCGAACAACACCGCTTGAGCAAAGGTCAGTTGATGTTGCCGCGCGGCACGGTAGCACTCTCCTTCATGCTCAGATGAATTCAGGCCACGCGCCGTCGGAGGGTGGCCGAGTGTCACCTTTTGCTTGTGATCAGTCACGGCGCGGACCTACGTTGCCCCTTGCGACGTGTCCCAAATACCGTGGGGGAGTCAGGTATGGCCGCGAACGGACGGCACCGCAGGTATCAGCCCAGCCGGATCAACCGTGTCTCGCTCACGGTGACCGCGAGCGGTGCCGGCATCGCGCTCCCTCTCGTCACCGCAGCCTCGGCGGGGGCCGCTTCCGGCGAGGTCTGGGAGAAGGTCGCCGCCTGTGAGTCCAGCGGCAATTGGGCCATCAACACGGGCAACGGTTATTACGGCGGGCTTCAGTTCAGCGGGTCCACCTGGGCGGCCTTCGGTGGCACGCAGTACGCGCCGCGCGCCGACCTCGCCACCCGCGACGAGCAGATCGCCGTCGCCGAGCGGGTGTTGGAGGGCCAGGGGCCCGGTGCCTGGCCGACCTGTTCGGTGCGCGCGGGGCTCACCCGGGGCGGTGACGCGCCGGCGACCACTCCGCGCACCGACCCGCAGAGCGCGGGGAACAGGCCCGTCCAGGCGGCGGTTCCGCAGAGCGCCCCGCCGCGGCAGCAGCCGCAGGCCCGCCCCGCCGCGGCGACGCCGACCCATGTGCCGGGCAAGCGTGACGCCTACACCGTGGCGAGCGGCGACTCGCTCTCCACGATCGCCTCGGCCCAGCGCGTGCGCGGCGGCTGGCAGGGCCTCTACGCGGCCAACCGTACGGTCGTCGGCGACAATCCCGACCTGATCTTCCCCGGGCAGCGGCTGTCCCTCGACCCGAGCCGCGTGTCCAAGCCGGTCGACCGACGAGGCCCCGTCCCGAGCGCGCCGAGGACGGACAAAGCCGAGCCGAAGAAGACCGAACGGGACGGGGCCGCACCGAAGAAGCAGGCGCCGAAGCAGGAAACCCCCGAGCAGGAAGCGAGGAAGGAAGCCCCGAAGCGGCAGGCGCCCGAGCAGGCCGAGCAGAAGAAGGCCGCCCCCAAGAAGGAGCAGCCCGCTCCGGAGCGGGCCGTGAAGCACTCCGGCCTCAGCGCCCCGGTGGCCGCCGGAACCGGCACCCCCTACCGTCAGGCCGGCTCCTGGTCCAGCGGCTACCACACCGGCGTCGACTTCCCCGTGCCCACCGGTACGTCGGTGAAGTCCGTGGCCCCGGGCCGGGTCGTCTCGGCCGGCTGGGCCGGAGCGTACGGCTACGAGGTCGTCGTCCGGCACGACGACGGCAAGTACAGCCAGTACGCGCATCTCTCCGCGGTCCATGTGCGCGCGGGGCAGTCGGTCTCCGGGGGGCAGCGGATCGCCCGTTCCGGTTCGACGGGCAACAGCACGGGCCCGCACCTGCACTTCGAGGTCAGGACGGGCCCCGGTTACGGATCCGACATCGACCCGCTCGCATATCTGCGGGCAGGCGGGGTGAGGGTCTGAGCGTTCCGCCGGGCTATCTGCGAGCGGGTGGCATCAGGGTCTGAACCGTCCGCTCGGAGCGCCGCCCCCGCCCGGCCCGGCGCCGCTGTTCGCCCAGTGCCCCCGCCCCGCCGAACTCCAGACCCGGCACGGCCCGCCCCGGTGGCAGCGCCAGCGACGACGTGTGCGGCACGGGGGCCCGCCCCGAGGGCTCCGGCACGCCCGGCAGCAAGGGCAACGCCCCGTCGGGCGTCAGCGCTCCGGAATCGGCGCCCGGCACCGTAACCCCCTCCAGGGCAACACCACCCGGAGCAGCACCCTCCGGAACGACATCATCCGGAACAGTGGCCTCAGTAGCGGTGCTGCCAGGAGCAGTGCCGTCAGGAACATCGACGCCAGGAACAGTGCCCGCCGGGACCGTGCCCAGCAGCCCACTCTCCGCCGCCGCGCCCACCGCCCCCGCCCCCGCACGGACCGTCAGCCGCTCTCTGGCGCGCTCCGCGCTCAGCCGCTCCCGCGTCAGCAGAACCAGGCCGGCCGCCGCCAGCGCTCCGCAGGAGAGGGCGAGGGCCATGCCCGGCCACCCGCCGCGGAAGTGCTCGCCGAACAAGGTGATCCCGACCGCTGCGGCCACAACAGGGTTGACGACGGTCACCGTCGCGAGCGGGGCCGTGAGCCCCGCGCCCCGGTAGGCCGCCTGCGACAGCAGCAGGCCTGCCGCCGCGAGTACGGCGATCACCAGCAGCGTAGGCAGTCCCGAGCGGACCGAGCCGGAAGTCCACTCCATGGCCACGGTCTTGGTGAACACCGAGGCCATACCGAACGCCGCCCCCGCACCCGTGGCCAGGACGATGCTCCGCAGGACCGGGCGGCGCAGCGCGTGGGCGAGTACGAAGATCGCGCCGACGCCCCCGAAGGTCACCGTCGCCAGCAGGAACTGCTCGGCCCCGTTCAGCGTGTGCGGCGCGGCCTCCCCCGTGAGAGCCAGCAGTCCGCAGAGACCGGCCGTCGCCATCAGCGCACCGCGCCAGGCCGTTGCCCCGGCCCGGCGCCCGACGAACAGGGCGGCCATCGGGAGGGCGAAGACGATCGTCAGCGCGCCCAGCGGCTGGACCAGGCTGAGCGGACCGTAGGCCAGGGCCACCACGTGCAGGACCGCGCCGATCCCGTTGAGCAGCACGGCGACCCACCAGACGCGGTTGCGGAGCAGGGCGTACGAGGAGTTGTCACCGGTCGCCGCCACGCGCTCCTGGATGATCGCTCCGGCCGCGTAGGCGACCGCGGAGATCAGTGACAGCAGCACGGACAGCGCAAGGGAGCTCATGTACACCACGATGTCCCGTCCGGGGCCCCGCGTCGTCGTCCTTGAGACGGCAATTCGACGTACTGCCCCAGTAGTACGCCCGTCGCACCGACGTCCTCCTTTCGACGGTAGTCCTACTGCCCCCGGCCGTCAGAAGTTCCGCGTCGGCGGATACGGTGAGCGGCGAGGCGGGCACAGCCGGTCTCCGACGGACGACGTCATGGGAACGGCCGCCCCCACCGGCCGAGGGCCGAGGAGGAACACGGCATGGACCTGGCACTCCTGGCATCGGTCGGGGGATTCTTCGCCCTGCGGACGACCCCGGTGCCGGACGGCGCGCACCGCCCGTTGGCACAGGTGTACGGGGGAGAGGCCGGCCCCCTGGCCGCGCGTGTCGACCGGGTCGCCGCCCGCCTCGCGGCCCCCGAGCGGCGGGTCGCCGCCTCCATCGCCCATCTCGGTCTCGCCGCGCGGCTCTGGTCCCTCGCGCTGGGCCCGGCCGCGCTGTTCGGGCGGATTCCCGCACTGACACCCGACGCACTCCATTGGGACCCGCTCGCCACCTCGCCGGACGATCTGTGGCTGGCGGAAGCGGTGGAACTGCCCGGTACGGCGGCCCGGGTTCGCGAGGAGGTCCAGTACGGGCATCTGGTGCCGCTGGCGGAAGCGTTCCGGCGCGACGGGAACATCTCCCCGCAGCTGCTGTGGGGCAACGCGGGCTCCGCGCTCGCCGGGGCCGTGCGCGAACTGGTCTCCTTCGCCCGCGTCCAGGACCGGCCGGACGTCGCCGCGCGGGCCCGCGCGCTGGCGGCGGAACTCTTCGACGACCCCGATCTGCGGGCCACCGGATCTCCGCACGGCCCGGCGTTCCGGCGGCGCAGCTGCTGTCTGTACTGGCGCTGTCCGGGCGGCGGGCTGTGCGGGGACTGCGTGTTCGACAAGGCGCCGGGCTCAGCGGGACAGTAGCTCAGCAGGAGAACAGCTCCGCGGGGACACAGCTCGGCGGGGAGACAACTCCCGCGGGGAACAGCTCCGCGAAGAAACAGCGCCGCATAGAAACAACTCCGCGGGAAAGCGGTGGCCCCGTGAGGGTGGCCCCGTGAGCGTCGCCCCCGCCCCTCAGGCGTCGAAGTCGCGGCGGGAGGCCTCGATGTGGCCGAGGTGCTCGTGGGTCCAGTCGCACATGACATGGACCGTCCGGCGCAGCCCCTGCCCCGGACCGGTGAGCGTGTACTCGACCCGGGGCGGCACGGTCGGATGCACGCACCGTTCGACCAGGCCGTTGCGCTCCAGCATCCGCAGGTTCTGGGTGAGCATCTTGTGGCTGATGCCCTCGACCTCGCCGCGCAGCTCGCCGAAGCGCAGCGTGCCTTCGCCCAGCGCCTCGATGATCAGGAGGGCCCACTTGTTGGCGACGTCGGAGAAGATCTCCCGCGCCAGCGAGTCCGCCCGCCGCAGATCCGCGTCCTCCGGCGAGTTGCTGAACTGCTTGGTCACCATGAGGTTCCCCTGTCACCGAAAAGTGCGTTCTTCCATGTCAGCGGCCACTCTCCTACGGTTCCTGAGTAACCACAAGTGACCGGGAACGGCCCGGTCCGGTGGCAGCCGGGGCCCCACGGGTTCCGGACGAGGAGGCGGACAGCATGGCCATCACCCTGGTGAACCCGAGTGGACTGCCGGAGGTCGGCGCCTACCGGCAGGTGTCGGTCGCGACCGGATCGAGGCTGGTCTTCGTCGCCGGGCAGGTCGCCTGCGACGCCGACGGGACCACCGTCGGTCCGGGCGACCTCGCCGCGCAGGTCGAGAGGTGCTACCTCAACGTCGCCACGGCCCTCGCCGCGGTGGGCGGGTCCTTCGCCGACGTGGCGAAGCTGACCGTGTACGTCGTGGACTGGACACCCGACAAGATGCCCCTGTTCCTGGAGGGCGTGGCCCGGGCCGCCGCGGAGCTGGGGGCCACGCCCGTACCGCCCGGCACACTGGTGGGTGTCGCGGCGCTCGACATCCCTGAGCACCTGGTCGAGGTCGAGGCCACCGCAGTGCTCGACGCCTGACGGGCTCAGGTGCTGAGCTGGAACTCCGCCCGGATCCGCTTGCCGACCGGCACCCGCTCCGCCGTGAGCCGGTCGCACAGCGCCACGACGATCTCCATGCCGTGACCGCCCAGTCGGGCCGGGTCGCGGGCGTACAGCACGGGCATCGCGGTGCTGCTGTCGTAGACGGTGACGCTGATGAGCTGCGCGTTGCCCTCCAGCTCCAGGAGGTAGGGGCCGTGGCTGTAGCGGTCGGCGTTGGTGACGAGTTCGCTCACGGCCAGCATGAGGTCGCTGCGCGTGTGCGCGCCGATCGTGGCGAGGCACTCCACCGCGAGCCTCGTCAGGAAGCGGTCGGCGAGCGCCCGGGCCAGCGCGATACAGCCCGGCTGGCCGTCGAAGACCTCGGCGCTGAGCAGTACCTCGGCGGACCGCAGCCCCTGACCCGGGTCTTCCGGTGGGGAGATGACCTGTTCGTTCATGTGCTCCAGCCAGGGCGCCGCAGTGAGGTCGCAGACCTTTTCCGCCATGCGTCTACCCGTGGCGAAGAATCCCACTCCAGGGGATCCGGGGTGATCCTACGCACGTCCGGGCAGCCGCACCACGGTCGGGGAGAACTCACCGGTCCAGCCCCTCCCGTGGCCTGTTCAGGCCTCGATGCTCATCCCCTTGCGCAGCCGCTGGACGATCCGGGTGAGCAGCCGCGACACATGCATCTGGGACACACCCAGCTCCGCGCCGATCTGCGACTGCGTCATCTCCGCACCGAACCGCATCTGCACGATCCGGCGCTCCCGGTCGTCGAGCTGTTCCAGCAGCGGCGCCAGGGTGTGCAGGTTCTCGACCGACTCGATCGCCGGGTCGGTCTCGCCGAGGACGTCCGCGTAGGCCTGCTGCTCCTGGCCGGAGTCGCTGTCCGCGGACGGGGTGTCGAGCGAGCCCGCCGAGTAGCCGTTGGCGGCCACGAGCCCCTCGATGATCTCCTCCTCGGGGAGGTCGAGGTGCTCGGCCAGCTCCTTGACCGTGGGGTCGCGGTCGAGCTCCGCGGAGAGCTGCTCCTTCGCCTTGGCGAGGTCCACCCGCAGCTCCTGGAGCCGCCGCGGCACATGGACGGACCAGGTGGTGTCCCGGAAGAAGCGCTTGATCTCGCCGACGATGTACGGGACGGCGAAGGTGGCGAACTCGACCTCGCGGGCCAGGTCGAACCGGTCGATCGCCTTGATCAGCCCGATCGTGCCGACCTGGATGATGTCCTCGGTGTCGTCGCCGCCCCGGTTGCGGAACCGGGACGCGGCGAAGCGCACCAGCGAGAGGTTCATCTCGATCAGGGTGTTGCGCGCGTACTGGTGCTCGTGCGTGCCCTCCTCCAGTACCTGGAGGCGGTCGAAGAAGATCTTCGACAGGGCCCGCGCGTCCTGCGGGGCGATCTTTCCGGCGTCCTCGACCCAGGGCAGCTCTCCGGCGACGTCGGCTGTCCGCGCTCCGGTCCGGTCGTCGCTCAGTGGCGCCGTCGTTCCGGTGGCTCGCGCTGACATGGCCGTCATGGTGTCGCCCTCCCTGCTGTCCGATGTGTCGGACGGTCGCCTGCCCGCTCTCCCCGGAGTCATGCCCTCCTTTTCCGCCTTCTTCGATGGGTCGTCGCCTTTTCCGTCTCATCCGTCTCCCTCGTCGCTCCTCGCCCGAACGGAGCAGTGACCGACGCATGGCAAACTTGACCGGGGTGTTTCGGCCGTGGTGATCAATGACCCGCGGCTACGGAGATGACAGAGGAACGGCAATGACGGTGACAGAGGACAGCCCGGAGCTCGCTCCCGGAACCGACGAGTTCGGCCCCGGCATCGACCCGGAGCGGCTGGCCGTCTGCCTGAGCGTGCTCGACGAGCTCGACCGGATCGAGGTCGACCACCCGGATGCCATCGCCGTCCGCCGGGCCACCGCCGGTATCTACCGCACGGTGAAGCAGCGCCGCCGCCAGGAGCGCCGGGCCGCGAAGACCGCCCACGACCGGGCCGTCACCGAGGCCACCGCGACCGGCTCGGCCGAGCGCATCGACGACGAGACGCAGGGCGTCCTGCCCTCCTCCTCCGTCCAGGCCGAGATCGCGGGCATCCTCCAGCGGCCCCGGTCCTGCTACATCTGCAAGACGCGTTACGTCGAGGTCGACGCGTTCTACCACCAGCTCTGCCAGCCGTGCGCCAAGGACAACCGCGCCCGCCGCGACGCCCGCACCGACCTCACCGGGCGCCGGGCGCTGCTCACCGGCGGCCGGGCCAAGATCGGCATGTACATCGCGCTGCGGCTGCTGCGCGACGGTGCGCACACCACCATCACCACCCGCTTCCCCAACGACGCGATCCGCCGTTTCAAGGCGATGGAGGACAGCGACGAGTGGATCCACCGGCTGAAGGTCGTCGGCATCGACCTCCGCGACCCCGCCCAGGTCGTGGCGCTCGCCGACTCGGTCGCCGCCGAGGGCCCGCTGGACATCCTGATCAACAACGCGGCGCAGACCGTACGCCGCTCCCCGGGCGCCTATAGCGAGCTGGTCAACGCCGAGTCCGCCCCGCTGCCCGCCGGCGAGCTGCCCGCCGCCGAGGTGATCGGCACCTTCAACAGCGGCACGGTCGACCGGGTGGCCGCGCTCCCCGCCGCCCGCAGGGAGGCTCTGAGCGCCCAGGAGGTCACCGACCTCGCGCTGGTCACCGGCTCCGCCTCCCCGGCCCGGATCGCCGCGGGCACCGCGATCGACGCGGGCGGACTCGTGCCCGACCTGCACGACACCAACAGCTGGATCCAGACGGTGGAGGAGGTCGAGCCGATCGAGCTCCTCGAAGTCCAGCTCTGCAACTCCACCGCCCCGTTCATCCTGATCAGCAGGCTTCGCCCGGCGATGGCAGCGACCGCCGCGAAGCACGCGTACGTCGTCAACGTCTCCGCGATGGAGGGTGTCTTCAGCCGCGGCTACAAGGGTGCGGGCCACCCGCACACCAACATGGCCAAGGCCGCGCTCAACATGCTGACGCGTACCAGCGCCCAGGAGATGTTCGAGAGGGACGGCATCCTGATGACGGCCGTGGACACCGGCTGGATCACGGACGAACGCCCCCACCCGGACAAGATGCGGCTCGCCGAGGAAGGCTTCCACGCCCCCCTCGACCTGGTCGACGGCGCCGCCCGGGTCTACGACCCGATCGTCCGAGGCGAGGCGGGCGAGGCGCTCTACGGCTGCTTCCTCAAGGACTACGCCCCGGCGAACTGGTAACCCGAACAGCCCAACCGGAGCGCATCCCTCCGCGCGCAGGCCGGATACCCGGCCCAGGATTTCCCCTGGGCCGGGTTTTTGCTGTGCGGAGTGGCTGAAAGTGACCTACTGCACACGTTCTATCGAGCGCGGTGGCGCTCATTTGGTTAGGCTGAGGTGAACGGACGCCATCGAGGAGCCCACGAAGGTTCCCCGACCGTCCTGGGACATGGCCGGGTAACCCGGCCGCCGTCCCGCCCCGAACCGGCGCCACCGCGACCGACATATCCCAACCCCTGCCCGCTCAGGGCGGTCGCGCTCCGGCATCGGTGCCGGAGCGTCGGCGACGCCCTGGGTGACGCGACACAGAGGAGTGCGCGGTGACGACACCGGAACTGACCGAGCGAGAGAAGCGCCCCGCCGAACGGCACGGAGGACGGCCCGGCCGCCCCGAGACCCTGAGCAACATCGAGGTCTGGGCCAGGTCCGCCCCGATCCGGCTGGCCGGATACGAGGACGACCTCGCCGAGCCCCACATCCTGCCCGGCATCGACTGACGGCAGTGCACCCCGGCGGCCCGGGTCTCAGCCTCCCCGCTCCGGAGGGCGGGGCCGGGACACGGGCCGCAGGAACTCCCGTACGTAGGTCCGGTGCCACCAGCAGCCGGTGGCCCGCAGCTCCCGCAGATCCGTGAACCGGTAGTGGAACACCCGGGCGCGCACATGGCGCGGCGGTCCGTCGGGGAACGGGTTGTGCCCCAGCAGCCGGAGCGTGTCCCGGTCGCCCTCCAGCAGCCGCTCGGCGAACGGCCCGAACCAGGAGCGCGCGTACGCGGGGGAGAGCGCCGCGAACCACATCATCCAGTCGAGCCGCAGATGGTACGGAGCGAAGGGGCGCGGCAGCCGGTGCGGATCGCCGGGCTTGCCGCGGAAGCCGTACTCCCGCCAGTCGCCGCCCTCGTGCGGCACCTCGTCGACCGTGCCCTCCACCACCACTTCCAGCCGTGTCCGGCTGATGGACCCGAAGGCTCCATAGGTGTTGACCAGGTGCAGCGGGTCGTAGGACCGGTTCATCGCCTGCCGTCGCGAGAGCAGATTGCGCGCCGGGCGGTAGCTGAGCACCAGCACCAGGACGGTCACCGCGATGACGACCGCCTCGTACCAGAGGGGTGGCGGGGCCTGGGCGGGCGGCGGACCGGCCAGGGGCGTCCAGTCGATCACCGAGAGCGCCAGGGCGATCGTCAGCCAGTTCAGCCAGGCGAAGTTCCCCGACAGGACCAGCCAGAGCTGGGTGAGGACCATCAGACCGGCCGCCACGCTCGCCACCGGCTGCGGGGTGAACAGCAGGAAGGGGACCAGCAGCTGGGTGACGTGGTTGGCGGCGACCTCGACGCGGTGCACGGGCCTGGGCAGATGGTGGAAGAACCAGCTCAGCGGCCCCGGCATCGGCTGGGTCTCGTGGTGGAAGTCCAGACACGTCAGCCGCCGCCAGCAGGCGTCACCGCGCATCTTGATCAGCCCGGCGCCGAACTCCACCCGGAACAGCAGCCACCGCAGCAGCCACAGCACCAGCACCGGCGCGGCCGTGTCCCCGGTGCCCAGGAAGATCGCCAGGAACCCCGTCTCCAGCAGGAGCGACTCCCAGCCGAATCCGTACCAGACCTGCCCCACCTGGACGATCGACAGGTACAGCACCCACGGCAGTGCCCAGAGCAGCATGCCGCCCCACAGCGGCAGCAGGCCGTCGAGCCCGGCGAGCAGGGCCACCGAGACGGCGCAGCCGCTCCAGGCGACGGCGGCGAAGAAGCGGTCCGAGTAGTGCAGCCGGAACAGCCCCGGAGCCGCCCGCCAGGGGGTGCGCCGCAGCAGTTCGGGCACGGGCAGCATGCCGCGCTCGCCGATCAGCGCCCGGAACTGGAGCGCGGCGGAGAGGAAGGCGACCAGATAGACCACGGCCAGAGCCCGCTGGAAGATCAGCCGGCTCAGCCAGTAGCCGTCCGCGGTGAACCACTCCATCCCTGCCAGTATCTGCCAGGCGTCAGCCCGCGGCGACGATACGGCGGAGCGTGCGGCCCAGCCTGCGGGCGTACCAGAGCTGGACGGGCGGGATCAGCGGCCCGGCGAGCCGTGTGTACCAGGAGGCGGGGCGCGAGAAGGCCATGACCGTGAACCACACGGTGCCGTCGTCCGCGAGGTCGACGACGAAGCACTCCTCGCCGCGCTCCGGGTGGCCGCCGAGGGTGCCGTAGGCGAAGCCGGTGCGCCCGTCCTCCCCGTACGCCGTCCAGATCACCTCGCACGGGGCGGTGAAGCGCAGCGGGCCCAGGCCCAGGGAGATCCGGACGCTCCCGCCGGGCTCCGCGCGCCGGGCCGGGGCCTCCACCCGGGCGCCCGAGGCGCGGTGCATCCGCCACTCCGTTATCGCCGCGCCCGCGGCGGCGAAGTCCGCTGCCCCCCGGCCGACCCGGGTGCGGTGGTGCAGGTGGTTGTAGCCCCGGGGGAGCGGGCCGAGACGGGTTGCCCCGACCTCCGGGTAGCTGAGCGTGCTCATGCGGTCCTGCCTTCGGTGTGGATGAGGTCCCCGGTGTTGCCGGGGCCTGCGGTACGGGCGGGGCTTTCGGTGCGGATGCGCTGCCAGGCGAGCAGCGAGCAGAGCGCGAAGCCCAGTGCGTTGCCCAGTCCATGGGTGGCGGCCATCCAGGTCAGGGTGGGATGGGGCAGCCCGGTCGCCTCGCCCAGTGCCCAGCTCAGCGCCAGCAGCATCGTCGCCACCAGGACGGCCGCCGAGGACAGCAACAGCAGGCGCGTCGTCCGGTCCCGGTCCCCGGCGTGTCCCAGGCGCCAGGTGAGCAGGCCGACCGTCCACATCCCGGCCGTGAGGACCACGGCCCCGGCCAGTTCCGCCCAGTCGCCGAGGAAGTAGCCCACGAGGACGAGCAGGGTGCCGAGCGGCACGCTCAGAGCGGCGAAGCGGCCCGCCGGGCCCTCACAGGTCCGGCAGACAAGCCCGGCGATCAGGGCGGCGGCGAATCCGGCGAAGTGGAAGTGCGGCACGGTCAGCGCGAGGATTTCGAGGTCGAAGCCGAACAGTTCGTGCCCCGAGCGCTCCGCGACCAGCGCGATCGCGGCGACGGCCGGAGAGACCAGTGCGGTGAGCAGCGCGATCCCGGCGGGACCGAGGTCCCGGCCGCGCCACGCCAGGCGCGGGGCGTGCAGGGCGAGCAGCACGGTGCCCAGCGCGTAGCAGACGGCGAGCGCGGTGGCCGTCGCGCCGCGCGGCAGCCACAGGGCGAGCGCGCCATGGGCGGCGAAGAACGGCCAGAGTCTGCGGATGCGGTCCAGCTCCGGCAGCCCGGTCAGCCGCAGGCCGGCCGGGACGACCACGAGCATGCCCAGCATCACGATGGCGTTGACCAGCACGTACATGGCTGCCCCCCTCACTTCGAGCACACGCTTTGAACGTGTTCAACTGTTGAGGTCGAGCGTAGAGCATGTTTTGAACGTGTTCAAGAGTGGGTGCGGTGCCGGATCGTCCGCTTGCGGGCCCGTGCCCGGTGCGGCACAGATGGTGACACCCATCCGATCCACTGGGACAGGCAGGAGAGCTCTGTGCGCTCACCCAGACGATTCCGGCGTACCGCGCTCGCAGCGCTGTCCGTCGGGGTGCTGTGCGCCGTCGCCGGATGCGGCAGCGGCGGCGACCTGACGGCGAAGGGCACCACGGGCACCGCGGAGGCCAAGGACGTCCTCCTCCAGCCGCTCGCCGCCCCCGGCCCCGGCCCCTTCACCGAGTCGACGGCCGGGGCGGCACCGTCCCCGTCCCCCTCGGACGCCCCGGACGGCAAAGCGCCTCCCGTCACCCGAACGGTCCATCCGGTCTCCGGCGCCGCCCCCGGGCTCTACGGCGGCACCCGGTCCGTCGCCGCCTGCGACGTCGAGCGGCAGATCCGCTTCCTGACCGGCGACAAGGGCAAGGCGCGCGCCTTCGCCGGGGCGGCGGACATCGAGGCCGTACAGATCCCCGGCTACCTGAAGTCGCTCACCCCGGTCACCCTGCGCGTCGACACCCAGGTCACCAACCACGGCTACAGCGCCGGCACGGCGACCGCCTTCGAGGCCGTCCTCCAAGGGGGCACCGCCGTCCTGGCCGACAGCCGCGGGCTGCCGCGCGTCCGCTGCGCCTGCGGCAATCCGCTGAAGGAACCCGTCGTCGTGGGCGGGGAGGTCGCCCACCGGGGCGAGCGCTGGCCCGGCTACGACCCCGCCCGGATCGTGGCCGTCCAGCCCAGCGCCCAGCCGCTCACCAGCCTGGTCATCGTGGACGACGACGACAGCAGCTGGATCGAGCGGACCGCCGGCGACAGCGGCGGGCGCGACCGCTCCCCGGCCGACCCGCCCCCGTTCGAGCCCAGCGACGATCTGCTCTTCCCGCCACCGACCGGGCCCTCCGAACCGGTGCCCCCGGACGCCACCCCGCCCGGCCCGGCCCCCTCGGACCCCGCGGCCCCGGAGACGCCGGACGACTTCGGCGACACACCGCCGCAGGAGCCCTGGGAGAGCGGCATGCCGCCGGGGGACCCGTGGGGGTACGAGGAGGGCGCCCCGGAACCGGTGCCCGAGCCGACCCAGGTCTTCCCCGCCGAGCCCGACGAGCCCGCGGAGTACGGAGTTCCCGAGCTGTTCGCCGGCTGACCCATCGCGTGCGGCACGGCCGCACGGCCTCACGGCCGATCCGCGCACCGCCCCTCGGGGCGGCACCCGGATCACTCGAAGAATCGGACGAACAATGGCAGAGTGGCCCTCATGGATGATCGGGTAGCGGGTGCCCTGTCACTCCCCGACGACTGGCCCGCCCACCCGGATCTCAGCCTCGCCCTGAACCGTATGGGCAGCTTCGACTGGGACCTCGACACGGGCCTCATGCACATGGACCAGCCCGCCCTCGACGTGTTCGACCTGACGTCGGACGAGTACGACAACCGGCCGGGCACGCTCTCGCAGCGAGTGCCCACGGACGAGGCCCAGCGGCTGGACGGGATGGTCTCGCAGGCACTCAAGAGCGGCCGCACCAACTACGGCGCGTACTTCCGCATCCAGCGGCGCGACGGAACCCTGCGCTGGACCCACACCCAGGGTTTCGTCCGCCGCGACGAGACCGGCCGCCCCCGCCGCATCATCGGGATCGTCCGCGACGCCACCCAGGAACTGTCCGACTCCACGGCCCGGCTGGAGCTGGACGAGGAACGCCGCCAGCGCACCAGCCTGGTCGAGGGCACCACCGCCGCCCTGGCGCACGCCCGTACCGT
Source organism: Streptomyces sp. WZ.A104 (assembly GCF_002382885.1). Taxonomy (GTDB): domain Bacteria; phylum Actinomycetota; class Actinomycetes; order Streptomycetales; family Streptomycetaceae; genus Streptomyces. Next base: position 97,858 of record NZ_NWVL01000024.1, read on the forward strand.
CAAGGACGTCATCGCCGTCCTCAAGAACTCCCAGGGGCTCGCCCACCTCGGAGCCACCAGTCTGGTCATGGGCCTCCTGGAGTCCGGCCGCATCCACCTCGTGGCCGACGGCCCCGAAGGCGCGTACGTCCCCGGCACCCGCTACACCCGGGTGGACGAGCAGTACCCGATGAGCGAGGTGGTCCGTACGCTCGCCCCGCGCTTCATCGAGTCGGCCGACGACTTCGCCGCCTCGTACCCGGTCCTCTGGCCCCACATCAGCCACCTCGGCGTCACCTCGGCCGCCTACATGCCGCTGATCGCCCAGGCCCGCCCGATCGGCGCACTCGGCCTGCTCTACCGCGACAAGGCCGGATTCACCGCCGACGAACGCAATCTGCTGATGGCGCTCGGCACCTCGATCGCCCAGAGCCTCCAGCGGGCCATGCTCTACGAGCAGGAGCACGATCTCGCCGAGGGGCTTCAGCAGGCGATGCTCCCGCGCCGGATTCCGGCCGTCCCCGGGGCGCAGGTCGCCGTCCGCTACCGCTCCGCCCGCCTCGGCCGGGACATCGGCGGCGACTGGTACGACCTGATCCCGCTGCCCGGTGGCCGCGTCGGCGCCGTCATCGGGGACGTCCAGGGCCACGACACCCACGCCGCCGCCGTCATGGGCCAGCTCAGGATCGTCCTGCGCGCGTACGCCGCCGAGGGGCACAGTCCGGCCACGGTGATGGCCCGCGCCTCCGTCTTCCTCCACGAACTGGACACCGACCGCTTCGCCACCTGCACCTACGCCGAGGTCGACCTGACCACCGGAGTCGTCCAGGTGGTCCGTGCCGGGCACGTCGACCCGGTGGTACGGGACGTGGACGGCAGCTGCCGCAGGGTTCCGTCCGAGGGCGGACTGCCGCTCGGCCTCTCGGCGGAGTTCGGCCGTCTGGAATATCCCGTCTCCACCGTCGAGCTGGACCCGGGCCAGACGATGATCCTGTTCACCGACGGCCTGGTCGAGCTGCCCGGCGCCGACCTCGACGAGGGCATGCACCTGCTCACCACGCTCGTCACCAACGGCCCCCACGACCTTCAGGAACTCGCCGACCAGCTCTGCGACGCCGTCGACGGGCGCGGCGGCCAGGACGACGTGGCGCTCCTGCTGCTGCGCCGCCGGGCCGCGCACGCCCCGCAGCCGGGCGGCCGGCTCCAGCAGCACGTCGCCCAGAACGACCCCGAGGCGCTCAGCTCGTCCCGGCACATGATCCGGGCCGCGGTCCGGGCCTGGGGGGCGAAGGACCGGGCCGACGAGATCGAACTGGCCGCCGACGAGCTGATCACCAACGCGCTCATGCACACCGACGGCGGGGCAGTCGTGACGATCCGGGTGCTCGCCGGAACCGAACGGCGGCTGCGCGTCGACGTCGAGGACCGCTCCAGCGCACTGCCCCGGCGCAGGGACGCGGGGGAGTCCGGGGTCTCGGGACGAGGCCTGATGCTGGTGGACCGGCTGGCCGACGTCTGGGGCGTGGAGTCCCGGGGCAGCGGGAAATGCGTGTGGTGTGAATTCCTCATCCCCGCACGCTGAGCGCCCCCCTGGATGTAACAGTACGTGACATGTCTGTGCTTGACCGTGACCAGGCGCGGGGATTGACTGCGGGGGACCGGCCGAACCGCTACGACGACATGAGGACCCCGTTGGGTACCGAGCTGCTCACCCCGCTCGATCTGGCCTTCTGGCACCTGGAATCAAACGCCCATCCGATGCACCTGGGCGCGCTCGCCGTCTTCGCCCCGGCGCCCGGCGCAGGTCCGGGGCGGATCATGCCCCTGCTCGGTGAGCGCGCAGCCGCGATCCCCCGGCTCCGGATGTGCGTACGGGACGTCCTGCTGCCGGTCGGCGGTGCGGCCTGGACGGTCGACAAGGACTTCGACGTGCACCGGCACCTGCACCATGTCGTCCCGGCCGAGGGCGACTTCATGGCCGAAGCCACCCGGCTGGCCGGTGAACTGATGGAACAGCCGCTGGAACGAGGGCGGCCGCCCTGGCAGATGTATCTCATCGGCGGCGAGGGCGACGGCCCTTTCGCCGTCCTGGTCAAACTGCACCATGCCCTGGCCGACGGTATGCGGGCGGTCGCCATCGGGGCCGGAATCTTCGACGAGATCGCCGCGGTCACCAGCGCCCGCACCGCCGACCGAGGCCGTCCCGCAGTCCCGCCCCGCTCCTGGCTCCCCGACCCCCGCGAGATGGCGGGCATGGCGCTCGGGCGGATCGGGGAGGTCGGCCGGGCCCTCGGGGTGGGGGCCTCCGTCGTCCGCGCGGGCCGCCTGGACCTGCGCGGTTCGACCGCGTTCACCGCCCCCTCCAGCGGTACCCGCCGGCTCGCCACCGCCGACCTCGACGCCGGGGCCCTCCAACGAATCCGGCGCGCCGAGGGCGGCACGGCCAACGACATCCTGCTCGGCGTGGTCGCCGGGGCGCTGCGCCGCTGGATGGCCGGGCGCGGCGAGCCGCTTCCCGCCGTCGACCCGCGCGCCCTGGTGCCCGTCTCCCGGCGCGGGACCGGCGGCGCGGCGGCCTCCGGCAACCGGCTCTCCGCCTACCTCCTCGGCCTGCCGGTCACCGCCGCGGACCCACGCGAGCGGCTGCGGGCCGTCCGCGCGGCGATGGACCGCAACAAGGCGGCCGGTCCGCTCAAGGGCGCCGGAGCCGTCGCCGTACTGGCCGACCAACTGCCGCCACTGGCCCACCGGTTCGGCGCCCCACTGGCCGCGAACGCAGCCCGCGTACTGTTCGACGTCCTGGTCACGAGCGTGCCGCTGCCCCGCTCCGCGCTCTCGCTGGGCGGCTGCCCGCTCACCGCCCTCTACCCGATGGCGCCGCTGGCCCGGGGCCAGTCCCTCGCGGTGGCCCTGACGTCCCACGGTGGCCGGGTGCACGTGGGTCTGGTGGCCGACGGCAAGGCGCTGCCCGACCTCGACCGGCTCGCAGCGGCCGTCGGGGAGGAGTTCGAGGAGCTGAGCGACCTCGTCACCGGCCGCGGTGGAGCACCGGTGTCCTGACAGGCAGCCGCCCCCCGGCTGCGGCAGTCTTGAGCCATGCCCGAACTGCCCGAAGTCGAAGCCCTGCGGGTCTTCCTCGACGACCACCTGGTCGGCAAGGAGATCGCCCGCGTCCTGCCGCTGGCGATCAGCGTCCTGAAGACCTACGACCCGCCGCTGACCGTGCTTGAGGGCGAGAGGGTCACCTCGGTCGCCCGGCACGGCAAGTTCCTCGACATCGAGGCGGGCGGGCTGCATCTGTGCACCCACCTCGCCCGGGCCGGCTGGCTGCGCTGGAAGGACACGTTCCCCGCGGCCCCGCCCCGCCCCGGCAAGGGGCCGCTCGCCCTGCGCCTGGTGACCAAGGACGGCGACGGCTTCGACCTGACCGAGATGGGCACCAAGAAGAGCCTCTCCGTCCACCTGGTCCACGACCCGATGGAAGTCCCCGGCATCGCCCGCCTCGGCCCGGACCCGCTCGCCGACTCCTTCGACCGCGCCGCGTTCGCCGCGCTGCTCGCCGGGGCCCGTCGCCAGATCAAGGGGGCGCTGCGCGACCAGTCGCTCATCGCGGGAGTCGGCAACGCGTACAGCGACGAGATCCTGCACGTCGCGAGGATGTCCCCGTTCAAACGGACCGCCGACCTCGACGAGGACGACGTCACCCGCCTGTACACCGCGCTCCGCACCACCCTGAAGGACGCCGTGGACCGCTCCAGCGGGATCGAGGCCGGGAAGCTGAAGGCCGAGAAGAAGAGCGGGATGCGGGTCCACGGGCGTACCGGAGAGGCCTGCCCGGTCTGCGGGGACACCATCCTGGAGGTCTCCTTCAGTGACTCCTCGCTCCAGTACTGCCCCACCTGCCAGACCGGCGGCAAACCGCTGGCCGACCGCAGGCTCTCCAAGTTCCTGAAGTAGGCACTGTTCCTGAAACAGGCACTCACCGCGTCACCGTCACCAGCCGCCGTCCCTCCGCCGTCCGCACCTCGAAACGGTCGATGCCCTCCGGCCGCAGCGCCGCCCCGCCCGACACCTCCACCGGGCCGCCCCCCGCGCCCCGGGCCGACCAGCTGCTCACCGTCTCCTCGCTGCCGTCCCGGCCCACCGCGATCAGCGCGCACACCCCCTCGGCCGGCAACCGCACGACCTGGAGCGCCACCTCCGTACCCCACTCGTGCCCCGCCGCCGTCACCACCGCGGCCGCGCCCGACCCCGTATCCGCCCCCACCCAACGCTGCACCCCCGCCCCGTCCTCCGGACCGCCCGAGGTCCCGGCCACCACCGCCGGGCCGCCCACCGCCAGCACGACCGCGGCCGCCACCAGGGCGAGGCCCCGCCGCCCCGCCCGGCGCCGGCCCG
>NZ_NWVL01000025.1 GCF_002382885.1 Streptomyces sp. WZ.A104
GCCGCGCCGCGCGCCCGGCGGCCGTACGGCCGGGGCCGGGCGGCGCTCCTGGCCGGGGTGCTCGGCGCGCTGCTCGCCGTCGGCGGCTGCGGGGCGGGCGACGCCTCGGACAGCAGCGCGAAGACGGCGGACAGCGAGTACGCGGGACGGGAGAACCTGTCCGACGAGCAGGCGGGGTCGGGCGCCGAGGACGGGGCCATGGCGTCGGAAGCACCGGCGGACGGCAAGGCGGCCGGGAAGAAGGCCCCGAAGCCCGGGGCCGCGGCCACCCACGTGATCCGTACGGCCACGCTCTCCGTCGAGGTGAGGAACGTGCCGAAGGCCGTCGCCGCCGCCCGCAGCGCGGCGGAGGGCGCCGGTGGCCTGGTGGCGACGGAGAACACCGAGCGGATGGACGACACGTACGAGACCTCGCATCTGGTGCTGCGGGTGCCGCAGGACCGGTTCCAGGAGGTGCTGCGCACCCTCGCCGGTTCCGGGAAGCTGCTGTCGCGCACCTCCGAAGCGAAGGACGTCACCGACCAGGTGGTCGACGTGGAGAGCCGGATCGCCACGCAGCGGGCGAGCGTGGCCCGGGTGCGGGAGCTGATGGACAAGGCGGAGAGGATCAGCGACGTGGTGGCCCTGGAGGGCGAGCTGAGCAGCCGTCAGTCCGACCTGGAGTCGCTGCTCGCCCAGCAGGCGAGCCTGAAGGACCGCACCTCGCTGGCGACGATCACCCTGGACCTGACACCGCCGGACGCCCCGGGCGACGACGGGGAGAAGGGGGACCCGGGCTTCCTGGACGCGCTGGGCGGCGGCTGGGACGCGTTCGTGACGATGCTCCGGTGGATCGCGGTGGCGTTCGGGGCCACGTTCCCGTTCCTGATCACCGCGGCCCTGGCGCTGGTGGTCTGGCGGGTGCTGCGCGCCCGGCGGGCCGCCCGCGGGGTCCCGGCAGCGCCCCGACCGGAGGCGGAGGGCACCCCGGCGCCCTGATCGCCGTAGCGTGGCCCCTGACGCGGCGGAACTCGGCGAAAGGGGCCCGGTATGACAGCGGAGCGACTGGTGGTCATCGGGGGTGACGCGGCGGGCATGTCCGCCGCGTCGCAGGCCCGCAGGCTGAAGGGGCCGGACGCACTGGAGATCGTCGCCTTCGAGCGCGGCCACTTCACCTCGTACTCCGCCTGCGGCATCCCGTACTGGGTGAGCGGTGACGTGGAGCGGCGCGAGGACCTGATCGCCCGTACCCCCGAGGAGCACCGGGAGCGGGACATCGATCTGCGGATGCGGACCGAGGTGACACAGCTCGACGTGGCGGGGCGCCGGGTGAGGGCGCTGGACCGGGAGAGCGGGACGACGTACTGGACGGGCTTCGACAAGCTGGTGATCGCCACCGGGGCCCGTCCGGTGCGCCCGGAGCTGCCCGGTATGGACGCGCCCGGGGTGCACGGGGTGCAGACCCTGGACGACGGGCAGGCTCTCCTGGACTCGCTGGACGCCCTGGGTTCCGGCACGGGGCGGCGGGCGGTCGTGGTGGGCGCCGGGTACATCGGCGTCGAGATGGCCGAGGCGATGCTCAAGCGGGGCTTCGAGGTGACCGTCCTCAACCGGGGCGAGCAGCCGATGGCCACGCTCGACCCGGACATGGGGCGGCTCGTCCACGAGGCGATGGACGGCCTGGGCATCTCCACGGTCAACGGGGCGGCGGTCACCGGCATTCTCACGGGTCCCGACGGCCGGGTGAGCGAGGTGGCGACGGACGCGCGGACGTATCCGGCGGACGTGGTGGTCCTCGGCATCGGAGTCGAACCGGAGACGGCGCTCGCGCAGGAGGCGGGCCTCCCCGTCGGACCGCACGGCGGACTGCTCACCGATCTGTCGATGCGGGTCGTGGGCCACGAGAACATCTGGGCGGGCGGCGACTGCGTGGAGGTCCTGGACCTGGTGGCGGGCCGCACCCGCCACATCGCGCTGGGCACCCACGCCAACAAGCACGGCCAGGTGATCGGCTCCAACGCCGGGGGCGGCTACGGCACGTTCCCGGGCGTGGTCGGTACGGCGGTGAGCAAGGTCTGCGATCTGGAGATCGCCCGGACCGGGCTGCGCGAGAAGGACGCCCGCGCGGTCGGGCTGCGCTATGTCACGGCGACCATCGAGTCGACGCAGCGGGCGGGTTACTACCCGGGGGCGAAGCCGATGACGGTGAAGATGATCGCGGAGCACCGTACGGGACGGCTGCTCGGGGTGCAGATCGTCGGGCGCGAGGGGTCGGCGAAGCGCGTGGACGTGGCGGCGGTGGCGCTGACGGCCGGGATGACGGTGGAGCAGATGACCGCGCTCGACCTGGGCTACGCCCCGCCGTTCTCACCGGTGTGGGACCCGGTGCTGGTGGCGGCCCGCAAGACGGTGGCGGCGGTGCGGGGAGCTGACGAGGCCCCCGCGCCCCTCGGTGTCAGCGTGCGGTCTGCTCGTGCACGTACTGCACGAGCCGGGTGAGCGCGTCCGGGTCCATGGACGGCATGACGCCGTGGCCCAGGTTGAAGATGTGCCCTTCAAGCCCGGCGGCCCGGTCCAGCACCTCGCGGGTCTTGGCCTCGACCGCCGGGGTGGGCGCGAAGAGCACCGCCGGGTCGAGGTTGCCCTGGAGCGCCTTGCCGGGACCGACGCGGCGCGCGGCCTCGTCCAGCGGGACCCGCCAGTCGACGCCGACGACGTCCGCCCCGGCCTCGCCCATCAGGCCGAGGAGTTCGCCGGTGCCGACGCCGAAGTGGATGCGGGGGACGCCGTAGGAGGCGACGGCGTCGAAGACCTTCGCGGAGGCGGGGAGCACCGAGCGGCGGTAGTCGGCGGGGGCCAGGGCCCCGACCCAGGAGTCGAAGAGCTGGACGGCCGAGGCGCCCGCCTCGATCTGGACCTTGAGGAAGGCGCCGGTGATCTCGGCGAGCCGGTCGACGAGGTCGGCCCAGAGCTGCGGGTCGCCGTACATCATGGCCTTGGTGCGCTCGTGGCTGCGCGAGGGGCCGCCCTCGACGAGGTAGCTGGCGAGGGTGAAGGGGGCCCCGGCGAAGCCGATGAGCGGGGTGGCGCCCAGTTCGGCGGTGAGCATCCCGATGGCCTCGGTGACGTACGGGACGTCCTCGGGGGTGAGGTCGCGCAGCCGGGCGAGGTCGGCGCGGGTGCGGATCGGCTCGGCGATGACGGGGCCGACTCCGGGCTTGATGTCGAGGTCGATGCCGATGGCCTTCAGCGGCACGACGATGTCGCTGAAGTAGATCGCGGCGTCGACCTTGTGGCGGCGTACGGGCTGGAGCGTGATCTCGGTGACCAGCTCCGGCATCATGCAGGAGTCGAGCATCGCGATGCCCTCGCGGACCTTCAGGTACTCGGGCAGCGAGCGCCCCGCCTGGCGCATGAACCAGACCGGCGTGTGGGGCACGGGTTCGCGCCGGCAGGCCTTGAGGAACGCGGAGTCGTGGGTGGCCGCGCGGCCCGCGTCGTGGCTGGCGGAGGTCGTCGTCTGCTGGCCCGAAGGGCTGTCGTTGGCACTCACGCACAGAATCTTCGCACGCACGGCGAAGGAGCCCGGCCCCGCACGGGTGTCTCTCCCTGCACGAGGCCCGCCTTCCCTTTACTCTTCCCGGCATGGCTCCGGCTCAGGGACAATTTTCCGATCATTCCGATGGCGTTGACGGCAAGGAGCGCGCGGAGGGGCCTTCCGTGCCGCCCGCGTTCCGCGCGGCGGTCGACGCACTGCGCTCCGCGCGGCTGCGCCCGGAGCTGGAGGTGGAGCCGACCAGGCCGCCCCAGCGCCTGGCGCCGCACGCGTATGCCCTGGAGGCGGCGGTGGTGGACGGGGAGGACGATCTCGCGGACGGCAGGCTGGTGCTGCTGCACGATCCGGCGGGGCACGACGCCTGGCAGGGGGCCTTCCGGCTGGTGACGCTGGTGCGGGCGGAGCTGGAGCCGGAGATGGCGGCGGACCCGCTGCTTCCGGAGGTGTGCTGGACCTGGCTCACGGGTGCGCTGGACGCGCGGGGGCTGTCTTACGGGGAGGCCGGCGGGACGGTGACGCGCGCCGGATCGCACTACTTCGGTGCGCTGTCCGCGCGCCGTCCGGCGACGCAGATCGAGATCCGGGCCTCGTGGACGCCCCGGGAGGGGCGCGGCGGGGTACCGGACGCGGCGGCGCACCTGATGGCCTGGGGTGATCTGCTGTGTCAGATCGCGGGCCTGCCGCCGTCCGACCCGGCGGACGCGGCGGTGGTGACGCTGCCGCAGCGGCGCGGGCCACAGGTTTCGTAGCGTTTCGTCATCCCGGCTACCCGCTTCGCCCTGGTGTTCGTAACGCTCCGTCACTCGTATCGCACAGCACCGGCTCTCTTTTCGTACAATCGATCGCGCGTCCTATTTGCCCGAATTGTTACTCACCAAATCGTGATCTTCCCCTAAAGGAGGACGGGTCCGCTGCCGAAGAGGTCAATGACCCTTCAAGCACGGTTTCGCCCCCGGCTTCATCCCCTGAGCCGGCCCGTCCCGCCACTCCCCCCAGGAGGCCTGGTGTCCGTTCTCCTTGAGCAGCCCGCAAGCCTGGTCGCCTACCGCCCGAACAAGCCGACGGCCATGGTCGTCGTGGCCGACCCGCGCGTCCGTTCCACCGTCACCCGCCATCTGTGGGCCCTCGGAGTACGTGACGTCATCGAGGCGTCGTCCATCGCGGAGGCACGCCCCCGCGTCGGCAACCCGCGCGACATCTGCATTGCCGACGTCCACCTGCCCGACGGTTCCGGGCTGACCCTGCTTTCCGAGACCCGAGCCGCAGGCTGGCCGAACGGTCTCGCCCTCTCCGCCGCCGACGACATCGGCGCCGTTCGCAACGCCCTCGCGGGTGGCGTGAAGGGCTACGTCGTCACCGGCACCCGAACCAACATCGGCCACCCCACCCGCCCCGGCGTCGCCCCCATCGGCGCCAACGCGGCCCGGATGCACCGCAGGCCCCCCGGATCCCCGAGCCACCCGGGCGGCTACCGCGAACTGTCCGGCCGCGAAGTGGAGGTGCTCCGCCTGGTCGCCGAGGGCCAGTCCAACAAGGCCATCGGCGTCTCGATGGGCCTCTCCGCCCTGACCGTCAAGTCCCACCTCGCCCGGATCGCCCGCAAGCTGGGCACCGGAGACCGCGCCGGCATGGTCGCCGTGGCCCTGCGCACGGGCATCATCCACTGACCCCACCCCGCCGGGACGTGCTCCGATGCGCCCCCGGCTGGAATATGCGCATGGCCACCCGTCGACGGAACGTTCCGTCGACGGGTGGCGCGTATACACCTATACCCTTGAGGCGTGACCGACGCCCAAGAGACCGCAGCAGACACTTCACTGCGAACCACCGGGGGCGCTCCCCCGGACGACGTCGCCCCGGCGCCGATCCCCTTGCTCGAACCGCGCGAGGGCATTCCCCCGGTGGTGACGTCCGACGACGCCCTCGCCCAGGTGATCGCCGCCTTCGCCGCGGGCACCGGCCCGGTGGCCGTCGACGCCGAACGCGCTTCGGGGTACCGCTACGGCCAGCGCGCCTATCTCGTACAGCTGCGCCGCGAGGGCGCGGGCAGCGCACTGGTCGACCCGGTCGGCTGCCCCGACCTCTCGGGCCTCGGTTCCGCACTGAGCGACACCGAGTGGATCCTGCACGCGGCTACCCAGGACCTGCCGTGCCTGCGGGACATAGGCATGACCCCCACCTCGCTGTTCGACACCGAGCTTGCCGGACGGCTCGCGGGCTTCCCGCGCGTCGGCCTCGGGGCGATGGTGGAGAACGTCCTCGGTTACGCCCTGGAGAAGGGCCACTCCGCGGTCGACTGGTCCACCCGTCCGCTGCCCGAGCCCTGGCTGCGCTACGCCGCGCTCGACGTGGAGCTCCTGATCGACCTGCGCGACGCGCTGGAGAAGGAGTTGGAGCGACAGGGCAAGCTGGAGTGGGCCCGGGAGGAGTTCGACGCCATCGCGTCCGCGCCGCCGGCCCCGCCCCGCAAGGACCCCTGGCGCCGGACCTCGGGCATGCACAAGGTGCGCCGCCGCCGCCAGATGGCGGTCGTCCGCGAGCTGTGGACCACCCGTGACCAGGTCGCCCAGCGCCGCGACGTCTCGCCGGGCAAAGTCCTCGGCGACGCGGCGATCGTCGAGGCCGCGCTCGCGCTGCCGGTCAATGTGCAGGCCCTGACCGCGCTGCCGGGATTCGGCCACCGCATGGGCCGCCGCCAGCTGGAGCAGTGGCAGGCCGCCGTGGACCGGGCCAGGGCGCTGCCGGAGTCGGAGCTCCCGCAGCCCGGCCAGCAGCCCGCCGGGCCGCCGCCCCCGCGCTCCTGGGCCGACAAGGACCCGGCCGCCGCCGCCCGGCTCTCGGCCGCCCGCACCGCCGTCTCGGAGCTGGCCGAGCGCCTCCGCATGCCCCAGGAGAACCTGATCACCCCGGACACCGTGCGCCGGGTCTGCTGGGAGCCCCCGGCGAACCCCACCCCGAGCGCCGTCGAGGACACCCTCGCCGGATACGGGGCGCGGAACTGGCAGATCCAGCAGGTCGCACCCCTGCTGCTCCGGGCTCTGGACCCCGGCGCCTGATCCCGTACACACGCGCTCCCGTACACCCCCCGGCCGTCGGCCGGGGGGTGTTTCACTTCTCCGGCCGGAACGCGGCAGGAACCGCAGGGGCTGAACCACGGCGGTCGCGGGGGCGGGCGTGGACACCCCGGCGTACGGCGACTGGATACGCGTGTTCGAGGCCGCGCGGCGGGATCGTACGGAGCTGGGCGACCCGGACCGGGAGACCGGAGCGCTGCCGCACCTCACGATCCGGAGCAGCGTGCAGCGGTTCCTGGTCGGCGAGGAGGCGACGGAGCCGGACTGGTCGACAATACGGAGGCGGACGGCGACGCAGCGTATGCGTCGGCGGTGCGGATGTTCGTCGCGAAGGAGCGAAATCACGCCAGGTTGTCGGCGCTCCTGCCGACGGCCGGAGGCGCTCGGGTGATCGACTCGCACGGGAGCGACCGAATCTTCGCGGTGCCGCGGCGCGCGCTGGGCCTCCGCCTCGAACCGCTGGTCCCGATGGGCCGCGGAGGTGCCCGCGAGGCACCGCACCGGCCGCCGTCCCGGTGTGACCTTCGACGCTCCGGCCGTGGGGGGTGGGCAGTCTGGTTACCCGCAAGTAGCATGATGGGCAGGCGGCGCGCCCCGTGGCGTGCCCCGCAGCAGTGCCATCCCGCACCCTGGAGGAGAGCCACCGTGCCTCGTACCATCCGGGACGTCGTCTTCGTCGACGGCGTCCGCACCCCGTTCGGCAAAGCGGGCCCCAAGGGCATCTACCACGAGACCCGCGCCGACGACCTCGTCGTGAAGGCCATCCGGGAGCTGCTGCGCCGCAACCCGGACCTGGACCCCAAGAAGATCGACGAGGTCGCCATCGCCGCGACCACGCAGATCGGCGACCAGGGCCTCACGCTGGGCCGTACCGCCGGAATCCTGGCCGGTCTGCCGCAGTCCGTCCCGGGCTACTCGATCGACCGCATGTGCGCGGGCGCGCTGACCGCCGTCACCTCGACGGCCGGTTCCATCGCCTTCGGCGCGTACGACGTCGTCGTGGCCGGTGGCGTCGAGCACATGGGCCGCCACCCGATGGGCGAGGGCGTCGACCCGAACCCGCGCTTCGTGTCGGAGAAGCTGGTCGACGAGTCCGCCCTGTTCATGGGCATGACGGCGGAGAACCTGCACGACCGCTACCCCACGATCACCAAGGAGCGCGCCGACGCCTACGCGGTGCGCTCGCAGGAGAAGGCCGCCAAGGCGTACGCCAACGGCAAGATCCAGCAGGACCTGGTGCCCGTGTCGGTGCGCCGCACCAACGCCGAGGCGGGCGAGACGGGCTGGGGCCTGGTCACCGCCGACGAGCCGATGCGCCCGGGCACCACGATGGAGTCCCTCGCGGGCCTGAAGACCCCCTTCCGCGCCCACGGTCGCGTGACGGCCGGTAACGCCGCGGGGCTCAACGACGGCGCCACCGCCTCGCTGCTCGCCGCCGAGGACGTCGCAGTCGAGCTGGGCCTCCCGGTCAAGATGCGCCTGGTCTCCTACGCCTTCGCGGGCGTCGAGCCGGAGGTCATGGGCTACGGCCCGATCCCGGCCACGGAGAAGGCGCTGGCCCAGGCGGGCCTGACCATCGACGACATCGGTCTCTTCGAGATCAACGAGGCCTTCGCCGTGCAGGTGCTCGCCTTCCTGGAGCACTACGGCATCGCCGACGACGACGCCCGCGTCAACCAGTACGGCGGCGCCATCGCGTACGGCCACCCGCTGGCCTCCTCCGGTGTCCGGCTCATGACGCAGCTGGCCCGGCAGTTCGAGGAGCACCCCGAGGTCCGCTACGGCCTGACGACGATGTGCGTCGGCTTCGGCATGGGCGCCACGGTCGTCTGGGAGAACCCGCACTTCAACGCTGACGGAGGCAACAAGTGAGCTCCACCACTGAGCTTCTGAAGGGTGCGGCCGAGCTGTTCCCCGGCGAGGTCGTCACCCAGGCGCACGTACGCCACCTGGATCTGCCGTACGGCGCCGGGCGGTTCGCGCTCATCACGCTGGACAACGGCCTGGACCACACCAAGCCGACCACCTTCGGACCGCAGTCGCTGGCGAACCTGGACGCCGCGATCGACCAGGTCGAGAAGGAGGCGTCCGAGGGCACCATCACCGGTGTCGGCATCACCGGCAAGCCGTTCATCTTCGCGGTCGGCGCCGACCTCAAGGGCGTCGAGCTGCTGAGCCGTCACGAGGACGCGCTGGCCATCGGCAAGGGCGGCCACGACGTCTTCCGCCGCCTGGCCGGCCTCGCTGTCCCCACCTTCGCGTACTACAACGGCGCGGCCATGGGCGGCGGTGTCGAGGTCGGTCTGCACTGCACCTACCGCACCGTCTCCAAGGCGCTCCCGGCGTTCTCGCTGCCCGAGGTCTTCCTCGGTCTGGTCCCCGGCTGGGGCGGCTGCGCGCTGCTCCCGAACCTGATCGGCGCCGACCGCGCGGTCTCGGTGATCATCGAGAACTCGCTGAACCAGAACCGTCAGCTCAAGGGCAAGCAGGTCTTCGAACTCGGCATCGCGGACGCGCTGTTCGAGGGTGCGGACTTCCTGGAGCAGTCGCTCGTGTGGACCGCGAACGTGCTCAAGGGCTCAGTCACGCCTCAGCGCGCGGAGATCGACCGCGGTGAGGCCTGGGACCAGGCCGTCGCCCGCGGCCGGGCCATCGCGGACTCCAAGGTGCACGGCGCGGCCCCGGCGGCGTACCGGGCGCTGGACATCATCGCGGCGGCCAAGGACGGCGACCTGAGCGCCGGCTTCGACGCCGAGGACCAGGCGCTGGCGGACCTGATCATGGGCGGTGAGCTGCGCAGCGGCATCTACGCCTTCAACCTGGTCCAGAAGCGCGCCAAGCGCCCGGCCGGCGCCCCGGACAAGAACCTGGCCCGCCCGGTCACCAAGGTCGGCGTCGTCGGCGCCGGTCTGATGGCCAGCCAGCTGGCGCTGCTGTTCCTGCGCCGCCTGGAGGTCCCGGTCGTCCTCACGGACATCGACCAGGAGCGCGTCGACAAGGGTGTGGGCTACGTCCACGCCGAGATCGAGAAGCTGCTCGGCAAGGGCCGCATCAACCAGGACAAGGCCAACCGCCTCAAGGGCCTGGTCTCCGGTGTCCTCGACAAGGCCGAGGGCTTCGCGGACGCGGACTTCATCATCGAGGCCGTCTTCGAGGAGATCGGCGTCAAGCAGCAGGTGTTCGCGGAGGTCGAGGCGGTCGCCCCGGCGCACGCGATCCTCGCCACCAACACCTCCTCGCTCTCGGTGACGGAGATGGCGTCGAAGCTGAAGAACCCCGAGCGGGTCGTCGGCTTCCACTTCTTCAACCCGGTCGCGATCCTCCCGCTGCTGGAGATCGTGCGCGGTGAGCAGACCGACGACGCCTCACTGGCGACGGCGTTCGGCGTGGCCCGCAAGCTGAAGAAGACCGCGGTCCTGGTGAAGGACGCCCCGGCGTTCGTCGTCAACCGCATCCTCACCCGCTTCATGGGCGAGATCCAGAACGTCATCGACGAGGGCACCCCGGTCGAGGTCGCGGAGAAGGCCGTCGAGCCGCTCGGCCTGCCGATGTCCCCGCTGGTGCTCCTGGAGCTGGTCGGCCCGGCCATCGGCCTGCACGTCTCCGAGACCCTGAACCGCGCCTTCCCGGAGCGCTTCACGGTCTCCGAGAACCTCGCGGCGGTCGTCAAGGCGGGCAAGCGCGGCTTCTACGTCTACGACTCCGGAGCGCCGGTCCTCGACCCCGAGGTCGCCGCCCTCCTCAAGCAGGGCGACACCGTCCTCACCGAGGAGCAGACCCGCGACCGCGTGCTCGACGCGGTGGCGCAGGAGATCGGCCTGATGCTGGACGAGGGCGTCGTCGCCGAGGCCCAGGACATCGACCTGTGTCTGATCACCGGCGCCGGCTGGCCCTTCCACCTGGGCGGCATCACGCCGTACCTGGACCGCGAGGGCGTCTCCCAGCGGGTGAACGGCAAGCCGTTCCTGGAGCAGGGTGTGGCGAGCGTGCCCGCGTAGTACGCACGGCAGGTGAACGGCCCGGCACCCACGTGGTGTGCCGGGCCGTTCCCTTGCGTGTGCCGCCGGGGCCGTTCCGGAGTTCACAGGGGTACGACGACGAGGGCATCGGCGACCGCGCGCTCCCCTACCTCCGCGCCTTCGCCCGACCGGGGGCGGTTCCGGAGGCGACCGTTCACGATCATGGTGGTGGAGCCCCCGCCGTCGAGGTTCATCGCGTCGTGGGCGCCCAGCGAGCGCATCAGCTCCGCCGCCTCGTCGAAGGTCGCCCCGACGCTGCCGCCGGGCTCGCGGCCGTCGACGGTGACCAGCAGCAGTGTGCCGTCCTCGGCGACCCCCGCCAGGGTGCGGGGGTGGCGCTGCCGCAGGGCCGTCGCCGCGACTCCGTTGGCCTCGATGTTGATGTCGGTCGCGCCGCCCCGCAGCAGCCGGGGGCCCGCCCCGAGCATCCCCGCCCCCTCCCCCGGGATGCGGCGCCCCGTCTCGTCGAAGACCTCCGAGGCGAGGGTCAGGACGGCGGAGCCGGCGGCGTGCCGACGCAGCCATGCCGCACCCTCCCCGATGCCTTGCAGGACGCGGCCGTGGGCGGGCACAGGTCCGGCGGAGCGACGCAGGTCGAGGACCCGGCCGTCGGCGGCCAGGACGGCTTCCACCACCTCGTCCCCGCCCGTGGCGGTGGCGGGGCCCCAGTGGGACGTGAAAAGGACCAGCTCCCCGCTGTCCGTGCACAGCTGGTTGTGCACGGGACGGGTCATGGCGCGCCCCGTACGCCGCAGGACGTCTCCTCCGGTGCCGCCGCACCCGACGATCCGCCCCGGCACCCGGTTGACGCCGTCGACCGGTCGGCTCGTGCCGTCCGCAGCCGTCACCCGGGTCACGGACCGCGCTTCGACGATGCGCGGGCCCGCGCCCCGCACACCGAGCACCAGGGCGGTACGCCCGTTCGCGGCCTCGCTGAGCAGGGTTCCGTTCTCCATCAGGAGCCCGAGCGGGTCTCCGTCGTAGCCGCTGAAGACCGCGCTCGTACGGATGTCGAAGAAGGACCCGTTGACGGCCGCGACCGCCCCGGCGTCGCGGGCCATGGACCGTACGGTCCGCGCGGAGTCGAGCCGGTCGCCGTGTACCGGGCTCACCCGCACCGGCGCCGAGCGGGCGATCGTCAGGACCTGGTGGCGCACCGGGCCCCCGGACATCCGCACGGTGTGCTCCGCGTAGGTCACCCCCGGGGGCAGCGGGACGGTCGGCCTCCGCGGCGGTTCCGGCGGACGGGAGGCTCCGGCGGACGGCCCCCGGGCGTCGTCGGCCGCCGGGCCGTCCGGGGAGCGGCACCCGCCCAACACCCAGGCCGCCGCCCCGGCCGCCAGTAGCCGTCGCCGGTTCATCCCGTGTGGACTCCGGGGAACAGACCGGGAGTCAGGCCCACGTCGTCCCCGGCGTACACGGTCACCTCGGACCAGTTGCGCGTCCCGGCGGCGTTTTCGTAGCAGACGGAGAACCGGTCGTAGCCGGTGGCTCCGGGCACACCGGTGTACGTGATGCTGCCGTCGGGCAGCGCGCTGACGCCGCCGTACTGGGGAAGCCCCACGCCCACCACCCGAAGGCCCGCCTCGGCCACCTCCCGGTCGACGCCGATGACCGCCCGGCCCCCGGGCGGAATCGTGATGTTGCGGCCCGGGAGCCACGCGCGCCGCACCCGGAATCCGGCGTCGGTGATCTGCGCGGAGGACACCAGCTTCTCACCGGCGTACGACATCACCCCGACGCACACCTTGGGCAGCAGGACCGCGCCTTCGGGAGCGTCGTCGGAGACCTTGAGGACAGCGGTCACGGCGCGGGGCTCGTTGCCCCGGGCGTAGGTCGCGAACCGCCCGTTGGGGAGGTGGCCGAGGCCCTGGAGGTTCGTCATCGTGGCGTGCTCCGCCACGATGTCGTCGAAGAGGTAGCCGTACGCCCGGTAGGGCCCGCCCGCCGGGGTCACCTGAAGGTGCAGGCAGATCTCCTGGCCGGGGACGACCGCGAGCGCGGGGTCCGCATCGGCGTGCAGTTCCAGTACGGCCGACACCGCCGTGCGTTCGGGGTGAGCGACCTGAATGCGTGCCAGCGGATGCCAGTCGTTCATATGACCACCTCCAGGGTCCGGGTGCGGGTGAGCTCGTCGAAGTCGTGGTCCTCCAGCCAGGCGACGCTGTCCTCAAGGACGTCAGGGCGTTCCACGCGGGTGAAGTGGTCGGGCTCCAGCATGGCGCGGTCCTGGAGTTCACCGGCCACGAACCGGGCGCACTCGATCGCTCCGGACGCCCGGAGGTGGGTGTGGTCGGCCACGCCCTCGGGAAAATTGGGATGCTCCCCCGGCTCCAGGTGCAGGAAGATCCGCCGGGTGCCGTGCGGCCCCGCCCGCCGCCACCGTCGGACGCTCCACTCGTTGAGGTCGATCAGCGGTACGGAGTCCGTCTCCGCGATCTCCTTCATCGCCAGCGGGTACAGGCCGAGCAGCCGCCTCAGATTGCCCTGCGCGTCGAAGACCCCGCGCTCCTGGCTGGTGACCAGCACGGGATGTGCCCCGCGGTCCCGTGCGCCGTCGACGCAGCGTCGGAGGTAGTGCTGGAAGTCGGTGAACGGCTCCGTGAAGCGCCCGGCGCAGCGCTTCATGTCGATGAGACCGAACGAGACCAGCAGAAGATCGCCCGGGCGAGCCTCCCGCAGAATCCACGCCAGCCTGCCCCGCTCGACGAAGCTCCGCGAACTGGCCCCGGCCCGAGCGCAGTTGATCACGCTGACGCCCCTGAGGAAGAGCGGGAGCGCCTGACCCCAGCCGGCCATGGGCGCAAGGCTGCGCGGCCGGCTCGTGACGCTGGAATCACCGGCGAGGAACAGGGTGCGCGGACGGCGCGGCACTACGCCCACTCCCGGTGCCGGTCCGGCTCGCGGAACCCCGTCCCGCCGTCCGGTCCGATGCCGGGCATCGACCGTGACGTCGCCGGTGCGTCGGTCGCCCGGCTGCTCTCCACGGCCGATTCGAGTCCCTCGATGGCACGGAAGACCCGCTCCGAGTTGCTGGTGTCCCGGCGCCCGAAGAACGCGTCCACCCTGGCCCGGTACTGGGGCTCGACGGTGAAGTTGCGGCGCACCGTGTCGATGATCTCCCGGACGGTGGAGTCGACGTCACGGCAGACGGGGCCGAATCCGTCCCGCTCGAACTCGTAGTAGCCGCGCTTGTAGTGGTTGCCGTAGAAGTCCTCCTCGTCGAACGGCGTGTACACGATGGGCGTGCCCATGTACGCGACGTCGAAGAAGACCGAGGAGTAGTCGGTTACCAGCAACGAGCATTCGCGCATGGCCAGTTGGACGTCCCGACCATCGCCGGTGACCGTGACGGAGGGGTGGTCGATGCGGAAGTGGTGCAGATAGGGGCGGATCTCGTAGTGCGGCATGAACTCCAGGTCCACACCGCACTGTTCCAGCACGGACAGCAGGCGTTCGTCGCGCAGCAGGGTGGAGAAGAACCGGAAGTACTCCGAGGCGGCGAACGGTATCTTCGCCTTGGCCGCCTTGTCGTACGAGGGCGCCACGATGTCCCGCCGCCAGGTGGGCATCAGCAGGATTCTCGGGCGCTCGGAGCGCACCGGCTTCAGCGCGTCGAACCGGGGGAATCCGGCCGCCGCGACGCGCGCGTAGCCGTATCCGCAGTGCTCGGCGAAGTACGACCGCTCGGCCTGACCGACCGTCAGCAGCAGGTCCACGCTGGTGACCTGGTGATGGACCGAGGGCGCCACGTCGTTGTAGGTGACCCCGTGCTGGAGGAAGACCCTGCGGTAGTTGAGCAGGTCGCCGTAGCCGCGCAGGAAGGAGCTCTTGCTGAGCTCGGGGAAGCCGAGGTAGGCCTCCAGGTCATAGGGGTTGATGAGCCGTTTGGCGTGCAGCAGATAGACGCGGTACTTGCGGGACGTCCGGTCCAGCACGCGCCCGTACGGAGCGACCTTGGCGCGGTCCTTGGCGTCGCCGTTGATCGCGTAGTAGACCTTGCGGCGCGGGTGGTTCTCCCTGATCCAGCGGAACAGGTGGTAGGCGTTGTCCTGAGCCGTGTCGGCCCGCTCGCCGATGATCCAGATGTCCTTGCGGTGCAGCCGGGGATAGCTCAGCAGGTACGCCAGCCGGGTCCGCCAGCCGGGGCGGCCGGGCAGCGCGGCGCGGGTCTGGCGCAGCAGGTGCCAGATCCGGCCGCGCAGCTTCTGCCCGGCACCGGTGAAGTACCGGAACACCACGGAGTCGTCCGCACGGACACCGAGCCACAGCCGGTCGCTGCCGATGCGGCGCATGCCCTTGAAACGGTGGAGCATCAGCCGGGCGGCGACGGGAGCGTCCGTGTGGCGCTCACCGTCGTGGAAGCGTAGTGAGACCGTCAGGTCGCGTCCGGAGAGCGGAGCGAGGACCGAGGGGTCGGCGGAGGCGCGCCAGCCGCCGTACCAGTCGCGCTCCTTGCGGACGCGCCAGCGGTCGCGGCGGTAGACCTGCTCCGCCTCGATGGCCACGGACCGGTTCCCGTCCGTGCAGACCAGCTCGAAGCGGTTCGTGAGGAGCTGGGCGATGTCCACGCCGGTCAGCGTCATCACGCCCTCGAACTGCAGCTCGCCGTCGCGGTACCGGATGCTTTCGAGCACGCCGCGCTGCCGTTCCACCCGCAGCAGCCGGGAGGCCACCGGGTCGGCGGCCAGCTGCCGGTACATGCCCTGTTCGTCCAGCCGGACCCTGGGCTCGTAGTCCGCGCCGCCCAGCGGATCGCAGAAGAGCTCGAAGTTCCTGGTCCGAACGGCGTGGTGCTGCACCCGGGACACCGGGTGGACGACGTACTGGAGCAGCAGGTCCTCGGGCAGGCGGGCGTAGACGGCGCAGAGTTCGTCGAAGACCTCCGCGATCTCGGATCGGTTCATGATCCGGTGGAAGTTGCGCAGATAAGGCTGGTACGAGCGCACCACGAACCGGTGGATCAGCCGGGCCGAGGGCGCCTCGATCAGGTCGCCGAAGTCCAGCAGGAAGCGGTTCAGCCGCAACCGCCGGCGGACCTTGGCCGGGTCGTTCCAGTCGACGTCGAAGAGCGAGTCGTTACGGGCGGGGTCGCGGTCGAAGTAGACGTAGCGGTCCACCAGGCTGAAGGAACGTGCGGCCAGCACGGCCACCAGGCTCAGCCAGACGTCGGCGAAGGGGCCGCCGTCCGCCGCTCTGAGCCCCTGGCCGCGCAGCAGCGAGACACGGAAGAGCTTGTTGCCGAGGTCGGTCGAGAAGACCATGTGGGGGGCCTTCCTGACCAGGTCGGTCACCCCGCGCGCACCCTTGCCGAAGTACCTCTTCCACGGCTCGTCGGCGTTGCGCCGGGGCCCGGGGAAGGTGTCGTAGTTACCGATCACCACGTCGATGTCGTGTTTGTCCGCCGATTCGGTGAGCTGCCTCAGACAGTCGGCCCCCAGGATGTCCCGGCCCCGCGCGAACAGCACGTAGGGCGCGGTGACCTGGGCCAGCCCCTGGTCGTACGCGAGGGCGGCGCCCCGGGCCGGGAGCCGCAGCACGCTCGCGTTGCGGTAGTAGGCCGCGAAGTTGTCCAGCAGTTCGGCCGTGCGGTCGGTGGAACCGTCGTCCGCGAAGATGACCTGGGTCTCGGCGAACAGGGACTGGGCGGCCAGCGAGTGCAGGAACTCGTACAGGTGGTGCTCGTCGTTGTGGCAGTGGACGACGACCGCCGCCCGGTAGGAGTGCAGGGCGGGCAGGGGCGGGGGCTCCTCGTTCCCCTGCCACCAGTGCCAGGGGGTGCCCCGGCGGGTGTCCTGCTGGGTGCGCTCCCGGGTCTCCGGCCGCAGGGCGACGTTGCCGCTGACGGTCTCGTACATCTCGACCGGGCCCGAGGGCGCCTGGTAGCGGTCGCGGGTGATGTCGATGCCGTGGACGGCGACGGTCGTGGTGGCGCGTTCTCCGGCGTGGCGCACCTGGACGAAGAGGTTCCATACTCCGTCGTCGTCGGCCGCTCCGATGCTGGATGCGAGGTCGAGCACGGACTGGTAGTGGACCCGGTGGTCGTCGATCTCGATCGCGTTGACGGGGAAGACGTGGTCGCGTTTGGTGCTGCGCAGCCGCAGGACGGCCTTGAGCTCGACCTTTCCGTCGGCGGAGAACCTTCCGAACTGGTTCAGGATGAATCCGGAGAGGTGGAGCTCACCGTCCCTGATCTCCAGTTCCGTCGCCTGGTTGAAGAGCCGGGCGTCGCCCAGGGGTTTGCCGGTGAGTTCGAGGTCGGTGACGTCGAGGAAGCGCTCCGCCTGCGGGAAGTGCAGGAGCGATTCCGACCAGTAGACGCGGCCGTCCCGCTCGACCAGGTCCGAGCTGAGCACGCTGCGCCGCTGGCTGTAGTCCGAGACGGACAGCGCGAGGTCCACCCGCTCGTGGATGAGGCAGAAGGCCCTCACCCGCTCCATCACGCCGCACAGTTCGTAGACGGAGGGTTCGAGGGAGCGCAGATAGGGCGCCACGATGCCCGCGAAGGCCTTGCGGTAGCGCTCGTCGCCGGAGCGGAGCTCCCGGGCGTACAGATGGAGGTCGTGGGAGAGGAACTTCACCACCTTGTGGGCCAGGAGTTCCTGCTCGCCGACCTGGCGCAGGAACCCGTCCGTGTACTGGTGGACGGCGACCCGGTCCCGGATGCTGCGCAGCTCGCCCCGTCGGTTGGTGATGGAGGGGGCCGAGGAGTCCCGTTCCCACATCCAGCGGTAGACCGGCGCGGTGATGAAGGTGATCGAGGAGGCACGGTAGTTGGCGAGCGTCGAGAAGTAGGTGTCCTCGTAGTACACGCCTTCGGGGAAGCGGACGCCGTTGTTGTGCAGGAAGTCGAGCCGGTACAGCTTGCCCGCCGCGATCGGGTCGTCGAAGAGCTGGGGCAGGGCGCGCAGCCCGCCGACGGTGCGTGGCGCGGCGTACAGCTGCGGCTGCCAGACGGAGGTCTCATCAGTGTTGAGGTTGACGCGCAGCGTCCGGCCGGCGGTGATGTCCGACCCGGTGACCACCGCCGAGGCGAGCAGTTCCTCGCAGCCCTTGAGCGGAAGCTCGTCGTCCGCGTCGAGGAACATGACGTACTGTCCGGTGGCGGCCATGATGCCGTCGTTCCGGGGAGCGCCGACCCCGCCGCTGTTCTCCGGGCGCTCGATGATCTGTACACGATGGTCCTGGGCGGCGAACTCCCTCGCCACCGTGAGCGTTCCATCGGCCGAGGCGTCGTCGACGACGATCACTTGGACGTTGCGATGCGTCTGGGCGAGAGCGGACCGCAGGGCCCGGCCGAGGGTGGCGCTCGCGTTGTAGGCCGGGACCACCACGGAGACCGTGTACGCGGACGGGTCAACCGGGGAACTCATCGTACGGATCCTTCGTTTTCCACCCAGTAGGGCAGCGCCCTGAGCTGCTGGGTCTCGATGTCCTGCGCGTGCTGCGGGTACGGCTGGGGGTAGGGCTGGAACCCCAGGTCGTCGTCCTGCTCGGGCAGGGGGAACTGCCGGGCCAGGGTCTCCTGACGCGCGGGCTCGTCGAGGGCGGCGGCGCGGCGGTGGCGGCCGCGGTGCAGGTGCTCGGCGATGGTGCCCGCGGTGGGCGGCGTCGGGGCGAGCTCTTCCATGAGGCGGGTGAAGTCACGCGTGGAGAGCCAGAACTTGTACATGATGACGAGCTCGAAGGCTCCGAGGGCCAGGGCCGATATCGCCGTCGTCCACAGGATCTGGTTGATCAGCGGCGCGACGATGAAGATGAACATCTGGAATTCGATACCGCTGATCAGATGCGGCCGGATGCGGCTGCGCAGCAGGGCCTGGCGGAACCGGGTGTACCAGGGGAAGCGGTGCCGGAACTGCGCGTGCAGGTCGACGACCTCGCCCGTCTGCTGCTTGAGGACCTCGGCCTCCACGCCCGGGTTCTCCCGGAGCAGGTCCTCGATGAAGACGACCTTGGGCTGCTCGGGCTCGGCCGGGCGGTGGGCGGCCGCGCGGGCTTCCCGCTCGGCCTCTTCCTCGTCCAGCCGCTGGCGTTCCAGCGTGACCTTCTCGATCTTCATGCGCATGGACATGCGCATCTTGTAGATCTGCAGGGCGTCGACGTACCGGAGCATGTCGAGGAAGACCACGACCAGGGCTGCCAGCAGGTAGAGCTCGTTGTGCGTGCGCAGGTACTGCCCGCCCATCAGGGCGAGCGCGCAGAACAGGACCCTGATGCGGTCGAAGACGTAGTCGAGCCAGCCGCCGAAGACGGTGCCGTTGCCCTTGAGCCGGGCGAGCTTGCCGTCGATGCAGTCGAGGATGAAGCTCAGGTGGTAGAGGCCCGCCCCGATCGCCAGCGACCACGCGTCGCCCTTGAGGAAGAAGTACGCGGACCCGAGGCCCACGAAGAGAGCCGCCCAGGTGACCCGGTTCGGGGTGATGAACTTGAACTTCGCCATCCCGATCAGCATGCGGGTGGCGACCGGGTCGACCAGGAGAACCGTCCACCAGGCGTCGCGCTTCTTGCACGTCAGCTTCTGAACAGCCCTCAGCGACAGCTTCCCCATAACCCCTCAGACCTTGCGTACCTGCGAGCACGCCCCAGCGGCTTGCACACGCGATCAAGGGGGCATTCACATCATGGACACAGTTGCTTCACCCGTTGTCCACGTAAGTTTCAGATCAAGACCATAGCAAGTTCAAAGACAAACCAAAACTGTCAATGGTTGTACGCATGCGAACCAGGTCGATCATTGATCCTTCTATTACCGCTATGTCACCGGACCGTGATCCACGAGCCGAAGGCCAGCCCGCTCGCGCCGGGCTCCTGGCGCGCGACCCTCAGCCGGCCGTCGGCCCCCAGCAGGGTGATGACGGCCCGGCCGTACCCGTCGACGGCCACCGCGGGCGGCACCAGCGAGGTCTCCCCCGCGTCGAACCACCAGACGCCGCCTTCCGGCCGGCCGTCCTCGTGGGCTCCCACCGCGCACGCCCCCGCGTGGCCCCACCTCGCCAGCACGGTGCAGCCCCAGCCCTGGATGTCCACTCCGGCGACAGCGGCGATCGGCCCGGCCCCGTCCGCGCCCCCCAGCCCCACCGGACCGCCTCCCGGCACCCCGGCACAGACCTCGTTGGTGGCCGCGTAGCGGAAGCGGACCGTACCCGCCTCGGGCGCCGCCGAAAGGCTCCCCGGATAGGGGCTCACCATGGGCTCCGCGTCCAGGGTCCACGCACCTTGGGGCGCCTCCTGGTGCCAGCGGACCGCCGAAGCCGCGTCCCTCGTCCGGGCCCAGATCTCGGCGCCGCCGAGCCGGCCGGGCAGCGCGATCAGCTCATCGGCGACGGCCACGCCCCGCAGGTGCTGCCACGCACTCCACTTCCCGTCAGGTGACTGGCGGCGGGTGCTGACGCCGTGTCCGAAGTTCCGCACGAAGACATGCAGGTTTCCCGCGGTGTCGAAGACCGCCGCCGGGAAGCCCACCTCCCGCGCCTTGGCCCGGTCGTTGGCGTTCGGGTTGCCCACCGAATGCCACGGGCCGATGGGGCGTCCGCTCTGGTACTGCGTCGTGTGGACGATGTCGACATGCTCCTTGCCGTCGGCGCGCTTCCGGCGCCGCAGACCGATCAGGTGCGCATAGCCGTCGCCGTCCTGGAGCACGGTCAGCCCCGGCAGGAGGTCGGGGCTCTCCAGCAGTTCGGGGCCCGACCAGTCGTCCCGCCCCGCCGTCCGCTCGGTCCAGCGCAGCACGCCCGCGGCGGACGGCAGATACGCGGAGAGCCGGCCGTCCGCACCCCGGACCAGCCACCGCGTGGACCGGGGGTGGCGGGCAGCTGCCTGCGCCCCCAGCCGTGGATCCACCCCGGCCCGTCGGCAGTCGACGAAGACCGGCGCACCGCAGGTGCGCTGATACCTGCGCGCCGCCGCGATCGTGGCCCGCGCCACACTGCCCCGCAGCGGCGGCTCGGCGATGACCGGGCGCTTGGCCTCGGCGTCGAAGGCCACGTGCGCCGGGTCGGGGTCCAGCGTCCGCACGCGCAACGGCCGCAGCTCGTGCAGGGCGTCGAGGACCAGGGCTGTGATCTTTCCCACCTCGGCGTCGATGACCCAGGCGTCCCCCGCCACCCGGACGCCCCTGCGTGCGGCGTCCTCGACGGCCCTGTCGAGGGCAGCGCGCTCGTCGGCCGTGCCGGGCTGGGCACAGACGATGTGCACGGCGGCCCCGGGCTCCTCCCCGGCCAGCAGAGCAAGCGCGTCCGCCGGTGTGGCCACGACGATCGCCACCGCCTCGGAGCGGGCGGTCGGGGACGTCCCCGACCCGTGCGGCGCCCTGTCCTCACGCCCGCCTCGGCGTCCCCCTCTGCGTGCCATGAGCCCGACGATCCCCTCTGGAGCGGAACCGGGCGTTCCGATGTATCCCGGCTCCCAAGAAGATATGCGCTCTCCCTTCCGGTCCAGAAATCTGTCTATAGTTCTCCAGCATCTGTTTGATCCGAGCATGTTCGATCAACAGGTGTTCTCCTGCGGTCCTGCTGTCCCAACATCCGAACCGCGGCGAGCATCCGCACGATCCCCTCCTGTGGCTTCGGCAGCCGATCCCCAAGGAGGGTCCGACACGCCTCAGTGGTTACCCCACTGACCCCGGGGCCCAGACGATGACGAGCTGTGTGTATGTCTGACGACTCCGACCTGCCCTCCCGCCGCAAGCCCAAGAGCCGCCGGGCCCCGAAGGCTCGTACGCGCGGGCAGCGCGTACGGCGAGGAATCCTCTTCACCCTGCTCGCGCTGGTGCTGGCCGCCGGAGGGACCGTCTACTGGCTCTACAGCCAGCTCGACGGCAACATCAAGAGCGTCGACATCGACAAGGCGCTCGGCGACGAACGCCCGGAGAAGCTCCCGACCGCCGGGCAGAACCTGCTGGTGCTCGGCTCCGACTCCCGGGCGGGCGCCGAGAACAAGGAGCTGGGCGGCGGCGGGGCGGTGAGCGGTGCCCGTTCCGACACGGCGATGGTCGTGCACATACCCGAGGGCCGCACGAAGGCGGTCGCGGTGTCCATCCCCCGCGACACGCTCGTGACCCGGCCCGTCTGCTCCAAGTCCGACGGCTCGGACCTCCCCGAGGCGAACCGGGTGATGTTCAACTCGGTGTATTCGCTGGCCGGCCCGGCCTGCGTCGTCAAGACGGTCGAGAAGATGTCCGGGGTCCGGATCGACCACTATCTGGAAATCAACTTCGCCGGGTTCAAGGACCTGGTCGACGCCATCGGCGGAGTCACCGTCGATGTGCCCCAGGACATCAACGACAAGGCCTCCGGCCTCAACCTCACCGCCGGACCGCACAAGCTCAACGGCACCGAGTCCCTCGCCTACGTCCGGACCCGGCACGGCATCGGCGACGGCAGTGACCTCGGCCGTATCGGCCTCCAGCAGCAGTTCCTGCTGGCGCTGCTGAGCGAGATCAAGTCGCAGGACCTGCTGGGCAGCCCGGCGAGTTCGTACAAGATCGCCAACTCGGCCACCAAGGCGCTGACGACCGACTCCGGGCTCGCCTCCCTGACCTCGCTCGCGGAGTTCGGCCGCTCGATGAACGGGGTCGACCCGGGCTCGATGGAGACGATCATGCTTCCGGTGGCGTACGACAAGCAGGACCGCAACCGGGTGGTCGCCGCCGAGCCGCAGGCCGGCGAACTGTGGGAGGCGATCCGCACGGACGCCACGATCCCGGAATCGGCCAAGAAGTCCCCGGCCACGGGCGGCTGACACCGGACCGGAACGACCGACGCGGCGAGGCCCCGGGGGGACGCACCCCCGGGGCCTCGCCGCGTCAGCCCTGTGCGGGCGCGGTCAGCGACGGGCCTCCGGGTGGGAGAAGCACCAGCCCTCCCACGCCGAGGCGACCATGTCGCGTACGTCGTGCCGGGCCGTCCAGCCCAGCTCCGTACGCATCCGGTCCGCCGAGGCCACCACCCGGGCCGGGTCCCCGGCTCGACGGGCCATCACGGCGGGCTCGGCGTCCGGGCCGTATCCCGTGACTTCGCCGATCAGGGCGATCATCTCGCGTACCGAAACGCCCGCGCCCCGGCCGATGTTGACCGTGAGGTCGGAGCCGTCGCCGCGCTCCCCCAGGGCGCCCGCCACCGCGAGATGCGCGGAAGCCAGGTCCTCGACATGGATGAAGTCGCGGACGCAGGTGCCGTCGGGGGTGGCGTAGTCGTCCCCGAAGATCATCGGGGCCGCACCCTCCGTGAGCTTCTCGAAGACCATGGGAATCAGGTTGAAGACGCCCGTGTCGGCGAGGGCCGGGCTCCCCGCCCCCGCGACGTTGAAGTAGCGCAGCGAGGCTGTCGCCATGCCGTGTGCGGCGCCCGCCGCGCGCACCATCCACTCACCGGCGAGCTTGGTCTCGCCGTACGGATTGATCGGCGCGCACGGCGTCCCCTCGGTGACGAGGTCCACGTCGGGGAGGCCGTAGACAGCCGCGGACGAGGAGAAGAGGAACCGCCGGGTTCCCGCCTCCGTGACGGCCTCAAGAAGAGTCTGGAGACCGTGCACGTTCTCCCGGTAGTAGTGGAGCGGAAGCGCGACGGACTCAGCCACCTGCTTCTTGGCGGCGAGGTGGACGACCCCGTCGACGGCGAACTCCGACAACGTCCGGTCGAGCTGTCCCCGGTCGAGGGTCGAGCCCTTGACGAAGGGCACGTCCGCGGGCACGCGGGCCGGGTCCCCGGTCGATAGATCGTCGTACACCACTACGGGCTCGCCGGCGTCGAGCATCGCCTTGACGACATGCGCCCCGATGAAACCCGCACCACCCGTGATCAGCCAAGTCATAGGATCATATTAATGGCGGGGGTGGCATGCTGGACGCGCGAGACTCCCGAGCGCGCGTGCCGGGCACCGCCCGCCCACGCGGGACTGCCGGACACTCCTCAGCGCCCCTCCCTGGCCATCCGGCTGTGCGAGCGCCCGTACACGAAGTAGATGACCACGCCCAGCGCCATCCAGGCGCCGAACCGCAGCCAGGTCTCCGCGGGCAGATTGAGCATCAGCCAGACCGAGGCCGCCACCGAGGCGGCCGGCAGGACCGGTACCCACGGGGTGCGGAAGGCGCGGTGCAGGTCGGGGCGGGTGCGGCGCAGGACCAGGACGCCGAGCGCGACGACGACGAAGGCGAAGAGCGTGCCGATGTTCACCAGGGTGGCCAGCTCGTCGATGCTCGTGAACCCGGCGATGACCGCGATCAGCACGCCGAGCAGGATCGTCGGACGGTACGGGGTCCTGAAGCGCGGGTGCGTCCTGGAGAAGAAGCGCGGGAGCAGGCCGTCGCGGCTCATCGCGAAGAAGACGCGGGTCTGGCCGAGCAGCAGGATCATGCAGACCGTGGTGAGGCCGACCGCCGCGCCGAAACTGATCAGACCGGCGTAGAAGGGGTGCCCGGTGGCCTTGAAGGCGTCGGCGAGCGGGGCGCTGACGGAGAGTTCGCTGTAGTGCTGCATGCCGGTGACCACGATCGAGACCGCCACGTAGAGCACCGTGCAGATGATGAGCGAGCCGAGGATGCCGCGCGGCATGTCGCGCTGGGGCAGCTTGGTCTCCTCGGCGGCGGTGGCCACCACGTCGAAGCCGAGGAACGCGAAGAAGACGATGGAGGCAGCCGTGAAGATGCCCATGACGCCGAAGTTGGTGGGTTCGTAGCCGAAGATCAGCTGTACGAGCGGGGCGTCCCAGCCCGAACCGGCGGGCTGCGGCTCGGCTGGGGGGATGAAGGGCTTGTAGTTCTCGGCCTTGATGAAGAACAGGCCCGCGACGATCACCATGAGGACCACGCCGACCTTGATCGCCACGACGACCGAGGTGACCCGGGCGGAGAGCTTCATGCCGACGACCAGGATGACGGTCAGCACCAGCACCAGGGCGAAGGCCAGGAGGTCGAAGCCGAACCCTTCCGCCGCATCCGGCCCCGAGAGCGCCTGGGGCATCGTCCAGTCGACGTTGTCCATCAGTGAGCGGACGTAGCCGGACCAGCCGACCGCGACCACCGCGGTGCCCAGCGCGAACTCCAGCACCAGGTCCCAGCCGATGATCCAGGCCACCAGCTCGCCCAGTGACGTGTACGAGAAGGTGTAGGCGGAGCCCGCCACCGGGACGGTGGAGGCGAACTCGGCGTAGCAGAGCGCGGCCAGCGCGCACACGACGGCCGCCGCGACGAACGCGAGGGCGGTCGCGGGTCCCGCCGTCTCCTTGGCGACCTTGCCCGTGAGGACGAAGATGCCGGTGCCGATGATGACACCGACGCCGAAGACCGTCAGGTCCAGGGCGGAGAGGGACTTCTTGAGCGCGTGTTCCGGCTCCTCGGTGTCAAGGATCGACTGTTCGACGGACTTGGTGCGGAAGACGCCTCTTCCGCGGGGTGGTGTGGCCTGCGCGCTCACCTGCGTACCTCCACGCACTCGTTGTGAGCGCCATGATGGGCACCGGACACCGCATGATCACGCCATCCGGTCCGTTTCACGCGAACGGGCCGGGAGAGCCACCCGTACAGGGGCGGTTCTCCCGGCCCGTCGGCCGTATGGAGGGTCGGACGTCAGTCGCGGGCGGGCTCCACCGCGCGGCTCTCGAAGCGGCCGTCGAGCTTGGCGACCAGGCCGGTGACCTGGCGGGCGATGTCCGGTGCGGTCAGTCCGATCTCGGCCATGACCTCGCCGCGCGACGCGTGGTCCAGGAAGACCGGCGGGATGCCGAAGTCGCGCAGCGGTACGTCGACGCCGGCGTCGCGCAGCGCCTGGGCGACGGCGGAACCGACGCCTCCGGCGCGGCAGTTGTCCTCGACCGTGACGACGACACGGTGGCGCTCGGCGAGCGGGGCGAGCGCCTCGTCGACCGGTTTGACCCAGCGCGGGTCGACGACGGTGCTGGAGATGCCCTGGGCGTCCAGCAGGTCGGCGATCTCCAGACACATCGGGGCGAGCGCGCCGACGGAGACGATCAGGACGTCGGGGCGGGCCGCCTTCGGCTCGCGCAGGATGTCCATGCCGCCCGCCTTGCCGACCGCCTTGACCGCCGGGCCGACCGCGCCCTTGGAGAAGCGGACCACGGTGGGCGCGTCGTCGACGTCGACGGCCTCGCGCAGCTGGGCGCGGACCTGGTCGGCGTCGCGCGGGGCGGCGATCCGGAGCGTGGGCACGCACTGGAGGATCGACATGTCCCACATGCCGTTGTGCGAGGCGCCGTCCGTGCCGGTGATGCCGGCCCGGTCCAGGACGAAGGTGACGCCGCACTTGTGCAGGGCGACGTCCATCAGGACCTGGTCGAAGGCGCGGTTGAGGAAGGTGGCGTAGACCGCGAAGACCGGGTGGAGGCCGCCGGTGGCGAGGCCCGCCGCGGAGACCGCGCCGTGCTGCTCGGCGATGCCCACGTCGTAGATCCGGTCCGGGAAGGCGGCCTCGAACCTGCCGAGGCCGACGGGCTGGAGCATGGCCGCGGTGATGGCGACGATGTCCTCGCGCTCCTGGCCGAGCTTGAGCATCTCCTCGCCGAAGACGGAGGTCCAGTCGAGGCCGGAGCTGGAGATCGGCAGCCCGGTGTCCGGGTGGATCTTGCCCACCGCGTGGAAGCGGTCGGCCTCGTCCTCCAGGGCCGGGGTGTAGCCGCGGCCCTTCTCGGTGAGGCAGTGCACGATGACCGGGCCGCCGAAGCGCTTGGCGCGCTGGAGCGCGGACTCCAGGGCCTCGATGTCGTGGCCGTCGATCGGGCCGACGTACTTCAGGCCGAGGTCCTCGAACATGCCCTGCGGGGCGATGAAGTCCTTGAGGCCCTTCTTGGCGCCGTGCAGGGTCTCGTACAGCGGGCGGCCGACGACGGGCGTGCGCTCCAGGATGTCCTTGCCGCGGGCCAGGAACCGTTCGTAACCGTCGGTCGTACGGAGCGTGGCGAGGTGGTTGGCGAGCCCGCCGATGGTGGGGGCGTAGGAGCGCTCGTTGTCGTTGACGACGATGACGAGGGGGCGGTCCTTGGCGGCGGCGATGTTGTTCAGCGCCTCCCAGGCCATGCCTCCGGTGAGCGCGCCGTCGCCGATGACCGCGACGACGTGGTCGTCCTTGTCGAGGACCTCGTTCGCCTTGGCGAGGCCGTCGGCCCAGCCGAGGACCCCGGAGGCGTGGCTGTTCTCGATGATGTCGTGCTCGGACTCGGCACGGGAGGGGTAGCCGGAGAGGCCGCCCTTGCTCTTGAGCCGGGAGAAGTCCTGGCGGCCGGTGAGCAGCTTGTGCACGTAGCTCTGGTGGCCGGTGTCCCAGAGCACCTTGTCCTTGGGCGACTCGAAGACCCGGTGCAGGGCGATGGTGAGCTCGACGACGCCCAGGTTGGGCCCGAGGTGACCGCCGGTCTTGGACACCGCGTCCACGAGGAAGGTACGGATCTCCTCCGCGAGCTGCTCCAGCTCACCGAGGCTGAGCCGGTCCAGGTCGCGCGGTCCCTTGATGCGGGTCAGCAGATCCACCCGTGCCTCCTTGCGTTTGAGCTGATCGAGCGTGCGTGCCGATCCGATGAGTCTAATGTTCCGTCCGCGGCCGTGGGCAGCGGGCGGCCCGGTTCGTAGCCATACGCGGACACGCGCAGGTGCCCGGCGCCCCCCTGGGAGGAGTACCGGGCACCTGCGCGTGGTGCGGTCAGGCGCGGCCCGCGGTCTTCTGGGTCTTTCGGGTGACGGAGTCGATCACGACCGTGGCGAGAAGCACACCGCCGGTGATCATGTACTGGATCGGGGTGGCGATGCCTTCCAGTGACAGTCCGTACTGGATGGAGACGATCACCATGACACCGAGCAGCGCGTTCCAGGTGCGGCCGCGGCCGCCGAAGAGGCTCGTGCCGCCGATGACGGCCGCCGCGATGACGTTCATCAGCAGGTCCCCGGTGCCGGAGCCCTGGTTGGCCGCCGCGATCTTGGAGGCCCAGAACAGGCCGCCGATCGCCGCGAAGGTCCCCGCGATGGAGAAGACGGAGATCCGGATCGCGGTGACGTTGATACCGGCGCGCCGGGAGGCCTCGACGCTGCCGCCGAGCGCGAAGATCTTCCGCCCGTAGGCGGTGCGGCGCAGCAGGAAGTCCGTGCCGACCAGGACGATCAGGAAGAGGACCAGGGCGAGCGGCAGGCCGCGGTACTGGTTGAACATGTACGCGGCGGCGAACGCGAACACCGCGAGGACGGCGGTGCGCACGGTGATGTCGACGATCGGCCGGGCCGGGATGCCCGCGGCCTCGCGGCGGCGGGTGTCCAGGAAGGCGGCGAGGAAGTAGCCGACGACCGCGACGGCGGCGAGCCCGTAGGCGGCGGCGACATCGGTGAAGTAGTACGTGGTCAGCTGGCCGACCACCCCGTCGCCGTCCAGGTTGATGGTGCCGGAGTCGCCCAGCAGCTGGAGCATGAAGCCGAGCCAGAACAGCAGACCGGCCAGGGTGACGGCGAAGGCCGGGGCCCCGATCCGGGCGAAGAAGAAGCCGTGGATCGCGCCCATCACCGCCCCGCTGACGATGGCGACGAGGATCGCCAGCCACTCGTTCATGCCCTGGGTGACACTGAGCACCGCGACGAGGGCGCCGGAGACACCGCTGACCGAGCCGACCGAGAGGTCGATCTCGCCGAGCAGCAGGACGAAGATGATGCCGACGGCCATCATGCCGGTGGCGACCATCGTGGTCGCGATGTCGCTGATGTTCTTCGCGGAGAGGAACTCGGAGTTCATGCTCTGGAAGACGATGGCGATGACCACGAGGCCGACGATCACCGGGATGGAGCCCAGGTCACCGCCGCTGATCTTGCGCTTGAACTCGGTCAGGTAGCCGGTGAAGCCCTGCTGGCGGATGAGCAGGCGGGGGTCCACGACCGTGGCGGCGCCCTGGGGCGCGTCCTGGTTGCCGACCGGCGCGTCGGCCGGGGCTGCGGCCTTGTCCAGCGAGGTCGCGGAGTTGTCGGTGGTCACTTGGAAACCTCCGCGTTGCGCGCCGCACGTCGGGTCACGGCGTTGTCCGTGGCGCCCGTGATGGCGGAGATGATCTCTTCCTGGGAGGTGGTCTTCACATCGAAGACACCGTTGTTCCGGCCCAGCCGGAGCACCGCGACCTTGTCGGCGACGGCCTTCACATCGGCCATGTTGTGGCTGATGAGGATGACCGCGTGACCGCGCTCGCGCAGCCGCTCGACGAGGTCGAGGACCTGGGCGGTCTGCTCGACGCCGAGGGCGGCGGTCGGCTCGTCGAGGATGACGAGCTTGGGCTCGCCGAGCATCGACCGGGCGATGGCCACGGTCTGGCGCTGGCCGCCGGAGAGCGAGGCGATCGGGATGCGGACGCTCGGGATGCGGATGGAGAGCGTGGACAGCAGCTCGCGGGAGCGGCGCTCCATCTCCACCTCGTCCAGGATGCCGAACCTGCGCAGCTCGCGGCCCAGGTAGAGGTTGCCGACGACGTCGATGTTGTCGCACAGCGCGAGGTCCTGATAGACGGTCGCGACGCCGAGGTTCTGGGCGTCGTGCGGCTTGTCGATCCGCACGGCGCTGCCCTCCCACTCGATGACTCCCTCATCGATGGGGTGGACTCCGGCGATCGTCTTGACCAGCGTTGATTTACCGGCGCCGTTGTCGCCGACCAGGGCGACCACCTCGCCGGCGTGGACCTCAAGCTCTACATCGGTGAGTACCTGTACGGCACCGAATCGCTTGGAGACCCCTCGCAACGCCAACACGGGCGTAGCGGACACGTGAACCATCTCCTTCGCCGCCTGACCGGCGGGGATGCCGCGCCCGGGGAAAGGCGCGGCGGTCGAGCAGAAGAGAACAGAAGAAAGGGGAAGCTGTTCCGTCCGGCGCCCCGCCCGGTAGCGGGACGGTTGGTGGGCGGGGCACCGGACAGGCTTCGTGGCGCGTGCGGGCCGGGGTACGGCGGCCGCGTGCGCGGGCGTTGCTGCCGTGCGGCCCCCGCTCGGGTGCGGCGGGCCTACGGCGGGGCGGGACCGGGCCGCGCGGGGCGGCCGGGTCCCGGAGGGCTACTTCAGACCGATCTTGTCGCAGGCGGCCTTGTACTTGCCGGTGCAGATCTCGTCGATCGTGTAGATGCCGTCCTTGATGACGGTGTCCTTGATGTTGTCCTTGGTCAGCGAGATGACCGGGACGAGGACCGTCGGGATGCCCTTCTGGCTGGCGTTGTCGACCTTGGAGGTGGCGATCGAGTCGAGCGTCTCGCCCTTGGCGAGGGCGACGGCCATCTCGGCGGCGACGACGCCCTCGGCCGGGTAGGACTTGTAGACGCTCATGAACTGCTCGCCGGTGACGATGCGCTGCACGCCCGCCAGCTCCGCGTCCTGGCCGGTGACCGGGGGGAGCTTCGGCAGACCGGCGGCCTTCAGGGCGGTGATGATGCCGCCCGCCATGCCGTCGTTGGCGGAGTAGACGCCGTCGATCTTGTCCTTGCCGAGCGCGGTGATCGCCGCTTCCATGTTGGCGTTGGCGTTCTCCGGCTTCCACTCCTTGGTGTCGTACTCCTTGCCGTACTTCACCTTGCCGTCGAGAACGGACTTGGCGCCCTTCTTGAAGAGGGCGGCGTTCGGGTCGGTGATCGCGCCGTTCATCATCACGATCGTGCCGCCGTCGGCCTTGTCGCCCAGGGCCTCCAGCAGGGCGGTGCCCTGGGCGCGGCCGACCTCTTCGTTGTCGAAGGAGGTGTACGCGTCGATCGGGCCCTCGGCGAGACGGTCGAAGGCGACGACCGGAATGCCCTCGGCCTTGGCCTTCTTGACGCTGTTCGCGATCGCCTTCGCGTCCACCGCGCCGAGGATGAGCGCGTCGACCTTGTTGGTGATCATGGTGTCGACCTGCTGCGACTGAGTGGTCGCGTCCTGCTTGGCGTTGGCGTAGACGACCTCCGCCTTGCCGCCGGTGAGCTCGCTGATCTTCTTCTCGATGATCGGCCGGTCGAACTTCTCGTAACGGGCCGTCTGGTTCTCGGGAAGGAGCAGACCTATCTTCAGGTCGTCGCCCTTCTTCTCCGAGCTCTTCTCGGCCTTGTCGCCCGACTCCTTGGCGCTCCCGCAAGCGGCCAGCGAGATCGCCATCGTGGTGGCGGCAACGGCAACGGCGGCACGACGCATACGCGTGTTCATTCTCGAACCTCCCTGACGAGGCCGCGACGTTGCGGCCGAGGTGGCTGGAAGTCAACTCGGCCGCAGCACCAGCGTCAAGGAGTAAATCCTTAACGAGATGACAACGGTGCCATTCGTTATCTAAGTGAAGGCAGGAGTCGCTGCGGGGAGGGTGCTCTCCAAAAGGGTTGAATCCCCCATCTCGCTGAGCACCAGGGCGAGTGCGCCCAGCACCTCGGCACGGCCGCCGAGCGCCCCGGGGAGCACCGAGAGCTGCCGGGCCGCGCTGGGGATCGCGTAACGCGACACGGAGTCCCGTATGGGCCCCAGAACCAGCTCCCCGGCCTCCGCCAGCGAGCCGCCGAGCACCACGCGGCTCGGGTTGAGCAGATTGCACAGGTTGGCCACCCCGCTGCCTATGTGGCGGCCCACGTCGCCGATCACCCGGCGGCACCCCGGATCGCCCTCCCGGGCCAGCTGGACGACCCGCTCCATGGTGAGCCCGGGCCCGTGGCTGGGCTGGAGCAGCGGCAGGACGTAGCGGGCGGCGGTGAAGGTCTCCAGGCAGCCCCGGTTGCCGCAGCGGCAGACCGGGCCCGACTCGTCGAGCGTGATGTGCCCGATCTCGCCGGCCGTGCCGCCGGGGCCCCGGTAGATGGTCCCGTCGATCACCAGACCGGCGCCGACACCGCTGGCGACCTTGATGTACGCGAGGTCCTTGACACCCCGGCCGCTGCCCCAGACCAGCTCGCCGAGCGCCCCGAGGTTGGCGTCGTTGTCGACGTACACCGGGACTCCGAGGCGGCCGGAGAGCTCCTCGCTGGGGTTGATGCCCGTCCAGCCCGGCAGGATCGAGGTGGAGCCCAGCGTGCCCGACTCGACGTCGATCGGACCCGGCACTCCGAGACCCACGCCGACGACCTTGTCCGGGCCGATGCCGGTGGCCTCGATGAGGCGCTTGACCAGCGCTTCCGCCCGGTCGAAGCCCTCGGCGGACGACGCGTCGACGTCCAGCGGCTCGGCCTCCTCGGCCAGCACCTGGTGGGCCAGGTTGCCGACGGCGACGCGCAGGTGCGTATGGCCGAAGTCGACGCCGATGACGATGCCCGCGTCGCCGCTGAGCGAGACGCTGCGGGCACGGCGGCCGCCCGCCGAGGTGGGGGTGACCTCGACCGTTCCGCCGTCCTTCAGTTCCCGGACGATATTGGAGACCGTGGCTGCGGAGAGCCCGGTGCTCCGGGCGATCTCCGCCTGGGTGAGCGATCCCGCCATCCGTACGGCGCGTACGACCCGCTCCAGATTGGCCCTGTGCAGCGATGTCTGCGACCCGGGAGTCTCCATCGACCCATCCACTCCTGCCCTTGGCGGGCGGTCCGAAGAGGACCGCCCCGGCCGGGGCCGCAGCGACGAGACCCCGGCTTCCTCCAACATGTGAACTCTAAGCTGACCGTTCGGGGGTGCCTCCCGTCAAGACCTGAGCGGGCAGGGCCTCACCGACACCACAACGGTCCGGCGCCCCGGCGGAAGAGTTCTCCGCCGGGGCGCCGGACCGTTGTGGATACGTGACCTACTTCAGCGCGCCCGCCGTCAGGCCGGAGACCACCTGGCGCTGGAAGATGATGTACGCCGCCAGCACCGGCAGCATCGCGATCACCAGGCCGGCGAAGAGGCCGGAGTAGTCGCCCTTGTACCCCTGGCTGGCGGCCAGCTCCACCAGCCCCTGGGCCAGCACCCGCTTCTCCGGGTCGGTGTTCAGCACCGTCGGCAGCATGTACTGGTTCCACTGCCCCAGGAAGTTGAAGATGCCGACGCTGATCAGGCCGGGCTTGGCCATCGGCAGCATGACCTGGAAGAACGTCCGGGTGTGCGAGGCCCCGTCGATGATCGACGCCTCCGCCACCGAGGTCGGCAGCGTACGGAAGAACGAGGTCAGGAAGAACACGGTGAACGGCAGCGAGTAGGAGATGTACACCAGGATCAGGCCGTGGATCGTGTTCAGCAGCCCCAGGTTGTCCATGACGTAGAACAGCGGGACCAGGGCCAGCATGATCGGGAAGCTCATGCCGCCGACGAACAGGAAGTAGATGAAGCGGTTGCCCGGGAACTCGAAGCGGGCGAGCACGTAGGCGGCCATCGAGCCGAGGACCAGGGTGCCGACGAGCGAACCGCCCACCACCAGGATGGTGTTCAGGAAGTACTCGCTCATATGGGCCTGGCTCCAGGCCCGGCCCCAGCTGTCGAAGTTGAGCGAGCCTGGCAGCGACCACGGCGAGTTGAAGATGTCCGAGTCGGTCTTGAACGAGGACATCACGGCCCAGAACAGCGGCAGGACGACCATGATCGCCCAGAGGATCAGCACACCGTGCGAGAAGACGTTGAGGACCTGGCCCTCGCTGCTCCTCGCGGGGCCCGCCGGGCTCTTGCCGGCGGCCCCGGTGCGCTGCGCGGGGACCTTGGACGCGTCGGTCCCGGCGGGAGGGGTGTCAGTGGTCTTCATCAGTACTCCAGCCGCTCGCGCCGGCCCAGCCGCATCACGATGGCGGCGAACGCCAGCGTCACGATGAGCAGGGCGACACCGATCGTGGTCGCGTAGCCCGCCTGTCCGTCACGGAACGCCGACTGGTAGACGTACAGCGGCAGGACGGTGGTCGAGTAGTCGGGCCCGCCGGGTCCGACGCTCATGATGTGCACGATGGCGAAGCCCTCGGCGCCGAGGGCCAGGATGCCCATGTAGACCCAGCCGGACTGGACCGTGTCCCACAGCAGGGGCAGCGTGATCCGGAAGAAGGTCGTGAAGCGGCTCGCGCCGTCCAGCAGGGCGGCCTCGTAGAAGTCCTTGGGGATGGAGGCCATGCCCGCGGAGAACAGCACCACGAAGAAGCCGGTCGTGCCCCAGACGAGGACCGCCATGATGACCCACAGGGCCAGCTGCGGATCGCCCAGCCAGTCCGGTACGTCGTTGAAGCCGACGGCCTTGAGCGTGCCGTTGATCATGCCCTGGGCCGGGTCGAAGGCGAACTGGAACAGGATGGCCACGATCGCGATCGAGAGCACCTGCGGGAAGAAGTACGCGATCTTGTAGAAGCCCGAGCCCCGTACGCCGGTGACGGCGGCGCCCTTCCGGCGCCGCCCGCCCACGTTGAGCATGAAGGCGAAGAAGAGGGCGAGGCCCAGCGTCACCAGCGGCAGCAGAACAGCCAGCAGCACACTGTGCTGCAGCGATTTCCAGAAGATGTCGTCGTCGAGCATCTTGGTGTAGTTGTCGAACCCGACCATCTTGAAGTCGGGACTCAGCCCCGTCCAGTCCGTGAACGAGTAGTAGATGGACTGGATGAAGGGCCAGATGACGAAGATGACGTACAACGCCATCGGGACCACCAAGAACCCGACTATGAACCGGTATTTACCGTGTTGCATCGTTACCGACTCCGACCTTCCCGTGCTGCCCGCCGCTGGTGACGCGTGGTCACTGGTGCCTGAAGTGCTTGATGGACTGGTCCTTGGCGGTCGCGTCGGCGAAGGCCTGGATCTTCTTGATGGTCTCGGCCGGGGTGGCGCGGCCCGCCATCATCTCGCCGAGCGCGGCGACACCGATCTGCTCCTTCTGGAGCTTCACGTACCAGTCCTGGAGGCGCGGGTTGACCACGTTGGTGCCCGCCTTGTCCAGCGCGGCGACACCGGACTTCAGGCCGTCCGACAGCTCCAGGCCGTCGGTGCCGCCGTTGAAGGCGGACAGCGACTTGGTGCTGCTGGTGAAGGACTTGGAGGAGGCCTCGCTGAGCATGATGCGCAGCTGCTCCATGCCGCCCTCGGGGTTCTTCGCCTTGCTCGGGACGATGAAGGGCTCGCCACCGGACGCCCAGATCGTGCCGAAGGGCAGCTTGTCCGAGGAGTCGAGGCTGGAGGGGGCGCCCACGGACAGCTTGAAGTCCTTGGGGATGATCGCCGCTTCCTCGTTCTCCACCCAGGAGCCGTTCGGGATGAACAGCGCCTTGCCGCGGGCCCAGGCGCCCTGCGAGCCGCGGTGGTCCAGGCCGGGGGTGCCCTTGAGGATGTAGCCCTTGGCGTACAGCTCGTAGTACGCCTCGAAGGCCGCCTTGACCGCGGGGTGCTCCCAGGCCTTCGGCTCCAGGTTGTCGATCGCGTCGAGGACCTCGACGCCGCCGATCTTCCCGATGAACGGGTAGAGCGAGAACGGGATGTAGTACGGGTGCTTGCCGGGGTAGGTCCAGCCGGCGATGCCCTGCTTCTTCGCCTTCGCGCAGAGCGCGAGCATCTCGTCCCAGGTCTCCGGGTACGTGGCGTCGAGCTTCTCCAGCGCGGTCTGCGAGTACCAGACGCCGTAGACCGTGTACGCGTAGTACATGATCCAGACCGGGTCGCCGTCGAACTGGCCCATCTCGACGATGCCGGGCCGCAGGGTGTCGCGGACCTTCTTGGCGGGGTCGTCGATGGAGGGGGCGTCGAGCAGCGGGGTCAGGTCGGTGAGCTGCTTCTTGCCGACCAGGACGCCCATGTCCATCTGCTGGGCGCCGGAGTTGTCGATCAGGTCGGGCGGGGTGCCACCGTTGAAACGCGGCTGAAGAACCGACTGGATCTTCTGCGTCGCGGAGAACTTGACCTCCGCCTCGGGGTACGTCTTCTCGTAGACGGCCTTGGCGTCCTCGGCGTACTTGGTGCCGAAGCCACCGTCGAAGATGACGATCTCCAGCGGCGCGCTGCCGTTGACGGCCAGCGGGTTCTTGTCGGTCTTCTCGCCCTTTTCGACCTTGTCGTCACTGTCACCGCCACCGCTCGCGCAGGCGGACAGGAAGCTCATCGTCGGAACAGCGATCAGGCCGAGTGCGGCAGAACGCTTGATCAGATCGCGACGGCCAAGGCCCTCATTGTTGTGGGCGGAGGTGGATCCCATGCTCAAGTCCTCGCCTTCTCCAGGACTCAGGCGGTGTGCCGGTCACCCGTCGAAAATTCGCCTCAGGCGAAGGGCCCCGCCACCGCGGTCAGTTGCGCTTGGGTGGTGCGGATATGCAGATGTGCTGATGTACCGGCCGGGCCGGCGCCGTGGAGGTTTCGGGAGACCGTACAGCGCGAACGCCCCCGGCGTCCTTGCGACCGTCCCTGTTTCGCCCCGTGCACATCCGCCTGAAACGGCTGTGCAGACGCCGACAGGTATAGTCCACTTGCCGCCAACTGAGCAAGATCGAAAGCAGGTTTGGGCTGCAGTCTTTCCCGAGTTGAGACCTCGGGGGCGGCTCGGCACCCCTTGCCCGCTTCCTGGGGCGGCTATTTCCCCATTACTGCGGATTCGTCGAACGGGCCCGCGCCAACACCCTTGACACGTCCTGTCACTTGGCTCCCTACTGGACCCTGCACCCCGCAATGACAACGTTGTCCATGCACTTCTCCGGGGAGGAATGGCTCGGTATGCAGCCACCACGCGGTCTTCAACACGGCTCCGAAGAGGCGCCCGGTACGGTCCCCCGCCCGGCCCCTCGCCGGAGACGGACCCCCACAGCGGCAGCCCTGGCGGCCTCCCTGGCCCTGGTCGTGATCGCCCCCGCGGTCGCCTCCGCCCAGCCGGCCCCGCCGGACCGGAAGCCGCCCGGCGAGCGGACGTTCAGCAGCTCGTTCGAGACGGATGAGAAGCAGCCCGACTGGCGCGACACCGTCGAAGTGGGCCCCGACGGCAAGGAGCGCGCCTCCGGGGTCGACGGCGGGTTCTCCTCCGGCATACCGGGCAACGTCACCGACCGGGTCACCGAGGTCCGCGCGAGCGCCGAGAACACCGCGGGCGGCGAGGTCAAGGAGAACCTGGTCGATGTCGAGCCGGGCTCCAAGTGGCTGGCGTTCGCGAAGACCGGCTGGGTCGAGTTCGACCTGGAGGAGCCGGTGAAGGTGGTGACGTACGCCCTCACCTCCGCCAACGACCACGCCGAGCGCGACCCGAAGGACTGGACGCTGAAGGGCTCGGCGGACGGCGAGGAGTGGAGGGACCTCGACACCCGCGAGGGCGAGAGCTTCGCGAAGCGGCACGAGACGAAGACGTACGACTTCACCGCCGACACCGCCTACCGCCACTTCCGGCTGGAGATCACGGCGAACGGCGGCGGGGCCGAGCTCCAGCTCGCCGACGTTCAGTTCTCGAACGGTGACACCTCCGCGCCGGTGCCCGACGAGATGCGCAGCCGGCCCGACCGCGGCCCCTCGGGCTCCCCCACCGCGAAGTCGGGCGCGGGGTTCACCGGAAAGAAGGCACTGCGTTACGCGGGTACGCACAAACCGGACGGCCGGGCGTACTCGTACAACAAGATCTTCGACGTGAACACGGCCGTCACCAAGCACACCGAGCTGTCCTACCTGGTCTATCCGCAGATGGGCGAGACGGACCTCGACTACCCGGCGACCCACGTCTCGGTGGACCTCGCCTTCACCGACGGCACGTACCTGAGCGAGCTGGGCGCCACCGACAGCCACGGCGGGCTGCTCACCCCGCAGGGCCAGGCCGATGCCAAGCGGCTCTACGTGAACCAGTGGAACAAGGTCGCCGCCCGCCTCGGCACGGTGGCCGCGGGCAAGACGGTCGACCGGATTCTGGTGGCGTACGACTCCCCGAAGGGGAAGGCGAAGTTCCAGGGCTGGATCGACGACATCACGATCACCCCGAGGAAGCCGGAGAAGCGCAGGGCGCATCTGTCGGACTACGCGCTGACCACCCGGGGCACCAACTCCTCCGGCGGCTTCTCGCGCGGCAACAACATTCCGGCCACCGCGGTCCCGCACGGCTTCAACTTCTGGACGCCGGTGACCAACGCCGGTTCGCTGAGCTGGCTGTACGACTACTCCCGGGGCAACAACGAAGACAACCTCCCCACGCTCCAGGCCTTCAGCGCCAGCCATGAGCCGAGCCCCTGGATGGGCGACCGGCAGACCTTCCAGCTGATGCCCTCGGCCGCGAGCGGCACCCCGGACGCGGCTCGCACGGCCCGGGGGCTGCCGTTCCGGCACGAGAACGAGGTCGCGAAGCCGCACTACTACGGCGTCACGTTCGAGAACGGCCTCAAGGCCGAGATGGCGCCGACCGACCACGCGGCCCGGATGCGGTTCACCTACCCCGGCAAGGACGCAAGCCTGGTCTTCGACAACGTGACGAACGCGGGCGGTCTGACCCTGAATCCGAAGGCCCGCTCCTTCTCCGGCTACACGGACGTGAAGAGCGGCCTGTCCACGGGGGCGACCCGGATGTTCGTGTACGGCGTCTTCGACGCGCCGGTGACGGACAGCGGAAGGCTGAAGGGCGGCGGGGGTGACGACGTCACGGGCTTCTTCCGCTTCGACGCGGGCAGGGACCGTACGGTCAACCTGCGCCTGGCCACCTCGCTGATCGGCGTGGACCAGGCGAAGAAGA
Organism: Streptomyces sp. WZ.A104; assembly: GCF_002382885.1. Taxonomy (GTDB): domain Bacteria; phylum Actinomycetota; class Actinomycetes; order Streptomycetales; family Streptomycetaceae; genus Streptomyces. The sequence continues at coordinate 38,147 of NZ_NWVL01000025.1, forward strand.
ACCTGGCCATGGAGATCCCTGAGTCCGCCTCCTTCGAGAAGGTGCGGCGCGAGGCACAGGCGGCCTGGGACGACGTCCTGAAGACGATCGAGGTCGAGGGAGCCGACGAGGACCAGCTCACGACCCTCTACTCCAGCCTCTACCGGCTCTACCTCTACCCGAACTCCGGCCACGAGAAGGTGGGCGGGAAGAACAGGTACGCCAGCCCGTTCGTCGAGCCGGTCGGCGAGGACACCCCGACGAGGACCGGGGCGAAGATCGTCGACGGCAAGGTGTTCGTCAACAACGGCTTCTGGGACACCTACCGCACGACCTGGCCCGCCTACTCCTTCTTCTCCCCGAAGAAGGCGGGTGAGCTGGTGGACGGCTTCGTGCAGCACTACAAGGACGGCGGCTGGACCTCGCGCTGGTCCTCCCCCGGTTACGCGGACCTGATGACCGGCACCAGTTCGGACGTGGCGTTCGCCGACGCGTACGTCAAGGGCGTGAAGTTCGACGCGGAGGCGGCGTACGAGGCGGCGGTCAAGAACGCCACGGTGGCTCCGCCGTCCCCGGGCGTCGGCCGCAAGGGCATGGAGACCTCCGTCTTCGCCGGATACGCGGACACCGCGACCCACGAGGGCCTGTCCTGGTCGCTGGAGGGCTACCTCAACGACTACGGCATCGCACGGATGGGCCAGGAGCTCTACAAGAAGACGAAGAAGGCGCGGTACAAGGAGGAGTCGGAGTACTTCCTCAACCGGGCGCAGAAGTACGTCACGCTCTTCGACGGCGAGGCGGGCTTCTTCCAGGGCAGGAAGCCGGACGGCGACTGGCGCCTGCCCTCCGACGCGTACGACCCGCGCGTGTGGGGCTACGACTACACCGAGACCAACGGCTGGGGCTACGCCTTCACCGCCCCGCAGGACAGCCGGGGCCTGGCCAACCTGTACGGGGGCCGCGCGGGCCTGGGCAAGAAGCTGGACACCTACTTCTCCACCCCGGAGACGGCGGGCCCCGAGTTCGTCGGCAGCTACGGCGGGGTCATCCACGAGATGACCGAGGCGCGTGACGTGCGGATGGGCCAGTACGGGCACAGCAACCAGGTCGCCCACCACGCCACGTACATGTACAACGCGGCCTCACAGCCGTACAGGACACAGGAGAAGGTCCGCGAGGTGCTGGGCCGCCTGTACGTCGGCAGCGAGATCGGCCAGGGCATCCACGGTGACGAGGACAACGGCGAGCAGTCGGCCTGGTATCTCTTCTCCGCGCTCGGCTTCTACCCGCTGGTGATGGGCAGCGGGGAGTACGCGATCGGCTCGCCGCTCTTCAAGAAGGCGACCGTCCGCATGGACAACGGCCGCAAGCTGGTCGTCAAGGCCCCGAAGAACAGCGCGAAGAACATCTACGTGCAGAGCCTGAAGGTCAACGGCAGGAAGTGGACCTCCACCGCGCTCCCCCACGATGTGCTGGCCAAGGGCGGCACGCTGGCGTTCGACATGGGGCCCGAGCCGTCCAGGTGGGGCACGGGGAGGAACGCGGCCCCGGTCTCCATCCAGCAGGACGACAGAGTCCCGTCGCCGAAGGGCGATGTGCTCAAGGGCGACGGCGCGCTCTTCGACAACACCTCGGCCACCGCGGCGGAGGTCACCTCGGTGGAGCTGCCTGTCCCCGGGTCCGCCGAGGCGCTCCAGTACACGCTGACGTCGTCGGCGGCGGACCGGGCCCCGAAGGGGTGGACGCTCCAGGGCTCGTCCGACGGCGAGAAGTGGACGGACATCGACCGCCGCTCCGGCCAGTCGTTCGCCTGGGACAGGCAGACCCGGGTGTTCTCGGTGGGCCGGCCCGGTGACTACGCGAAGTACCGGCTGGTGCTGACGGGTTCGGCGACGCTGGCGGAGGTGGAGCTGTTCTCCTGACGTCTGTGCCGTACGCCGGCGGCCGGTAACCCGAGGGCGGGGTGCCGGCCGTCGGCGTTCAGCCCTCCTGGTTCACCCCTCGGAAGCTCTCGGGCAGGGCGACGTTGAGCGCGGTGACGACCGGCTGGCCGTGTTCCGTACCGAGCCGGGAGACCGCGCCGGTGGCGAGCTGGAAGAGGCGGCCCTCGGCCGGGGTCAGCCCCAGGTAGCGGGCGGTGAGGACGCGCAGGAGGTGGGAGTGGGCGACGAGCGCGATGTCCCCGTCCCCGACCCGCTCGGCGGCCGACCGCACCCCCGCCAGCACCGTGTCGGCCCGCGCCCCGACGTCCGCCGGGCTCTCGCCGGGGTGTTCGGGGGTGCCGGGGTCGACGCCGTCGGTCCACAGGTTCCAGAAGGGGCGGGTGCGGTGGATCTCCCGGGTGGTGATGCCCTCGTAGCCGCCGTAGTCCCACTCCCGCAGCTCGGGGGTGACCCGGGCCGCGGTGAGCCCGGCCAGCTCGGCGGTGCGGCGGGCCCGGACGGACGGGCTGACCAGAGTGAGGGCGATGTGCCGGTCGGCCAGCAGCGGGACGAGGGCGCGGGCCTGCCGCTCCCCGGTGTCGGTGAGGGGGAGGTCGGTCCAGCTCGTGTGCTGCCCGGAGCGGGACCACTCGGTCTCGCCGTGGCGGATGAGGATCAGCTCGCCCATGGTGGTCCGTTCGCTCTCGGTGCCGGGGTGGTGCGGGTGGGGACCGCGGGCTCGGAGCCCCTGGCCCTGCGGGTGGGGCCGCAGTCTCGGCCCCCGGCCCACGATCGCACCTGGGGGCGGCGAGGCCCCGGATTCCGCGCGTGGGGCGGTGCGTCGGGCCCGGCGGGCGGCGGACCAGCCGGAACGCGTGCGGCGTGGGGAGGCGGAGGCACGTACCGTAGGGCCCTTGCCTGATCGATTTCCCGTGGGGGGACCGCATGTCCGACGCCTTCTTGCCTCCGCCGCCCGAACCGGAGCCGCAGCCACCGCGGCAGCCCGCGTTCGCACAGCCGCAGTCGCCGTGGGCGCCTCCTGCCGCCCCGCCGCGCAAGCAGCGGCGTACGGGGCTGATCGTGACGTTGTCCTTGGTCGGCGGGCTCGTCGTCATCGGCGCGACGGTGGCGCTGGGCTACGCGTTGATGCAGAAGGCCTCGGAGTCCATCGCGCTCGCCGAGGAGCGGGCGGTTTCGCGGTACGGCGACACGGTGGGGCCGGACGGCCTTGAGGGCTGGGAGGAGCTGGAGGACTTCGAGGAGCCGGAGGCCGACGAACCGGCCGCCGAGAAGGACGCCACGATCACGAAGTGCACGCGGGACTCCCTGATCAACTGGATGTCCGCCGAGATAAAGGTCGTGAACGGGAGCGGGAGCCCGGCGTCCTACGTCGTCTACGTCACGTTCGTGGACCGAGACGGTGACGTGGTGAGCGAGGGCCTCGCGGTCACGGAAGACGAAGTCGCCCCCGGCGCGACCGCCAAGATCAAGGCCCAGGGCCTCGGCGAGGTACCGGCGGGCACGAAGTGCCGGATCGACCGGGTCGAGCGGGAAGCGATGTCAGGCTGACCGGAAGGCCCCGTGACGGCGGACGGTCCGCCCCGGAGTGATCCGGGGCGGACCGTCCGCCGTCACGGGTATGCCTTGCCCGCCCAGCACTTGAGGCCGGCGGCGGCGAGAGCGTCGACGGTCCCGTGGCCGCGCTGCCACCTGTCCGGCCGACCGGCCGGGCGTACTACGCCGCGGTGAACCGCCAGGTCTGGCCGTCGAACGCGCCGCAGGAGGACTGGTCCAACGGCTGGCCGCTGTTGGTGGTGCCCCACGCGACGCCCATGCAGAAGCCCGTAGCCCGGTTCCGCATCTTCCAGCTGTCGTTGCCGGCGTACTCGGCCACCCACACCTGCGAGTCCACGTTGGCGCACGGGGACTGGACGAGGAGGGCGTGGTTGGCGCCGGTCTGCGGGGTCACGCACATGTTGGTGGATCTGATCCGCAGGAAGTACGCGTTCGTGCCCGCCCCCTGGGCGTAGAACTCCTTGTTGGACTTGTAGTCACACCGGTACTGGATCAGCCCGGCACCGACTTTGGTCGAGTTGTTGCCCACGGCAGCGCACATTCCGGTGTGCAGGGCCCGCATGTTGTTCCAACGGCCGTTGGACGGGCTGTCGGCCGCGGCTGGGGTCGCCATTCCCACGGCGAGGGCGAGGGCGCTGAACACGGCTCCGGCCGCCCCGATGGACTTCTTCACGGCTCCTCCGTTGCTAGTTGGTCAGAACACGTGGACGAACGTATAAGCTCCCGCCTCGCCGGGAGTCTCATATGTGTCTCAACCCGTACAGGGACCTCGGGCGGCATCAGGGGACCATCCGATGGGGGGCGCGATGGGGGCGAACGACGGTGACAGCGGTACACGGGCGGCTCTGGCCGCCGAACTGGGCGCGGCGGTCGCGGCCCGTCCGCTGGTGAATCTGACCGGTCCGCTCGGCGTGGGGAAGACCTGGCTGGCGCGCTCGCTCGACGCCCAGCACTTCGACCTGTCCCGCCCGCACGCCCCCGGTGACCTGCGGCGGGCCGTGACCGGTGATGACCGCAGGCCACTGGTGCTGGACGGCGTCGATGGGCGTACGGCGATGGAGTCCGCCGCCGGGGCACTCGACGACGCCGCCGGCCACCGCCCCGTACTCGTGCTCAGCCGCAGGCCGTTACGGGCGGCTCGGGGCTGGGCCGGGGGCGACCCGGTCACCCTCGCCGTTCCTCCTCTGCCCGACGACGAGATCGCGGCGCTCGCGAGCCGGGCCGGCCTCGCGGACCCCGGCGCGCGGGACCTCGTCGTCCGACTGGCCGGCGGGATTCCCCTGGTGGCGCTCGCCGCCTGCCGGGCGATGCACGCCGGGGCCGCGCCCACCGCCCCCGCAGCGGTGGCCGACGAGGTCAGCGCCGAGATCCTCCAGCGCCTGGAGCGCGAACTGCCGGGCCGCCGCAGGGCCCAGGCGCTCCGGCTGCTCGCCGCCGTCGGCGCGGCGGACGAGAAGCTGCTGGCCAGGGGCCCGGACTTGTTTACGGACCTGGCCGGGCTCAGTCTGGTCCACCGGACCGCCCTGGGGCTGACCGTCGCCGAACCGTACCGCGCCCTGCTCGACATGACCTACCAGTGGCGGCGGCCGGACCAGCACGGCGCGCTGCTCGCCCGCGCGGCGCGCTACCGCGGCGCGATGCTCACCGGGTCGGCCCCGCCCGAGCGGCGGGCCGAACTGGCCGAGCAGTCCATGCTCCTGGCCGGTGACCGGGTCGTACGGGAGGTGCTCTTCCCGCCCGGCCGCCCACCGGTCCCGATCGTGACAGCCCAAGGCGCCGACGCCGACGACATCGGCCGCCTGATGCACGGCTGGGCATCACTCAAGGGGTTCGACCAGCGCAGGACGGAACGGCTGGTCACCCAGTGGCTGGACGACGACATCACCGGCTTCCGCCTGGCCCGCGACATCGACGGACAGCCGATCGGGCTGATCAGCCTGATCGGCGTCCGGGAGCAGACCCTGGCGGGCATGGAGCCACTGCTCCAGCAACACACCGAGGGCCTCGCGGCGGGCGACCGCGGCGGGCTGTTCCTGGGGGCGGCGTTCTGCCCCGAACCGGCCGTCCACGCCCAGGTGCTGCGCCACATCCTGCGGCAGGCGGTCACCAGCGGAAGGCTCCTGGTGTCCACCGCCGACCCCGGCTACCACCAGCTTCTCGACAGTCTCGCCTTCCGCCGCCACGGGGGAATCCGCGAGGACATCTACCGCTGCGGACGCGCCCCGCAGGTCTACAGCAACGACTTCACCGGCGCGGCACTCCCCGCCTGGCTCCGCCGCCTGGGCGTCACCGCCACCGCCCCGGACACCGCCGACGAACCCGCCGCGGCCCACATGGCCGAGGCACTGGGCAACCTGCACACCCCCAAGGGGCTGGCCGGCAGTCCGCTCCTGACCGCCGCGCACACACCGACGGCCCGGGCACTGCGCGCCTGGCTCGTCGAAGCCGTGGACAGCCTGGCGGCAAGCCCCGTAGCGGCCGACGCCGATGCCGGGAGAATCCTGCGGGCGTACTACGTCGACCGGTCGGGCACCCACTGGCAGGTCGCCCACAGCCTGCACCTCAGCCGCGCCACCTACTTCCGCCGCCTGCGACGCGGCGTGACGGCCCTGGCCGCGCAGCATGACCGCTGACCGGTGCGCAGCCCGCCCAGGCACGGACCGGCCCACGAGGAGTTCATCCGTGCCATCGAGGAGGAAAGGTCGGGGCGATGGGCCACAGCTGCTGGAGGACCCTGCGACCGGCTGACGTCTTCCCCTGTGGCGGCGGTCGTCTGCCGCACGGTCGCCAGGACGGAAGAACCCCGTACCTGGTACCAGGTACGGGGTTCTTCGTCGTCGCAGGACGCGCGGTTCCGCTCCGGAAGCAGCTCGCGTCCGATCATGCTCGCAGGCGCGCCTTCCGCCCCGTCGCGCGCGAGCGCCCCGCACCCGCGCGAGACGCAGGGGCAGGGCGCTCGTTCACCTCAGGTCAGGAACCGGCAAGCTGACGCAGCACGTAGTGCAGGATGCCGCCGTTGCGGTAGTAGTCCGCCTCGCCGGGGGTGTCGATGCGGACGACCGCGTCGAACTCCACACCGGTGTCGGTGGTGACCTTCACCGTACGGGGGGTGGTGCCGTTGTTCAGCTCGGTGACGCCGGTGAAGGAGAAGGCCTCCTCGCCGGTGAGACCGAGGGTCTCGGCGTTCTGGCCCTCGGGGAACTGGAGCGGGAGGACGCCCATGCCGATGAGGTTCGAGCGGTGGATGCGCTCGTAGGACTCGGCGATGACTGCCTTGACGCCCAGGAGCGCGGTGCCCTTGGCGGCCCAGTCACGGGACGAGCCGGAGCCGTACTCCTTGCCCGCGAGGATCGCGAGGGGGGTGCCGGCGGCCTGGTAGTTCTGCGAGGCGTCGTAGATGAACGACACCGGGCCGTCAGCCTTGGTGAAGTCGCGGGTGTAGCCGCCCTCGGTGCCCGGCGCGATCTGGTTGCGCAGGCGGATGTTGGCGAACGTGCCGCGGATCATGACCTCGTGGTTACCACGGCGCGAGCCGTAGGAGTTGAAGTCACGACGCTCGATGCCGTGCTCCGTGAGGTACTTGCCCGCCGGGGTGTCGGCCTTGATCGCACCGGCCGGGGAGATGTGGTCGGTGGTGACCGAGTCGCCGAGCTTGGCGAGCACCCGGGCGCCGGTGATGTCCTCGACCGGAGTCGTGTCCATCGTCATGCCCTCGAAGTACGGGGGCTTGCGCACGTAGGTGGACTCGGAGTCCCACTCGAAGGTGTCGCCGGTCGGGATCGACAGGGCCTGCCACTGGGCGTCGCCCGCGAAGACGTCCTGGTAGGACTTGTTGAACATGTCCTCGCCGATGGCGTTCGCCACGACGTCGTTGACCTCGGCCTCGGTGGGCCAGATGTCGGTCAGGTAGACGGGCTTGCCGTCCTGGTCGACGCCGAGGGCGTCCTTGGTGATGTCGACCTTCATCGAACCGGCGATGGCGTACGCGACGACCAGCGGCGGGGACGCCAGGTAGTTCATCTTGACGTCGGGGTTGATCCGGCCCTCGAAGTTGCGGTTGCCGGAGAGCACCGAGGTGACGGCGAGGTCGTGTTCGTTGACCGCCTTGGAGACCTCCTCCGGCAGCGGGCCGGAGTTGCCGATGCAGGTGGTGCAGCCGTAGCCGACGAGGTTGAACCCGACCTTGTCGAGGTACGGGGTCAGGCCCGCCTTGTCGAAGTAGTCGGTGACGACCTTCGAGCCCGGGGCGAGGGTGGTCTTGACCCACGGCTTGCGGGTCAGGCCCTTCTCGACCGCCTTCTTCGCCACGAGCGCGGCGGCGACCATGACGTACGGGTTCGAGGTGTTGGTGCAGGAGGTGATCGCGGCGACCGTGACGGCTCCGTGGTCGATCTCGTACGTCGAGCCGTCGGGGGCCGTGACGGTGGTCGGCCGCGACGGGACGCCGTTGGAGGCGGCCGGGGAGTCGGAGGCCGGGAAGGACTCCTTGCCCGCCTCCTCGTCGTCGGAGACGTAGTTGCGGACGTCGCGGGCGAACTGCTCCTTGGCGTTCGCGAGGACGATGCGGTCCTGCGGGCGCTTCGGGCCGGCGATGGAGGGGACGACCGTGGCGAGGTCGAGCTCCAGCTTCTCGGAGAAGTCGGGCTCGGCGGCCGGGTCGAGCCAGAGGCCCTGCTCCTTGGCGTACGCCTCGACGAGGGCGACCTGCTGCGCGTCGCGGCCGGTCAGGCGCAGGTACTTCAGCGTCTCGTCGTCGATCGGGAAGATCGCGGCCGTGGAGCCGAACTCCGGCGACATGTTGCCGATGGTGGCGCGGTTGGCGAGCGAGGTGGCGGCGACGCCCTCACCGTAGAACTCGACGAACTTGCCGACGACGCCGTGCTTGCGGAGCATCTCGGTGATGGTCAGCACGAGGTCGGTGGCGGTGGTGCCGGGCTTCAGCTCACCGGTCAGCTTGAAGCCGACGACGCGCGGGATGAGCATGGAGACCGGCTGGCCGAGCATCGCGGCCTCGGCCTCGATGCCGCCGACGCCCCAGCCGAGCACACCGAGGCCGTTGACCATGGTGGTGTGCGAGTCGGTGCCGACGAGGGTGTCGGGGTAGGCCTGGCCGTTACGGACCATGACGGTGCGGGCCAGGTGCTCGATGTTCACCTGGTGGACGATGCCGGTGCCCGGGGGGACGACCTTGAACTCGTCGAAGGCGGTCTGGCCCCAGCGCAGGAACTGGTACCGCTCCTTGTTCCGGCCGTACTCCAGCTCGACGTTCTGGCCGAAGGCTTCCTTGGTGCCGAACTTGTCGGCGATGACGGAGTGGTCGATGACCAGCTCGGCCGGGGCCAGCGGGTTGATCTTGGCCGGGTCGCCGCCCAGCGCCTTCACGGCCTCACGCATGGTGGCGAGGTCCACGACACACGGCACGCCGGTGAAGTCCTGCATGATCACGCGGGCCGGCGTGAACTGGATCTCCTGGCTGGGCTGAGCCTGGGAGTCCCAGCCGCCGATGGCCCGGATGTGGTCGGCGGTGATGTTCGCGCCGTCCTCGGTGCGGAGCAGGTTCTCCAGCAGGACCTTCAGGCTGTACGGGAGGCGCGCGGAGCCCTCTACCTTGTCCAGCTTGAAGATCTCGTACGACTCGTCGCCCACGCGCAGCGTGCTGCGGGCGTCGAAGCTGTTCGCCGACACGACAGTCTCCTTCTTCAATGTGCGCGTATCTCCGCGCCGCGCCTCATTGGCAGTCGGCGCCGCGTTTTGCCGTCTACGGCCCCGACCATCCGCTAAGGTAAGGCTTAGTTAGGTAACCCTTACCGGGCGGCGGCTGTGGTGCGCCTCGGCAGATATCTCGATGTCGAGATAACTCTAGTACATAGCCGCCGCCCGGTCATGCCCAGGTGCCCCTGTGCTGTGTCATCGAGTCGAGGCGCTTGACAGCGAACACAGCCGTTTCGGCTTCTCCGACAGTGAATCCAGTCGTGAGGGGTGAGCACGCTGAGGGTGTCGCGCGCTGGAGGGCGCACGCGGGCGTCGGTGGCGGCATGCGTTGCTGGAATGCGCGACGGCCCGGTTCGAGGTCGCGGTTCCGGTGCGGCCGCCGCCCGGAGTCCATCGCTGGCCGACTCTGCACGGCCATGGCCTATGGCTGTGTGCCCACCCGGCGGGCACGGACATCGTGGTAGACGTACATGGCGATGGTCACCGCCGTCAGCAGATAGAAGAGCCACAGACCATAGGCGACTTGGGGGTCCCAGCGACCGTAGTAATAGGGCGGGTTGGACATGGCCTGCCAGCCGAGGCACACCACGACGAGCACCGCCGCGCCATAGCCCGCCAGCCTCGTCGGCACCCGAGAGCTCAGGACGAGCAGCATGACCACCACCAGCAGCGTCGCCACCCCGACGCCGGCTCCGACGGCAGTCAGGGCTCCCCAGGCTCGTAAGTTCCACTCGACGAAGTCCTCTTCCTCCGCATAGACGATCTGTTTGCCGAACGCCATGACGACGCTGTCGTTCCAGCTTGTCCTGTAGGCGGGCTGGAACAGGACGATCGTGTGCAGCACCAGCAGTACCGTCGGCGCAACCAGCCGTTGCCGCCACTCCTTTCCTGTGGACGGCACGTGCCGCAATGCCGTGGGCGTCTCGGACGCGCGCAGCAGCGAAACGCACTCGGCGGCGGAAGGCCGCTGCTCGGGACGTGCAGCGGTCATCCGGGTAAGCAGGGACAGTACGGGCTCGCGGATGGAGGATTGGACCTGGGGCATGAGCTGCGTGACGGGCAGCCGGTGGCCGGTGAGCTTCTCGACCAGGACGATCCCTAGCGCGTAGACGTCCGAAGCGGGTGTGGCGGCACGGCCTTGGAGCTGCTCGGGGGCCATGTAGCCGGGGGTTCCGAAGTATTTTCCGGTGGTGGTGGCTGTGCGGGTGAGCGAGGAGTCGTCCCGGGCTATACCGAAGTCCATCAGCACGGTGCGCCCGTCGGCACAGATCATGATGTTGGCGGGCTTGATGTCCCGGTGCACGACCTTCGCCGCGTGGACGTGCGCGAGAACGTCCGCCAAGCGCGCCCCGGTCTCCACGATCGAGTCCACATGCGAGAACTCCCAGGTGGCGCCGTCCAGTAGCTCCATCACGAGGTAGGGCAGAGTCTGACCGCCATGGTCGGCCGTTCCGGCGTCGTGAACGGTCACGACGCTGCCGTGGCGGAGCGAGGCGAGGGTGCGGGCCTCACGCGCGAACCGCTGAGCCGCCTCTGGATACTGCATGACGCCGGTGACGAACTTGATGGCGACCCGTCGGCCGAGGGTACGGTCCGTCGCTTCCCAGACCTCGCCCAGGCCGCCCCTGCCCAGGAGGCGTTCCACACGGTAGCGGCTCCCGACAGCCATGCCCTCGTGCACCCAATCCCCCTGGCGTCACCCGAGTCGATGAGATGACCAATTTAGAGCAGGTGGCCTCGACTGCGTAGGGACTCAAGGCCACCAACTGCCCACTCACGACCAGATGCACCGCCATGGAAGTCGAAACGGCTGGGTTCGCCGGGACGGGGGCCTCCGTCGGCGAGATCAGTCGCCGGCGTGGACGGGAGGAGGCGCCGCGCGGAGTGCTGTCGATGAACTGGACCGGGTCAGCCTGCAAGTCGGGCCAGGACCAGGGCGCGGCCGAGGGAGTCAGCGGCGGCGCAAGGGTCGTCCGGCTGCACACCGGCTCCCTCCCAGTTCGTACGGGAGACGGGTTGACGGCGCGGCCGACGAGGCCGACACGGCCGAGTTCGGTGACGGCGGGCCCCCTCGCTCGCCCATGGGAGTGGCCAGCAGTGAGAAAGCCCAGCTCACAGCCTTACGTGAGCCCGGTCGCCCCTGGTCGATGGTTCGGGCCCGGCCGTCGTGGACACGACCGTGGTAGACCGGACCGTCCACCGCAGCCGTACCCGGGAGTCCGTATGCGCCGCCTCGCCGTCTTCCTCGCCTCGTCCGACGGGCACGACCCCGCCCATGCCGAGCTGGCCGCGCACGTGGGCGGCGACCTGGCGCGCCGCGGGATCGGGCTCGTCTACGGCGGCGGCAGCACCGGACTCATGGGCATCCTCGCGGACTCCGCGATGAAGGCGGGCGGAGAGGTGATCGGCGTCATGCCCCGCAGCATGATCGAGCGGGAGTGGGCGCGCGAGGAGGTCACGGAGCTGGTGATCTGCGACTCGATGCACGAGCGCAAGGCCGTCATGGCCGACCGCGCCGACGCCTTCGTCGCGCTGCCCGGCGGGCTGGGGACCCTGGAGGAGATCTTCGAGGTGTGGTCCTGGCGTCAGCTCGGCCTGCACGCCAAGCCCGTCGGCTTCCTCGACGCCGGGGGCTTCTGGACACCCCTGATCGGCGCCCTGCACGGCCTCACCGACGCGGGCTTCCTCGCCGCCTCCACCCTGGAGGACCTCGCCGTCGCCCCCGACCTGCCCGGCCTGCTCGAAGCACTGGAGGAACGACTGCGCCGCGCACCGAGGCCCGCGCACGGGGCCTGAGGCCCTGCAGCCCCGACCCCCTGATGCCTTGAGGCCCTGAGTGTCCGGGCCGGGGGTTCAGTGCGAGGCTCACAGCAGCGCGGCTCACGTCGGCGCGATGAGTTCGGGGGGTCGGAGCGGTCTACCCCATGGTGAACGCGTCGGGCGGTTCACCGCCGAGGCGACGGCAGGTCGCCATCAGGAGGGCCGCACAGTGACCGGACGTTCGGGCAGGGTGACCGGCGAGCTCTCGATCTCCCTCGACGGGTACTCGGCCGGGCTCGGCCAGAGCGAGGAGCGCCCGTTCGGCGACGACGCCGGCGACGGCTGGGGCGACCGGCTGCACTCCTGGATGTTCGAGACCCCGGAGCAGCGGCAGGCCGAGCTCGACCGGCTGACGACGGTCGGCGCCTTCGTCATGGGGCGCAATATGTTCGGCCCCGTACGCGGCGCGTGGGACCGGCCGTGGAAGGGCTGGTGGGGCGACAACCCGCCGTACCACGCCCCGGTCTTCGTCCTGACCCACCACCCGCGTGATCCGCAGCCGATGGAGGGCGGCACCACGTTCCACTTCGTCACCGACGGCATCGAATCCGCTCTGCGGCGGGCTCGCGAGGCGGCCGGGGAGCGTGATGTGTCGATCCACGGCGGTGCTACCACCATCAACCAGTACCTCGCCGCCGGCCTGATCGACGAGTTGCGGCTCCACATCCTGCCGTTCACCCTCGGTGCCGGCACACGACTGTTCAACGGCGTGCCGTCGCTGGACCTTGAGCAGGTGGAGACGCGGGCCGGGAACGCGGTCACCCATGTGACCTACCGCGTGCTGCCCTGAGGTCGCCGCGAACCGGCGGAACGGTGCGGAGCCCCGCCTCCACAACCGAACGGGGCCACCACGGCCGTACGGGCGCTCCAGCCCCGTACGGATGCACAGCCCGCGCCACGTGCGCGCCCCCGGGAGAGCATGGGCCGCGAATACGAGGACGCTCGCGGGACCGGTGCACGGCCGTCACTCGAACAGCACACCCCCACATTAACCTCATCTCATATCTGAGATAACCTGCCGCCATGTCAGACGACTACCTCGTACGCATCGGCAAGCTCATCCGTGACGCCCGGCAGCACCGGGGCTGGACACAGACGCAGCTGGCCGAGGCGCTCGGCACGAGCCAGAGCGCCGTCAACCGAATCGAGCGCGGCAACCAGAACATCAGCCTTGAGATGATCGCCCGCATCGGTGAAGCACTCGACAGCGAGATCGTGTCGCTCGGTTACGCCGGGCCCATGCACCTGCGGGTCGTCGGCGGCCGCCGGCTCTCCGGTGCCATCGATGTCAAGACCAGCAAGAACGCCTGTGTCGCGCTGCTGTGCGCCTCGCTCCTCAACAAGGGCCGCACGGTCCTGCGCCGGGTCGCCAGGATCGAGGAGGTGTTCCGGCTCCTGGAGGTACTCAACTCCATCGGGGTGCGCACCCGCTGGGTCAACGACGGTGTGGACCTGGAGATCGTGCCGCCCGCGGAGCTGGACATGGCGGCGATCGACGCCGACGCCGCCCGCCGCACCCGCTCGATCATCATGTTCCTGGGCCCGCTGCTGCACCGGATGGAGCAGTTCACCCTGCCGTACGCGGGCGGCTGCGACCTCGGCACCCGCACGATCGAGCCGCACATGATCGCGCTGCGCCGGTTCGGCCTGGAGATCGCCGCCACGGAAGGGCTCTACCACGCGCAGGTCGATCGCACCGTCGCCCCGGGCCGCCCCATCGTGCTGACCGAGCGCGGCGACACCGTGACCGAGAACGCGCTGCTGGCCGCCGCCCGCCACGACGGGACGACCGTCATCCGCAACGCCTCCTCCAACTACATGGTCCAGGACCTGTGCTTCTTCCTGGAGGCACTGGGCGTACGGGTCGACGGGGTCGGCACGACGACGCTCACCGTGCACGGGGTCCCGCAGATCGACGTGGACGTGGACTACTCCCCCTCCGAGGACCCGGTCGAGGCGATGAGCCTGCTGGCCGCCGCCGTGGTGACCGAGTCCGAACTCACCATCCGACGGGTGCCGATCGAGTTCCTGGAGATCGAGCTCGCGGTCCTGGAGGAGATGGGCGTCGACTGCGACCGCACCCCGGAGTACGCGGCCGACAACGCCCGCACCCGGCTGGTGGACCTGACCGTCCGGCCCTCCAAGCTGGAGGCGCCGATCGACAAGATCCACCCGATGCCGTTCCCGGGCCTCAACATCGACAACGTCCCTTTCTTCGCGGCCATCGCGGCCGCCGCGCACGGCCAGACCCTGATCCACGACTGGGTCTACGACAACCGCGCGATCTACCTCACCGACCTCAACCGCCTCGGCGGCCGTCTCCAGCTGCTCGACCCCCACCGGGTCCTGGTCGAGGGCCCGACCCGCTGGCGCGCCGCCGAGATGATGTGCCCGCCCGCCCTGCGGCCCGCCGTGGTGGTGCTGCTGGCGATGATGGCGGCGGAAGGCACCTCCGTACTCCGCAACGTCTATGTCATCAACCGCGGTTACGAGGAGCTGGCGGAGCGACTCAACTCGGTGGGCGCGCAGATCGAGATCTTCCGGGACATCTGACCGGCGCGGTGTCGTGCCCCTTGAAGGCAAGGGGCACGACACCTAAATATCCCAGCTGACCTGCGGGTACTCACCTTCACGACCCTCCATTGACCACTGTTGTTTTTCAGCGCCTTGTGCAACACATGTGCAAGGTGATCTTGAATCGTTGACGACACGTCAGAGATGTCTGAGCATCCGTCATCCTTCACGGAGAGTTGTCGCCGGAGTGGCCTCGCAACGTCCGAGGAGCGGCGGTGACGGTGGCGTCCCACTTCCCCGTCGGCACCCCGCAAGTGCGGTTCTTGTCCATGCATTCGCCGCCCACGAAGTATCGGGCCATGTTCGATCCGCACCTGGACCTGGCCACCACCACAAAGGTCGTCACGATGATCGGCGGGTAGACGGCCCACGGGACGCCCCGCATCTCCGGGACCTGTGCCATGAAGATCAGGATGGCCAGGGCGTTGACGAAGCCGACCATCACGCTGCGCGGGACGAACCGCATCATTCCCCACCCCCAGAGCGCCCAGGGCGATCTGGATGAGACCGCCGAGGATCACGGCGGCGATCAGGTAGCCGAGGCCGTACTCATGGTTCACGGGTGCGATGACCAAGGCGGCGTCCGGCGGGGTCCGTGCGGCGGCAACCGGTCCGGCGAGGCCACCGCTTCCTCGCCGGACCGCTCGGCCGGGCCCCGGGCCGCCCGGCCGGCTCGCGTCTGTTGTGCCCGTTTCCCAGGGGCCGGGCGCAGGTTCCGCCTATGGTGAGCCCTCCTGCACGGCCCGCAGCCGGTGCGCTCCGGCCCGGCCCCACGGATCCGCCTGCCAGTCGCCCGCGCAGGGAGCCCGACCGAACCCGCTGTCGGCGACCCCGGCCTCGCCGGACGGGGCGGCGTGCAGCGGCCGGTGGTACGGGCCGTCCAGTTCCGGCAGAGCCAGCAGGATCGGCAGGTCGAGCTGGGTGGCCGCCCGCAATTGCACATCGGCGTTGTACATGCGTCCTCCGCGGGCGCGGACCGCCCACCCAGAGCCGATCAGCCTCGGCAGGCGGACCTGCGGGCCAGGCGCGCCGTCGTGCAGCATCACGGCGGCCGCCCGGATGAACCACAGCCCGTCGGGGACGTTCAGGCGGTACGGGCGGCACTCGTCCAGAGTGTCACAGGAGCGCGGCAGTCCCTCCATGATCGGGGTGCTGAACGCGCCCACATAGACCCGGACCGGGCCGACGTCTGCCGGGAAGTGCAGTCGTCCGGCCACAGTGGACAACCCGTGACGGGTCTGGGCGGCCGGCAGGGCGAGCGGTGGCATGCCGCCGCGAGCCAGGAACCGGTACCTGGTCGGCGCGAGGCCGACGCTGCGGGTGAAGCGGCTGGTGAATGTGCCCAGGCTGTTGTAGCCCACCCGGTGGGTGATGTCCGAGACGCTGGCCGCGGTCTCCAGCAGGTGCCGCTTGGCCATGAACAGTCTGATCGCGGCGAGGAACCGGCCCGGCGACGTCCCGGTCACCTCGTTGAACATCCGTGAATAGTGGAACTTGCTGTAAAAGGCAGTGTCCGCCAGTTGTCCCAGGGAGAGCGGGTCGGCGTGGTGATTCCACATGGCTCTTATGCTGCGCTCGATCGCTGCCTCTGTGGCCATCCATATCCCCCGGCTTTGGATGCTAATAATGCATTCGGATGTGCATGAAATCACCAATTGCCTGTCGGGAATTTCGGAATCCCGATCGGGTTTGTTCCGGTGAGCGGTCGCAGCGCACCTCGACCCACCGACGCGTTCATCACAGCGAGTTACCTTGCAGGTCGACGGCTTCGCTTTGGGGTGCCTGCTCGTTCTGCACCGGTCGCGCGGCGGCTCCCTCATATGGCGGTACACCTTCCCGAACGTTACGAACCGGGCCTGCGCCGGGGCGGCCGAGTATGGCCGACGAATATCGTTTAACTGTTCGAAACCTTCCGCATCTTCAAAATTGCGGTTTGAGATGGATGTCGAGAGAAGATGGCCGAAAATCGCGTTTACAGTACCGCTTCCGATGGCGGTGTTCAGCGCGATGCGGAATAAACCTCCGGCCCCCAACGGGTTTCACCGGCTTCACCTGCTGGTGGAGCGGGGGCCGTTCGCGGTTGTTCGAGGGGGCCCGGCAGAACCGGGACGCGTCCACGCTCCCCCGGCTCCGAGCACCACCTCGTCGTCGTGGCCGTGATGAGGTGGTTCCTCAAGTCCGGATTTCTGACCGAAGTTGGGGGCCGGAGCTCTTGACGGCACCGGAACGTCACGGTGCGGTGGCCTGTCTCCGCCGCTGTTCGACACAGCCACGTCGGCGCTCCGCCCGACGTCGTGCGCGTCGGCCGGCGGTTCTCGTGGTCCCGCCGTCCGTCCACGACCCCCTGCCCACGCTCATCGAGCACGGCTTCGTGGTGCTTGTGCACGGCTCTCGCGACGACGCCGAGAATGTGCAGCACAAAATCGCTGAAGTGCTCGAACCACCAGGGCTGCGGCTTTCACGGGCCAGGACCCGGATCGCGCCCATGAGTGAGCAATTCGCAGTGGCCACGGATGAGGTGACGGTGCGGAGGCGCAGCGCACGAGGCGCCCGTGCGTCGAGGAGACATCCGAAGTCTCAACTCATCAACACGGGCGCCCTATTGGTTTCCCGTCATGCTCATCGCACTCCACAGGGGCCACCACCGCCGGTGCAAGGGTTCCCGAAGTACGCACTCGACTCCAGGGGGCGGAGCCCATCGAGGAGCGCGGCTACCCTGACCGGGCCGGATCGCACCGCGAAAGCTCGGCTTCGAACAGGCCCGGCCACACGCTCCGCGCGATGACCGGGCCCGGGAGCCACCGCCCGTCAGCGGCTCCCCAGAGGTTCGAGTGCGCTCGCGGAACCCTCCTCGGAGCCGGCCGGGGCAGCCGCGGTTTCCACGTCCCTCAGGAGACCGAAACTCTCCTTGACCGCCCGCTTCTCCTTCCAGAGGTGATAGAGGGCGATGCAGAGGATGACCGTGCCCACCGCGTTGGCCACAAAGTGCCACCACACTCGGTAAGTCACCAGTGCCGGGCCCGGTTCGATGGCACCGAACCAGGTGGACAGGCCGATGGCCCGGCTCGCGCCCAGAGCCACGGAAGCCGTCAGCACGACGTGCTCGATGCCGTGGATGCCCTGCATCCAGACGCCCATCCTGGCCCACTTGCGCGCCTTCAGTTGCCCGGCGACCCGGTGCGTAATCTGCACGATGCCGACCAGTCCGGCAAGGAAGATGAAGTTGCCGACCAGGTGCAGGATCTCCATCCCGAGGGCGGGCTTGCCGGCATCGACCTGACCCATCCCACGGGCAAAGCTGTCAGCCCACGGAGTCATCCACGCCGGGGCGTAGGGATGGGCGATCCAGTAGCCCGCCTGTGTGACGTGTTCCTGGAAGTGGCCGACCTGGCCCACCACGCCAACGCCCACAAGCCCTACGGCGAGTTTGTACAGCCACGGCTTCACCGCCTTCCGGTTACCGACCGCGAGCACGGCGACGGCGGCCCACATCGCGACGGCCCAGCCGATGAAGAGAACAGCGCCGACGGTGTCCACCGTCGAAACGGTGGGTGCCATCCCAGGCATGCCGGAGTGATCCATACGAAGTTCCTCCCTGATTGTTTCTCGACTGTGCGGAAAGAGCACAGAAACAGCTGTCGGCGTGCGGTAGCACCCTGAGGCAGCGACCGAACTCCGAGACCAGCGAGAAAGCACGTTCTGGGTTCCCCCGGCACGAGCAGAACCAGCACCCTCCCGCTGCTCACGATCTGGAACTGGCCCGCTTACGTGCCCCCCACGCAACAGACTGCCCCCAGCCCGCCGGGCTCGCCTCTTCCCGATTGCTCTCTTCAGGTCTCGGCAAGGTGCGCCGGGATCTCGCCGGTGGCAAGGCCGTCCGCCCGCGTGCGACCCCGGAGAGGCGCCTTGGCCGCCGGCACCGCCTCGGAGCGCTCCGCAGCGATTCACGGCAAAGCACATTGGGAGAAGTCGACCCGCTACAGAAAGTGTGATGCTCGAATCCGTGGCCGGAGCCACGGACGGTGGACTGGTGAATTGCTGTGCGCGTGCGCACTTCGTCTGGAGAAGAGGCCAAAAAAATGATCACGCTGGACACGGTGAAAGTCGAGATCGACGGACCGAGGGCCACGATCTACCTGAACCGGCCGGGCAAGAAGAACGCGATGAATCCGCAGATGCACCTGGATATGAATGAGGCCCTGGACGCGATCGAGGCAGCCGGAACCGTAAAGGCGGTCGTCGTGACCGGCAGTGGTGACAGTTTCAGCTCCGGAATGGACCTCGAAGAGTGCTTCCTGCAGCCTTTCGATGACCCGCAGTTGTTCTACCGGACCAATCTGGTGGCGCTCAATTGGTTCAAGCGGCTGAAGGCCTTTCCCGCGGTGACCATCGCCAAGGTGAACGGGTACGCCTTCGGCGGTGGGTTCCTGGTCGCGGGGATCTGCGACCTGGCCATCACGACGGAGACCGCGAAGTTCGGACTCTCCGAAATCAACTTCGGCATCTTCCCGGCGGGTGGAGCCACCTGGGCGGCCACCCACAACCTGCCGCGCAAGCAGGCGCTGTACTACATCCTCACCGGGGACACTCTCACCGGGCGGCAGGCGGAGACGTACGGGCTGGTGAACAAGGCCGTACCGGCGGATCAACTGGACGCGGAGACCGACCAGATCGTCGGACGGATCATCAACAAGAACCCGATCACCCTGGAACTGGCGAAGCAGGTCTATGAGCGCACCACGACCATGGACCTCCCGGCGTCGATCGACTACGACCAGGCGAAGCTCTGGGAGCTCTCCCGTCTCAGCGGCAACGAGTGGATCAACGTGGCGCTCAAGCAGTTCGAAAAGCGTGACTACCAGCCCGGCCTGAGCACGTACAGCCGGGTGGAAGCCGCGTCGTGATTTTCACCGGCCCCCGTCCACGCGTCCACGTCCCCGAGACCACGTTCACCGCCTACATACTGCGACAGGCGGAGCAGTACCCGGACCGCCTGGCGGCGGTCGACATCGACGGGGAGAACGGTCACACCTACGGCCAGCTCGCATCGGCGGTGCGCCGCGCAGCCACCGGGCTTCATGCCCGCGGCTTCGGCAAGGGCGACGTGTTGGCCCTCCTCGCACCGAACGTGCCCGCGTATCCGATCGCGTTCCACGCCGCCGCCCTGGCGGGCGGCACGGTGGTGGTGCTCAATCCCCTCGACACGGCGGACGATCTCACCGCCCACCTGAACGACACCGGCGCGCGCCTGCTGGTGACCATGCCGTCCGAGGTGGTCAAGGCCGCGGCGGTGACCGCGCGAACGAAGGTCGAAGAGATCATCGTGTTCGGTGAGGCGGAGGGCGCCACGTCGTTCTCCGCGCTGCTCACCGACGGTGTGCCGCCCGAGCCGGCCGTCGACCCGGCGCACGACGTGGTGGCCGTGCTCCACTCCAGCGGTAGCACCGGCTACCCCAAGGGGGTGCTGCTGACCCATCGGAACATGATCGCCAACGTGCTCCAGACCAGTCTGGTCGCGCCCCTCGATGAGCGCGAGACGGTGCTCGCCGTCCCGCCCTTTCACCACGCGTTCGGCCTGATCATGACGATGAACGCCAGTCTGCTCCAGGGCGCGACACTCGTGACGATGCCGCGCTTCGACCCCGAGGCCTACCTCAACGCGATCCAGGACCACCGCGTCACACGCCTCTACGTCGTGCCGACCATCGCCGTCCTCCTCGCAAAGAGCCCGCTGGTGGACCGGTACGACCTCTCCTCGCTCCGCTCGATCGTCTCCGGTGGCGCCGCGCTCGACCCCGGGACGGCCGAGCTCTGCCGGCGGCGCCTGGGCGTGAGCATCGGCCAGGGATACGGCCTCACCGAGGCACTGGTCTCGTTCATGCAGCTCGCAGACCCGGTGGCATCTGGGTCGGTCGGCCCCAACTCCCCCAACATCGAGTGCAAGATCGTCGACATCACCACCGGCAACGAACTCGGGCACAACCAGGATGGCGAGGTCCTCATCCGCGGCCCGCATGTGATGAAGGGCTACCTCAACGCCCCGGAGGCCACCGCCAAGGTGCTCGAACCGGACGGTTTCCTGCACACCGGCGACCTCGGCCATGTGGACGAGAACGGAGAGCTCTTCCTCGTCGACCGTATCAAGGAACTCATCAAGTACAAGGGCCAGCAGGTGTCCCCTGTCGAACTCGAAGCGGTCCTGATGTCGCACCCGAAGGTCACGGACGCGGCGGTGATCGGCGTGCCCGACGAGGAGGCCAGCGAGATCCCCAAGGGATTCGTGGTGACCGGCGAGCCGGTCACGCCGAAGGAAATCATGGCCTTCGTCGCCGAACGGGTCGCCCCCTACAAGAAGATCCGGCGGATCGAGTTCATCGATCAGATCCCCCGCACACCGGTCGGCAAGATCGAGCGCCGCAGTCTTCTGGCCCGCGAGCGGACCGGCCGGTAATCGCAACTCTGAAGCAGACCACCCAGGGAGAACCGATGAACCTTCCGAAGATAGTTTCCCGATCGGAGTGGCTGGAGGCCCGCAGGGCGCTCCTGGAGAAGGAGAAGGAGGTCACCAACGCCCGCGACATGATCGCCGCGGAGCGCCGGAAGCTGCCGATGGTCAAGGTGGAGAAGGAGTACCTCTTCGAAGGGCCGGACGGCACAGCGACGCTGCTCGACCTGTTCGAGGGCCGCCGCCAGCTCATCGTCCGGCACTTCATGTTCGGCCCGGACGATGACGAGGGCTGCATCGGCTGCTCCATGCAGACGGACAGCGTCGGCGAACTCGCCCACATGTGGGCCCGGGACACCAGCTTCACCCTGGTCTCCCGGGCGCCGCTGGCGAAGTTCGCACCCTTCAAGGCCCGGATGGGCTGGAAGTACCCCTGGTACTCGTCGTTCGGCAACGACTTCAACTACGACTTCGAGGCCGCCACCGAGATGGGCGAGTCGCCCGGGGTGAGCGCGTTCATCCGTGACGGCGACGACGTCTTCCACACCTACTCGGTCTTCGACCGGGGCGGGGACATTTTCAAGAACTTCTACAACTACCTGGACATCACCGCCCTGGGCCGGCAGGAGGACGAGCTCGAGCACCCCTGGGACTGGTGGCGCTACAAGGACAGCTACGACAGCAAGGACGCAGCCGTGCCCGGCAACAACTGGTGGAACGGGACACGCTTCAAGTCGTAGCTCGTCGACTACCCCCTTCCGGCGAGAGCCGGGAGGGCCCGTGACTCCGGCTCCGGGACCTGCTGCCTCCCCGCGACAGGTCCCGGTCCGGAGTTCTCGACCGTCCGCGACCGGACACGCCCATCACCTGGAGGACATCATGAGCGACCTGTCCGGCAAGACCACCATCGTCGTCGGCGCGAGCCGCGGCCTGGGCCACGGGATCGCCACGGCCTTCGCCGAGGCCGGTTCCCGAGTGGTCGCCGTCTCGCGCACGGCGGCGCCGATCGCCGATCCGGCCGGCAGCACCGTTCCCGAACTCGCCGACGCCGGCGACCCCACAGTGGCAGGCAGCCTCCTCGACCGATACCGGCCCGAGGTCGTCGTCCTGGCGGCCGGCGCGAGCCCGCACATGCGTCCGCTGCAACACCAGACCTGGGAGACCTTCTCGGTCAACTGGCAGACCGATGTCAGAATCGCGTTCCACTGGCTGCGCGAGGCCCTGCTCACTCCGCTGCGGCCCGGCAGCAGGGTGATCGTGGTCAGCAGCGGTGCCGCGATGGCGGGTTCGCCGCTCTCCGGGGGCTACGCCGGCGCCAAGGCCACCCAGCGCTTCATCACCGGATACGCCCAGGACGAGGCGAAGCGCGCCGGACTGGACATCACGTTCTCCGCGGTGCTTCCCCGGATCACCCCGGTGACCGAGCTGGGCAGGTCGGCGGCCCGCGCGTACGCGGCTCGCGACGGCCGGTCCGAGGAGGAGTACCTGAAGCAGATGGGGCCGCTCCTCACCCCGGAGATCGCCGGCTCAGCGATGGTCGAGCTGGTCCGGACGGAGGCGACCGCGGTCGCGCCCGGCTACCTCCTGACCGGGGCCGGTCTGAAGAAGCTGCCCTGACTCGGTTCCACGCCATGGGTACGGGGCAGGGCCGCTGATCGGCCCTGCCCCGTACGTCGTCGCGCCTCCCGGATACGGCAGGGCAGGGCAGGGCAGGGCAGGGCAGGGCAGGGAGAACAGGCCTGCCGAGCCGTTGAGCACGCATGCCCCGAACCCGACGTCCGCCCACCCGGGAACGAGGGAGGGCACGTAGGAAGAGGCCGGGGGGATTCCCATCTTCGATGATGGCTGAGCAGCACCGAGCCCGTGGGCCGGTCCTTCGCACACCTGTTTCGGCCACGACGACGAGGAGTGGGAACAGTGACGACGAACAGCAGTAGTACGAGCACACCGGACACCGGCGGGGAAGCCCCGGGCGTCCCGACCGATGCCGAACTCGCGAGCTCCCTGGACGGCGGCTTCAGCAGCGAATACGCCACCGTGAACGGTCTCCGCCTCCACTACGTCGCCGGCGGCGAGGGCACTCCGCTGGTCCTGCTGCCCGGCTGGCCGGAGACCTGGTGGGAATTCCGCAAGGTGATGCCCGCCCTCGCCGCGGCCGGCCGCAGGGTCATCGTGCTCGACCTCCCCGGCATGGGCGGCTCGGACAAGCCCGCCACCGGATACGACAAGAAGACGATGGCCGGGGTAGTCCATGGATTCGTCCGCGCCCTCGGCTACGACCAGGTGGACATCGCGGGCCACGACGTCGGCGCACAGGTCGCCTTCAGCTTCGCGGTCAACCACCCGGAGGCCACCCGCAGGGTCGCCCTGCTCGATGTGCTCCACCCGGACGCGTCGATGTACCAGATCCCCGTGCTGCCTGCCCCGGGCCTGCCCTTCTTCCCGTGGTGGTTCGCCTTCAACCAGGTCGTCGGCCTGCCCGAACAACTGCTGGCCGGACGCGCCCACTTCCTCATCGCCTGGGTCTTCGACAACTTCCTGCTGGACCCGGGCGCGGTGACCCCGGCGGACCGGGCCGTCTACACCCGGGCCTACGACACGGCGGACGGGATCCGCGGCGGCAACGGCTGGTACCAGACGTTCGGCCAGGACATCGCCGACCTCGGCACCTACGGGCAGGTGAACGCGCCCATGCTCGGCCTGGTCTCCAACCTCGCCGACGGCATGTTCGCCAAGCAGATGGAGGCGACGCTGCCCACCCAGGGGAGCGACGTGCGGGTCGTGCTGGTGCCGGACGCGGGCCACTACTTCGTCGAGGAGGCACCGCAGGCCGTCATCGACGCGTTCAACGCCTTCTTCGTCTGATCTCTGATCCCACAAGCCCGTTAAGGAGAAGTCATGTCAACTCCCGTCATCCCGAACCGGGAACAGCTGGTGCGGCAGGTGTCCGCGATCGCGCCCGTGCTGCGGGCCAACACCGCGTGGTCGGCGGAGAACCGCCGACTGCACTCTGACTCGGTAGACGCCCTGCGCGACGCGGGTGTCTTCCGGATGCGTATCCCGCTGCGCTACGGCGGGTACGAGAGCGACGCGCAGACCATGGTGGCGGTGGCCGAGGAGATAGCCAAGGCCGACGGGTCCGCCGCATGGGTGGTGGCCAGCTCCTGGGTCGCCGGCTGGAGCGTGGGTCTGTACCCGGACGAGGTCCAGGACGAGGTGTTCGCGGAGTCCGGCACAGGGCTCTGCGCCACCATCGGCCCCGGGACCGCGACGGCCGTCCCCGTTCCCGGCGGCGTCCTGGTCAACGGCTCGTGGCCGTTCATCAGCGGCGCTCTCAGCAGCACCTGGCAGCAGGTCGCGGCGATATTCCTGGACCCGGACGGGCAGCCGTACCCGGTGATGGGCCCGGTCCCGGTGTCGGAGCTCGAGATCGTCGACGACTGGCACACCGGCGGCCTGCGCGGAACCGGGAGCGTCACCACGACCGCGAAGGACCTGTTCATCCCGCAGGAACGCATTCTGCCGGCACCCATGGTGCTCGGTGGCCAGTCGGTCTCCAAGCTGAACGCCGACTCGCCGATGTACCGCGCTCCGCTGATCATGGTGGGGGCGGCGTCCACGGTCGGGGTCGCCGTCGGCATGGGCAAGGCGGTGCGGGACCTCTTCTTCGAGCGGCTCCCCGGCCGCAAGATCACCTACACCGAGTACCCGAGCCAGAGCGAGGCCCCGGTGACCCATCTGCGGGTCGCCGAAGCGGCGATGAAGCTCGACGAGGCGGATTTCCACGCGACCCGGCTGGCCGCCCAGCTGGACGCCAAGTGCGCCTCGGCCGAGCCCTGGGAGATGTCGGATCGCGGCCGCAGCCGCGCGGACGAGGGCTCGGCCGTGCGGCTGACCCGGGAAGCGGTGGAGATCCTCGCCTCGTCCAGCGGCGGCTCCGCCGCCTACACCAAGGTGCCGGTGCAGCAGATAGCCAACGACCTCCAGACCTTCGGCCTGCACGCGATGATGAATCCGGATGTCAACGCCGAGACCTACGGCCGGATTCTCTGCGGCCTGGAGCCCAACACCTACTACATCTGACCGGTGCCGAGCCGCCCCCGGCACGAGAGAGTCCACCAAAAAACCTGAGGAGTCGTCATGTCCACCCTTGGAATCATCGGCAGCGGAGTCATGGGCACAGTGA
Organism: Streptomyces sp. WZ.A104; assembly: GCF_002382885.1. Classification (GTDB taxonomy): domain Bacteria; phylum Actinomycetota; class Actinomycetes; order Streptomycetales; family Streptomycetaceae; genus Streptomyces. The sequence goes on from NZ_NWVL01000025.1 coordinate 63,360, forward strand.
TCGCCCGGCTCGCCGTCGGGAACGGCATTCCGGTCGTGATGTCCAACTCCCGCGGCCCCGAGAGCCTCGCCGGCCTCGTCGCAGACCTGGGCCCGCTGGCCACGGCCGGTACCGTCGAACAGGCCTCACGAGCCGGTGACTTCGTCGTGATGGCCCTGCCGGTCACCGACTACCGGTCCATCCCGGCGGCGCCGTTGCGGGGTCGGACCCTGCTGGACACCAGCAACTACTACCCGATCCGCGACGGCCGCATCGAAGAGCTGGACTCGGAGAAGCTGACCACCAGCGAACTGATCCAGCAGCACTTCGACGGGGTCCACCTGGTCAAGGCGTTCAGCGGCATCCTGGCCCACCACATCACCCAGCTCGCCCGTCCCTCTGGCCATCCGGAGCGCAGCGCCGTGGCCATCGCCGGCAACGACGCCTCCGTGAAGTCCGGAGCGTCGGCGCTGATCCACACGATCGGCTTCGACACCGTCGACGTGGGCTCGCTGGCGGACAGCTGGCGCATCGAACCGGAGACCTCCGCCTACACCTGGCTCTACATGGCCGACAAGAACACCGCCTTCGAGGACCGGACCGAAGCCCTCGGGGCTCCCCTGCCGGCCGCCGCGCTGCGGGCGGCACTGGAGAACGTCGAGAGGGTCCGGGTGGCGGAGCGCACCTTCTGACCCCTGCCCGACGCCCGGAGAGAACAGGGAAGCCCGCCGACGACGGCGGGCTTCCCGCAGCACAACCGACGGACCGAGAGCCTGGGGACACCACGATGAGCGAGATCGACCAGCAGCAGACCCGTACCGGCGGCTGCTTGTGCGGGAAGATCCGGTACAGCGCGAAGAGCCAGCCGTTCTACCCCCATGTGTGCAGCTGCTCGCATTGCAGGAAGCTCTCGGGCGGCCCGATGATGGCCTTTGTGGGCCTCCCTCTGTCCGGCTTCGCCTGGGACGGTCCGGGCGGCGAGCCCACCTGGTACGCGACCTCGCCGGGCGCCGGGCGCGGGTTCTGCGGCGACTGCGGCTCCCGGGTGTGCGCGCTCGACGACGGCTCGGACGCCGTCTTCGTGACCATCATGAGCCTGGACGACGACGCTGTGTTCGTTCCGCGGAACCAGCACTTCCGCGACGACGCCGTGTCCTGGCTCCCGCAGGTACCGGAGCCCACAGCCGCCGTGTGACCGCGGCCCGCCCCCTTGTGGCCGGGCACGATGACAACAGCGGGCGTCCACGACGCCCAAGAGACAGGACCGAGAGTTCCGCCCGGCGAGAAGGAGCGGTATCCATGAACTACGCCGAGATCCTGCACCTGATGGAAACTGACCCGGTGATCCGGACGCTGATCGAGGCACCGATCCCGATGCGGCTCGGTTACGTGGGGCTGGACGGCCACCCAAGGGCGGTGCCGGTCTCCTACATCTGGAACGGCAAGGCCTTCGTCTTGGCCACCCCGACCGGAGCGTACAAGGTGAAGGCTCTCACGGCGCACCCGCAGGTCGCCTTCACGGTCGACACCACCACCTACACACCGCTGATCATGAACGTACGCGGAACAGCCTCGATCGAGATCCGGCAGGGGATCCCCCAGGAGCACATCGACGCGTCCCGCCGGAACATCGGCGACGAGGCGCGGATGGAGGAGTGGATGCGGGTGAAACGGGAGAGCACCAGCGAGATGGCCGTGATCACCATCGTCCCCACTCATGTCGTCGTGTGCGACTTCGTCACCCGCTTCCCGCCACCGCGGACTGTGGACTACGCCCACGCCTACGGCGCGGAGCAGGACTGAGGTCGGCCGGAAACCGAACGCCCCGGCGGCCTCCACCGCCGTCGGCACGAACCGGCGCCGCACGGCTCCGAGGGAAGCGCCGCCGTCTTCGCACGGACGCGGCGTGGGGAGCGGCGCACACGGGGCAGCCCCTCTTCCGGTCCGACACGGACCGGAAGAGGGGCTGCGAGAACACCCGGCCTCGGGCGTCCTACTTCCACTGGATGATCTGAAGGTAATTCCCGTCGGGGTCGGAGAAGGTACCGAACTTGCCCGGCTCCCGGTCATCGACCGAGATCCACTCCGCGCCGGCCGCGCTCAGCTGGGCCTCCACCGCGTCGAAGTCGTCGACATGGAAGTTGACGATGGAGCGACCCGGCTGGTCGTTCTTCGCGTCGATGTCGTCGCGCTCGCAGACGACCAGGTGGAAGCCGCCCAGGTCGATCGGGCCTTCGCCGGTGAACCCCGGAGCCAGCGCCTTGATGTACCAGGCCCGCAGTTCCTCGGGACGAGTCGAGCCGACCAGCATGCTTCCGGGCTTCAGTGTCGCCATGTCGAATCTCCTTGATGTGTGATCCGAGGTCACGGCAGCGGCTGTCGCCACGCCACGCCTCTCGGTGCTGTGTGAAGTCGTCCGCCTCGGCGGCGCGCTCGACGCCCACCGCCCGATGGCACCGGCCGGCCACGGAGACCTCCACCGTAAGGTGCCGTCCGGCCGGGAAGCCGCAGGTTGCCTCACCGCGCGCCCGACCCGTCGCCGAGGACCAGCCGACCTGCCCGGCGGCTGGTCCGCCGGATTCCGCAACCAAAGTGTTGCACGTGGAGCGACCCTTACGCAACCCAACTCTTGCGCGACGCGCCACCGCCGCCGAAAGCGCGGCAGCACGCGTACCCAGACCTGACGAAGCACCCCCCTCCGCGGCAGTACCGCGCCCCGCCCGCTGAAAGCAACCTCTCGATTGCGCCTGACGATCCGATGTGCAACCATCGGGTTGCTGGCAAGAGCACCAATGAAGGAGTCCCTCATGAGCGAACGGCTGATCGAACGCGAAACTCTGATCGCAGCCCCCGTCGGCCGGGTGTGGTCACTGGTGACCGAGCCGGGGTTCTGGGTCGCCGACCCGGCCAGTGCGTCCGGCACTGTGGCCGTCGAGGGCGAATCGACGGTGGCCGAGAACCCCGAGCACGGCAGCTTCCCCGTGCGGGTGGAGAAGGTGGAGCCGCAGACCTACGTCGCGTACCGCTGGGCCAGCGCGTTCCCCGGTGAGGAGCTGAGCGACAACAACAGCACTCTGGTGGAGTTCACGCTCACCGCCGAGGGCGACAAGACGCGGCTGCGCGTCGTCGAGAGCGGGTTTGCGGCGCTGGCCGGATCCGAGGATCTGCGCGCCAAGGCGCACAGCGACAACGCCGACGGCTGGCCCCAGGTGCTCGACGCGGTCAGGACGCGCGTCGAGGCGTCGTCCGTGTGACGGACGAACGCCAGGGCTCCGTCGGGGTGGTGGACAGCGTGCTGGTCGCGCTGGCCGACAACACGCGACGCGAGCTGTTGCAACTGCTCGCCGCACAGGGCGAGGCCACGGCGACGACGCTTGCCGAGAGTCTTCCCATATCACGACAGGCGGTGGCCAAACACCTCGCCGTCCTGGACGCCGCCGGACTGGTCTCCGGCAGCCGGGTCGGACGCGAGGTGCGGTATGCGGTAAAGCCGGCGACCCTCGACGCGACGGCGCGGTGGATGACCATGCTCGCCGCCGACTGGGATCGGCGTCTGGCGAAGATCAAGCACATCGCCGAGGCAGCGGAACGGCAAGACACCCCTTAGCCCCTGTCGTCCGGTTCCCGTCCCCGTCGTTCGCACGGCCTGCCCGCCGTGCGAACGACGGGGACGGGGCGGCAGTTTCCAGCACTCCCCCAGCTCCAGGTCACCCCGGCAGGGGCACCGGACTGACGGCTTATCAGGCGTCGGCCCGGCGCTCGGTGACGCGTGCCGCCGGGCGGCACGGTCGGCCGACGCGGTGACCGTTCACGAAATCGGACTCTCGATCGAGGGAACCATCTCATGACGACCGATGCAGGCAAGAGCGAAGCGAGCTCAGTTCCACGTTTCACCAGCAGGGAACGGATGATCCTATTCCTCCTGCTCGGGTCCGGATTCATGCTGTCCGTCGACTTCTCGATCCTCAACGTCGCGCTGCCCGAGGTCGGCGCGGGCGTCGGGCTGGGGCTGTCCGAGCTGCCCTGGGTCACCTCGGCCTACGCCCTCCCCGCGGCGGGCTTCGCCCTCCTCTTCGGACGGATGGGCGACCTGTTCGGCCGCCGCCGGCTCTTCATCACGGGGCTTGCGCTGCTCGGCGCGGCCTCACTGCTCGGCGGTTTCGCCCAGAACGCCGAGGTACTGCTGGCCGCCCGCGCACTGCAGGGCTTCGCCACCGCGATGGCGATCCCCGCGTCACTTTCCCTGCTCACCAGCACCTTCGCGGAAGGCGCGCAGCGAGACCGGGTCCTCGGCCTCAACGGTGCGCTGCTCTCCGGCGGTTTCACGGTGGGCGCGCTGGTCGGCGGAGTCCTGGTCAGCCTGCTCAGTTGGCGAGCCGCGTTCTTCATCAACGTCCCGGTGGCGGTGGTCATCCTGGCGTTCACCCCATCGCTGATCAGGGAGAGCAGCGTCCCCGACCGGGTAAAGATGGACGTGCCCGGGGCGGTGACCGCGGCCGGCGGTCTGCTCGCCGTCATCTACGCGATCATCGAGACGAACATCTACTCGGCCGTCATCGGCGTGGTTCTGCTGGCCTCGTTCTGGATGATCGAGCTGCGTTCGCCCGCGCCGCTCGCCCCGGTGCGCATCCTCAAGCGGCCGACGGTGAAGTGGGGCAACTACGGGGGTCTCGTGACCTTCTCCATGGGCACCGCCATGATCTTCCTGATGACCCTCTACCTTCAGAACGTCCTGCACTACTCCCCGCTGATCACCGGCCTGGTCTTCGGCGTCCCGGGCCTGGCGGCCGTGGTCGCCGGAGTCATCGCCGGGCGCTCCATCGGACGCCACGGCAGCCGGAAGGTGCTGGCCGTGGGCATGTCCGTGCAGGGCCTGGCGATCGTTCCGCTGATCTTCCTCGGTACCGACCGGATGGCGATCGCTATCGTGATCCCCGCGCTGTTCATCGCGTTCTTCGGGCATGTGGCCTCCATCGTGGCCTACACCGTGACCGGAACCTCGGGCCTGCCCAATGAGGAGCAGGGCCTGGCCACGGGCATGACCGCGATGACCCAGCAGGTGGCCGTCACGATCGGCATCCCGATCCTGAGCGCGGTCGCCGCGACCCAGGCGGTGGAACTGGACGGTCTCCACCGCGCGCTCATCGTGAACGTCGTGGTGACCCTGGCGAGCGTGGTCCTGATCTGGTTGGGGTTGCGTGCCCGCGGCGCGGACGCTCCGGCGGCGGTCGTACCTCTTCCAGGGAAGGCCGACGAGGCGCTGGCCCGTCCGCTGGACTGACACCTGGCCCCACGGAGTCGCACTCGGCCGAGTGCGACTCCGTGGCGTTTCGGGCCGGATCCGCCGAGTTCATACCGGTGGGCCCGGATGATTGCCCGGTGGCCGGCCCTGGCGGGGTCTTCGTGGGCCTCCGCGCCGCTCACCGCTCCCCCGGCACCCACTGCGCGTGGAACCCGTGCGGCACCCGCACCGGCAGCGGGACCACGGCGACGGGCGGCCCGGTGAATTCGGCGGTGTCCAGGACCACCAGTTCGCTGCGGTCGGTCGCGGGGTCGTACACCAGGGTCAGCAGCCAGCCGTCAGCCTCCGCGGCTCGCGCCTCGCGCGGCAGGAAGACGGGTTCGCCGGTCAGCCGTCCGCCGGCGAAGACATGACGTTCCGAACGGCCGGTGACGAGGTCGTGCCGCAGCAGTGCCGGGCCGCAGAGCGCGGCGCCCTGGCCCGCGTCGAGTTCGACGGTGAAGGCGTACCGGTACGGCAGCCCCGTGTACCGCTCGTCGATCAGCGGGAACTCCTGCACCCGGCTGTCCAGTTGCCGCTCCGTCACGACGTTCTCACGCGGATCGAGGGTCCAGCGCCACAGGGTGGGCGCCGACTCGCTGGCGTGCAGCCGGTCACGGTCGAAGGCCCGCTCATGGCGGATCACGTCCACGGTGACCCGGCCGTCTCCCTCTTCGTGGGCGTTGACCGGGTGGAAGACGAAGCAGGGTGCGACGTCGAGCCAGATCACGGCCGCCTCCGTGCCGCCGCGGGCCACGATCCCGATCCGGGCGCCGTGGTCGTGCTGCCAGGAGTAGGGCACGGGCGAGCCAGCCCGCGCCTCGGCGGGGTCGTGGGTCACCGGCAGGTCGAAGAGGACCGCGTGGCGTTCGGTGAGGGCGAAGGAGTGCATCCAGGGGCGGCCCTTGACCGGGACCGGCAGTGTTTCGCGGACCCGGCCCGCGGCGTCGAGGGTGAGTAGGACCGCCTCGTCCCTCGCGTGGTCGGTCGCGACCGCGAGGAGTTCGCCGGTGATCGGGTCGGTGAGAGGGTGCGCACACAAACCGCCGGGGAGGGTGCCGTCGAAGTCGGTGCGGGCACGGGTGGCGAGGCCGGAGTCGATGACGAGCGGCAGGGCGGTGGCGGCGGCCACGGCCAGAGTGCGGCCGGCGTGCCGAACCAGGTTGGCGTTGACGTTGTCGTCCGGTCCGCTACGGGGTCCGGGGGTGGGCAGCTCGTTGAGCGCACCGCTGATCGCGTCGGTCCGCAGCCAGCGGTTGCGGTACGACAGCGCCCGGCCGCCGCCCAACCGGATCGCGTGCACCATGCCGTCACCCCCCAGGGCGTGGTCGACGGCGGGGTCGTGGGGGCCCCGGGTATTGGGCCCGATCCGCAGGAAGGTTCCGTCGAGCTGAGACGGCAGCGTGCCGCGCACCGTCAGTCCGGTGTGGTCGGTCTCGGCCGGCACCGGCTGGTAGCCACGCCCGAGAAGGTGCACCGTGCTGTACGGGAGTGTGCCGCGGGCAGGGTCAGTGGTGCGAGGCATGGCCGCCTCCTCCATTGAGTATCATCGTTACGTAACGCTGTCACGTAATAGCGTCACAGCCGCCCGCCATACTGTCAACGGTGAGCCCACGACCAGTTGACCCGAATCTCCGTCCCCGACTCATCGACGCCGCGGCGAAGCTGCTCGGCGAGGAGGGACCGGCCGCACTGTCCACCCGCAAGCTGGCAGCCATGGTGGGCACCTCGACCACGGCCGTCTACACGTACTTCGGCGGAATGGACGACCTGGTGCGCGCGATGGTCCATGAGGGGTTCAGGCTGCTCGGCGACCGGATGAGGGCGGTCGAGGAGAGCGACGACCCGGTCGCCGACGTGCTCGCACTCGGCTGGGCGTACCGGGACAACGCCCGGGAGCACTGGCACCTGTACAACGTGATGTTCGGCGGGTCGGGCCTCAGCGGCTTCTCCCTCACCGACGCCGACCGGCAGCACGGCCGCTACACCCTGGACATCCTCGTCGGAGCGGTCAAGCGCTGCGCCGCGACCGGCCGCTTCCGTCCCTTCGACCCCGAACTGGTCGCCCACCAGCTGTGGATCGCCCTGCACGGGCTGGTCACCCTGGACCTCGGCGGCTACCTGGTCGAGCCCAACACCGCGGACGTCTGCTTCGAGGCACAGGTGGGCGCAATGATCCTGGGCGCGGGGGACGACCCTCAGCGCGCCCAGGAGTCCCTGGCCAGGGCCACACAACGGCGGCTCCAGACCCAGTAGGGTCCGGAGCCGCCGTTGGTGGTTCCGCCGGGGTGGAGAGAAACCCGCTACGCATTCCAGGGAGCCGTCGGGAACCATATGTAATCGAGCCTGCCCAGCATCCGGATGTCCCAGTAGATGACCGTGAACGCGCCGGCCACCAGGAACGCGGACGCGGTCAGCGTCGCCACCCGGCCCGGCTTGGTGGCCAGCCAGCGCTGGACGGGGCGGCCGAGGGTGTAGGACAGGAGCAGGAAGAGCACCGCCATCACCACGAAGTTGCCGATGGACTGGAGCGAGAAGGCGACTGCTCCGTAGAGCGGGTTGTGTTCCTCGGCGGCCTGCCGGAACAGGTTACGGAACAGCGGGTAGGGGCGGCCGATCAGGAAGGCGCCGACCATGGCGCCGATCAGCACCAGCGGAGCGTTCGGGTGCCGACGCGAGACTGCCGCCAGCGGGTCGGGGATCAGACCGGCCGCGGCCAGCCCGAGCGCCAGCATGAACAGGCCGAGCACCCCGTACACGATCATGGCCTGGGCGATCCGGGGTGAGATGCCGTGCGCCTGCGCCGTCGAGAACTGCGGCATGTGGGTGCCGACGAGACCGACCAGCACCCCGTAGGCGGCCGAGACCGGCAGCATGCCAGCCGCCATCCAGCCCAGCGGCCGCAGCGCGTGTGCCAACCGCTGACGGCGGGTCAGGCTGATCTGCCCGACCAGCGGTCCCACCGCTCCGAACACGGCCACGTTGCAGGCCGTGAAGGAGCCTGCCAGCCCGGACACCAGGGCGAAGAGAACCCCGGAGGCGATGCCGGTCAGCGGCGTGTCCTTGGCGTCATGACCGAGGAGTTGACTGGCGGTGCGGAAGCCGATCTCGTCGTCCGCCAGCTTCGAGGACCATGCGTAGGCGATCAGTAAGCCGCCGAGCAGGCTGAGCACGAGGAGCAGGACCCGACGGCGCGGGAACAGGCCGTTGACGAAGAGCGACGTGGCGTGCGGCGGTGCCGTCGGTGCCGGAACGGAGGTGGTACCGGTCATGTGAGGCCTCCTCTGAGGCGGGGCGGTATCGGAGCCGGTGCACGAGGTCTCGCATGCGGCCGCTCACGTTCGGGACGGCCGGATGCGAGACGTCGGTGCCGGGGACGTGCGGGCGACGCGACTGATTGTCGGGACCAGACTTGTTCCGTGCCTACTCCTGAATTGCCCGGTGCCGGCACGGCAGAAGTAGTACGGCGGTCCGCGGAACCGGAGCATGTAACCGGAGAGCTGCGGCCGTCCGGGCGCGCGGCGGGCGGGAGGGCAACGATGAGCGCAAGCTGGCGAGCGGTCAGGCGCCGTCTGATGACACCGAGCCACAACGAGACCAAGCTGTCCACCCGAGGCTTCCACGAGAAGAGCCCCGAGGCGCGGGAGACGCTCGAAACGGTCGGGGCGACCTTCCTCGACGGGTACGCGTTCGCCGTCGAGGCACGCGACCAGGACGAGACGCATCAGCGGCTGGAACAGGTCCCGGTGCGGTTCCGCGGCTTCGCCTACGAGGGCGCGGCGATGGGACTGGCCATGCTGGACGGACTTCCGGTACCCGGCAACGGCCGGGTGGCCGCCTTCCTGGCGGGCCATGGCGCCCCGCACCGCTACATGGTGCACGTCGGGGTCGGCTGGGCGATGGCCCGGCTGCCCCGCTTCCGGTGGGCGTCCATCGCGCCCGCCGACCCGCTGCTGCGCTGGCTGGCACTGGACGGATACGGGTTCCACCAGGCCTACTTCCGTACCCAGCGCTATGTGCGCGAGCAGTACCGGGACCCGTCCCTCCGGTGGCCCGGCGACGAGACCCGGCGGTATGCCGGGCACGCCGTCGACCAGGGCATCGGGCGGGCGCTCTGGTTCATCGGCGGCACCGACCCGGCCGTGGTCTCCGACCTGGTGGACAGCTTCGCGGCCGACCGGCGTGCCGACATCTACAGCGGGGTCGGCCTGGCCGCCTGCTACGCCGGCGGTGCCTCCGAGGCCGAGCTGCTGTACCTGCTCGAACGGGCCGACCACTACCGGCCGCAACTCGCCCAGGGCATCGCCTTCGCCTCGACCACCCGGGTGGAGTCCGGACTGCTGACACCGCACACCGAGATGGCCGCGCGACTGCTCTGCGGTATGACCCCGCAGCAGGCCACCGAAGTCTGCTCGCGAGCCCGGCCCGATCCCGTCGTGGACGGCCGGCTGACGGCGTACGAGGTATGGCGCCGGGAGATCGCCGAGCGGGTCTCCAGCGACGCCCCCGAGGCGCGGGCATGAACGGCGTGGACTCGGTACCGGCCCCGGCCCTGCCGAGCGGCGGCCGGCCGCGGCGGCCACCGGGGCCGTCGCGGGCCGCCACCCCGGTGCTGCTGGCACGGATGGCCTCCGACCGGCTGGCAGTGATGACCGAGGCGGCGGCCACCTATGGGGACGCGGTACGGCTGCCGCTCGGCCCCAAGACCCTGTACTTCTTCAACCACCCCGACCACATCCGCCGGGTGCTGACCGACAACAGCGCCAACTACCACAAGGGCATCGGCCTGGTGCACGCCCGCCGCGCGCTCGGCGACGGCCTGCTGACCAGTGAGGGCCCGCTGTGGCGTGCCCAGCGCAAGGTGATCCAGCCGGTGTTCCAGCCGCGCCGGATCAACCGGCAGATCGGGACCATTGGCGAGGAGGCGCTGCTGCTGGCCGACCGGCTGAGGCTGTCAGCGGGCGCGGGAACGGTGGACATCCGGCATGAGATGACTGGGCTCACCCTCGGGGTGCTCGGCCGCTCGCTGCTGGACGCGGACCTGGGCGCGTACGAGTCCATCGGCGAGGCCTTCGAAGTCGTCCAGGACCAGGCCGTCTTCGAGATGATGAGCCTGAGTTCGGTGCCAACCTGGGTACCGCTGCCCCTGCAGCTGCGGTTCCGCAGGGCGCGGGCCGAACTGAACCGCATCGTGGCCGCGCTAGCCCAGGAGCGGGAACAGCATCCGGCTTCCGACGGCACCCGCGACGACGTACTCTCGCGCCTCATCGACGCGACGGCCGACGAGCGGGATCCGACGGTCCGGCAGAACCGGATGCGCGACGAGCTGATCACCCTGCTGCTCGCCGGGCACGACACCACCGCCAGTACCCTCAACTGGACGCTGTATCTACTGGACCGGCACCCCGAAGCGGGCGACCGGGTACGCGCCGAGGTCGACGAGGTGCTGGGCGACCGGCTGCCGACCATCGAGGACTTCCACCGGCTCACGTACACGTCAATGGTGCTCCAGGAGGTGATGCGGCTGTACCCGGCGGTGTGGCTGCTGCCGCGCAGGGCGCTGGCGGCGGACGAGATCGGCGGCTACCGGGTGCCGGCCGGCGCCGATGTGGTGCTGTGCCCGTACACACTGCACCGGCACCCGGACTTCTGGGAGGATCCGGACCGGTTCGACCCGGACCGGTTCGCCAAGGGCCGCTCCCCGGGCCGGCACAGGTACAGCTACGTACCGTTCGGTGCGGGACCGCGGGTCTGTGTCGGCAGCAGCCTGGGAATGATGGAGGCCACGGTGGTGCTCGCCGTCCTGCTGCGCCGGCTGCGGCTCTCGGTCCCCCCGGGCCACAAGGTACGGGCCGAGCCGATGTTGACCCTGCGGATCAAGGGCGGCCTGCCGATGACCGTGGAGTCGCGGAACTGACGGCGTGCCAGGAAGGATCGGCCACGCCGATGGCCGCCCCGGGCAGCAGTAGCCCGGGGCGGCCGTTCGCGTTCCGGAGTCCGCCGCGAGGTGCGGCGGGCGACGCGGAAAGCCCGGCCGGGGCAGTCGGCCGGGCTTTCTGTTCGAACCGGGGTCAGGCGGCGACGCGGCGGAAGGCCCCGCCGAGGAAGAGCAGCGGGTCCTCGCCCGACGCATTGCCAGCGCCCAGTACCGAGCCCACGAAGATGGTGTGGTCACCCCCGTCGTGGATGGCGCTGAGCCGGCACTCCAGCCATGCCTGGACGTGGCCCAGCACGGGGGCTCCGGTGTGCCGGCCGGGTTCGTGGTCGATGCCGGCGAACTCCGCCGCACCGCGCGGGCGTGAGTGGTCGGCGAAGTGGCGGGCCACCCATTCCTGGTCCCGGCTGAGCACCGAGACCGCGAAAGCCTTTTCGGCCAGGACGAGTTGATGGATGGCCGCCGACTTCACGACGCACACCAGCACCTGGGCCGGTTCGAGGGAGACGGAGGTGAAGGAGTTGGCGGTCATGCCGCGCGGCGCGTCGCGTCCCGCGGTCAGTACGGTCACCCCGGTGGCGAAACGCCCCAGCACCCCGCGCAGTGCGCGACGGTCACGGATGTCCGCCTCGGGCGCCTCCGCGGGAAGTGGCGGCAGGTCGAGCGGACCGGGCAGCGGAACAGAGGCGGATGGGACGATGGACATGTGGATCACCCCGCAGTAGTGGTGAGCGTCCGGGAGGACGCCGTGCCGGAGACGCTGTAAGGAACCAAGGCGAGCCGCAGCGGCTCGGGGACCCTGGTCGGGCGGGTGTCGGTGTTGGGGCCGCGCATGCAGGCGACCCTCTGCTGCCCGCGCGCGACCAGGGTTTCGCTTCCGTCAGGCCCGAGCCGCACGTAGTCGAAGGTGAAGGCGACCTGGGTCTGTGTGAGGTCCAGCAGCCGCATCCGGATGGACAGTTCGTCGAAGGCGGTGATCTCGGCGAAGAACTCGCAGTCCACCTTCAGGGTGAACAGCTTGAGGTCGGCCCGGATGTCGGCGAGCACGTCGGGAGCCCGGTCGCGCAGGAACATCTCCCGGCAGCGGCCCTGCCAGCGGAGGTAGTTGACGTAGTAGACATTGCCGACGAGGTTGGTCTCCTCGAAGCCGACCAGGTGGCGGTACTCGTAGTAGTCCGGTTGCGTCATCGGGTCCCCTCGGTCAGCACGGTGAACGACACCGGATCGGCGACGCCCTCCAGGGCGGTCGCGAAGGACGTGATGCGGTGTGCGCCGCCGCGGAAGGCCACCCAGCCGGCCGGCAGTCCCGCGTCGCCGTCCAGGCTCAGCGTGGCCACCGCGTGGCCCGCCTTGCGCAGTGTCTCCACCGCGCCCCACACCCGGGTGGCGGCCAGGCTCAGCGCCTCGCCCCGCCCCTCGGCGAGCAGCCGTGCCAGCGCCAGGCCGTCGGCGCCGAGCAGCGCCGCCCACGCTTCGGCCGGCCGCTCGGCGGCCACCTCGACGTCGCAGGTGATGGCCTGGGCGGCGACCACGGCGAAGGTGACGCCCGCCGCGTGCGAGGAGGACACCCGTCGCATGTCGGCCAGTTCGGGCCGTCCGTCGGGCCGGTGGTACACCTCGGTGGTACGGCCCAGCGCCCAGCTCACCGCCTGGGCGGTGCGCTGCCGACGCTCGTCAACCGAGGACCCGCCCATCGGGCCTCCGGGCAGCACGACACACCGCAGCGGGTGGCCGAGTACCGCCTCGGCACGCCGTTCCAGGAAGGGGCCGAGCAGGGCCGGCAGCCAGGGTCCGGCTCCGTCCTGCTTGCGCACCGCCCGCAGCAGCAGGCCCTCCCAGCGCTCGACCAGCCGGCCCTCCTCGTCGCGGACGTCCAGATCGTAGAGGTAGCTGTCGCCCTCCCGGGACCGCTCGCGAGCGTCGAGGAACAGCAGTCGGCCGGTGTGTTGCGCCGACCGGGCCGCGAGACGCAGCCGTGCCACGCTCACCGGCAGCAGCGTGGCGTCGGGCACGCAGGCCTGGATGGAGTGCATGAGCGCGTCGCGGGTACCGGGGTCGGCCAGTACCAGTTCGTCCGGGTGGTAGGCGGCGAACCAGTCGGTCCGGGGAGTGTCGTCGATCTCGGCCAGGCAGTGCTTGGCGGCCAGGTCCCGGTAGCCGAGCAGCCGCTGGAAGCGGTCGCCCTGGAAGAGCACCGGCCCGTACAGCTCACCGGGGGACACCGGCACCCGCGGTAGCTGGTCGGTGACCGGCGCCGGGTGACCGACCGGCTCCGGCACGCCGAAGCGCAGGGTGGCCCGGAAGTGGTCGGCCTGGAAGCCGGTCTCACTGCTGCGCACGACCGCCTCGACGGTGCCGGCTCCGGTGACCAGGGCGGCCACCCGCAGGGTCGTCGTGCTGTCCACCGGGACCACGATGGGCCGCAGGAACCGCATGTCCTCCAGCACCGGCGTGTCTCGGTGGCCGGTCAACGCGGTGGCCACCTGGGCCATGGCCTCCATGCCGAGGACGGCGGGGAAGAGCAGGTCGCCGTCCAGCAGGTGGTCGGCCAGGTAAAGGTCGCCGCCGGCGCCGAGTTCGGCGTCCGCGACCAGTTCGATGCCGGGGTAGTGGACCTGGACGCGTTCCAGGAACCGCAGCAGCGGCGGTTCGCGCTGCTCCAGGGTGAGCGTCGGCAGGCTGCCGGCCCGGCCCATTGCCACCAGGGCCGGCGGGGCACCGGTGTCGGCCAGCAGCCGACCGAGCAGTTCCACGCCCTGGTCGGCGGGGATCGGCTCGATGCCTTCGCGGACCAGCCCCTCCAGGACGCCCAGCCGCTCCCCCATGCCAGCACCGGACCAGACCGACCACTCCAGTGCCAGGCAGCGGCAGTCGGGGTAGTCCCGCTGGAACTGGACGGTCAACTCGGTGAGCCAGTCGTTGGCGGTGGCGTAATCCGCCTCGCCGCGCAGTCCCGCCCGGCCGATGATGCTGCCGAAGGTCACGAAGAGCCGCAGCGCCGCCGGGTCGATCGCGGCCAGCACGGCCTCCACGCCGTCGATCTTGGTGGCCAGTGTGCGGCGGAACGAGTCCTCGTCCAGGTTGGCGAGTGCCTGCGGCTGGTTGCGGCCCGCACCGTGCAGCAGCCCGGTGACCGGGCCGAGCGCCTTGGTGATCTCGCCGACCGCGGCCTTGACCTGGTCGACGTCGGTGACGTCGGCCCGCGCGTAGTACACCCGGACACCCGCCGCCTCCATCCGGGCCAGGTTGGCGGCGAGTTCGGCGTCCTCGGCGGGGTCGGAGCGGCCCATCAGGCCGATCGCCGCGCCGTTCTGCCCGGCCAGCGAGATGGCGCACTCGGCGGTGATGCCCTTGCCGCCGCCGGTAATCAGCAGGACGTCGCCGTCGTCCAGCGTCTGGTGGGTGGAGTCCGTCGCGAGCTCCACGGCCCGCAGGACCGGCTCCCGCCGCACCCCCTCGGAGTCGTAGTGCACCTCACTGAACCCGGTGGTGGCCAGGACGTCCGCGGTGATCCGGACGCTGATCCGTTCGGCGGCGTCGGCCGTCATGTCCCCGGGCAACGGCAGGGTGACGACGGTGACCGGGATGTCCGGTGCCTCCAGGTGCAGCGTCTTGGCCAGGCCCGCCGCTCCCCTGCGGTCGCCGACGGCGACCAGCCGGGTTCCGGCGGCCCGCCGTTCAGGGTCGAGTGCGGCTCGGGCGGCGTCGAGCATCAGGCCGATGTGCTCCTGACCGCAGTCGCGGGGCAGGGCGAGCAGGACGCCCGCGTCGGGCCCGGTCGCGCGCAGCTTCCCGGCCAGCGGGCCGGCCAGCGGGTGCCGGTCGGAGGCGAAGACCTCCCAGTCGCCGCCGGGCCCGGCGGCGGGGCCGCCGGGCAGCTCGACCGGTGTCAGATCGACCACGAACGGGCGTACCCAGCTCGCGACGCCTGGGGCGGCGGACGGCTGGTGGTCGTCGGGCGACTGCTCTGACAGCTCGTCGAGGAGTTCGGCGAGTTGCCCCAGCGTGGAGGTGGCGAACGCGGTGGTGACCATGGGGGCGGAGATGCCCAGCTCCTGGGCGGCCTGGTTCATGATCTGGCCGACGGTGATGGAGCTGAGGTGCAGTTCGTCGAGCGGGTTGGCCGCCGGATCGACCGTTTCGACCGGGAGTTCGGCCCGCTCGGCGGCAAGCCGGAGCAGCACTTCCAGGCTGGAGGTGTCCTCCCCGTCGGCTGCCGTGGTGCCGGCGGTGGCCGCGAGAGCGGTGAGCTCGGGCAGCGCGGTCGGCATCGACTGCTCCAGCACGAAGTCCTCGCCGTTGGACTCGCAGGGGCTGGCGAAGAACAGGAACTCCTTGTCCAGCGGGAGCGGCCGGGTGAAGCGCCCGGCGAAGAGCCGGCTGTGCCGGACCGGCGCGCCCATCGTCCAGGCGGCGGCGACCGTGCCGAGCAGCCCGGTCAGTGACAGGGCGTCCGCCTCAGTGGCGACCGCGGGCACATCCGGCAGGATCTCGGCGGCCAGTGACTTCAGTACGTGGCCCGGTCCGACCTCGATCAGCAGGTCCACCTCGCCGTCCATCTCCTGGAGCGCCTCGGTGAACCGGACCGGTTGAAGTACCTGGCGGGTGAGCAGGTCCACCACGTCGGTGTCGGCGGGCAGCAGCCCGCCGGTGACGGTGGAGACCAGTCCCTCGCCGACCGGGCCGAACCGCTCGGTTGCCAGGTGCTCGGCGAGTCCGGCCGCGGCCGGGGCGACGGCCGGTGAGTGGAAGGCATGAGAGACATTGATCCTCGCCGTGCCGACGCCCTGTCCGGCCGCCAGTGCGCAGACTCGTTCGACCGCCGCGACCGGGCCGGACACCACGGTCTGCCGCGGGCTGTTGTATCCGGCGATCACCACCGGCTCGCCGGCGGTCAGGGTCTCGGCGAGTTCGGGGGTGGTCGCGAGCGCGGCCATCGTGCCGTCGCCGTCGCTGGCCGCGGCCATGATCCGGCCACGGGCGCCGGCCGCGCTCAGCACAGTCGGCTCGTCCATCGCGCCCGCCCAGTGCAGGGCCGTAAGTTCCCCGAGGCTGTGTCCGGTGCCCCGGACCGCCTCGATGCCGAGGATGTCCAGGATCCGCAGGCCCGCGACCGAGGCGGCCACGATCCGGGGCTGGGCGACGTCGGTGGCGACCAGGTCGCCGTCGGTGGGCAGCGAGAGCCGGTCGTACAACTCGTCCACGGCGGCGAACCGGCGGCGTAGCGCGCCTCCGTCGCCGCGCTTTCCGGCGCCCTGGCCGGGGAAGAGGAAGGCGATCCGGGGGGCCGATCCGGCGCTGCCCAGGAAGACGCCCCCCTGGGTGTCCAGCAGCGAGCGGGCCCCGGCGGCCAGTTGCCCGGCCAGCTCGGTGAGCCGCTCGGTGGCCTGTTCAGGCGAGGCGACGAGCACTGCGGCGCGCAACGGCCGGCCGTCCAGCTCGCCCTGCAACGTGGCTGCCAGGTCACCGAGTTCGGCGTACGACAGCTGGGCGCAGAACTTCGCGAGGCGGGTCGCCTTCTCCCGCAGTTCCTCCGGGTCGGCGCCGTCCAGCAGGAACAGCTCGGCGTCCTGCCGGGAGGCGACCAGTTTGCGGGTGACGCTCGGCACGGCGTTGCGCCGCAAGCCGTCGGCGTGCTCGACCACGACGTGGGCGTTGATGCCGCCGAAGCCCATGGAGGAGACCCCGGCCCGGATGGGCATGTCCTCGGGCCACAGCTCGGCACGGTCCGGAACCCGCAGCGCGGGCTCGGGGCCGAGGAGTTCGGGATGCGGGTCGACGTGGCTGGTGGCGGGCGGGATCACCTGGTGGCGGACCGCGAGGATCGCCTTGAGGAGCCCGGCGACCCCGGCCGCCGCCTTGGTGTGGCCGAAGTTGCCCTTGACGGTACTCAGGGCGGCCGGGGCGAGAGCCCCGGAGGCACGGCGGGCCTCGGAGAAGGCGCGCAGTTCGGTGGCGTCACCGACGGCCGTTCCGGTGCCGTGGCCCTCCAGGAGGCCGATGGTCTCCATGCCGAAGCCGGCCGTGCGGTAAGCGCGTCGTATGGCGAGTCGGTGGCCGCTGGCCTCGGGCCGGGTGATGCCGCCCTTCCCGTCGGAGGAGTAGCCCCAGCCGGCGATGGTGGCGTAGCGGAAACGGCCCTGCGCGCGGGCGTCCTCGTCCCGCATCAGGACCAGCATGCCGCAGCCCTCGCCGGGCCAGAAGCCGTTGGCGCCCTTGTCGTAGACCCGCATCTCGCCGGTGGCCAGCGCGCCGGTCTTGGCGAAGCCGATCACCTCGAAGGGGTCGATGCTCAGGTCCACACCGCCGGCCACCGCCACGTCCATCGTGCCGCGGGCCAGCGCGTCGCACGCGGTGGAGACCGACAGCAGGGAGGACGAGCACGCGCCGTCGACGGTGAAACCGCCGCCCTTGAAGTCGAAGTGGTTGCAGATGCGGCCGGCGATGGTGTTGGCGAGGCCGCCGGCCAGGGTGTCCTCGCCGATCGGCGGGAAGGCGCTCTTGTAGCGCTGTTCGAGGCTGTCGAGGAAGGCGGTGAGCGCCTCGTCGTCCCAGCCCTGCTCGCGCAGCGCGGCGCCGACGGTGCGACGGACGTACGGCCAGCGCAGCCGCATCAGATTGGCCCGGCTGAACTCCCCGGTGAGGGTGTTGCCGATGATGACGCCGGTGTTGACGTCCGCCAGCCCCTCGCCGAAGGGGAAGCCGGCGTCCTCCAGGGCGCGGGCCGCGGTGTCCAGGGCGAGCCAGTGGGTCATGTCGGTGGAGCGGAAGGTGCTGCCCGCCACCCGGTAGCGGACCCGGTCGAACTCGAATCCCTCGATCACCGCCGCCTTGGCGCTGTAGAAGCGGTCGGGCGCGGCGGGATCGGGTGAGTAGTAGTCCTCGGCGCGCATCCGCTGGTCGGGCAGTTTCCGGAAGGCACGGCGGCCCGCCAGCACGTTCTGCCAGAGCTGTTCGGGGTTCTCGGCGTCAGGGTAGCGGCAGGCGATGCCGACCACCGCGATGCGGCCTGAGGGTGCCCGCTCGTCGTTCTCGGCCGTGGTCACGGGCCTCGGTTCCCTTACGGTCATGCCGCCACCGCCTCGTTGTCGGCCAAGCGCTGTGGCTCGGCGGGTTGCGCCACCGTGCCGCTGGTCGCATCGTTGCCCCGGCGCCGTTGCAGGCCGTGGGCAACCCACCAACCGATACCGCGGACGGCACACACGATCGTGGTGGCGAAGAAGAGGGTGTACACGACGTTGAAGACCATCAGCAGCCCGTAGACCATGGCGACCGAGGATCCGAAGATGAACTGGTTGCGACCCTTCGAGGGGGTGGTTCCGGGGTCGGTGATCATGTAGTTGGTGAAGAGCACGAAGGCGACACCGCTCATCGGCCCGAGCGCGGACCAGATCGCCACGTCCCATATGAAGTGGCGCAGCACCGCTTGGATGACGAAGGCGCCGAGCCAGCCGACGATCAGCGGGATCCGCTTGGTCAGCATGGCGTTGATGACCGTGCCGGCGGTGGCGATGACCAGCGGAATGCCGACCCGGAAGAACGTGTTCGCGTTCTCGGTGAACTCGTACGGCGGGGCGATGCTGATCCAGGAGCCGAACATGAGCAGCGAGACGGTGATTCCGAAGTTGGACGGGTTCATGTAGTGCCGCATGCGGCCGTTGATCGGCGCCTGGAGGACGTGTTTGCCGGCCACGCCGATGAAGACACCGAGCAGGATGGGCAGCAGCAGGTCGTTGGCGTAGAGCAGCATGTTCACCGCGAGCGCGGTGATGTGGGCGGGCAGCAGGAACTCGTACACCCTGCGGAACCCGCCACCCAGGAAGCGGGCCCGGCGCTTCTGGGCCCAGGCGCTGATCACCTCCAGCACCATCTCGACCGCGTAGGCGAACGGCGCGCAGATGATCGGCCACAGCCAGGGCTGCTCGAAGCCGAGCAGGGTGTAGCCCAGGATGTTGAACACGGTCATGGAGATGGCGAAGTTGCGCAGCGCCAGGTAGCGGGGGTCCCGGTTGGGCTTCTTCTTCTCGGCGTGGGGGTGAGCGGCGTGCGGAGCCGCATCGACAGTCTGGGAACGGTTGTCGGTCATCGGCTCGTCACCTCCTGGATGTCGTCGGTCAGCATGAGGGTGTGGCTGCCCGCGGAGAGCTGCTGGGTCTTGGTGTGCAGGCCGCCCCCGCTGTCGCGCCACGTGAAGTGCGCCTTCACCGGGCCGGCGTAGGTGTCGAGGCCGAAGCGCACGTCGAAGCTGCGGAAGCCTCCGTGCCCGCCGCCGCCGTCGAGCTGGGCGATCTGCTTCCCCTGCGGCGTGGTGATGCTCACCGTGGTGCCGTACGCGGGCGAGCCGGTCGCGGCCAGCCCCTCTCCGGCGGTGGAGTCCGGCGCGGGCCGGTACAGCCGCAGTGTCAGGTCGTTACCCAGCTTCGGGGCCTGGTTGGCGTAGAAGGCCGGAGGGCCCCACTGGCGGGCTATCGCGAAGTCCAGCGCGCCGCTGCCGGTCGTGTCGGCGGTGGCGATCGCACGGGTCGGGATCGGGACGTCGAGGCCGAGCTGCTTGCTCACGTTCGCGTACTTGCCGCTGCTGGTACGGGCGTAGAACGCCATCACCTCGTCGCCGGCCAGGTCGTCACCGGGGCCGACGTGCGGCCACATCTTAGGGTCGGAGAGCAGGTTGTCGTTGGTCATGGCCAATTCCTGGAGCCACGGCCAGCGGTCGATGTCGCCCTTGACGAAGCCGGTGGCCTGCAGGATGTTCTGCTGGCCGTTGTTGAGGAAGTCGCCCATCTTGGCGTCCCACCCCCAGCCGCTCCAAGCGACGCCGTTCTTCCGTGCCTCCTGCTTGAACGGGGCGATGCCGTCCTGCAGCTTGGCCTTCGCGGCGGCCGGGCTGTCGGCCTGGTTGACCCAGAGGAAGTTGCTCTCCTCCAGGCCCCAGGCGACAGTGATGTTGCTGACCATCATGTCGAAGCTGCCGTTGCCGTCGACATCACCGAAGTCGACCCCCATGCCCTTGAAGGAGCCGTCGCCGAGCACGAACGACTTCGGGGTCGTCGCGGTGCGCTCGCCCTTGGCCTCCGTGAAGCGGATGTTGCCGGGAGTGGAGCGGTTGTACAGCAGGTGCCCGTGGCCGAAGTCGTTGGCGATGTAGACATCGGGCAGCCCGGAGCCGGTCAGGTCGGCGCCGGAGATGGCCAGCGTCCAGCCGGTGGAGTTGGCGTACGGGATGGCGTCCTTCTCCTCGACGAAGGAGACGTCCGGGTTGGGGCCGGCCGAGCCCTTGTGCCAGCGCAGCACGCGGTCACCGCCTGCGTTCTTCGCGCTGGACAGCGAGTCGTTCATCTCGACGTTGTTGAGGCCGTTCGGGTCGAGCACGTCGGAGTCCGGGAAGTAGTTCCCGACGATCATCGACGGGTGGCCGCTGCCGTCGAGGTCGGCGACGTAGACGGCGTCGGTGTTCCACCGCGGCCCGTGGTACTTGCCGTCGAGACTCTGCGAGGCGACGACCTCGCGCGGGACGTACGCGGACGCGGACGGGGACTTGGCGTCGGACTTCGCCAGGAACAGCACCGGAGTGCGTCCCCAGTAGGTGACCAGGAAGTCGTTGCGGCCGTCGCCGTTGAAGTCGCCGGGGGTGCAGCCGGTGGGTGCCATGGCGTCGTCCATCGGCAGCGGCTTGCCGTCCAGCACGAACGGGGTGAACCGGTCGGCGGTAGGAGCGGTCGGGGTGTAGGTGACCACGACCGAGTCGGTACGGGTGTCGACAATGCACATACCGTTGGCGATTCCGTGGCCGGTGACATCGTTGATCGCGATGCTGGCGCCGACCGAGGAGATCCAGGCGCGGATCTTTTCGTAGGCCGGGTTCACCTTACGGATCGTCTTCATCGGCTGCGAGTCGTAGCCGGGCGGCATCGCGATCGGCATCTCCTTGAACTTGTACGCCGCAGCAGCCTGGTCACCGCCCGCGACAGATACCGATGTGCGGACGACGAAGAACAGTGAGGTCGCCACCAATATCGTGACCACCCCTGGTATGAGCCTGCGGAATCGCTGTCGGTACGACATCCCAATTCCCTCCCGTGAACGAGAAATGAACGACTGACCAAGGCCATTGCGAATGCAATTCTGGAGTTACTGTCACAGCACCTGGCACTTGAGGATCTATCACCCGGGCAAGGGTTGCTTCTCTGACGTTGCTACGGTTCGAAGTGAGTACCCTCCTTCAGTTCGGGGGATATCCACGGCCCTGACCATTGAGCAGTCTCGGAGAAGACCGGATGCCGGCGGCCTGAAAAACTCGGGTGAGATCGGACCCTGTCGAATCACAGTCTGGCGAGGTTTAAATCCATGACGCACACGTATGACGCGATCATCGTCGGGTCGGGCTCCGCGGGTGCGGCGCTCGCAGCCCGGCTGAGCGAGGACCCGGCCCGTTCGGTACTCCTCATCGAAGCGGGCCCGGACTTTCCCGATCCCGCCGACATCCCGCACGACATCACCAACGGCAATGCCATGTCGATGAGCAAGCACGACTGGCACTACCGCGCGGAGATCATAGACGGCCGACGCATCCTCTTCCCCCGTGGAAAGATCACCGGTGGCTCGTCCGCGGTCGGCGCTACCATCGCGCTGCGCGGTGTGCCCGAGAACTACGACAAGTGGGCGGCGGCGGGTAATCCGGCGTGGGCGTACGAGCAGGTGCTGCCGTACTTCCGACGCCTGGAGGACGACCTGGACTTCCAGGGCCGATACCACGGCAAGGGCGGCCCGGTGCCGATCCGCCGGTTCCACCCGGACGAGATGACCACCATGCAGCGCGCCTTCACCGAAGCGAGCCTGGCGGCCGGATTCCCCGAGGTCTCCGACCACAACCACCCCGATGCGACCGGTATCGGCCCGATCCCGTCCAACCGGCGCGACCCTCGCTACCGAGTCTCGACGGCGATGGCGTACCTGACGGGCGAGGTAAGGGCACGGGAGAACCTGACCGTCCGGAGCGGGACGCTGGTGCACGAGGTGCTCTTCGAGGGCGACCGCGCGGTCGGCGTTCTGGTCTCGGCCGGCGCCGGCAAGCCGGAGGAACTGCGGGCGCACAAGATTGTCCTGTCGGCTGGCGCGGTCAACACCCCGACGCTGCTGATGCGTTCGGGAATCGGTCCGGCCGACGACCTGACCAGGCTCGGGATCGACGTCCGGCTGGACCGGCCCGGGGTCGGCGCCCACCTGATGGACCACCCGCGGACCGGCGTGTTCATGCGGCCCAAGGAGGGAGCTCTGGACGAGAACGTGCCGTTCCTGCAGTCCATGGTGCGGACCACGGCCAAGGGATCAACCGACTTCAACGACATGCAGTACTACATGGTCAACCACTTCGACCTGGAGCTCTTCCCCGAGCTTCAGATGCTGGCCGGCGCTTCGATGATCTTCGGCGTGATGGTGGTGGACCAGCAGCCGGAGTCGGTCGGCCGGCTGCGGCTGGCCTCGGCCGACCCGGCGGCGGGGCCGGACATCCAGCTCGACTTCCTCTCCACCGAACGGGATCTGGAGAAGATGGTCCAGGGCGTCCGGACCTGCTGGGAGCTGGCCAACCACCCGGGGATCGCGTCGCGGGGCGACGGCTTCATCGTGCTGAACGACAAGCTCATCGAGAAGGACGCGATGGTCGAGCAGTACGTGAAGGTGAGCCTGGACAGCGGCTACCACCCGGTGGGCACGGCCCGTATGGGCACCGCTGACGACGCGGGCGCCGTGGTGGACGAACAGCTGCGGGTGCACGGGCTGGAGGACCTGTACGTGGCCGACGCCTCGGTGATGCCGAGCATCGTCAACTGCAACACCAACCTCACCTCAATCATGATCGGTGAGCGGCTGGCGGACTGGCTGCGCGCCGAGTGAACTGAACCCGCCCGGCCTCCCCCGACGGCCGTTCCGGCACCTGCCGCGCCGGAACGGCCGCCCGTATGTCCAGATCCAGGACCCGCCGGCGGGCGCACGTAGGGCAATTTGAAAGACGAAACGCTGTCACCATTACTGCCACCATGAGAGAAAGCAACGCCGCAATTACCCGCCGGACAACAGACCCGGATATATTCCCGTTCTTCTGAATTGGTTCGCGGGGCGGCTCCCGCAATCAGAAGAAGAGGCGATCATCCATGACCGATCCGAATGTGCTGAGCACGGTCCGCGTACCCCTGGTGGGGGAGGACGAAGCCCAGGGCAGGACCGCCGAGCTGTACGAGGCGATCAAGTCCCGGATGGGCATTCCCTTCGTGCCGGACATGTTCCGCCTGGTGTCCAGCCGGCCCGACCTGCTGGAGGTCGTGATCGCCGGCTACGGCGGCGTGTTCAACGACGGCGTGCTGCCGCGTGCGACCCGCGAGATGATCTCCGCCTGGAGTTCCAAGGTCAACGGCTGCCCGTACTGCGTGGGCACTCACAACTGGTTCCTGGCTCAGTTCGGCGGCGACCAAGAACTCACCGACGCGATCGCCGAATCCGCCTCGGTGGAGGACCTGCCGATCGACGAGCGCACCAAGGAACTCATGCGCCTGGTCACCCAGATCTGCACGGGTGCGTTCCGGGTCACCGACGAGGACTGGGCTAGGACCGAGGCAGCCGGCTGGACCAACGCGGAGATGCTGGAAGCGGTGTTCACCGCTTCACTGTTCGCCTTCATCAACCGCCTGGTGGATGGCCTGGGCCTGGGCGATTCGGTGGCCCGCAGCCGGGTCGCCTCGCAGCCGGAGGACGCCACGGTGTCCGAGCAGCGGCTGGCAGAACCCCGGTGAGCAGCCCCTCGCGAGCGATCCTGCTGACCGGGGCGTCGTCGAGCACCGGCATGTCCTCCGGCACCGGAAAGGCCGTGGCACTGCGGC
This sequence comes from Streptomyces sp. WZ.A104, assembly GCF_002382885.1. GTDB lineage: Bacteria > Actinomycetota > Actinomycetes > Streptomycetales > Streptomycetaceae > Streptomyces. The sequence continues at coordinate 87,427 of NZ_NWVL01000025.1, forward strand.
TGCACCGGGCCGGCTGGCCGGTCTACGCGACCGCGCGGCGGCCCGAGGCACTGGCCGAGCTGGAGGCCGAGGGCATCCGGGTCCTCCAACTGGATGTCAACGACGAGGATTCGATGACGGCCGTCGTCGACAAGATCACCGCCGAGCACGGCTCGGTCGGCACTCTGATCAACAACGCCGCCTACAGCCTCAACGGCACCATCGGCGAGACGCCGATGGACGAGGTGCGCAGCCAGTTCGAAACGAACCTCTTCGGACTGTGCCGGCTCACCCAGCTCGTGCTGCCCGGCATGCGGGCGGGGGGCAACGGCCGGGTGATCATGATGTCGTCCATATTCGGTCAGTTCGCCACCCCGGGCCGCGGCTACTACCAGGCCACCAAGCACGCGTTGGAGGCCATCAGCGACTCGCTGCGCCTGGAAGTGGACGCGTTCGGCATCAAGGTGGTGCTGGTGGAGCCGTCGCCGGTGCTCGGCGGGTTCGTACCGATGTCGGTCGCCGACCTCGGGATGTCCGGGCAGGAACGTGGCGGTCTGTACGACGACTTCTGGCGGTACTTCGTCGACTGGCACGGCGCCTACCGGGAGACGGAGAAGCCGAGCGGCCGCGGTCGGATGGCGGTGCGCGCGGAGACCGTGGCGAAGGTCATCGAGAAGGCGGTGACCAGCGACAACCCGAAGATCAGGTACCGGATTGGGATGCCGTCCCGGTTGTTGCCGCGGATGCGGTGGACCATCGGGGACAGGATGTTCGAACGCTTCGTCCGGGCGTTCTTCCCCATTCCTTAGGGCGTGCCGTCACCGTGGCTCCGCCCGGAACGTCGGCGGGGCCCGGTGGTGCGGCCGCACGAAGGCGGAACCTGATGGCAGGCCACGCCTTCAACTCGTTTGGCGCCGGCCGTCAGACCGCAAGAATGAAGAAGGAGGAACCCCGCATCGGTGTGACGATTGACTGGCGCACCGAAGGACATCCGCCGAGGAGCTGAGGGAAGTGCCACCGATGTTTGAAGGCCACGCGGAGCCACCGCGGCGCGGCGTCACCGGTCGGGGTCCCGGAGCGGACGCATGAAAGACCCGAGACTACTCGTCCAGTCGCCGCTCAGGAGGCTGTCCCTGCTCCAGGTCCGGCACATCGCGACCGTGCAGTTCGGTGAGGCGACCGGCGACACCGCCCAGGTCTACCGGGAGCTCGAACAGGACTTTGGGGTGCTGGCTCCGCCCATCGCCCTGCACGCCCCGGTGCCGGAACTGCTCGCTGCTTCCTGGATGACGCTGCGCGAGACCATGCTGGTCGACGGGCTGGTGCCGCGGGCCGCGAAGGAAGCGGTGGCCGCCGCCGTGTCCCGGGGCAACCAGTGCCCCTTCTGCACCACCATGCACTCCACGATGCACAACTCCCTGGCCGCCCGGCCCACTTCGTCCGGGCGGGGCGTGAAGGCAGGACCGAACGGCGGCGCGGGGACGGCGCCGGACCAGTTGACGGCGTGGATCAGCTCGGCGGGCAGGCCTCCGTTCGCACCCGAACTGATGCCGGAGCTGGCCGGTACGGCGCTCTGCCTCCAGTACCTCAACCGGATGGTCAACGTCTTCCTGGGCGCGCAACCGCTGCCGCCGCACGCCCCGGAGCGGGCGGTGGGCCCCGTGCTGCGGGTGCTGACCGGCCTGATGCGCAGCTCCGTCCGGGCCAGGCCCCGAGCGGGTGCGTCGCTGTCCCTACTGCCCGACGCACCGCTGCCGGCGGACCTGGGCTGGGCGGCGCCCGATCCGCGGATCGCCGCGGCGCTGGCCCGCAGTTCGGCGGCCGTCGAGCTGACAGCGACCGAACTGGTGCCCGAGCCGGTCCGGGACCTGGTAGCCGCCGAACTGGCCCGCTGGGACGGCGGCGACCCCGGCCTCGGCCGGGCCTGGCTGGACGCACCGCTGCGGGAACTGCCGCCGGCCAACCGACCGGCCGGCACCCTCGCGCTGCTCACCGCCCTGGCTTCCTACCGGGTGGACGGCAAGGTCATCGCGGCCTTCCGGCAGAACGGCGGGGAGGACCGGGAGATCCTCGCGGTCACGTCGTGGGCCGCCCAGCGGGCGGCCCAGCGGCGCAGCGGCCAGCTGCTCCGCGACAACTGAATACCCAGCTCCCCTCGGGTCGGAAGCAGTTGTTCCACCCACCGCCTCGCGGTGGTGTTCCGATATAAGGTCCGTGCGCCCTGAATTCTCCAGGTGTTGATACCCGATGCACCGCAGCGGGATCCAACACTTTCATCGCCCGAAAGCGGGTCCCTTTTCCCCGCCGACCTGCGGTCGGCAGGCGCTGCCCTGCGCGTCCGGTCCGGACACACTCGCTTTATCGGCACGCTCGGAGAAATACCGTGCAAATTTCTGCGGTACACATTATCGCACCAACAGAGCGTCAGTTCTGAGATGTTGCTCGGCCATTTCCGTCAGGACGCATTCGATTCATCGACAAGCTTGGAGCACTGCCATGCAGGTCGCCGTTGAGCGCGCGATAGCGACGATGTGGAACCGATACGAGGAACCACTCTCGCTCGACGAGATCGCCAACACCGCGATTCTCAGCAAGTTCTACTTCTCCCGGGTGTTCCGCAATCTCACCGGGACTTCTCCGGGCCGATTCCTTTCCGTGGTCCGCTTGCACCAGGCGAAGAGCCTGTTGCTGGAGACCAATCTCAGCGTCACCGAGATCTCCTACCGGGTCGGTTACAACAGTCTCGGCACCTTCACCAGTCGTTTCACCCGCAGTGTGAGCCACTCCCCGGCCCGCTACCGGGCACTGGCCCGTGCCGGGCTGCTCGCGCCGAGTGGCGGGTCCGCCACGGGGCCGCAGCAGCTCCTCGACGGTGCCCGGCTTACCGGTGACCTCGAAGGCACCATTCGTCTCCCCGGCATCGCACAGCCGGTACGGATCTACGTCGGTGCGTTCCGCGAGTCCATCGTGCAGGGCCGTCCGACCGCCTGCGCGATCCTGGACGGGCCCGGCTCGTTCTCGCTACGCCTGCCGGAGGGCGCCTGGTACGTCCGGGCGGCCATACTCGCCGTGGACGCCCCCCCCTCGCCGCTCGGTCAGCGGCGCCCGCTGCTGGTGGCTTCGAGCCAGGTACTGAACGTGCGGAGGGGCCAGGACACCCGGGTCAACCTGATCGGGCGTCCGATGACCCCCCTGGACCTGCCGATCCTGCTGGCGCTGCCGGAGCTGGACTTCTCGGGTCTGCCGAAGACGGGCGGCGCTCCCTTCGAACTGCCCGCCATCACCGGCACCTGACCGTAGGTGCGAAGGAGACGCACAGGCCGGCGTACGGACGGGCCGCACCACTCTCCAGCGGTGCGGCCCGTCCGTACGCCGGCCCCGGCCGGTGCGGTCCTGCCGTGGCCCTCGCGGGACCCGCTGGATCAGAACCCGTGGACCGGCTCCACTTCGTTCGCGGGCGGCGCGAACGGCCCCCAGACGAAGGCCGGCATCCAGGTCACCGACGGGTCCCCGGACCAGCGCAGGTCCTCGATCTGGTGCCGCGTGCGGCGGCCGGTCAGCGACCGGAACACGTCGAAGGCCGGGCCGTGGACCGTGGCGACGGGCTCCCCCTCTCCCACCACCCAGTTCCGCTCCGGGGTGTCGATCCGCAGCGCCGGCAGGTTCTCGCCGTGCAACGCCAGGCCGAAGCCCATGGTGGCCAGATCCAGCGCGCCGGGGAACGCCGGATGGCCGGACGGCTCGACCGTCTCGCCCAGACCGACGCGCAGGTCCATCTCGTGCGAGAACACGTCGAGCAACAGGATGCGCCGCCGCAGTTCGGGGGTGCGGTCCAGTGCCTCGCGCAACTCGCTGTCCAGGGCGTCCCACCGGTCCAGCAGGCCGGGCAGGTCAACGCCCTCCGACGGGCGCAGATCTATCTGGTTGTCCTCCAGGGCGACGAACGACTCGCATATGTGGACCAGGTGCCCGATCAGGTCGCGCACGGTCCAGTCGGGGCACGCGGGCACACCGGCGGAGGCCGTGTCCGGCGTCCGGGTGACCAGACCGGTGATGTTTCTCCTGGTCCGCCGGTAGGCGTGGTACTGCTCGGCCGGATCGTGTCCGGTCCCCGCCGCCGTCATGACCCGCTCCGCTCGCCCGCGGTACCGGCCTGGCGCCGCGTCAGCAGGCCGGCCCGGCGGAGCCAGTGAGCGGTGTCGGCCATCGTCGTCGCGACGGGCCGCGCCGTGAGGACGTCGGCCGTAGCGGCCCGGGCCACCGGCACCGCGTGCACGCAGGTGTAGGCGGCGCCGAACTCGGCGGGTATGTGCCACGGCCACCACCGCTGGACCTCATCGGCGACCCGGGCGGCGGGAAGCATGGCCCGCCCCGGCAACCGCAGAGTCGTGAGCCTGCGGCCGGTCGCCGCGCGGAGCTCCGTCAGGTAGTCGGCCGTCGTCACGTACCGGTTGGGCCCGAAGACCCGTACCGGCTTGTCCGGCGGCGGGCCGAGGGTCAGTTCCCCGAGTACCGCGGCGGTGTCACGCACGTCGCCCAGCGGGAAGCCGCCGGTGGGCCACAGCGGCATCAGGCCGCGCAGCGCGTCGCGCAGCCGACCGGTCTGGTCACCGAGCCTCGGGTCGTCCGGGCCCAGCAGCGCCGGGGGGTAGACGATGTGGACCGGCGCCCCGTCGTCCTGGTGCCGCCGGGCGAGCGTCTCGCAGGCCGCCTTGCTCGCCAGGTAGGGCTCGTCGGGCTCCCCCACCGGGCTTTCGGCGCGCAGTTCGGATTCGGTGGTGGGAATCAGCGCGCCAACGGTCGAGACGTACAGCACCGTGCCGGTCCCGGCCCGGACCGCCGCCTTCAGGACCGCTTCGGTGCCCGCCACATTGGTGCGGGTGATGTCGTCACGGCGCCGGCGGTCGAAGGAATAGACCGATCCCAGGTGGATCACGGCGTCGGCGCCGCGTACCGCGCGGGCCGCCGCCGCCTCGTCGGCGACGTCGCCGGTGACGGTTTCCACCGTGTCCGGGTCGATGCCGAGCGGACCGAGCGCGGGCGCCAGCCGTGACGGGTCGCGCACCAGCAGCCGGATCCGTGCTCCACCGGCCGCGAGGGCGGCGACCGTGTGCGAGCCGAGGAAGCCGGTGCCTCCTGTCACACAGACCAACATGTCGTTCCTCCTTTTCCGTCCCCTGCTCGACGTGCCGCTTCGCCCGCCGGCGCGGCCGGTCCGCAGGCGTGCACAGTCGGTCCGGCAGGAGCTGTCGGGTGATGTCCGTCATGCGGCGGTTCTTGCCGTCCGGCCCGGGCCACACGAGGGCGCGTACGGGCGACCGCTGACCGTGCGGGGTGCGGCGGGGCAGGCACGGTTCTCAGGCGGCCCACCCGCCGGAGGGGCCGTTCTCGCGGCGCTCGGAGTCCGCTTGGACGTCCTTGGCGAAGGAGGCCATGAGTACGGGAACCGCCTCGGCCTGGAAGTCGACCTCGGAGTCGAACTCCTTGATCATTCCTTCCAGCACCAGCAGCGACAGCAGCGGAAAGGCGAACTCGGCCGCGGCGAAGACGCCGTAATCCTTCTGGAGCTTGAACAGCCGCGGTGCGAACGCCCCGAGGTCGAAGTCCTTCGACAGCGCCCCGGCCACCTCGTCCACCAGCTCCGTCACCGCGCTGCGGAAGCCCTCCCGGTCCATGTCCGCGGGGAGCCGCGCGGCGCTGTCGAGCACGATGTCCGCACACTTCGGGCCGTTGCCCTGGGCCATGTTGAGGAAGAAGCCGGCGAAGGAGCGACGCACCGCGTCGGGCAGCTGCACCACGAAGCCGGCGTCCAGCACCACGACCCGTCCCTCACCGTCCAGGCATAGGTTGCCCGGATGCAGGTCGCAGTGCACCACGCCGTCCACGAAGAGCATCCGGTAGACCGCCCGGAGCACGTCTCGGACCACCTCCTGGCGGCGGGCCATCGACATGCCGTGGGGCCTGAACCGGCCGATGTCCGAAACGAACTCCATGGTGAGCACCGTCGGTCCGCACAGTCCCTCGACGGGCGCGGGGATGCGAAGTTCGGTGTGGTCGGAGAGGTTCCCGCGCAGCGCGAGCAGGGAATCGTGTTCGGCGGTGAAGTCGAGCTGGCGCAGGACGGCGCCGCCGAGCTGTCCGATCATCTCCTCGGCGGGCAGGTCCCGCATGCTCGGCAGCAGCTGGCCGGCCCGCGCGCCGAGCAGGGCCAGCCGCAGATCGGCCTCCAGCACCGGGCGGATGCCGTGCCGCTGCACCTTGACGGCGACCTCGGTGCCGTCGGCGAGCCGTGCGCGGTGAACACTGGCGATACTGCCGCAGGCCACCGGCTCCCAGTCGAACTCGGCGAAGGCATCGGAGAATCCGGCCTCGGCGAGGGTGCGTGCCACCGCCGCCCGTCTCGGCTGCCGCACCTCGTCGGCCAGTTCGCCCAACGCGTCGCACCAGCGTTCGGGGACCAGGTCACGGCGCGTGCTGAGCAGTTGCCCGGCCTTGACGAAGAACGGCCCCAGCGCGGTCAGCAGCCGGGGAGCGCGGTGCGCCAGCCTGGCCCGGCTTCCGCGGGTCATCGCGTGCGGCACTGCGGCGATCAGATGTCCGGTGACGATCAGGGCGGTGGCACAGGCGCGCTTCGGCAGCAGCCACCAGCTGATCCGTTGTTCTCGCACGGCAACCCCAGATCCCTCGTGTCGGGCGGACCGAAGAAGGCCCGCCAGCTAAGAAAGCAGCCCCCGGGCCGTGAGCTGTACGTCAAGTTGCTCACTGCGGTGCCCGGCCCGTGCCAGGCGGTCCGACGTAGGACTGTGCGATGTCCAGCCAGTGGCCGGCCTCCGTCCCGACCCCTGTCAGCGCGAGGTCGTCGCGGTGTCTGCGCCGGGTGACGAGCAGGCAGAAGTCCTGGGCCGGGCCGGCGATCCGCTGCCCGGCCTCCGGCGGGCCGAAGGCCCACAACTCCCCGGACGGGGCCGTCAGCTCGAAACGGAACGGTTCGGCCGGAGGCCGCAGACCCCGGGCTCGGTAGGCCAGGTCCCGGGTGCGGGTCCCGAGGAAGACGATGTGACCGATCCGGTCGGTGAGCACGCGCGGACGCCCGAGGGCGTCGCGGATGTCCTGGCCGTGCGCGAACAGCTCCGACAGCGCGACCGCAGCGAGCACACTGGCCGGCAGCGGCCCGGCCGGCCACGGCACCGGGTCATGGCGCTCCAGTGCGTACAGCCCCTTCTCGGCGGCAGCCCGTTCCTCGGTCCAGCGACGCAGTAGACGGGGGACCGGCTCCGCGACGTACCCGGCGAGCCCGGCGTCCATCCCGGACTGGAAGTCCTCCCGGACCTGCGCGGTCTCGGCCGCGAAGGCTTCCTCGTCGCTCACCGCGAGCCGTACCAGACGGGAGACGTACGCCAGGTGAGCCACCTGGTGACGGACCGTCCAGGAGGCGGCGGGGGTCTCCGCCGCCCATTCCTCGGGACTCAGTCCTGACACGAGATCACCGAGTTCGGTGCCCTCCACAGCCAGATCGGCGTACACGTCCTGCATCGCGGTCACGTGGCCATTCCTTTCGACGCGCCGAAGAACGCAGCGGGCGAACCGCGTCCATCCTCCGGGCGCGGGCGGACCGCCGCTTCTTCGCACGTGCTCTCCGCGCCGCCTTCGACGCCCTGGAAGTGACGGACTGATTTGTCCTCCACGGCGAGGCGCCGCAGCGCGAGCAGCACCGGTTCCAGCAGGAGAATCACCAGCACGGCGCGTTCGGCGGCCTCCCCGGGCCCCCAGTCGCCGTTCAGCTGCTCGATGTCCAGCTCCGATGCGCGGTCCGCCAATCGCGCGTACGGCAGCAGCGTCCGCCAGTCGATCCCCGTACCCAGCTCCGACAGGGCGTGCAGAATCTCGCCGAGACTCCGGGCGGCGGCGGTACCGGTGTCGACGTCCCAGCCCATCTCGGTGATCAGCCTCCGCGCGCCGGCGACGCCCGGAGCCTTCGCCCGCTCGTGGTCCCCGTCCGGCGACTCTGGCCCGCCGTCGATCGGCGTTCCGAGGATCCGGTGCGCATCCGGCTGCCGCGCCATGGTGCCGAGAACCCTCTTGGCCGCCACGACCGACAGTCGGCGCACACCTATCAGCGCCCTAATCAACCGCAGTCGGTGAAGGTGCGCCTCGCCGTACTCGGCGCGGGTCGCGGTGACACGCCTGCCCGGGGACAGCAGCCCTTCCCGGAGGTAGTACTTGATCGTCGCGGCCGGCACCCCGCTGAGGCTGCTGAGTTCCGCCAACGTCATGGGGGCCCCGCCGATCTGCCGCGATGCCGCCGGAGCGCCGGGTCCCGTCCTCACGTACAGACTCCCCCGGCTACCGCCGGGCTCCTCGGCGAGGTGGTGCGGGCGTGATGGCGTGGGCGGCTGCCGCCGCTCGTCGTCCGGACCGGGCGGCGGTCCGGTGCCCTCACCCTCGGCCACCGGATCCGCGCATGCGTGAAGTGGTTTCGTCAAAGGGGGTCCCTCCTCGGAGAACGCGTGCCTGACCAGGCCGGTCGACGCGGCGGAACGAGTCTGTCGCCGGACCCGGCGATCTGTCTTCTCGTCCGTTGCTCGGTGCGGATCATCTCCACATCGGTGCGGAACCGACCGGCAGTCACGAAGGAGCGCGCTCTCCGGGGCACGGACGGCTGAGGCGCCCTGCGTTTCTCGGACAGCGACTTTGAGGGATTCCTATGCTGCGACCTGCAACGGGTCTGTCAAACGAGCGGCTCTGGTCGGCAGTCGGTGGTGACGGTGAGTAGCGTGCTGAACTCACAGGTTGCCGCAGTGCGGATGCTTCCGGAGCGACCCGGCGCAGGGTCGACCCACCGTCAGTTGCTCGTGCGCAGGCCGTCAATGAACTGCTTCTTCATGCGTACTTCCGCGTACACCTTTCGCCGGATCATCACCTTCGTACTTCGTCGTGCTGGGTGAAGACACCTCGTCAGGCTTACCGGCAGGTCAACCGTGGCCGTCGCTCCACTCGCTGTCGTTGTTCTTGCGGTCGGCACCGCGGGGGGCCCTGCGGCGAGGTGTTTCTTTGTCGTCGTCGGGGATACCGACGAGTTTCTCGACGTCGAAGATGCGGGCGATCGGGACGTCCGTGCTGCTGTGGGCCACGATGGAGAAGGCGACGGTGACAGCGATCAGGGTGAACGCCTCCTCGCCCTGGGGGATACCGGCCTGGAGCACCAGCAACCCGTAGACCACGGAGGCGTAGCCTTTGGGGCCGAACCAGGCCGCCGTGAGCTTCTCCTTGCGGTCGAAGTCGGTGCCCACCAGGGACAGCAGCAGCGAGGCCGGACGAATGAGGAAGATGGCCAGGACCGCCACCGCGTAGCCGCCGATCGGGAGCTCGCCGAAGAGGTGAGGGGTCAGCAGAGCTCCGAAGACCAGGAGTGCCGCGAACTTCGCCAGCTCGGCGAGAGCTTCGCCCAGCGGCTCGAAGGCGCTCTTGGCCTCGGGCGCGACAGTGACGATCACCGCGCCCGCGGAGAAGGCGGCCAGATACGGGTTGGCATGGGTGAGGTGGCAGGCCGCGTACAGAATCACCGCGACCGCCAGCGGCAACAGGGGCTGGAGCCGAGGTTCCGCGCCCAGCACACGGAACCGGACGAGCCAGTGCACCAGCAGCGGCAGGGTCACTCCGAAGACCAGCCCGAGCAGGAGTTCACCGCCGATCGAGGCGAAGCCGACGTCTTCGGCATGGCCGGTGGGTACGGCGGCCGCGATGAGGATGAGGACGAACGGCAGGGCCAGCCCGTCGTTGACGCCGCTTTCGATGTTGAGCAGTTGCCGTAGCCGGGCGGGGACCTCTTCCCGGCCCACGATGGCCGAGGCGAACACCGGGTCGGTCGGCGCCAGCACGGCGCCGACGAGGAAGGAGGTCGTCCAGTCGAGGCCGACGAGGAGGTGGGCCAGCAGGGCGACGCCGACGAAAGCCAGCGGCAGGCCGAGGGCGCGGGCGGGGTTGCGCCACGCCTGTCGCAGCGCGGGGAAGGAGACGTGCATGCCGTCGGTGAACAGCACCGCGAAGAGCGCCAGGTCGGCGGTGACCCTGACGATGTCGCTGTCCGGGGTGATGTGGATCAGACCGAGGAAGCCGTCGCTGACGAGCGCGCCGCCCACCAGGAACAGCAGCGATGTGGAGAGCACCGACCGGGCGGCGAGCCCGGACAGCAGCACGGCCACCAGCAGCGCCACTCCGAAGACGATGACCAAGACCACCTGACGCGCTCCCCGCTGTCGATCGACGAACCGGCGTCGGCGCCGGTCGGGCACTGTGCCCGGTCCGAGAAAACCCAACCTCGGACGTCTGCCCGTCGAAAGGCCGGTCACCCGTGCGGCCCCGTACGGACGTGCCTGCTCTCGGGCCCTGTCCGCCACCACGCCGTGCCGCCGGGGAGACGGTCAGGCCCTGCGCACTTCCGGACGCCATCCGCGTCCCCGCCGAGTCCCGCACCGGCTGGGAGCGGACCGAGCCCGTCGCGGAGTCCTTCGGCGGCCCGGGTGGTGGCGGGGGTGTGTCTGGGGCAGGCCGACAGCGACTGGGCTCCCGCCGGGCTCGCGTGACGGACCGCTCACCACAGGACGTGCGAGGGCTGACCGGCCCCGTCGGCTCACTGCCGTCGGCGGCCGAAGAGTCGTCGGTCATCAGAACCTCACGATCCCGCAAGGCATCTGCTGAGCGCCAGGCGTTCGACATCGAGGTTGCAGCGCTCTCGTCAGGGGCGAGGCGGCTGACGAGCCCGCACTGCCGTGTAGAGCCGAAAGGCGCCCCTCAGCCGTGAAAGTCCCCTGGGACTTTCAGGCCCATCAACCGGCACGAGCATGAAAGAGCCGAAAGGCCATTCGTGCAGGTCAGGAGCCTCCGCACTCCCACCACAGCAGGTCACGGAACTCGCTGGTCCCTTCCGGGACATCTGACGGGCGGGGTGTTGTGCCCCTTGAGCCCAGGGGGCACAACACCGCAGCAAGCCATCTGAGCTGCGAATACTCACCTTCAAGGCTCTTCACTGATCACTGTTGGTTTTCAGTACGTTGTACAACGCACGTGCAAGATGATCCAAATGATTGACGGCGCGTCAGGAAAACCTGAGCAGCCATCAGCCTCCACGGAGCGTTGTCGCCGAAGCGGCCTCGTAGCGCCCCCTGCCGGTTGCGTCGCGGCACACAGATCTTGACAGGCACCTCTTCCTCGACGGGTCGGCCGAGTTTCTCGATCTGCGCGGTCAGCTGTGTGATCCACTCCCGTTCCGCTGCGGTCAGCAGAACTGACAAGGCCCAGCTCAGAGACACCTCCTCGATCCAGATCCTTTGGGAACGGACCCGAATCCTCCGCCTCGCCGGGCACTGACCCTGGACCGATGCGATCACAGGCGCCCTGCAACGGCTCGCGGCCCTGCCGAACCCCGGCTGCCCAGCAGGGTCCCGTCCCCACGAGCAGCACTGGCCCCGACCGGAACTGTGGAACCCGGCGCCGTCGCGACAGCCGGGCCACCGACCTCCCCGTGATCAGCCCGGACGACCGAAACGGCCCGCCGGAGAATCCGACGGACCGTCACGAAAGCTCGACGCTAGGTGCTTTTGGTGAGCACCAGGGACCACGACCCATCCGGCTCGCGGAACGCTACCTTCCCCCCGCCGCGTGCGTAGAGCTGAACACCGGAGACCTCACCGATGCCACGCTCAGCGATGTTCAGATAGACGAAGTCCTCGCTGAGGAAGTCGCCTCTGTCCACGAAGTTCCAATCGCCGTGGAAATCGGCGGGGTCGCCGTGCGGGGCCGTCGACAGATCAGTGGCGGTGAACGTGCCGTCGGATTCAAGCCGGATCTCACCGCCGGTCTCATCGTTGCGGTACAGACCGGGCAGGTCTTCGGCGTCGACCCGAGCCGTGCAGCCCGCGGTGAGTACTGCGGAAGCGGCCAGCGCGGCGGCGAACCAACGTCCACCTGTCAGCTTGCGCACTACGGCCCCAGCGTGACGTTGAACTCGACCAGCACGGTCATGGTCGACCCTGGTCCTGAATCGCCGCTGACCCAGTCGATCAGGCCATTGATGGCCTTGCCGGCGGACTCTTTGTACCAGTCCTGGTACCCGATGATCGGCGGGCGGGTTGCGGACTCCGCGCTCTGCTCGCTGTACGCCGTGTAACGCCACACCACGCTGCCGTCCGCGTTCTCCCGGATGGGGGTCATCCGGATCTTCTGTGAGCCCATGAACGCGTACGCGTGGTTTCCGGTGTACCCGGTCAGCCATTCGTCTCCTGGTTGCGTGACCCCCATGTCCCTGAGCCACTTCAGGCCCTGGACGCCGCCGAGACTGTAGTCGTACATGTACGTGTGGCCCAGCTCGTACTTCCCGGTGCGCACCCAGTCCGTGAGAAAGTACTCGAGCGTCTCCTGCGTATGCGGGTGCGCGCGGTAGAGGCTGGTGAACTCGTCGTTCGGGCCGAAACACTGGGACCGATCGCCGCCTCCCGTGAGCCAGCTCCACCCCAGCTCCCACGGTGTAGCGCCGTTTCCGGACGGGATGGGCTTGCCGAACGGCGTCAGACAGCTCTCGGCTCCGGGCGGAAGTTCGCCGTCGTCGTCGCCGACGGGAACGCTCGCATTGTCGATGGCGTTCTGGATCGCCTGGCGCACCGCGGCCTGGATCACAAGAACGTAGGCCTGGGTTGCGGCATGCGCGGCGGAGACTGCGTCCTTGCCGGCTTCGATTGCCTGCTTGCGGGCTGTCGTTGCCGAGATCGCGGCGTCCGTGGCGTAGCGCGCGGCGGTCTCGGCGGACCGCACGGCTCGAGTCGCGGCCTGGCGTGCCACGCGGCTTGCCTTGAGTGCCGCGGCGGCTGCGTTGCTCGCGGTCTGGGCGGACTTCGCCGCTTCGGCCGCGGACCGCTCGGCGGCATCGGCGTTGTCACGTGCTTCCTGTGCAGACTTCGCCGCATCCTTGGCATACCCCTTGGCGAGGTTGGCCCACTCAGTCGCTTTGTCAGCGGCCTGGCGTGCAATGGCGGCAGCCTCGGAGGCGCGGGCCGCGTCCTCCTGCGCATTCGCCGCGATCTTGGCCGCGCGTGCGATCGACGCACGGACCGCGCTGATGTGCGTGGCGCGATCCTGGTCGATCCGCGCGAAGTCGTACTGAGTGGTGGCGATGAACTGGCGGAGCATGAAGGTGTCGCCCTCGAGCGCGATCTGCGCCGCCGCCTTGGTGTAAGGGCCTCCGGTTGCGAGGAGCGTCGACGCGGCCACCTGGTCGTCCTCGCGTACGGCCGCCTCGCGGCCGACCCACAGGAAGGTGTGCACGGCCTCGGCGGTCCCCGCGTCCAGTGCGGCCGATGCCTCGCTTCGCACCCTCGTGCCGCTGCTGGGGTCGGCCAGGATCCTGGCCACCTCGACCCGGTTGTCCTCAGCGGCTGCCTCGACCGCTCCGGTCTCCAGGAATGCCTTGATCTTGGCGTGGTCTTCGGTCTTCAGAACCTCCGCGGCCGCCGTGGCCACGGCCTGCGTCGACATTGCGGCGAGCGCCGCGACGTTCTCGACGTTGTCCTGCTGCACCGCGAGGACGCGGTCGGTCGAGATCCAGTTGACGACGTCCTGGTCCGAACCGGACAGCGCGTACTCCGCCGCCTGACGGGTCCAGGTCCCCGGGCCGTCCAAGAGGCGGACCGCCGCCTTGCGCCCGGCCGCCGCGGCCTGCTCGATGGTTCCGTTCTGCAGTGCTGATTCCGCAGAGCTGATGGCTGCCTGGAGCTCTTCGGAGAGGCGTGCTTCCTGGGTCCGCTCCCGGTTGAACCGTTCGAGCTCGTTCGACTCCGCTTGCGCCGCGAGTCGTGCCTGCTCGATCGCCTCGCTGGTCTCCTCGGCCAGACTCTCGGCTTCGGCCTGGCGGGCCGCCGCTTCGACATCCCGCGCCTTGACGACCGCGGCGGCGGCGGCATTCGCCGCCTCGACAGCGGCGTTGGCGGCCAGCGTGGACCGGTTGGCGTAGTCGACCGCCTCACCGGCGTGGGCGGCCGCTTCCTTGGCCGCGGCCGCGGCCTTCTCGGCGTGATCGGCGGCGCTGTTGGCCGCGTCACGCGCCGTGCGGGCAGCGGCGGCCGCCTGCCCGGCCAGGTTCCGCGCCCTGCCCGCCGCCTGGGTCGCCCTGGCCGCGGCGGCATCCGCCTCGGCGGCG
>NZ_NWVL01000026.1 GCF_002382885.1 Streptomyces sp. WZ.A104
CCCCCGCCCGGCCGACTCCCGGCCGAGCAGGTCCGCCTGACAGACCGGCAGGGCCCGTACGCCACCGAACCGACTCGGTGACGTACGGGCCCTGTTGCTGTCCTTCATGTTCCTCACTGTTCCTCCGGAGCACACAACCCGGAGCGAAACGGACACGGCGCGGGGCGTGACAGGGCCCGACACCGATACCGAATCGGCTGCCGGGACCGGGCGGGCTATGCTCGTGTGTGATGTGACCGGGGCCGTTAGCTCAATTGGTCAGAGCAGCGGACTTTTAAATCATTGGGTGGACCTGGCTGCCGGGGTGCCGGGGCGCCGTCGAGTAGCGCTGAAACCCCTCTGACCTGCTGCTAAGCGGGAATGTCGCCGCACTGTCCGATCGCTCTGCCGGGCGCCCGAAGGCCAGGGGAGCGCGAGGGGAGCGCATTCGGACAGGGGGCGCGCAGAGGGAGCGCGCGGCCGCATGACCGAGCGCCCTCGCTCCCGGTAGCCGCTCAAGACACCCGCTTACGTCTCCGTTGTGGAGCCCCAACAACAGCTGATCGCGGCGAGGAGCGGGACTCGACTCGCGTGATCGTGGATAAGGCTGTGAGAGCGGCCCGACCATGCAGCTATGCTGGGGGCCGCGCGGGCCGCTAGCTCAATTGGTCAGAGCAGCAGACTTTTAATCTGTTGGTTGTGGGTTCGAGTCCCACGCGGCCTACCTCGTAAGCCCCCTGGATCCGGTGATTGGACCGGATCCAGGGGGCTTCGGCGTTCGGCGAGAGGGAAGACGGGGCTCTCCCGCAGGACGCGCAGGGTTGATGTGAGGCGACTCAAGTTGGGGTCGTACGGACGGCCACTGCGACAGTGAGCTGCGTGATTTCCGATGACGTGACCGACGCCGTACCCCTGGTCTATGCCGACAGCGTGGACATACCCGTGCTGTTCCGTGACGGGCCGGCCAAGCGACCGTTCAAGCAGTGGCGGACGGCCAAGCACCGGGCGTGGACCACACCGGGAGCGTTTCCAGACAAGGACGGCTGGTACGCGCCGACGACGACATGGCGGGAGATCGTCAAGGCCGCCACCGAGGTAGGCCGAGACGTCACACCCTGGCTGCACCAAGCTCCGCAGCTGGCGCGGGGAGAACTGGTCGCCCGCGTCTCCCCTCTGTACGCCTATCTCGGCATCCACGACGTCACCCCCAAGCATCCGCTCCCGCACACGTCGGGTCGGCGCCTGACGGTCAACGCCGTCTACGAGCACGGCACCGAACGCTCCGCCAAGAGCATGCTCGGATACCGGCTGGGCATGACGATGGCGGAGTGGGCATGCCGCTCGTTGATGGGGCTGGGCCAGACCTGGCACATCGAGGATGGCGGCCCCGTACCCGCCCTGGAGAGTGCCTTCAAGGACCCCGTCCGCACCCTTCCGGACCTGTGGGGGCTGCACGAGGCGGAGAACACGTACTGGTTGATCGAGGCCAAGGGCGGCAACGTCCGCAAGAACCGGCTCACCGAAGGGTGGGAGCAGCTCGAGGAAGGGACCAAGGTCCTCCACGCATATGATCACCGCCGCATCCTGTGCGGTGCCTCCGTCCAGCCCCAGGGCGACCTGTTCGTGACCATCGACCACGACCACCACCCCGGACAGCCGGCGCTCCCGGTCAATGGGAAGCCCGCTCCAGCGCCCAGCAGCCCCGAGGACCACCTCGGTGAGAGCGACGACGCGCTATTGGCAACTGCTCGCGCACAGATGCTGACCTGCCTCGCCCTGCGCTCCGCGCCCCCTTCCCGCCTTCGGACTGTCGCCCTGACCGCGGACCGCTCCACCCGCCGCCGGTCTGCTGACGGGTTGACGACCCCGCTGGAACGCGACCCGATATCCCGTGCCATGCGCGCAGCCGTTCGCGCCGAATCGCCATCGGACGACGAACAGGCCCGCCGTACCATCACCCGCGCGATCGGCCTGGACGACTTCCTCACCTACCGCATCCCCGGAACCGAGTTGCACCTGGGGATGTCACGCCGTCTGTTCGCCGCCTGCGACCAACTTCACTACGAGGACCAGGCCATCGCCGCGCGCACCCCCGGCCTTCGCGCCGAGGACCAGCGCATCGCCGACGAGCCCGCCGACGAAGAAGTCGAGGAACAGCGCCGCCGTACCCAGCGGCGCGTCTTTCGTGAAGCACAGGAGCAGGAACGCGAGCTCATCCAGGAACGCCTCCGCGACGCGTACGTGGACGGCGGCGACCGCCAGTGGCGTGACCTCCTGCCCGGTCAGCAAGAACCGAGACTTGACCTCGACGACCAGCCGGACCTGCTGGAGGCGGCAACCCCGGAGACCTACCTTGCGCTGCGCCGAGACGACGTGCCTCACCACCGCCGCTGAGCGGAGAGCCGACCACCTCCGACGATTTATGTGTCGTCCACGCAGCGACGCTAGAGCGCCATCCGGTGGCCTGACGGTGAGGGCGCTTATACTCGGCCGTTCGTGTCGGGGGCTGCCTGCAGGGCCTGCTGGATCTGGTTGACCTCGGGCGCACCGGCCAGCCCGCCCGGGGTGCGGTAGATCCGGCAGGCGACCGAAGGTGAGGCGCCCGGCTCGGCGAACGGGTCGCGACCGTCGATCAGGATCGTCGGGGAGCCGGTGAAGCCCGACCGCTCGGCCTCGCCCTGGTCGGAGATCACCCGCGTGGTGAAGGTGGTGACGGGCAGCCCGGCGTCGTCCAGCGCCTGCCGCAATCGCTCCTCCACGAGCTTCTGGTTCGGGCAACCCGGGACCACCAAGACCTCGATCTCCATATCTCCAGGATCGCGCGCCCGGCACTGTAGGGGCCGAAGGGCCCGGTCCGCTGGTGCGAGTCCACCTGCCTTGCGGTGCAGCCCTCTGCCTCGGCTATGAGACCGAGACAGAGGGCTTCGTGGTGGTCAGGTGTGACGTCAGGCTGTTCGCCCGGCCGCTTCGTGCGGCGGCTCGCCTTTCTGCGTTGTACGGGTGCGTCGTTGGCGGGGGACGAGCTTCACGACCGCCTCGGCGGCCTCGCGGGCGAGGTCGTCCAGGACGGACTGGTAGATGTCCCGGGTGATGTGGGTGTCAGAGTGGCCGAGCATCTCCGACACGATCTTGATGTCCACTCCGGCGGCGAGCGCGAGCGTCGCGGCACCATGCCGTAGGTCGTGAAGGCGGACCGGAGGCAGGCCGGCGGCTTCGAGCTCACGCGTGAACATGAGCGAGACCTTGGCGGGGTGGAGGAGGGCGCCGTCCTCGTCGGTGAAGACACGGCCGGTCGTCTTCCAGGCAGCACCCCAGCGAGCCTGCTCTTTACGCTGGCGCTGCTGGTGCTCGCGGAGCGAGTCGACCGACTCGGCGTCCAGAGCGACCAGGCGTTCCCCGCTGTCGGTCTTCGGGGCCGCCTCGTGCACCTGCCAGCCTGACTGGACGAGTTGGGTGGCGACGGTCATCGAGTGGTGGGCCAGATCGATGTCCATCCACCGAAGCCCGCAGGCTTCACCACGGCGCAGCCCTCGGAAGGCGATCAGGTGCCAGAGGGTGTAGAGGCGGTGCGTGGCGACCTGGTCGAGGAAGGCGCCGGTCTGCTCCGGCGTCCAGACCATGACGGGGCTGGGCTTTTCCCCGGTCCGCTTCCAGTGGCGTACCCGCTCGGCGGTCCAGACCATGGCCTTCGCGCGCGCGGCCGGGTTCAGTTCAACATGCTCGGCGGGGTTGAAAGGCGGGATGATCTGCTGGGCGATCGCGGTGTTGAGGGCGGCACGCAGGGTGCGCTTGATCGTGTGCTGGCTGTTGGTACGGGTGGGCTTGCGGAAGGGCGGCATCTCGTCGATGGATGCCTTGAGCCACTTGCGGCGGGCTCGGTTCTCCGCGCCCTTCCAGGGGATGGTCTTCAGCTCGTTCAGGGCCGCCCGCCGTAGGGCGTTCTGCTCGATGATCTCGACGTTCGCGTCGTTGATGGCCTCGAACATCCTGTCCAGGTCGGCGACGCGGAGCCGGTCGAGCCGCAGGTGCCCCAGGTGGGGCTTGAGGTGTACCCGTACGTCGCTCTCGTAGCGCTTGAGGGACGTGGAACGCAGCCGCTTCTTGCCCGCCAGCCACTCGTCGAGCCAGTCCCCGACAGTGATCTTGGAATGGAGGCTCTGGCCTGTGGCGTAGCGCCTCCGCGTCTCGTCGTAGTCGGGCAGCGGCTCCTTGTTCTTGGCGCAGGTCTCCAGCATGTCGCTGACCGCGAGATGACCGGCGGGGTCGTCCTCGTCGGGGATGGCGAGCAGCGCCCGGACCTTGTTCAGCTCCTTGGTGGCCTCGGCGGAGGACTCAAAGCCGCTGCGGCGGAACTCCCGGCGGGTGCCGTCGGGGCGGTTGACCAGCTCGTGGCGTATGGACCAGGTGCCGTGGCGCCGGTTGGTGAGCTTGGGGCACGACTTGCCGTAGTTCTTGCCGGTCTCGGGGTTGCGGCAGGAGCAGCGGCGCGTGACGGCGCCGCCGGACGTGGTGGTGCTCGGCAACGCTAGTCCTCGGGGTTGTCGACGAACGTGAGGTCGGCGGGCAGAGCAGGGGGAACCAGCCCGCGCTCACGCATCGCGCTGCGGAACTCGCGGAGTTCTCTGCAGTCGTCGAACGCGAGGTGCTCGTACGAGGTCGCGGTTTCGAGGAGGGCGTCGCGGCGGACGGCGTCGAGGGTGATGCTGGCCTTCCGCCGCCGTTCCTTAGCCAGGCGGGTGGACGTCAGGGCGGTGGTCACGGCGTCGCTGTGGGCGCGGTAGGTGTCGAGCACGTCCCGGGCGGACCCCTCGGGGGCGGGCTTGTCGAGGGGAGTCTCGCCCGTGAACCAGGACACCGCCTCCCATGTCGGGACCTCCCTGCCGGGGAGTACGGCCACCGAGGCGTCGGTGCCCAGCGGGAACAGCAGACTGATCGGCGGAACCTTGTAGACCTCGGCCAGGACGAGGAACTCCGCCAGGTCGATTGAGCTGCGTCGTCCGGTCTCCAGGTTCGTGATCGTCGTCTTCGGGACCGCAAGGCCCAGGGAGGCGCACGCCTCGGCGGCCTCCGCCACGGTGAGGCCGGCGGCCTTGCGCGCCCAGCGCATCTGCTCTGCGACGCGGGCGGTGAAGTTCGGAGACCAATCGGTGTTCGTCATGACTGCAACTTACGTCGCAAAAATATGTGGCCGCAACATCCGTGGTACTCATTCTGCTGTCAGAACAACTTTTGATGATGGGATGCATCATGGCTGCGTGCAAGGTTGTCAGGGGGATGACCCGCGAGGAACTGCTCGCTCTGCCTGTCGCCGTCGACCTCGACACGGCGAACAAGGCGCTGACGATCGGCCGCAGCACGGGCTACGCGCTGGCGAAGCGGGGCCAGTACCCCGTCACGGTCCTCAAGCTCGGTAACGCGTACCGCGTGGTCACGGCGGACCTGCACCGGCTCCTCGGGATTGACCTGGCACACGCTGTCGGGAGTGTTGAGCTCTGCTCGTAGCTGGGACGCCCCGGTATCCGCCTCTTCCGGGGTGCCGGGATCCCGTTCCAGGGTTACCAGTGTGCTGACGAAGAAACCCCGTGCATGCTGCTCACTCGGTGTGGATAGTGACTGCATGGATGCGATTGGCGCCGCACGCGCTGTTGTCGAGGAGCACCACCCTGACGCTCGGGCAGCGTTCTTGGGAGGCAGCGTCCTGACGGGGCGCCGCACGGCGACGTCGGATCTCGACATCGTGGTGCTCCTGCATGGGGCCCCAGCCCCGTACCGTGCAAGCCTCCGGCACGACGACTGGCCGGTGGAGCTGTTCGTGCACACCGAGGCGAGTTGGCACGCGTACGTCGAGCGGGAAGTGAGCAGGCGCCGGTCACCGTTGCTCTGGATGTGTGCAGACGGGCTGCTGCTCTTCGACGCCGATGGAGTCGGTGCCCGCCTCGCCGCTGAAGCCGAGAGGCTGGCTGCCGCGGGACCGCCGACCGTTTCGGCCGAAGAGATCGATGACTACCGCTACGCGATCACCGACCTCCTAGACGATCTCTCGGGGAGCGTGGACGGGGGCGAGCGGCTGTTCATTGCGGCTGAACTGGCGCGGCGAACCGGAGAGTTGGCACTTGCCGCTGGTGGGTCTTGGGTCGGAGGCGGGAAGTGGCTGGCACGTCGTCTCGAGACCACGGCGCCAGGGCTGAGCATGCGCCTTCACCACGCGGTCCGTGAGGTGCTGGAGGGTCAGGTCGAGCCGCTCGTCGGTGTGGTGGACGAAGTGCTGGAGCAGACTGGCGGCCGGTTGTGGGAGGGCTACAAGCGCGGCGGCAGAACGCCATGAGAGGCCCGGCTACCCGTGCCTGCTGGTATTCGTGACTGCGAGCGGGCTCGGCTCTGGCTGGGTACCCTGCAGCCTCGCTCGGTACACGGCGGAGGCTGCAGGGGGCGCAAAACGGGTCGAGAGAGGTACTGAGGCGCTGGCACCCTGGGGCGATGTTGTTGAAGCTCACCGGGTCCAGCTGCTCGGGCAAGACGACGCTCGCCTACGCCGCAGCCGACAGGCTCCGGCAGATCGCCGTGCACGACTTCGATGAGCTCGGTGTGCCGGAAGGCGCCGACCTGCACTGGCGCCACCGCATGACCGAGATGTGGGTGCGACGCGCGCTGGAGTACCAGGATCGCGGAATCGACCTTCTGCTCACCGGGCAGTCCCCCTTGGGCGAAGTTCTCGCCGTGCCCTCCGCCCCACTGCTGGACGGCATCGCCGTGTGCCTGGTTGACGTCGCCGACGAGGTCCGGTGCGTTCGCCTCGCCGAGCGCGACCCCGGTCGGTGGGACGCCCCGGCGGTCGATGCTTTCCTCGGCTGGGCCGCGTGGCACCGGAAGCACGCTCTCGACCCCCGTCACCGGCCCGACGTCGTCATCGACAACAGCTGGCCTGAGATGGTCTGGCACCGCTGGATCGGGTGGCACGCCGGTGATCCCCGATGGCGCACTCAACTGCTCGACACCACGGATCAGCCCGTCACGAAATCCGTGGACCAAGTCGAAAGGTGGATCACCGCGCAGCGCGACGCGTATCAGGCCGGCCAACTCGCCCTGAGCCGAGGCTGGGCTTCTTGATCCGTTCGCGCAGTCCGGACGGGTCATCGACGATCCTGCTCCGGGTCGACGCCGAGCGAGGGTGCTGTCCCGTCCCATGACCACCGATTACGGACGTGGCAGCGCGCCTACCAGTTGCGCCGAGGCAAAACAGAACGGCGCCGACCCGGACGGGTGGGTCGGCGCCGGGTCTGAGTCTCAGGCGTCGATGCGGGCGACCTTGCGACCCACCTTGAGGTAGAGCTCGGCACCGTCGAGTGCCCCGACCTCGCTCACGACCGCGCTGAGCGCCTGCTGTACGGAAGCCTCCGTGAGCTGCGTGGTCTGCTGCTCTCCATCCGACTCAAGGATGAGGCGGAGGCCGTTCTGCTGGGCCACGCGGCGCACGGCGGAGATGCTGGGAGCGAAGTCCAGCGTGTGGCTGATCAGCGCCCCGAGCGTGTCCTCGGCGTGGTCCTTCAGGGAGACGACGGGGAGGTTCTGGGTGTCCCCGAAGGAGCGCTTGGAGAAGCGCGCCGTGAACTCCGCGCGGGCGGCGGCAGCGGCATCCAGGCCGTGGAGAGCGGCCACCACCTCGCCGGCGAGGATCCGCTTGATCGCCATCGGGTGCGCGGTTCCCTCCTCCAGGCGCTTGGTGACCACGCGGATCTCGTCGTCCGTCCACTCGGTGAGCAGCTGGAGGTACGGCTCGGTGAGGTGGTCGGGGATGGACATCAGTCGGCCGTAGACGTCATCGGGCGACGCCGTCAGGCCCACGTAGTTGCCCTTGCTCTTACTCATCTTGGTGCCCGAGCCGTCGGTGCCCTCGATGAGCGGGGTGGTGATGACGACCTCGGGGGACTGGTCCGAGATCTCCATGACCTTGCGGCACATCTGGAGGTTCAGCAGCTGGTCCACGCCGCCGAGCTCTACGTCGGCGTCGATGGCCACCGAGTCCCACGCCATGACCACGGAGTAGACGAACTCGGCGACCGACAGCCCGTGGCCCTCGGCGAGCCGGGTACGGAAGTCCTCGCGCTGGAGCGACATGGAGACCGGCACCCGGGCGAGGACCCCGACGAGCTCCGGCAGGGTGACCTTGTTCAGCCACTCGCCGTTGAAGCGCAGGTCGGCACGCTCGAAGTCGATGAACGGCGTGACCTGCTGCTGGTAGCCGCTCAGGTTGCGGGCGATGTCCTCGTCGGTGAGGGCCGGCCGCTCCGAGGAGCGGCCCGACGGGTCGCCGATCTTGGCAGTGACGTCGCCGATGATGAAGACGACGTGGTGGCCCATCCGCTGGAAACGGCTGGCGATGATGATCGGCACCGCATGGCCGAGGTGGACGTCGGGCGAGGTCGGGTCGATGCCGTACTTGACGACGAACGGCCGTCCCGCCGCCTGCGCGGCCTCGATCTTCTCGGCGAGCACCGCTGCCGAGGGGATCAGGTGATTCGTGCGCCCCTCGACCAGGGCGGCCTGCTCCTGGGGGGAGAGGTCGGAGAGGTCGAGGGAGCGCCGCGCTGTTGTCTCGCTAAGCAGCTGAGCGGCCGTATAGTCCGCGCCCAGGTCCGCTCCATCGAGGATGTGCATGACACGGGTGACGGACTCACTCAAACGGCTCATGGCGCCTATACGCTCCTGCGTCGGACAACTGGCCTGACCAGTATGGGATTGGAAGCCGCGATCTTATCATCGCCGCCCTCGGCGCACTGCTGGATTGATCATGAATGCCCCGGTTGTTCCGGGCTCGGCGTCAACCGCACCAGCGGCCGTCCCGCGACCGTGCTGCAGAGGGACCGGAGCCACGGCGCTATTGCGTCACGGGAACGGAGCGTGCCCATGAGCATTCCTGGAATCAGGAGCATCGCGGACAGACGCTTCTCCCGCTGCATGGCCGATTCCACCTTGTGGCCGAAGGCGAGCGTGCGGAAGTGCCAGGAGATCCTTCGTAGCCGGCGCCCGCTCGCCCACGCGGGAGGATTCCAATACATCGCGCGGAGACGGTCCGAGAGCGCGACGCAGACCTCGGACCGGTAGTCCTGTGAGACGCCGGGCGTACCGCGGTCGGTCATGCTGCGGGGGTGGACCCGGTAGAAGGTCAACGGGTCCCCGAGGGCGATGCCTCGGCCCGCCTCGCGCAACGCGTGGAAGAAGATCTCGTTGCTTACCGGAAGGAGACTCAGGGCGGCATCGCGGTGGACCACCAGGGTGCTCGTGTTTCCGCCTGGATGCGGCTCCTCCAGCATCGGGTCTCCGTCGGAGTCGACCACGTGCTCCCAGTGCTCGATGAACAGCGTCTCACCTGTCATCGCCTCGGCGCATGTACGCAGCTTCGACGGGTGGAACCAGTCGTCGGCGTCGAGCGGAGCCACCCAGTCACCGCTGCTGACGAGAAAGGCGTCGGTCAGGGTCTGTCCGAAACCCTGCTGGTCCCTCCGAATGACCTTGACCTTGTCGTTTCCCTCGTGGCGCAGGCACACCTCTTCGGTCTCGTCAGCGGAACCGTCGTCGATGACGATTACCTCGTGCAGGACGAAGTCTCCGGGTTCCTGCTCCAGGCAGCTGGTTATGGCCCGGTCGAGATACCGGCCGTAGTTGTGGCACAGGATCACGCACGAAACACGAGGCGGGCCGTTCATCGGTCACCTCCGTACACGCGGGCGTATTGCCGCAGAATCACCTGATGTTCCTGACCCCTGTAGTCGAGGAACTCACGATCCAGACGGCGTGGCCTGGAGTCGAGTCGAGCCGCCGCGTTCTCCAGTGCGGTCAGGAACTTCTCTCCGAAGAGATTGGGGTGCCCCTGCGACCAGTCGAACCATTCGGGCTCCTCGACCAGCCCCTTGTGCTGCTCGTACTGCTCGGCCAGGTGCCCCGTGAGGGAGCAGACCGGGAGCAGGTTCAGGTCAAAGGCCAGTTCCAGCTGGCCGGAGTGACTGCCCCAGAGATAGGGGAGCAGCAGCGCGTCCGAAGCAAGGCCGGCTCTCACCACTTCCTCGTCGGTGGGATACGGGCGCATCGTCAGGCGGATACGGGGATCGCGTCGGGCCGTCTCCAGAAGCAGCGGGGCACGGCCCCCGTCGGCGAAGTCGGCGGGGCTGAACGCGCGCAGAAGGACGTGGAGGGTGCTGTCGGGGTCGGTGATCCCAAGGCTCCAGTTGGTCATGGTGGACAGCTGGTCCCGGCTGGCGCGTGAGGCCCCGAACATGAGGTACCGGGACGAGACGCCGGGCTCGCGCTCCAGGCCGGCCAGTTCCTCCGGGGCCGCGACGTACCCGTGGGGGATGACGGCCGCGTCGGGACGCTCGCCGAGGACCTCGGTCAGCTTGGTGACCGAGCCTTCCGTGAGGCAGACCCAGCCCACCTCGGCCGAGTGGAGCATCCGCAGCCGCGTGGTGAAGTCCTCGGCGCCGCCGACCATGGGCCGCGTGTCGTGGGCGGTGAACACCACGTGGACTCCGTCGCCTAAGCACGCGTCGAGCAGGCGTTCCAGAGTGGCAGGGTCCTCGAAGTCGATGTGGTGCAGGTGCAGGACGTCGAGCCATGTGAGAGGGCCGTGTTCGAGAAGCCAGCTGGCATCGACCGCCGCCGGCACCGTGTGGCCGCCGGGGATCTCGGTTCCGTTCAGGATGTGGAAGTCGCGGCTCCGCAGTTTCCACGCGTACGGGGTACGAGCCGGGAGGTGGACGACACGCATACCCTCGGGCCGGGGGGCCGCTGTCACCGCTGTTCCCCCTCCGCCTCTTCCGCGCCGACGAGGATCAGCTGGGTGGACATGCCGTTGGAGGCGTCGTCGCTTCGCGTGAGCCCGGCGTGGTGGATCTTGAATCCCGACGCCTTCAACAGCGCCTGGAACTCGTCGCTTGCCCACTCCCGGACGTGGCTGGGGTTGCGGGGCGGTCCGGGAGTGTCGTAACCGCTGCGGCACTCGCGGGCCGGCGTGGACAGTACCGCGGCGGCGCTGCCCTCCACGAGGAGGCCACGGATCAGGGACAGGGCCGGCGTCGGGTTCACGAGGTGCTCGATCACGTCGGAGCAGACGACTATGGATCGGCGTACGAGGGCGGGGGCGATGGGCAGCCGCTCGGCCGACTCGAGGTCGACCTCGATCCACTCGCCGAAGGGGTGGTTGTCGCGGCACCACACGAGGTTGTCTCCGAAGTCCACACCGATGTAGGACCAGGCCGGGTACTCGTAGGCCAGCGAGGCCAGCTTGCCCGCCCGTCCGCAGCCGATGTCGATCACGACGTCGCGGCCGAGTTCCAGGGCGCGGGCGGCGGCGTAGGGGTAGACGTCGGGCTGCCAGGTCACGGTGTCGTCCGTCTCGTCGAGGAAGTACTCCACCCGGTCCCGGCTGCGGTAGCCGCTCCTGATGAAGTAGGTCTCGGCGCCGCCGATGGGCTGGCGGGAGGTCGTGGTGTCTGCGTGCACGAGAGGCTCCTTGCTTACTTCGGCCAGTGGGAGAACAGCGAGAGCATCCGCTCGACCAGCTGCTCGCGTACGGTCTGCCATTCGGGGCCGCCGGCGCGGCGCACGGCCGAGGCTCGGTCGTACTCCCGACCATCGACCTCGGGCAGGCACGCGTACATCTGGAGGAGTGCCGAGCCGTCGTCGGTGGGCGCGGTGTCGGTGTCCGCCCTGAGAAGGGCGCGGATGTCCTCGGCGCACATGGAGGCGTCGATCCCCGAGCCGGGGATGCTCTTGCTCATCTTCGGGAGGCCGCCGAGGCCCGGGATCATCTTGGTGTAGATGCCGGACAGGCGATCCGCGGGCAGGCCCCAGCGTTCCGCTCCGCGCCGGGCGAGTGCGACGTACTTGTGCTCGTCGACCCCGAGGGAGACCAGGACGTGACGTCCTTCGCGGAGGAGATGGACGAAGTCCGCGGCCATGAGCAGGGTGGCCTGCTTCATCCCGTAGTTGAGATGGTCGAAGACACCGTGGTTGCGGTAGAGCCCGGCGAGGTCCTCCTCCGCCCAATGGAAGTCGTCATCGTCCAGGTGGCGTGACAGCAGGAACGCGGTGGCCAGGACATCGGTCTCGCCCTCCTGCCTGCGCAGCACACCCCGCTCGGCGTCGAATCCGAGACGCAGGACGAACTCCTCGTACTGGTCGGCGAGTTTCCGCACGGAGTCGAGGGGCGTACGGCGCGCGTTGTAGGAGTCGAGATCGCCCAGCACGATCTGCACGTCGAGCCCGCACTGCTGCAGCTTGACCGCGCGCAGCAGCTGGAAGAGGGTGCCGGCGTGGGGCGGCCCGCCGAGTCCGACCCCGGTCGTGACGATCGCGGGCTGACCGTCCGCGACGGCCTCCGCGAACTGGCGCGCTCCGGTGTGGCACACCCATTTGGTGTGCAGGTCGTCGGGGCTCATCCCCGCGAGGCCGAAGTCGATGGCGCCGAGCCCCAGGCGTTCGTAGCTGTGCTGGTCGATGACGCTCTCGTAGTACGCCGTGTCGAACTTCATGCGATTCCTTCCAGCTGAGTCTGCTCACGAAGGGCGAAGGCATTGCGGACCAGTGGCTCGAAGCCGTCGGTCAGGAGGTTGCCGAGTTCCGCGTTGCGGGGCGCCGCGACGCTGCCGAGGTCCGCGGTGACCGTTCCGTCGGCGAGGACCCAGACACGGAACGGGTACGGGTCCTCAGGGGCTCGCGTCGGCTGGGCGTAGATCGTCACTCCGTCGACATCGCCGCGTATGTCGTCCACGGCCCGTACGAAGTCGTCCCGCTCGAAGCCGTAGATCTCCGCCTTGCGCGTGTTCGCGCGGCCGATGGGACGGTACTGGGAGATCAGCCAGTACTCGACGTCCGTCCGCTGGTCCACTCCGGCGATGAGCCGTGCGAGGCGCGGCAGCTCCTTCACGGAGCCGGCCGTGGTGAACGTGTTGAACGCCAGCCGCCGCTGGTCGGCGGTGAGGAGTTCGACGTTGGACAGGAACCGCTCGAAGTACCCCTGCCCGCGGAACCAGTCGGCCGTCCCGGAGTCCGGGCCGTCGACCGCCAGGGAGTACACGGTCACGTAATTGCGGACGCCGGCGTAGCGATCGCTCAGCAGTAGCCCGTTCGTGTGCAGGTTCGTCTCGAAGCCGACCTCGGTGGCGTGCCGCAGGGCGACCTCAAGGTGGTTGTCGTACGGCATCACCGGGTCGCCGCCGGTGAAGACGCACCGATGGGCCTCGGACTCCGAACGGACGCGGTCGATGACGCGCCGGACCGTGTCCGCGTCGGTCTCGACCCGGTTGCGCTCGCGGTAGCAGAAGCGGCACACGCCCGGTGAGGTGCTGGTCGGTGCCAGGTCCCAGGCGTTGCAGTCGGTGTTGAGGACCAGGTGGACGATCGCGAGTTCTTCGTGCGTCAGCATGGTGCTGTCTCCTTGACGCCCTGGCTCACCAGGAGGGCCGTCGGGGCGATGGGCCGCAGAAGCGAGCGAAGCTGATGTGGGGCGCCGCCCGTGAGCCGTACGAACTGCTGGAGCGTGTCCAGAGCCGCGCCGGAGTCGATGATGGTGAGTGCCTTGTCGATGCCGGACCGGATGGTGGGGGCTGCCTCGGACATCACCATGAGCAGGGCCGCGTTGAGGGCGACCGCGTTCCGCGCCTGACTGGTGTCCCGGCCGGCAAGCACGCGGACCGCAGCGGCGACGTTCTCCCGAGGGTCCTCGCGCTGGGTGACGGACGTCAGGTCCTGCGGCATCGAGGCCGCACTCCCGCGCACAGCGTCTTTGAAGGCGAGGTCCTCTCCGCTGGCGCTGACGCGGCAGGCCCGCACCGTGCTTCCGGGGATCAGCTCGTCGACCTGGACCGCCTGGCCGACGCTGGAGTTGATGACCGTCACGTCCGGCAGGCCGAGCCGGGACAGCAGGCGGGCGGAAGCGCCGACCGCGGGGTGCGAGAGGCCGTACACGTAGGCGGGGCAGGTGACCGGGCTCAGGAGGGCGGGGAACGCCAGGCTGAGGGCGTGCACGGCCTGGAACCTGCCTCCGTAGCGGCGGTCGAACTCGGGTACGCGGTTCTCGATGGAGAAGAACCCGAAGCCGACCTCCGCGGTGATGTCCACCATCTCCTGGTGCGGCACCGTGTCGCTCGTCGCCCCCACGAGGTCGACGAAGTCGCGGGATCCGGTCCTCGACGACGCACTGCGCGACCCGAGTTTCGCGACGTGTGCTCCCCCGGTGGCCGCCACCAGGGCGGCGGCGGTGCTGAGGTTGATCGTCTTGAAGGTCTTCTTCCCGCTACCGGTGTAGCCGACGAACCGCGTGCCCGCGGGCGGCTGGTGGAAGTCCCAGCCACTTCGGTCGAGGGCCGTCGCGGCCCGGATCGCGGCCTCGACCTCCTCTAGCCGCGGTCCCCGCAGGAGCAGCCCGGTGAGGACGCTTCCGAGCATCACGTCGCGGGTGTGGCCCTCCGGTAACGCGAGGATGCTCGCGATGCCGTCGTGGACGTCCTGGGGTGCGATGTCGGCGGGCGAATTGATCTTCTGGGCCAGCAATGGCGTTGTCACCGCCACGGTGTTGGCTCCTTCCTTCAGATGTCGGACGTGAGCAGGACCTTGAACGGACGATGGCGGGTGCCGCTCCGCAGCGCCGCCAGCCCTTGTGGCAGGTCGCTCAGAGGGAATCGGTCCCGGGTCATCAGGGCAGCCCAGTCGCCGCCCTTGGCGAGCAAGTCGATGGCGTCACGGAAGTCGTCATGGCCTTCCGCGCGGCAGTACGAGAAGGAGCCGCACAGAGTGATGGAGCGCCGGAAGACGTCCCGTAGGGGGACCGAGAGGTGCACCCGGGGCGCGTAGGCGTTCTGGACGAGAACCGTTCCACCGTCACGAACGGCGCTCAGTGCCTGACGTATGGGGGAGTCGCAGTCGCCGGACGCGGCGTCCACGACGACGTCGCACGGCGGCAGGTCGGCGGAGTGGAGCTTGATGCGCGAGTCGAGGACGTAGCTGAGCTGATGCGACCGCGAAGGCTCCCTGACCAGCATATGGACGTCCCACCCCGCCTCCGCCGCGCAGATCGCCGTGCACACCCCGATGACGCCGCCCCCGATGACGCCGAGCCGTCCCAGGGGCATCCGGAGGCCGCAGCGGATCCCGTGCAGGGCCACCGCCATCGGATCCGCGAGGACTCCTTGTACGGGGTCTTGCAAATGGGGCAGTGGGACGACGTTGTCCCGGGGCACCCTCACGGCGTCGGCGAGACCCCCGGGCAGGTCCCATCCGATGCGGCGCAGCTCCGCGCAGAGGTGGACGTGGCCGCGGTCGCAGTAGTGGCAGGAGCGGCAGGGCACCAGCGGGTCGACCGCGACCCAGTCACCCGTCTCCGTGTCGACCCCGACGATCTCGTGCCCGGGGTACCAGGGCTCCGGAAGCTGTCCCTGCCATGGCTGGTTGAGCTTCGCGACGTCGCTCCCACAGACGCCCGTGCAGCGGATCTCGACGAGCGTCGTGTCGCCCATCGGAGGCATGTCGGTCGGCATGGGGAGCTGGCGGAGGGCACCACGCTCAACCGCCCAGGCGTACGGGACCTTCATCGATCCCTCCACGTGCTCAGTAAGGACGGGAGAGCCTCTACCTCGGGTATCGCCCGGCCGGGCCAGGCGGTCTCGCCGAACACAAGCCCCTGCGGCCCGCCCCGGCGTTCCACCCGAACCGCACGCATCCCGGCGCGCTCGGCGCCGGCCAGCTCGTCACCGCCGCCGTCACCGCAGTAAAGGGCCTGCTTCGGACCGACACCGAGGGCTTCGAGTGCCGAGCCGAAGAGCTGAGGAGCGGGCTTAACCGCGCCCACCCCGCAGCTGAACACGGCGGCGTCGAAGTGCGGCGCGAGATCGCTGTGGCTCCAGGCCTCTTCGATGTCAGGGGACGCGTCGCTGAGAACCGCCAGCCTGACCCCGCCGTGTCGAAGCTCCTTCAGGGCCCGCAGGAGAGAGGCGTCGGCCTGGAGCCGGTCGCGGGCGAGTTCCGCCAGGAGCTGCTCCACCTTGTTGATGTGGGACGCGGGAGCGTCGCAGCGTGCGACGAGGTGTGCCGCGACCTCGGTTGTCGACCTCAGCTTCCCGTCGTGCCTCGCCCGCCAGCTGCCGGACAGCGCGGACTCGGCGACCGCCGGCGACACGCGCATGGCTCCGGCGAACCGGGTGACGGCGACGCTCCGTTCAACCGCGCTCGGGGCCGCGACGAGTGTGCCGAAGAGATCGAGTATCACCGCGGTCAGCCTGGGAGCCCGAGACGCGGAGGTCTGCCGGAGGGAGCCACCAAGCAGGACGTCGCTCACGGGGTGTGCGTTGATCGCGGACAGGCTCGTCGATAAGGCGGTGCTCTTCGGCGGATATCGCATGGCGAGGCTCCATCAGTAGATCGGCGATCTCGTGCAGACCCCAGTCCTCCGGCCGATTGGGTATCTGCGACCCGTCGACGAGCTGGTCGTCGAGCGACGGAAGGGCGGGTGCCTTCCTGGGAACTGGCCCACGGGCTACGTGCGTTGTGTACAGAACAATCCCACCGGGAAGGACACGCGAGCGGACAGACTGTCCGCCCCTTCTTGGTGCACGGGTCTTGACTCACGTACTGGACATCGGTAATGCGCGCGGAGCCGGTGAGAGGGTGGCAGGGGAGGGGATTCGCGCGATTTGCATCGAATTAGACGCACTTGCGTGCAGGGTCCGCCGGGTGTCCGAGCGTGCACCGGCCGACGACGTTGCTGTTAACACTTGGCGAGCAGCTCTGTGGGACTGGACATTGTCCGTACGCTGAGCGCAGTGCTCCGTCGCGAAGGGATCGATCCACCGATGAGTGAAAACCTGACGCTGGGAGATCGTCTCCGTATAGCCCGCCGGACACGGAAGCTGTCTGCCGCTCAACTGGCACAGAAGGTCGCGATATCGCCCAGCTACGTCCAGAAGCTGGAGTCCGGCGCGCGCAAGGCTTCGCCTTCACTGGTCCTGGCGCTCGCCAAGGCACTCCACTTCGGCCCCGAGGTTCTCACCGGCCAGCCGTACTACGGCGAGCCGGAGGCCGAGGACGGGGTGCACGCGGTGATCCCGGATCTCCGCAGGATCATGCTGTGCTACGACACTCCGGACGAACTCGAGATCGCCCCCCGGCCGCTGTCGGTCCTGGCGTCCGAGGTCGACCAGGTGGCCGCTCTCCGACGGGACGCGCGCTACGCCCCCATGGGGCCGCTCCTGCCGGCCGTCATCACGGAGCTGACGCATCTCGCCCTCACCAGCCGCAACGGCGACCAGGCCAAGGCGTTCTGGCACCTTGCCCGCGCCTACCGAGCGGTGAACTCCCTCGCCCACAAGATGGGGCATCACGACCTGTCCAACACGGCGCTGGAGAGGGTGCGGTGGGCGGCGGACCAGTCCGGTGACCAGCTGATGAAGTTCACCGCCGGATATCTGGTCGCCGGTGCGATGCTCCGCCAGGGGGCCTACTCATCCGCTCGCCGCAAGCTCCAGGCGCTGCGCCAGGAGCTCGAACGGCTCCAGCCGGAACGCTCCTTCACCAACGACGCGCTCGCCGTCGACGGCGCGCTGCTGCTGAAGCTGGCCGTACTGGAGGCCAGGGAGAACAACCCGGACCGAGCGGACGACTACCTGCGCGAGGCCGAGGCCGTGGCCAGGATGGCCGGCAACCGTGACTCCCTCGCCTACGAGATGTCCTTCGGGCCGACGAACATCCGCATCCACGAAGTGCACGCCATGATCGACATGGGGGACACGGAGCAGGCTCTCGCCCGCCTCACGGAGTGGTCCGCCGTGGCGGGTGAGGAGTGGGCGCCCCCGGTCTCGACGGTGGGCGAGCGATCGAGCCACCACTTCATCGACGTGGCCTCGGCGAAGCTGGCCGTGGGGGACAGGGCAGGTGCGTTCGGGGACCTGCGTCGTGCGCGTAAGGTCGCCCCCAACCACACGCGATTCCACCCCTCGGCCCGCGAGACGGTCGCGGCGCTCCTGCGGATGGACGCGCACCCTTCCAACGAGCTGTCCGCCTTCGGCAGTTGGGCTGGGGTTATCACAACCTGACGTCAGGTCAAGGTACTTCGCGAAGAAATCCCACGGACAGACTGTCCGTGCACGGAGCCAGCAGAGTGGAAAGGTCTCCTCACAGATGGTTCTGAGGAGGCCGTTTCCATGTCTGACGTCACCCCGCGCGTTCCCGCGCTGCCGCCTCGGTGGATGCCGATAGGCGACGATCCCGAGCTGTGCTCAGCGGGCCAATGGTGGGATGCCATACGCGCTGTGGAGCTCACCGGCCGGCGCGCGATCGAGCTTCTCCGCGAGGACCGCGCGGCGGTCGGTCCGGTCATCCTTGACCCCGGAGGGCCGGAGCCTCGCCTGTACTTCCTCGTGCCGCCCGGCACGGCCGCCGACTGGGAGGAACCGGGGACGGTTCCCCTCGGCCAGAAGTGCCACGTCGTCGTGCCGCCGGCCGGGGCCACGGAGCCGCCCGGCCTGCACTGGCACGTCCTCCCTCGAGGCCCGAGGTCCCTGACACAGCCCGGTCCGCTGCGCAAAGCCCTTGGTCAGGCGCGCAGGGAGCGGAGCGGACCGGCGGAGGCCGCGGATTCCTGATGTTCCTGAACATCTCCCTCGTCCTGCTGCTCGGGATCCTCCTGGTCGTCTTGGTCCGGCGCGGCTCTCTGAAGGCCGGGCCCGCGGTCGTGAGCGTCCTCTTCGGGTTCTTCCTGGCCAGCACATCGATGGCACCGGAGATCAATCGGTTAGTTTCCGGTGTTGTGGACATGATCGGACAGATTCGGTTCTAACGCCCCAGCGGGAAAGCCGCGGGCGCACTCCGACAGCACGGGGGATCACGAGGCATGCGTCCGGATGACTGGCACGTCACCGAAGACCTCGACGGCTTTCTCGCTCACGCCGAGGACTTCCTGCACTCGCGCCCTGCCCTGCACACCGTCCCGCTGACGGTGACCGAGGCGTTGCGTACGCGTGGGGCGGACGCGTACGGCGCCGAAGCCCCCATCTTCGGCTGGTTGGATCGAGCGGGTGAGATTTGCGCGGCCTTCTTCCGTACCCCGCCGCGCCGTCTGTACCTCACCCCGCTTACCCCTGAGGAGGCCGATACCCTCGCCGCCCACTTGGTCGGCCTCGGCCGCTCCCTTCCAGGCGTCAGTGCGGACCACGACACCGCCACCGCCTTCTCCGAGGCTTGGCAGCGGCACACGGGGGCGACGCCGACGCTCCATGAGCGGGAGCGCCTGTACCGCCTCGGCACGCTCACACCGCCGGAGCCGCGCCCGGAGGGCCGCGGTCGAATCGCGCGCGAGCAGGACCGCGAGCAACTCATGCTCTGGCACCGTGAGTTCGTCGCCGACATCGGAGGAACCCCCGCTGCGGACAACAGCTCATGGGCGGACACGCGCATCGCCCACGGACGCGTCAGGTTCTGGGAGACCCCGGACGGCACCCCCGTCTCCATGGCCGGCATGACCCCGATGGTCGCCGGTCTGATCCGGGTGGCCCCCGTCTACACCCCGGCCCACCTGCGCGGCCGCGGTTACGCGGGCGCCGCGACGGTCGAGGTGAGTCGGGCCGCTCTTGCCGCGGGCGCGGAGGAGGTCCTGCTGTTCGCGGACCTGGCCAACCCCACCAGCAACGGCCTCTACCAGCGGATCGGATACCGCCCGGTCGCCGACTTCGCGGTGTACGACTTCGAGCGTGCCGAGCCGGAGATCCGTTGAAGTACCCCGTGGCGGCAGCACAGCGAACGCCTCTGCCATCAGGGGACTTCGCCGTCAGCGCCTCCCCTCGGCATGGCCTGGCTCTCGTGCCACCCACGGCTGCAAGGGCTCGATCAGATACTTGATCCCTAGGCCGCGGAGTTCGAGACCTTGGACTTGGGCACATCGACATGCCCCATGGCTCGGTCGATCGTGATCTCGATGACCACACGCTCCGGGTCCGGAGCCGGCGTGCGCCGGTACCGCTTTCCGTAGCGCGTCACAGCGTCGCCCACTGCGGCTGCGTCCGTGCGCACTTCGGCCGCGCCTTCCAGCGTCGCCCAGCGCCCTCCGTCCACCTGGCAGACGGCGACGCGTGCTTGGCCGGGAAGCGCCGCCTGCACGTTGGCGACTTTCCTACTCGATTTGCGGGTGATAACCCGAGCGATGCCCGCGTCGGCGTCCACGGTGACCCCAACTGGCGCGACATGCGGTCGGCCGTCTGGGCGGAGCGTGGTCAGAGTGCACAAATGGTACTCACTCCAGAACTCCAGGTAGCCAGTTCCTTTGCGGTGTATCTCGGCGCGCATGCCCGGAAGTCTAATCGCGAATGATGTCCCGACTGTCCGAAAGTGGCCATGGCCACACCTCTCCTCCCGTCACGAAAGACGGGGTTTTTGGTGCTTGATATACCTATTTGGCGCATTCGCTCGTGATGAAGGTGTCTCGGATCGATAACGAAGGCAACCCCTCTTGAGGTGCTTGGCGTGGCCGCTCCGCTCGCGAGAACTGCCAGCTCAAAAGCATGATCTACAACTCCGTGTGCTGATTTAGTGCGATTTGGTGCGTGAGTGTCGCTGTGGCCCGGTAGGTGTTTTCCAGCCGGATCTTGACGCGGCTTCGCGTACTGTCCAATGGAGTCCCCAGAGCCTGCCCGGGATGCTTTGCGTCGTGTCATTGCTCGTTCGCGTCAGTGACTTCGGTGTCTGAGGAGTCTTGGGTGCGCGCCTGCGTGGTTCACGGATCAGGCCATTCGCGGCCTGGATCGACGTACTGCCCTCGATGCCCGTGATCACTTTCGGCTGCGACGTGCTGCGGGACTGGACATGGTCGGAACGGGCGCGGCCGTCGCCCGGCTTCGTGTCGGAGCAATCCACGGCTGGTGCGAAGGGGATTACTGATGTGGCCGGGAAGAACTGACCGCGACACGACTGAACACAGCAAGGTGCCTGCGCAGGGCGGACTGAGCCGTCGGCGCTTTGGGCGCTGGCGTACCGCTCAGAAGCGGACGGTGGAGCGCGACCTGCACCGTCGGCTACGTCGCGAGCTTCGGGACCTCGGCGTCCAGCCGCCGCTGGACGTGAAGGAGCTGTGCCGGGCGCTCGGCGAGAGGCGAGGACGGCCGATTGTCCTGCGGCCCTTCCCGCTGGAGAAGCCCGGACCGTCGGGGCTGTGGGTCGACACGCCTCAGATGGACGTGGTGCTCTACCAGCAGGAAACGACCCCCTTGCATCAGGATCACATCATCCTGCACGAGGTGTTCCACATCATCGTGGCGGAGGACGAGCAGGCCGAGGAGGAGCAGGAAGCTCCGGACGATTTCGTCGAGGGCTGGGCCACGATGATCCCAGTGCTCGATCCCGCGCTGATCCGGCGTGTGGCCCGCCGATGCTCGTACGACGACGGGGAGGAGTGCGCCGTCGAGCTGGCGGCCACGATCATCCTGGAGTGGTCGTCGGTGCTCGACCATGTCGCCCCGATGCCGGAGGACCCCACGGTGCAGCGAGTGCAGGCGGCCCTCGGCGACCGACGAGGATGGCTGTAACCGATGACCGAACTGATCCTCCTGGGCCTCGCCGCTGCCGTGGCGTGGAAGCTCTA
Organism: Streptomyces sp. WZ.A104; assembly: GCF_002382885.1. Classification (GTDB taxonomy): domain Bacteria; phylum Actinomycetota; class Actinomycetes; order Streptomycetales; family Streptomycetaceae; genus Streptomyces. Next base: position 21,596 of record NZ_NWVL01000026.1, read on the forward strand.
CCAGTGGTCGCGGGCCCCGCAGGACGCGCCGCTGCGTTCCGTCACCCTGTGCCTGCTCACCGCCGTGCTGTCCTACCCCCTGGCCATGCCGGGTGGTGCTTCGGGCGTCGACACCGTGGCCGGGCATGGCACGGCGAAGCTCGTGCAGAACGTGCTGCTCCTGCTGACGGTCTACTTCCTGATGTGCTTTTACCTGTACTCCGCCGACGGGCCGGCCGCCCGTCGACGGGCCCGACGAGAGGCCGTCGTCGTCGCACTGGTGGCCGTGGCCATCGTCGTGGCCGCGGAGACGGTTCCCCATGACGTCTTCGCCGGCTCCTTCAGTACGGCGGACATGACGATCCCGCAGATCGCCTTCTTCTACGGCGTCACCGGCCTGTACCTCATGTACGCCCTCGGGGTCACCGGTCGGTGGACCCGCCAGTACGCCCGCATGTCGCGTCGCCCGCACGCGACGGGGTTGTGGATGGCCGCTGTGGGCCTGAGCGCGATGGCGGTGGCCTGCGCGGTCCGCGCGGTCTTCGTGGCCGTCCGCTGGAGTGGCAGGACCGTGCCGCATCCGCTCATGGCCTGCGTCGCGGTGTTCCTCGTCGTGTCCATCCTGCTCTTCGTCGCCGGAGTCACCTATGCGGGGGCCCGCGCGAGGGTCACCTCGGCGCGGCTCTGGCTGCGGCGACGCCGTGACCACCGCCGCCTGGCCCCGCTGTGGCAGCTGCTCACCGACGCGTACCCCGAGAACGTGCTGCGGCCGGCTTCTCCGGCGCTTTGGGACCGTTGGAGGGCGCGTGGCGTGCACCGGCGCTACCACCGGCGGATAGTGGAATGCCGGGACGGGTTGGTTGACATCAGCCCGTATCTGGTCCGCGAGGGTGAGGGCGCCGAAATCCTCTCCCTCCCCCCGGCTGTGCTGGCGGACCGCCTCCGCCAAGCCGTGACCACGATCGGCATGGACGCCAGCCCAGCGCGTCAGGCCGTCCCCTTGGCAATGCCCCAGGCGGATGACCGGGACGCGGACGTGCGGCAGCTGATCGCGGTATCGGACGCGCTGCGCCTGTCCGCCTGACCACCGACGAACAAGGAGGCCGAGATGCTGATCACCGCCCGCCGAGTCCTCGTGGGCCCCGGAACGTATCTGGACGATGGCGCGGTCCTCGTCGAAGGCGACTCGATCACGGCGGTAGGGCCCCGCGCGCAGATCGCGGCGCGGGCCGGCGCGGACGACACGCACCTCGCGTTTCCCGAGGGCACGGTGGTGCCCGGTCTCATCGACGCCCACGTGCACCTGGTGTTCGACGGCGGTGCGGACCCGGTGGCCACGCTCCAGGAGTCGAGCGACGAGACCCTCCTGAAGGACATGCGCCGCCGCGCGGAACAACTCCTCTCCAGCGGTGTGACGACGGCGCGTGACCTGGGAGACCGCAACGGCCTCGCCCTCCAGCTGGACGCGGAGATCGCCAGCGGCAGGACTCCCGGTCCCCGGATCGCCTCCGCCGGCACACCCGCGACCCCGCCTGGAGGCCACTGCTATTTCCTCGGCGGTGAGGTTTCCGGGGAAGCCGAGGTCCGCGATCTCGTGCGGCGCAACATCGAGGCGGGCGCCACCGTGATCAAGGCGATGGTGACCGGGGGCGGTCTGACCAAGGGTGGGCCGCAGAGCTGGCAGAGCCAGTTCTCCCCGGAAGAACTCCAGGCCCTGGTGGACGAGGCCCACCAGGCCGGCCTGCGGGTGGCCGCCCACGCACACGGTACGGACGGCATCACCGCGGCCGTCGAGGCCGGGGTGGACACGATCGAGCACTGTACGTGGATGACGAGCGACGGCTTCGACCTGCGGCAGGACGTCCTGAAGCAGATCATCGACCGGGGCATCGCTGTCTGCCCGGCTGTGAGTCCCCACTGGCAGATGCTCCCCCGCTTCTTCGGCGAGGAGCGGGCGGCGGCCATGTTCGACCTCGTACGGCAGATGGCGGAGGCCGGAGCCAAGCTCATCGCGGGAACCGACGCCGGAGTCCAGCGCACAGGGTTCGACGGACTGGTGCCCGCCCTGTCGTTCTACGCGCACCTCGGGCTGCCGAACGGCAGGATCCTGGACATGGCGACTGCCGACGCGGCCGATGCGCTCGGACTGGGCGGGACGACAGGTCGGATCGCTCCCGGGTTCCGCGCGGACCTGCTGGTGGTCGACGGAAACCCCGTCGAAGACCTCAACGCGCTGAAGGCGGTCCGGGCCGTCGTCGCTGAGGGGCGCCTACACGAGCCGGGCAAGACGCCGGGGCACGAGTAGCCACGCCGCCTGTCCGCAGCGTAGGAGGGCGGACAGGCGCTACTCGCCAGCGTCCGCTTCCTTCTCCTCCAGCTCCGCCACCAACTCGTTCACCAGTGCCATCGCCTTCGGTGACAGCCCCTGAGAGCCCAGCCCACGAGCCCTCACCCGGCCCACGGCGCCCTTCTTCGCGGCTGCGAGGAGGTGAAGACCCTCATAGACCTGAGCAGCCACGGCGGCGTCTGGCTCGAAGTACATCCGCGAGACGCCCACGACGACTGAGAGCGCGTCCAGAACCGCCGGCGACGCGGTCCCGGTGATGCCCGTACGGAGATCCCGGAAGCCCTCCTCGGTGATGATCTGCGCTCCGGCGTGAGCGTTCACCGCGTTCGCCATCTCCGCATCCGAGGGGGGCCCCTGGGGGCCGGGATACGAGCTGTTCAGGAGCAGGGTGATCTTCTCGGCCAGCGATTCGGGAGGGGTGCCGAGGGCTGAGGCGCTCCCGGTTCCCGACGGTGCGGGTTCGTCAACCTGCACACCCCGCGCCTTGGCGACCGACCGGGCCTCCGCTCGCCGCAGCTCCTCCGGGCTGACCCCGTACGCCGCCGCCAAGGCCGGGACGTACTTGTCCTTGAGACGTCGCTCTCCGCGTTCGGCCGCCGCTACTGGGCCGGCGCTCTTGGTTCCGATCAGCTCAGCCGTCTCGTACTGGTAGTAGCCGGCATCACAGCGCAGGTCAGTCAGATCGGGCGGCCCAGACCGTGGGAACAGGTCGTTCACGTCCCGTCCGAGCGCGCGCGCCAGCGCGGGCAGTCTCTCCGGATCGGGAGTCTGCGCGCCGGTCTCCCAGCCGGCGACCGCCGAGTCGGACACTCCCAGCGCCTCGCCAACGGCAGCCTGGTAGATCTCGGCGGCTCGCCGTACCGCACGTAGACGGCTTCGGTCGAAGTGACGAGCAGGCATCGGACCTCGTTTTTTATGCAAACTGGAGTCGATCCAGTACGTTGACTTTTTCTTCGGTCGGGAATAGTTTCAGCTTAGCGAAGGGCGAGCGGCGTTGCACGCTTGCTCGATCTTCGTCTTCGAACCCTTCCAAGGCTCTGGGCCGCGGGGCGGGTCATGAGCCACGACCGCCCACTGCTCCAGCGGTGTATGTCGAGTTGGCGTCGAATCGGCTCAGCACCCGCTGCCAGCTGGAGTGTTGACCGCTGTCTGCATATGTTGCTGGTCCCTCGGCGGAAACGCCGACGCCAGGCTCAACGCATGGGAGGGAAGTAGGAGTTACCCCAAGCGCCGCAGACGCGCTTCCTCTAGGGGAAATGAAACCGGCGCCCAGAAGTTAGCCGCTTCCGGACGCCGAGCCCGCCACCCGAAGGGGGCGGATCCATAACTGGAGCGGGTCGGCTGACCTTTTCGACGAGAACGGCCGTCCCACTCCACCTACGAGTGAGGAATTCTCGCATGCCCGAGTCCCGGCACGGAAGGGCGAACACCGCCCAGCCTGTCCAGGCTCCCGACCCCGCCGGATCCCGCCGGCGCCGCCTGGCCACCCTCCTCGCGGACATGGTGCCCGGTGCCCGCACCATCCGCGTCTCGCAGCGCGAACCCGAGCGGACCTGGCCCAGCCCCCACGCCCGCGCCTACGACGAGCAGGGGAGCCCTGTCGCCCTCAACCGGGCCCAGGGCCTGACGGCCGCACGCTGGGTGATGCGCACCCACCCCGAGGTGAACTGGAACGAGGCATACGACCTCGACCTCACCAACGGTGTCCTGCGCCCCGCCGCCGAGGCGTACGCGGTCGCGGACGGGAGGCGCTGAGCGTGGCAAGGATCCGAACCTTCAAGCCCGAAGCCTTCACGTCCGAGTCCCTGGCGCAGGTGAGCGTCTACGCCGAGCGAACCTTCTTCGGGCTGATCAGCCGCGCCGACGACCACGGCCGCCTCCGTGACCAGCCCGCCGCGCTCTGTGGAGAGCTCTGGGCAGTCCGGGGCGGGCGCACGCCGGTCGACGTCGAGGACGACCTGATCCAGCTCGCTGCCGCCAACCTGATCTGCCGCTACGAGGACGACGAAGGCAAGCGGTACCTGCACATCGTCACCTGGCACCGGCACCAGAAGATCAACCGCGCGAGCCGCAGCCGACTCCCCGAGTGTCCGAAGCACGCCGCCGGGAAGCCGAAGCCGGATGCGCCGCAGACTCACGGAGACGTCCCGGAATCCGCGGTGAAGGCTCACGGAGGACTCACTGACGACGCACGAATCCGCGCCGAATCCTCCGGATCGCACGAAACCGCAGGTCGCGAGGCATTCAGTGAGTCCTCACTGAACACTCACGGAGGGAGCGCTGAACCCGCGGTGAGCCCTCACCCCCTGGATCTTGGACCTAGGAACCTGGATCTAGGAACTTCTTCCCCTTCGGGGGGCGCGAGCGCCCACGCACCGGAGACCACCTCGGCCCAGCAGCTCATCGCCGAGTACGCCGCCGCCTGCGCACATCGCCCGCCCAGCGGCGTCCTCGGTCACCTCGGCCGCGAGACGGCCAGGCTCCTCGCCGAGGGCATCGGCCCCGGCCACATCCGCGCCGGCCTGGCCCTCCACCGCGCCAAGGGGCTGCACCCCAGCACCTTGCCGAGCCTGGTCCACGAGGCCATGAACGCCACCCGCGCCGGTTTGGTCCGGCCGGAATCCCGGCCTAGCGTGCCCGGTCACCGGGCCTGGGCCAATCCCGCCGACCCTGCCGCCGCCTACGCCGAGGAGCTGTGATGCGCGACTACGACGCCCAGCCCGTCGGGGGCATCGCCCGCCGACTGGCGCACATCCTCACCTCCCGGGGCATCGACCCGAACAGCAAGCTCACGGACCCGGTCGAGCCCGTCCCCGCCCTCCAGGCGGCGCAGGCCCGTATCCCGGCCCGCTACCGTGCCGCCGTCGCCGACCACCCGGCCGTCGCCGCCTGGGTCCGCGAGGTCGCCGAGCGGGGACGCCCCGGGCCCGAAGGTGCCCCGGGACTCGCCGAGGGCCGCTCGCTGCTGATCGTCGGCACCACGGGGACCGGCAAGACGTACCAGGCGTACGGAGCGGTCCGCTCGCTCCTGATCGCCGGGGTCCGGCTGCGCTGGAAGGCGATCACGGCCGCCGACCTGTACGCCGAACTGCGGCCCCGCCCGGGACACGACGGCGAGCGCGAGCTGATGGACCTGGCCCGTTGCCCGCTGCTGATCATCGACGACCTCGGGGCGGCGAAGAACAGCGAGTGGACCGAGGAGATCACGATGCGGCTCATCAACCGCCGCTACAACGCGATGCTCCCGACGCTGATCACCACCAACCTCGGCATGTCCGACCTGCGGGCCCACATCGGCGACCGCGTCGCCTCCCGGCTCACCGAGATGACCGACCGGGTCATCCTCGACGGCCCCGACCGCAGACGAGCCCTCGCGGCCGAGCGACGCGCTCTCGCCGCCGCCAGCGCCTGACCCTGCCCCGTGACGGCCGGCACCGGCCCGTTTCTCATACCTGCACCAACCCCCAGGTCGCCCCTGCCCAAACGCGGCCCGGGGGGATACGGAGACACCCCCATGCACCGCACTGACACCGCGCAGCCCCGAGCCCTCGGCGACCACACCTGGCGCGACCGGGCCGCCTGCCGCTCGACCGCGCACCACCGGGTCGACCCCGAACTCTTCTTCCCCGAGCCCGACGAGGTCGACCGCATCGCCGCCGCCAAGGCCCTGTGCGAGCAGTGCCCGGTCAGCAGTACCTGCCTCGACGCCGCCCTCGAGAACGGCGACCGCGACGGCATCCGGGGTGGCCTGACCGAGGAGGAGCGAGAGCAGCTGCACGGCAAGTTGGGGCAACGCCTCAACTACGCACGCGTCAACGAAGCCCTGTCCGGACGCGACATCCATCTCACCAAGGCCGAGCGCCGCGCCGTCGTCCGCGCCGCCTACCAGGCCGACATCCCCGCCGAGCAGCTCGCCCGGATGCTCAAGGTCACCGAGGCACACGCCGGGAAGCTCTACCGTCGCACTCGCCGAGAGATCCGCAACCGTGCCGTCGACCAGCAGAAGAAGGCGAACGAGGCATCGAAGACGCCCAACAACGCCCCCCAGGTCCTGAAGAATCCCGCCGCCAAACTCCCGGCCCGCGACGACCTCGGGACGGCGGCGTGAGCCACATCGCGCCCGTACCGGCGCGGATCAACGGCTGGGACCGGGCCGCCGTCGTCGCCCTCGGCGGCGCGGGATGCGCGCTCTCGTACGACGCCCTGCAGCAGATGGCCACCGCCATCCACGTCCGAGGACTCCTGACCTTCCTCTTCCCCCTGGTCATCGACGGATTCATCGCCTACGGAGTACGAGCCCTCCTGGTCCTGCGCACCGCCCCGCTCGCGGCCCGCTGCTACGTGTGGACGCTGTTCGGCACCGCGACCGCCGCCAGCATCTGGGCCAACGCTCTGCACGCTGTACGCCTCAACCAGCAGCAGCACGACGGTGTGGGCCTCCGGCTCGGCGACGTCACCGTCGGCGTCCTGTCCACCCTGGCCCCGCTCGCCCTGGCCGGCGCCGTCCACCTGTACATCCTCATCGCCCGCCGGGCCGCCGAGGCCGACCTGTCCGGACACCAGGAGACCGCCGGTGTCCGGATGGAGCGGGTCACCGATGACCGTCCGGATAACCACCTCGGCTGGGGCGTACGAGGTACAGCCCCGGTCATGTCCGGACACCCGGCCGAGTTGCCCGGTCCGGACACCGGCCGCCCGGCGGTCACCCAGCGGCCGGACACCTCGGAGACCACCCCGGACACCGTGTCCGGAGCGCGGAAGAAGCCGGTCGAACCGGAGCCCGAGCACGGTGGCCGCGACGCTGACCAGGGCGGACACCCCGCTCCCAGACCTCGCCCGGTCACCCACCCCGCCGACCCGGCCAAGCGTCCGGACACCACTTCGGGCCCGTCCCCGAAGGCCCGGCCCACCGACCCTCCGGACACCGAACCCCGCAGGTCGGCCCCGGTCACCGACGAGCAACTCCTTGCGATCGCCCGACCGGCGGTCACCGAGGCCGGCGACCTGACCCGCAAGGTCGTCGCGGACGCCATCCGCGGTCACGGACACGGTCTCGGCAATGACCGGTTGACCGTCCTGATGCAGCACCTCCGCAAGGAAGCGGACAAGGCTCCGGACACCCGGACCGGCTGACCGGACAGCCTGCTCGGCGGGTGTCCCGGCCCGGACATCCGGACCGGCGCACCCGCCGAGCAACGACCCCCTCCCACCTCGCACACGCACCGGAGCCACCACATGCGCCCCACCACGGCCACCCGAGCCGAAGCCGACGCCTGGATCACCGTGCTCGGCCGGTACGGACACCTCCATCACGCCGAACCCGGTCCCGACGGAGCCTGGACCGTCCAGCGCACACCCACGAGCACACCCCGCACCCTCCACCACCCCGTCCTCGCCCTCGACTTCGTCGCCGAAGTCCTGCGCGACGTACGTCGCGACACCTCCGGACTGCTCCGATGACGCCTACCGATCCGCCCTCCGCCCCCGCTGACCTGGGCGAAGGCCACTGCCCGGCACGAGGCCGAGCAAGCTGTACCTTCCGAAACTCCTCCGCAGCCACAGGCCGCGGAGGAGTTTCGGAAGGGCTTGCCCCCGCCCCCGAGCGGGCGGGGGAGCCCCGGCACCAGGGGGCGCCAGGCCATGGGGCTGCGACCGAGGGCGGATCGCAGCCAGGGGGAGAAGAAACCGTGCGTCCCGAGTCGCGTACGCGCCCCCGCCTGCGCCAGAGCGTGCACCGCGACCAAGTCCGCAGCGTCCGCCTGACCCGCGACGAACTCGACGTCGTGAAACGCGCCGCCGAAACGGTCGGCCTGAAGACCGCCGGCTTCCTCGCCGACGCCGCGGTCGCGGTCGCCCAAGCCCAAGGCGGCCCCAAGGCGTGGCTGATGGACCAGCGCGGTCGCGTCGAGGAGCTGATGGCCGCCAGCGCCCAGCTCGCCCGCGCCGGCAACAACCTGAACCAGGTGGCCCGCATCCTCAACTCCGGTGGACATGCCGAGTACGCCGACGACGCGGTCGCCCGAGTCTTGCGCGCCGCTACCCGGGTCGAGGCCGCCGCCATCGAGATGGCGAGGCGCTGACGCCGTGGTCCCGGACGTCTCCACCGGCAGCCGCACGTACGGCCTCCTCGCCTATCTCTACGGGCCTGGCCGCCGGGACGAACACACTGACCCGCACCTCGTCGCCGCCTGGATGCCGGAGCTCGCACCCGACCCCGGTCGTGACCCGAGCGCCACCCTCAAGCAGCTCACCGACCGGCTCGACCTCCCCGTCCTCGCCCTCCCGAAGGACCGCCGCCCGACCCAGCACGTCTGGCACTGCCCCGTCCGCACCGCCCCCGGCGACCGGCACCTCACCGACGCCGAATGGGCCGAGGTCGCCCGCCGCATCGTCCACGCCACCGGCATCGCCGAGGAAGGCGACGACAAGGCGTGCCGCTGGATCGCCGTACGCCACGCCGAGGACCACATCCACATCGTCGCCACGCTCAAACGCGAAGACGGACGAAGCCCCCGCCGGCACCAGGACGGTATCCGCGCCCAGGCCGAATGCCGCAAGATCGAAAAGGAGTGGGGCCTGCAGATCCTCAACGAAGGCGACCGCACCGCCGCCCAACGCCCCACCAGCGCCGAACGCGCCAAGGCGGAGCGCACCGGCCGCATCGAACCGCCCCGTGAAACGCTGCGTGAGCACGTCCGCCAGGCGCTGGCCGGCGCCGCCGACGAGGACGAGTTCTTCCGTCGTCTCACCGAAGCCGGCCTTCGCCTCGAAAAGCGTGTAGCCCCCTCCGGCGACATCCTCGGATACAAGGTCGCCCTGCCCGGCGACCGGAACCGTGACGGCGAGCCTATTTGGTTCCCCGGCTCCCGGCTCGCCCCCGACCTCTCCCTCCCCAGGATTCGCCAGCGCCTTGCGGACGAACCGCCCGAGGACGAGCCGACGACCGTCACGGGCCCCGCCCCACGGGCCGCTCGCCCAGCCGGTGCTCGCCGAGACGCCACCCACGTCGCGGAGCAGGCCGTCACCGTACTCGCCGGGGACGACGACGCGGCAGGCGCCGCTCAGCTCATCGGCGTGGGCGAACTCCTCGACGCCGTCGCTCAGACCTCCCCGGCCTCCACCCGCAAGGAACTCGCCGAGGCCGCCCGCGCCTTCGAACGCGCCACCCGCTCTCACACCCGCGCCGAGCACGCCGACCACCGCGCTCTCCGCTCCGCCGCGCGTGGCATCGTCCGGGCCGGCAACGCCCTCGGCAAAGGCGAGGACGGCGGCGCCACCGCGATGCTCCTGTCCACGATGGTCCTCGTCACGATCGCCGCCATCCACTGGCACTCCGCCCGGGGCCACGCCCAGCAGGCCGCTGCCGCCCGACAAGCCGCGCAGCACCTGCGCGCCGCTTACCAGACCGCGTCCGCCACGCCCATGAAGGCGATGCGCGAACAGGGACGCCGACTCCCCGCCCCCGTACGCGACCGCTATGCCCACACCATGGAAGCCGCACTGCCCGGACAGGCCGACCACGTCCTGCGCGAGCCTGGCTGGGACGCGCTCGCCGCCACCCTTGCCCAAGCCGAGCGCGCCGGACACAACCCCGACGCACTGCTCCAGCAGGCGATCGAGTGGCGCGAGTTGGAGACCGCCGACAACGTCACCGATGTACTCGTCTGGCGCCTGCGTCGCATGGGGAAACTGCCCGCTACCGCGGACTTGCCCAGCACGCGCGCGCACACGCGGACACCCCCGCCGCAGCCCCGATCACCGAAGCCGCCGGCACCTGAGCCCACGGCTCACCACGACACGAACAGCACCCGCAGGCCGGGCCCACGGCGCTGACCAGCACCTCAAAGCGCTGGACACCCATGGCCGACGCTGTTAGGGCTGGTCAACAACAGGACGAGGAGACGATGCCAATGCTCAGCGAAGACCTCCGGACCCAGAGAGCCGTGCTGCCGGAGACGGCAGCCGACGACCCCTTGCTGAGGCTCCAGCAGGAGACGCAGCTCGGCGACGGCATCATCCGTCTCCGCGCCACCACCCACCCCGAGGAGATCCGCATCGGCGGCATCCTGGTGATGTGCCCGAACTGCGGAGCCCGGCGCGACTGGATGGTCATCTGCGACCGCAGCCAGATCAGCATCCGCTGCCGATGTGCGCACCAGTGGGTCGAGCCCGAGCTGACGCGTGCAGACTACGAGGCGATGATCGACATCGGTGGCCAGGACTACCCGAGCTTGGAGGCCGCGGCCCAGGCCGTGGGGTACGACGGCACGCTCGCCGGCACCTACCTGTCGGAGCCGAGGCCCGAGTAGGTCCTGGTCAGCGGCATTCATGCCCTCTGGCTGAGACCGGCAGCGACATTGACCGGGGGATGGTGTTGCAGCCAGAGTCGCGCCGACCGTCAACTCGGTGCATCGTTGCTCACCGATCCTGATGAATTCCAATTACGCCGGATGCACCCTCACGTCGCAGTTGTTGCAGGTCAGCACCTGATGTGGCGTGTCGTGGCTTCGCTGGGGCAGCGTCAGTCTGCTGGCATCATCCCGTCATCACAGAGAGCTCTGTCGTGGTCACTTAATGATGTGAGATGGAGAGCCGGATGACGCTGTCGTCTGACGTTTTGCAGTATCACCGCCGGGTGCTTACCAGCGCGGCCGTCCGTGCCGGGTACGCGCACACCTGCCGCTACGAGGAGCCGGCCGCCCGCCGGGAGATCGCCCGCATGACCGGGGTCGTCATGTCGGTGTGTGGCCCGGGCCAGGGCCCGAACACGCCGACCATGCTCATCGAGGCGTTGCATCATCCCCTCGCGCAGATCGCTCCCGAGCTCTTCGCCGACAGCACGATGGGCTCGCTGAGGGTTCTCGACGGCGGCGAGCTCAGCGACGACGTGTACGCCGAGGGCTGCGAGGACATCGTCGAGTTGTTGAGCGGGGGCGTGGATCCGGCGCGCCGCTGGCTCCCCACGTGGGCGTGGATGCACGGCGAGTTGGTGGAGCGCGAGGCATTCCAGCAGATCAACGAGGGGGCGAGCGAGAAGGAGTACACCGCGCACCGGTATTTCGTGGTGAAGCAACCCGCCGGTGAAGAGAGGCAGCTGGCGGAGCTGTTCAGTCAGGCGGTCGGCATGCGTAAGTCCGTGCGCTACGTGCCGATCCCGGCCGATCAGGTGTTCCGGGGAAGGTACTGGTGGCCGTGCCCGGTGTGCCAGTGGCCGATGCACGTCGACGGTGAGCAGGTGCGCTGCCGCTTCCCCCTGCACAACGCGGCGTACTTCGTGCGCGCAGACTCCGCCAAAGGGCGCCCGAAGCTGCAGCGACGTGACGGCGGCGTGCCCCGGCAACCGGCGGCCCGGTCCTTTCACCGCGAAGGGCCGAAGCGAAGCATGTGCGTAGAGACTGCGGTGTGGCGCCACATCGTCATCTCCGGGGTGTCCGAGATCTACCTCTTCGAGAGGCTGGACGCGCTCAGGGAGCGGGGTGTCGAGGTTCAACTCTGGCCGGGCAAGGACCGCTACGACCTGCTGGTCCGCGTCCCTGCGACAGGCTGGGAGCTGCGGATCGACGTAAAGGACTACGGGTGCGCGGTGTCACTGGTTGACCAGTTACGCAGGAAGCCGCCAGCGGCACGCACCATCGTCATTCCCGACTACCGGGGCGAAGCGCAGCGGGACGAGCTGGCCGAACGGCTGCCGAATCTGACGGTCCTACTGGTGAGCGAGGTCCTCAAGGCGGCCAAGGCTGAGGTGCGAAAGGCCGGTCGGCGATGACGGTACAGCTGGTGGAGAAGGACAGCGAGCTGGACCGGCGGATTCTGCCGAAGGTCATCGCCTGCGCGTGCGCACTCGCGCAACAGCACTTTCCGCTGCGGACGGGGGACGGCAGCGCCGGTACCGACCTACAGCGCGTGTCTTACCTGCTCACGGGGCAGTACGACGCGTGGACCGAGTATCCGCAGCTCTCGGGCGACGAGCAGCGGCGGATCAGCCGCATGCTGCGCCAGCGCCCCAACCGGCTGAGTAACGAGGAGTCGCTGCGTACGGACGCGGAGCGGTTCCTGGCCACGGGGGCGATCTGTGAGTACGTCCTGCAGGACGATGAGGTGCTCGCCGCCCGCCACGGCATGTTGCCCCAGGAGCTCGCCGACGTGCTGCTGGAGGAGATCGACCGGCTGCGTGCCGAGAACTCCGGTGCGCTGCCCGGCGCCGAGCCCGGCGACTACGTGACCACCCTGCGGGTGCCGATCGCCGGTCACGACTCCACGTGGGCCGTTCAGGCCCACTACACGCTGGAGGAGCGGCATGCGGCACCGGAGGTCGAGCCTGTCAGGGTGCGCACCGCGCCGGCGGCCGGGCAGTTGACCCTCAAGGTGAACGAGTTCCTCGCTCTCAACAGGGTGCTGGACCAGGAAGCCGGTGAGTCTTTCCGTACCGAGTCCCTTGAGCCGCTGTTTGCTCAGCTGCGCACCGGCGACGACGTCGAGCTCGGTGAACTGCTGCGAGTGGAGGCAGGGAATCTGCGGGTGCTCCAAGCCCCGACCGGGTTCGGCAAGAGCGTGCTGATGCGCAGTCTGGGCTCCTGGGCCCATGAGGAGGGCGTCACGCTGGGGCTGGCCGTTCCCACCACCATGGCGGCGCTGAAGATGGCCTACGGCATCGAGAAGGACCTGCGCTCGCGCGGAGTTGAGCATCCCGAGCGACTGGTTGTGCCGCTGATGTCGCCGAACAGCATGATGGTCGCCCTGGATCAAGTGGCAGCGGAGTCGAGGGACCGGGCCTTCATCAAGTGGGCGGAGGACCGGCTCGGCTACGGCTGTGCCCTGCCGTCGCTGGCCACCGTCGACGACGAGGTCGATGCTTGGGTACCCGGTCATGAGGCATGCATGTCCCTGGTCCCGTATCGGCCCGTCGGTGTCCCGGAATCAGGCCGGGGCTCGAAGGCGCGGCGACTGGGGACCTGCGCCTGTCCGTTCCGTGCGGTGTGTGGGAAGTTCCGTCTGGCCCGGCAGGCTTGCACCGCGCAGATCATCGTCACCACGCACGCGAACTTTTACCAGGGGCATCTGCACATCCCGGTCCAGGTCGACTCCGGGGCCATCGTCGAGCGGATGACGGTGGAGGAACTGATCCTGCGGCGCTGCCAGCTCACCGCCCTGGACGAAGTGGACGCCTTCCAGTCATTCGTCCTGGGCCGGGCCGGCAGGGGACTCACTTTGGCCTGGGGTAACCGTCAGGACCAGCGTCCGCTACTGAGGCTCGACGGTGAGTTCATCCAGGCATTCGGGCGGGTGCGTCCGGCCCTGGACGAGAGTATGCGCAACACGCTGATGCGTACCCGCTGGCTCGCCGAGACCTACACCAGCCACCTCGCCCACGGTGCGCTCGGCCCCAGCGACCGCAAAGAGGTGAAGAAGAGGAGTCGCAGTCCCAAGAAGTCGGGGCGTCCGGCTCAGGAGCGACGGTGGATCATTCCGCAGCGCTGGGACGGGTGGATCAGTACGCAGCTGCGTGCCCTGTTCGCCAACGACGACCAGCAGGTGACCACGCAAGAGCGCGGTTTCTCGCCGGATACGGCGGAGCGTGGTCTGTTCGCCGCCCTGTACGAGCGCAAGATCAAGATGACGGCGTTGCCCGAGCACCTGCATCCGTTCGCCGAGCTCCTGCGGGATGTCATCGACCCTGACGCGGATGCCGGATCACTGTCCCACGTGCGCAAGCAGCTGGAGCAGCGGCTTGCCCCGTGGGTGCCCAATCAGCAGGTCCGGGCTGACGTGCTGGACCGGATGCTGCGCCGAGCCTTCCTCGAACCCCTGCGGCTGCTGCTGTACCGCTTCGTCCACAACGCACAGCAGCTCAAGCTGGCCGGCGTCGAGGCGGCACGGGACATCGCCGACGTGCTCGGGCCCTTCAGCGCGTGGCGGGCCATCCCGCATGGTCCGCAGGGACGGCTCATGTTCGCCTTCACCGAGGACGTCAGGACCGGGGTGCCGGAAGACACCCGGCTGAGCGTGGCGGCCTTCGGCGGGGACCCGCACACCTACGTCACCACCCTGGGCCAGATCACCGCCCTGGCACACAGCGGCCACAAGCGTGTCGTGCTGGGCCTGTCCGCCACCGCGTACGCGCCCGGTGCACACCGCCACCACGTGCACACCGTCCCCACCTGGTGGGTACCCGACGACGTCGATCACGGGGTGAGCATCGAGGCCGAGCTCTTCCCCGGCCTGGGCGAAGAGATGCTGAGGGTCTCTGGCATCACGGGCAAGGACCGGATCGAGGCCACGCGTCTTCTGGGCCGACGCATGTGGCCCAGGCTGCGTGGCGAGCTGAAGGATCTCGGAGGTCTGAGCAAGCGCCGTGTTCAGGACTCCATCCTGCTCGTCACCACTTCCTACGACAGCTGCCAGCACCTGCGCGACGGCCTGCTGGCCGCCGGAGCCGAACCCGGTCTCATCGCGGTTGCCGTCAGACCCCGTCCGGACGACGAACCCGTGGCCCGTCACGACGAGACCGGCGAACTGCTCTGGCACGAGATCCCCGGCGACCAGCTGGAATCGTTCACCCGTCTGCCCAAGGCCCGGATCCTGATCGCTCCGCTGGGCCGCGCCGAACGAGGACTGAACATCCTCGCGCCGCAGTCCAACAAGTCCGCGATCGGCTCCATCTGGCTCGCCATCCGCCCCGTCCCGCTGGTCGACGAACCCGACGAACTCCTCGCCCACGTCGGTGCCCGCGCCCTGGACGAGAAGGAGACCAGCAGTGAGCCCTGGACCGAACTCGAGCGGCGCCGCGCGGTGGCCGGCCACTACTTCGAAAAGCTGATCACCAGCGAACGCTACTTCCGCTCTCTGCCGCTCCGGGCCAAGAGAGCCATCGCAGCCGAGCTCATCATCAGCCTCATCCAGCTCGTCGGCCGCGCCCGGCGCGGAGGCACACCGGGCCGCATCAAACTCGTCGACGCCGCCTTCCTGGACACAAGCGGCAACTCCGACCTGCCCTACCTCATCCGCGAGCTGCGCACCCAGTGGGCCCGGAGCAACGAGTTGCCCCTCATGCGCCGCTACTACGGCACCACCCTGAACGCCTTCTTCCGCTTCGCCGATCACCACATCCGGGAGACCACCCGATGATCAGCACCCTGGCCTTCCTCTTCCCGTACAGCGGGCTCGGGAAGATCACGCTCTACCCCCTGAATCGCGAGTTCGGGGAGGCGTGGAGCTCCCTGCCCAGCTACGGCGACGCCAAGAACGGAAAGCCGCGCCGCCCTCCGTATGCCGGGCTGGCCGCCGCGCTCAGCGCGGTGTCGGGCCAGCCTGTCGTTCTCATGCCGCACAGCTACGAGCCCGTCGACGACGAATTCGCCCAGCCCGCCGTCGCCGTCACCACTCGGCCCTTCGACCCCTGGATCTTGTCCACTGCGGTCAGCGAGTGGGAGCGGTGCGTACGCAAGGGCGAGGACGCCAACACGCTCGCCCCCCTGCTGGCTGCCGCCGAAGTCGAGCACCCCGATCTAGCCTCTTACGTCCGCGGGGCCGAGGACGGCACTCCGCACGCCCCGGGCTGGTTCTACCGGGTCGCGGCCTGGAACTTCGCGCAGCGCCTGGCCCGCACATCCCTGCCCGTCCCCGACGGCCCCAGGATGCGCCGAATCCGTTGGCGCATGGACACCCAGGGCAGCCTCATCAGCTGGGACGACGTCACGAAGAGGACGACCCTGAAGCCCAAGCGCACCGGATACGCCCTGCACAAACTGGACTTCCGTGTCGTCACCCAGCCCGGCGAGCCTCTGTTCGCCCTCCACGTGCTGCCCACGTTCAGCCGCCTGGCCACCCACTGGGCCAGCACCCGCACCGCCTTCATCGAGCACGGCACAAACAAGAACACGCTGTTGCGGATGCCGATCGGCCACACCAAGAACAACGACGGCGAGTGGGTGCCCTACGCCCGCAACTACGCCGCCGAAGTCCTCGACGCCTGCGGCATGGACTTCACCGCCTGGCCCACCAACGACGATCTCGCCGCGCTCCGAGGCCAGATGCGCGCTCTCGTTCCGGGTCCCGTGCCGCACGTCCTCGGCAAAGGTGTCGGAACCCGCTTCAACAAGATCCTCGCCGACCACATCAACGAGACTTTCAAGCGCCCCAAGATCATCCAAGTCGGCTTCGAACCTACCCCCATCGAGCTGACCCGCCCGACCAAGGGCTCGGTCGCCCGCGCCGATCTCGACCACGCCCTCGCCGCCACCGGCAGCGAAGCCGTTCGCATCATCGCCCTCTACAGCGACGGCACGACGCGCCGGAGGATGACCGAGGCCCTAGCCCCCTACACGAACACCCCCGACCAGCCACTGGACTGCAGCGACCACACCGACCACCGCCTCAGCGAACGGCTCTTCGTCCGCTTCCACCGCCTGCCTGCCCTCGACCGCGCCGACCGCGTCGACTGGCACGACGAACTCGCCTTCCTGGACCAACTTGAGGACGGCACCCTGAACGGCGCCTGGGTCGAGACCATCTGGAACCCCAAGCCAACTAAACGCGAACGCGAAGCGGGTCAGCACCGCCACGACCACAAACGCGACCTGCGCCGTGCCCTGTACGAGCGCGACATCGTCTCCCAGTTCTTGGCTCGCCAGACGACGCCCGAACCCGACGACGTGGCCGAGACAGAAGCGGACGACGAGGCCGAACCTCCCAAGGACTACAAAGCGATCAACGCCCTGCGGGATCTCATGTTCCGGCTCGGCTGCGTGGACGATCGTCTCCGCCACGTCACCGACCTGGCCGACGAACCCATCCTGGTCGGTATCCACCTACGCCAGCAGCGCATCAGCAATCGCCGGTCCGGCGCCGCCGACCGCACGCAGATGGTCGAAGTCCTCACAGCGCTCCACACCAGCAGGGATCCCGACCACCCGTGGCACATGGAGTCTTACGACCACAGCACCCATGACTGGCGGCCCCAAGCTGCAGCAGAAGCGGCCTTCGGCCGGGGCGCGATCGGCCGCGAGGGGCACGCGCGTCACGAAGAGGGCGCCTTGCTGGCGCGTCAGCACATCGATTCCGCCCTGAAGATCCTTCCCTCCGATCGCCCGTTGATCATCTTCGTGGACACGGAAGCCTGCCGCACCATCTGGCCCGGCCTCCAAAACGTCCGCTTCGGCAGGGGGCCTCTGCCGGGGGATGACCTGCGCACCCCCACACGGTCCGTCGCCGTGATCGCCGTCAACACCTCCTACGGCGAAGTGCCCACCCCGGTGGAGAACACCGCCAGCCCGCGCAAGAGCCCCAAACGCCCGCCCAAGCCCCAAGACCGCCTCTACAAGCGCACGACCAGCACCGGCCTCACCAGCTGGTACATCGCCCAGGCATCCCGTACCTACGAGGGCTTCGGACAAGCCGGCAGCATCGGCGGCGTCTACACCCGCTTCACCCTTCCCAAGGACGACTGGGCCCTCCAGCGCAAGGACTGGCACAGTTTCACAGCTACTCAGCTTGCCGTCCCCCACGCCGGAGGCCGGGACCCGCAACAACTCGCTGCTCTCGCAGCACAGTTGTGCCACCAGTCCCTGGCCTGGGATGCGCGTACCCGCCACCCGTTCCCGCTGCATGTCGCCGGCGCCATGGACCGCGCCCACCCCGAATTCCGCGGCCCCAGCATCGAGCCCAGCATCACCCCCGAGGCGGACGAAGCGCAGGACGACGTGTAGGGCGACAGGCAGTCAGCACGGGGCAGTCAGCCCTTGCGTCGACCGCGCGTGAGGGGGCTGCCGAGGCCCTTCGCCCTGCCTCCTCGGTCAGGGCAGCCCAGGGTCCCTGACGTGGTGGCGCTGTACCCCGGTGCGCGGGCAATCACGCACGCCGAGGGGGCCGCCTGGTTGAGGCAGCTCCCTCGGCGTGCGACGTGCGTCATCGGGTCAGAAGTCGGCGAGGTGGTTGGCGAGGTGCAGCGCCTTGGCGGCCACGGACAGGGCGGCGTGAAGACCGATGGTCTCCAGGAGCGTGGGATGGACGACGCGAGTCCAGTTACCGGGAAGGTCCGGCCATGTGGCCAGGGGGACGTCCGTCGAAGCCAGGCCCAGGCGGGCGACGACGTTCATCCCGCCCGAAGGGGTGGGTTCCCAGTGCAGCAGCACCGAGCCCGGACGAAGGTGATGGGGATCTCGCACGAACACCCAGGTCGTTGGGATCGGCCTGGCGGCGGACTGAGGCACGGAGCGGACGAGAGCGCCGCGTACGTCGGGAGGCATGGGACGGTGGGCGACATCACCGAGGAACAAGGGCGGATGCAGAGGGTTCTTCGCGTCCGTCGGGAACCGCGAGCGCGACCGGCGGTTCACACGTCGGCCCAGTCGAGCTGACAGCGGACCGCGGGCGGCAGCACGCCCTCTTGACCGTTCTCGGCGAGGTAAACGGCGCCGTCCGGGCCGCTGACCTCAACGACGCGTCCGACGCGGTGGACCTGGGGCCAGTCCGGGTTGATGGCGAAGTACAAGGGGAGATCCGGGTCGACCGCCTGGAGCTGGCGGATCAGCTGACGAACGGTGATCTGATGGGGCAAGACGGTCTCCTGAGCTGGTTGAACGGGGTGGTCTGGCGTGGATCAGACGCAGGGGCAGCCGCGGTTGGGGGAGGCGATGAGCGCGGCGAGGAATCCGGCCACGGCCTGGGCCGGGACACCGGGCCCGAAGGTCTCGCTCCAGGCCACCTTGTCGTCGGCGTCTTTGACGTGGATGTGCCAGAGCTCGCCGCGCGCGGCCTCCTTGGTCTCGGGAAGGAACCCGACGTACACCAGCTGATCGGGACTGGAGCAGTGGACGTTCGCGTACGGGTCGGAGGAGACGTCCCAGCCCTTGTGCCGGAGCAGCTCGACCACCGGGGTGGCGCAGTGGCAGTCGAGCAGCCATTTGCGGTCGCCGAGCGTGGCGTGAGGAGGGGCGACGGGGACCTGGACCGGTGTAGCGGCGATGAGCGTCATGAGGAGAAGACCCTTCGTTGACCTGGGGTTTTCGAAGCGGTCGTACGTTGACATGGTTGGCCGACAGGTCTCCAGTCCTGCCACGGGGATGGGCGTCTGCCGTGGGCGAACTGGGTCGGGAGAGCGATCGTTGGTGAGCCCTGGAGGAATGCAGCGGTCGCCCCGGGAGCTGTTCCCGGGGCGACCAGAGGAAGGAGAGGAGGGGCGTGCTGAACAGGACGATGCGTACGTACGACGAAGCCGTGGACGATGTGGTGGCGGCGTCCGTGGGGCGATCTCGTATGGCAGACGGCAGGCGGATCGAGCTGAGCGTCGAGGAGCTCGCGCTGATGGTGCGAGGCGCGGAGGAAAGGCCCGGCCAGGAGAGTTGAAGGGCCGACGGGCATTAACGGCGACTCGTACGAGTCGCCGGGTTGGTGGGCACCACCCGGCTGGTGTTCTGGGCAACTGGCGGACCGTTCACCGTTTCTGTAGCTGAGTGGGCGCGGGCGGCTTCCGCTCGTGGTGTGGCTGATCGTGCCAGTGAGCGCGTGAGGCCGTCGGCGAGGTAGTTCTCGGGGTAGGCGTCGATCACCGAGCGGATGGCGTGGAGACGGGCCTGGCTGCCTGCGCGCGCGCTGAGCAACTTGGCGGAGGACGTACTGACCTGCGTGAGCTCGTAGAAGAGTGGGGCACGGTCCGGGCGGGTGAGGCGGTGAAGGCGCTGCTGATGGGCCGAAACGTCGCTGTCGTCGATGACGAGTGCTGTTCGTATCCTGAGTGCGGCGACCAGCGCGGGGTCCTGGACCTTTCCCTCGCGGAGAAAGTGGGTCAGCTCGTCCACGGGATGGCCCCAAGCGGCGTGGATCATGGCGTCGGCGGCAGCGAGATCGGATTCGTCGGTCACGGGTGGTGTCGACGGTCAAGTAATTCCCCAGTCGGGGCGTCACGTTCCCCAGACAGACGTTCGGGCTGAGTGGGTAGCGGGTGTCGGGCCGCCCGCCTGAAAATTGTCCGGGACGCCGCAGCCGATCAAGGACGCCTGCGGCGCCGCTAACGCGGTGAGCTGCGCTCATCCTTGACAGTCCGCCGCGTCCCTCAAGATCAGGCTGGCTGTCGGGCGGCCCGGGGAAGAGCGGCGTCATCATGGGTATCGCGACGCAACGTCAGGATCCCCATGGGGAGTGTTTGACGTTTCGGCTGGGGAATTACGTGACGTTCCACACGGGTGGCTCCTGGGCACGGAGATGGGGCTGAGATTTGTCGGTCATGACCGCCCAGCCGGGGCTCGTCGGCCGTGGCTGGGGCGGGCTGGCAGGAGGGCGGTGGGGCTGCACGTGGCTGCCGGCGCGCGGCTGACAGGGCGAGCTGCGTGGGAGCGTGCGCGTGCGGCTGTGGCACGCCGGACATCCAGTGGTGTTGGGACCGGAGGTGGCACCGGGCGTATTCGGGCGACGCCGCGGTTTTGCTCGGGGACCTCGGACTCGTAGCGGAGTACGGGGGCGGGGTCGGCCAGCCGGGCGGTGGTCGCCGCGATGAGGTCGACGGGGACCGCGGTGGTGAACGTGGCGTACCAGCGTGAGCTGTAGCCATCGCGGCCACCCCAGAGCAGCCAGCGGTCCTCGTCGCCGCGGAGTTCAGCGTGGGGATTTAGGACGCCGCCCCTGTGGGTGAGGCCGGCGAGTTCGTCGGGCGCGGTGAAGAGGGTGGTGAGCTGCCAGGTACCTCGCTTCCATCCGGCTTCTTTCAGGGGCCGAAAGCCTTCCTCGGCTGGACGGCGAACGCCGGTCAGGACGGTGTCCGGGTCCTCGGAGTAGCGGGCGGCGAGGGTGGTGGTGAAGGCCGTCACCAGCTCCGTCGGTGTGTTGGCGTCGAAGGTGGCGAGCCAGTCGGGCGGTCCGAAGGGATCGCTGTGGGCGGCGACCTTCCACAAGGTGTTGTCGGGGCCCTAGGGCAGGAAGCCGAGCCGGACATGCTGGTCCAGGGAGGAGACGTAGACGTTCGCCAGCTCGTCGCTTTGAGCCGTGAAGCCGTGGTTGAGGAGCGGCTGCAGCGCCGGGTCGCCGATGGTGGTGGAGCCGGCCAGGTACAGCGGCGCGACGTGGATGTCGCCGTCGAGCGGGCGGGAGGGCATACGGGGATCTCCGGGTGTAGGCGGTAGAGCGTCAGCGCTGACGGCGCGAGCGACCGTGCGCGGCAAGGGATGCCGACGGGACTGCGGCCTCCGGTCCGGGCGCGGGCGTGTGGGCTGCGTACGGCCGGCGGGCCCGCGCCGCTTGGGCCCGGGGCACGGTGGCCGCCGGCTCGGCGAGGCGCACGTTCGCCAGGGCGCGGTGCCGGTCGGGGATGTCGCCGACGAAGCGCGGTACGGCGTCCGGGCTGGCGAGGGCGCTGGCGGCGGCAGCGCGCAGGTGCTGCGGGGTGCTGCCGCTGAAGAAGGCCCTCCAGCTCGGCACATGGACGGGATCGACGCCGCCGGACAGGCGCCACATGGACTTCTCCGGCGTCTGCAGCTCGGTGTACTCGTCGAGCCACCCGCTTCGCGTGCGCAGGGCCGCGTGCTTGTCGGGTGAGACGGTCCAGTACGGGCGACTTCCATGGACCGTTCGCCAGTTGCCCTTGCGCAGTACGTCCTCCGGGCCGAGGCCGGTGTAGCGCTCGCCACCGCTGAGGTAATCGCGGAAGTGGTGGGGCAGGCCGTGGACGAGCGTCTCGGTGAAGGCGGTGACGATCTCGTGGGGTGTCTCGCGGTCGAAGGTGGCGATCCAGTCGGGAACGCCGAGCGGGTCCTCGGCGTAGGTGATCGTCCAGCCGCCGTAGTGGCTCTCCACGGGGTTGGCGATGCGGACTCGCTGGCACGGGCTGGTGTAGTACGTGTCCGTGCCGAAGGCGACGGTCTTCGTCCAACCCGAGGCGCTGTCGAGGACGCCGAAGACAGCCTCCCTCGGTCCGGGACCTGCGAGGTGGACTGGTGCGACGAGGACCTCCGTATCCGGGGCGAGGCCGTCGAGGTCGAGGGGCGACATGGTGAGGCACCTCCGAGGTGCGGTGAACGAAAGGCTGGGCTTCATGGCCGACGGCGAGCTCGCGGCGCGGCGGAGGAGGCGGCGGCGGGGGCTGGCGAACCGGCGTGCGCCGAACTCGCGGTCCCACGCGTGGACCGAGACCGCGCTGCCTGGGCACGGCGGTCGTGCGGTGGCGCTGCCCCTGCGGATGCCTCGCGTTCGCGCTCCAGCCGGTGAGCCGCGGTGCGGTACGCGGCCTGGTCCTGGCGCTCGCCGACCGCTAGGAGATAGATCTCCCTGCGGTGCTGCGAGGACGCTGGGGCGTCGCGGTACTGGATGACCATGCGCCAGCGGGTCTCCGGATCGACGTAGATCTTGTGGCAGCCGGCGAGCTCGCGGGTCAGGGCGGCGCCGCGCTCATTGCCGTGGACCAGGTGCTGCAGTTCAAGCAGGGCCAGGTCGCGGATGCTCTCCGGGGCCGAGCGCAGGTCGGCCAGGGCCTCGGGGTGTGCCGCGAAGGCGTACCGCGCCCGGCTCACCGCGCACCCCGGCCAGAACGCGTCACGGATGGAGACGTGGGATGAGAGGCCGTGACAGTGCCCGCGGGGACCGCGAGGCCGGCGGCTCCGCCGAGCGGCGAACGAGTGCGGGCGGCCTGCGCCCTGTGGACGACGGTGCTCTCGGGAGCCGGGGACTGCGGGAGGGGAGCACTGCGGTCCTTGACCCAGGCGTCCGCCGCCTCGGCGCCGGTGAAGGCGCCTTCGCGCAACGTGTAGGAGTGGAAGTCCTTGGCAGTCTCTTCCAGGAAGAGACGGTACGGGGCGTGCGCGGAGTCCGGGTGGCTGTCGTAAACGAGGGTGCGGACCTCGCTGCCGAAGTCGAAGGAGCCCAGGTTCTCGGTGTGGTGGTCGATGACCTCGTACCGGCCGTCGGGGTTGGTCCGGAGCAGGTCCTCCAGGTGTGAGGTGAGCGCGTCGGCCGGGCCCGGCCCGTGGTTGCGGGTCGGCACGGTGCCGGCCGGCGGGCAGCCTCGGCGGACGAGCCAGTTCTGGGCGAGCGGCACGATGGGGGCCCGCTCGTACGCGAAGGTGAACGTGCGCTGCTCCGTGTCACGGGTGAGGTGGAATGCCACGTATTCCGCTGTGCCGGGTATGTCCCAGGTGGCCGCCTGGTCATAGAACAGCAAGTAGCTGTCGCGTCCGTCGTCGCTGTGGTGCTCGGCGAGGGGGACGAACATGTCGTCCGAGATCGTGACCGAGTAGAAGTCCTCCTCGATCGCCTCGGTGGCTGCTTCGAAGCCGTCGATCCGGTAGTCCGATGCCTCGGGCTCGTGCGCGTGGGTCATGTCAGGCTCCCGCGGGCTCGGGCGAGGCCAGGAGCCGGTGGTTGGGGCGGTTCGGGCTGGTGGTGCATGCGCCGAACGGGCCGTCAGGAGTGCGGAGCTGGAGAAGGGTCGGGTCGAGATGGTCGCGGTGCCATGTCGATGGACCCGTCAGGCCGGCCTCGGCGTCGGTGAGCTGTTGCCAGGCCAGCCACAGGGCATACAGGCGGGCCACGGCCTCGGGATGCTCCTGCCACTGCTGGCACCATGGGCGGCCGGTGGTGATCTCCCGCCCGTAGACCGGCAGCAGCAGGTCGTGCACCCAACGTGTCAGCGCCGCGAGCTCCTCGGCGTACGCCGTACCGTCGAACGCCAGGATGAAGGCGGACGCGGGGCGTTCCTGTGAGCCGTCCGGCTCGGCCGCCGCCGCCGACGCGGCGGCCGAGCCCTCAGCGGGACCGTGCCCGGCTTCCCCGCCCTCGTCGTCCGAGGGCGGGGCGTCGTCGATGAGCCGGGCGAGCGTCTCGCCCTGCTTACGGCTCTCCGCGACCAGCCTTGTGACCGTGGCGACCAGATCGTTCAGATCGTGGTCCGCCACGCGTATCGGCTCGCTGTCCTGAGCGGGTTCAGCCATCGCTACCCTCCGCAAGATCGGGTGGTTGGGGTGGCGAGGATCCGGAGAAAACCGGGTTTGGCCAGGCCGGGAATCCGGTGTAGAGAGTGCTGTTCACCGCGAGCGCCGATGGCTGCAGACCGCGACGGGAGGAGCGAGGATCTCCAGCGCGCGAGCCGCTTGCTGCGGCACGACTCCGTTGCCCAGAGCGGATAGTTGGGCTGGGCGTCCCAGTCCCGGAGTGGCCGTTACCCAGCCCGGTTCAAGCCCTTGCATCCACTCCACGAACAGCGGGCTGAGGCGCCCCGCGTCGTCGGTCGGCCGGGGTGCCGTGCGCGTGGCCCTCTCCCATCGGGCGACGGCGGCGGCGTACGGGCCCCACGTTCCCTGTCCGTCGACGTGTGAGGGGCGAACAAGGGAAGCACCACCGCCGAGAGCGGGGGCCGGAAGCCCGTGCCCGGTCGGCGTCCTGGAGTGCCGGTGTCGCTCGCCCGTGGGGTCGGCAGCAATCGGGCCGCCGCCGAGGGCAGCGTCAGGTCCCCGTTTCCGTGACGCTGGTTGGGTGACCCCTTGGTGCCGTCCGACGCCTTCGGTGTCGGCAACAACCACTCCACCTCGTCCGCCAGATTCGGGCCGTGCCCGCCCTGTTTCCTCTTGGTCGGGTGCTGACTGCCGCCGTTCGTCCCCAGGTTGCTCGTAGGCGTCTTCAGCAGCGGCGGTCCGCCAGGCGGGCCAGGCGACGAGGAAGATCCGCTCGCGACGGTGCGGGGCTCCGACGTCAGAGGCGCGAAGCACGCACCAGCGCGCATCGAACCCGAGGTCGGCCAAGGAGCCGAGTACGGCGCCGAGTGCGCGCACAGCAGGCTGGCCTGCGGCGTCTCCCAGACACCACGGACAGGGTTCCACGTCGCCAGGGGAACCGGCGGGGGAGGTGAGGAGTCCTCGGACATTCTCGATGACCACCAGGCATGGGTTGAGGGCTTCGATGGCGCGGACGATGTTCAGCCACAGACCGGACCGGGTGCCGTCAGCCAGCCCGGCGCGGCGGCCGGCGACCGAGACGTCTTTGACAGGGGAACCCGGCCGTCAGGACGCACACCTCCGGGACATCAGCCCAGTTCACGGCCGTGATATCGCCGAGGTTCGGCACGCCGGGCCAGTGGCGGGACAGGATCCGGGCCGGGCCGGGATCGACCTCGGCATGCCAGGCGATCGTTCCACCGAGGACGGCCTGGACGCCGAGATCCAGACCGCCGTACCCGGAACACAGACTCCCGATCGACGGCCCCGGCGCCGCTGCCTGAAGGTCAGCGCGCATGGCGGGGCGCCGGCATGTACGCGAGACGGGTCGGCTCGGTCGCGGGGGCCTTGGCCGGGACACGGTAGATCGAGTTCGCTGGGCGTGCCGAGCGGCTGAGCGCGGCGAGGACGCGAGGCGGGGTGCCGTCGATCCGGTCGGCCGCGTGCCGCAGGGCGCCGACCGTTTCCTGCAGCGAGTCCACGGTGAGGTCGAGCCGGTCCTGCGCGACACCGAACGCGGCCTGGCGGGCATCGCGAAGGTCCGCTGATGGTGGGGCTTCCGCGTACCTGCGCAGGAATCCGAGCTGCTCGAAGGCTTCGGTGTAGTTGGTCACGGCCCTTCCCGCCGGGGCGGACGCGCTTGTGTACGCGGCGATGACCGGGCCGAAATGGAGCCCCGGGTCGTTGTCGTTGGCGCGGAAGAGGACCTCGTCCGACAGGTCCTTCACCAGTCCCGTCAGCGCGGTGAGGTGGTGGGACGCGGTGACGAGGTCGGGCAGGGAGTTCGTCGTGTACGACCCGACGATCGAGTGGCGTGCCTCTTCGAATTCCTGGGCCACTGCGTACAGTTCGTTCTTCTCCATGCCTGCTCGGCCGGTGTGGTCGGTCATGAAGGACTCCGATGGTTGTGGCGGGAGGGAAGCGCGGTGCAGGAGGCCGCGGCCGGTGCCGCGGGGGCCGTGGTGTTCGCGAGGCGGCTGCGGGCGCGGGCGGCGTCGATGCGGGCGGCAGGCGGGGGCGCACCGGGCCGGCTGGCTGGCCGCCTCGGCTCGGGTTCGGCTTCGTGTGCGAGGCGCAGTCGGCGGCGTACGTCGTCCAGCGGTTCGAGCGCGTGCAGGGCGTAGCCGATGAGCTGCCCGGGCGCGAGCGCGTCGCGGTCGGCCAAGGCGCCGACCTGCCGGGCCGCCGAGGCGGCCGTGCGGAGGAGGGAGGCGTGGACGACCTGCTCGCCGAAGTGCTCGGCGGCTCCGCCCACGAGCGGATCGCAGACCCGCCTCACCCGCTCGGTGTCGAGCGTCCCGTCGGCGAGAGCGCCGCGACGCTGGGTCTCCCACAGCACAGTCAGCTGGTCGATGGGTTCGCCGCGATGGTGCAGGGCCCCCAACGCGCGGTAGATCTGCTGATGGCCCGGGTCGGCGAAGTCGCCGGGGCGGAGCCAGCGCACCAGGCCGAGCAACTGGTCGGGGCGGGAGGTGAGGCAGCCGAGGAGGAACTCCTCGTCGGCCAGGACCTGCTCGCCTGCCGGCTGAAGGCGCTCGGCCTTGGGCGCGTGCGCGGTGGGCGGTTGCACGGGACGTGCCTCGGCGCCCCAGCCGCGAGCCAGGTCGGCGAGTACGTCGTTCAGGACTTGGGCGTGGTGCAGCGTCTCTTCCACGGTGCCGGTCCGGCTGTCGGCGAGCGCGGCCTGGTGGAGACGGGCGGCGTGCTGGGCCACGCTGCGGTGGATGGCACCTTCCAGCACCATCCGCCCGTACACCGGGCCGTGACCGGGCCGCGGGCATGCCGACGCGAGCGAGTGCAGGTACGAGGCGGTGAGCCCGCGGGTTCGTGTGCCCGCCTCCCGTAGCGTGTCGGTCACCCAGGCCAGCGGGACGGGAGCGCCGGCCTTCGTGGCCGCCGCTGGGTGACCTTCGGCCTTGAGCTTGAGCATCGCGGCGTAGATCGCCGTGTGCGCGGGACGGGAGAAGTGTTCCGGCCGCAGCCAGGGCGTGAGCCGGTCGAGCTGGCCGGGCTCCAGGAGGACCGCGCCGAGCACGGCCTGCTCGGCGTGGACGAGTGGCGTCACGACCGAGCCTCGCAAGCGGCCGTGTCCTGGGCCCGGATCTCGGCGACAGCGCGGTCGGCGGCGGCCAGGTCGGCGGCGAAGCGGTCCAGTTCACCGGTGAAGACGGGGTCCTGGGCGAGCAGGGAGCCGGAGGGGGACACGAGCCACCAGTCGGCACCGCGCCGTACGACGGGTGTGCCGGCGAGGCGTTCGGACCGGCGGACGAAGGCCCAGGACGGGGCGGGGTGGGACATAGGGACACCTCAAGAGGACGGGGCCGAGAGCCCGGAGGGAGTGGGGGTAGCCGGGGGTGTGCGCCGTCACGTCTCGCCAGCCGGGAACCTGGCAGCACCGGGGTCATGCGGCCGGACCGAAGTTGTCGCGGCGCAGGCTCTTGGCCAGCGCGCGCTCGGTGATCGCCGCGGTCTCCGTGGCGGACGCGGCGCCGAGTCGGTCGGCGTCCTGCTCCCGGTACCAGGGCTTGAGGTCGAGGAGCGCGGGGCGGATGCCGGTGGCCAGCAGCAGCGCGGAGCCCTTGCGCAGGGCGCGGATCGCGTCGGCCGGCAGCACGCGCTCCTGACGCATGGAGACCGATGTGGACTTGCCCGACTCGCTGGTGGACACCGAGACCGTGCGGACGTCGTGGTCGCCCACCAGGCGGCTGAGCTTGTCCGCGAAGTCGGCGTCGTCGATGCCCGATCCGACGAGCTTGATCGTCGCGGCGGACCACAGGGCGTCCATCCCGGCCTCGCCCCACACCCGGACGCCCTGGCGGTAGGACTGCAGGATCGTGATCGGGATGACACCGCGGGAGCCGAGGTGCGAGTACAGGTCCGGCAGGTCGGCGATCTTGCACACGTTGGCGGCCTCGTCGAGGATCGCGAGCAGCGGGGCGTCCAGCCGTCCGCCGTCGCGCTCGGCCTGGATGACGGCGGCGCGCATGACCGCGTCGGCAGCGGCGGCGATGATCGCCGAGGCGGAGCCGCCGCCGTCCTTCGACAGCAGGAACAGCGTGTCCTTGCTGGTGGCGAACGCCTGCGGTGTGAACTCGCTGATCTTGCTGAGGCCGCTGGGCGGCGTGACCCATGCGGCGATGGTCGGGTCGAGCAGGCAGCTCGCGTACTGCCGCGCGGTCTCGAAGATGCCGTCGCGGGTTTCGACGGCGCCGGCCACGGTGCCCTGGAGCTGGGCGGCGACCGCGTCGAGTCCGGCGTCCTGGAGCAGGTCGATCGGTGTGCGGTCGGCGGGCGAGGCGAGCCAGGCCAGGACGTCGGTGATCGGCCGACGGTCGCGGGCGGCGGCGAGGAACAGCGCGGTGAGCGTGTTCGCGGCGGCGGTGGACCAGAAGTCGCCCGCGTTCGACTCGTCCACGGAGGCGGTCACGAAGTGCCCGGCTAGACGGCGGGCCCCGGCGAGATCGCGGGCGTCGGCGAGGATGTCCCACCACATCGTCTGGGGCGCGTGGGCGATCTGCTGCGGATCGAGCGTCCATACCGTGCCGGCTTCGGCGCGGGCCGCGAGCGTGGCGGTGTAGGCGTCGCGGGCAGCCTTGTTGGAGGTCAGCAGCACCGGTCCGGGCGCGCGCAGGATCGCCGGGATCGCCAGACCGGAGGTCTTTCCGGAGCGGGGCGCCATGATCGCCAGGATCACGTCCTCCCACGAGGAGCGGACCTCGTGCGCGCCGGGCGCGAGCGTGCCGAGCAGAACACCGCGGTCGTCGGGCGCGACAGCCTTGGGCTTGGTGCCCTTGAGGCTCGGACGGAGATCGATCGCCTTGACCGCGATCTTCTTGGGCATCAGGTCGGCGAGATCGCGTTGGTCGGCCAGTCCCTTGGGGTTGCCGCGTAGCCACAGCCACACCTTCGCGCCGAGGAGAGCAGCGGCCAGGAGGACGAGTGTGGGCAGGACGTAGCAGGCGCCGACGAGGACGGGCTGCGGAAGGTGGGGCCAGAGCTCATGGGGGTGCAGCAGTGCGTCGGTCGGCTCGTACGGAGCCCAGGGGCCGGACCTGGTGAGGGCGTTGGCGGTGTTGCCGAACAGCCAGACCAGCGTCCCGGCCCCCATGCCGAGGCCGGCGACGGACAGCATCAGGTACAGCAGGAAGTCGGTGCCGGTGGTGGTCGAGGGTGTGCTGGTGCGTGCAGGAGACAAGGCGCAGTCCCGTTACGTGGTGCGAGAGGGGCGATGGGCTGGGGCCGGCGGGTTCTTCTGGTGATCACGAGGGGCTCCTAACGGCCGCGGTGTGCGTAGGTGGAGGGAACGGCGGGGGATGCCGGGGCTGTGGTGTCCGGGCGTGCTGGTGGCGCGACCGGGCCGGCGGTCGGCGAGGATGACGTGGCCGCGCCGCTGATCCGGCGTCGCCGGACCTCTTCGCGTACGGCGGCGACGGCTTCCTCGGAGACCAGGTCCTCGGCGACGTTCGCGTCGAAGCCCCGTGCGCGCAGGAGGCACGCGGCGCGCGTGGCGCTCCGCTTCTGTTCCTCCTCGGACAGCCCCTCGGGGAGCTGGTGCCAGACGTAGTGCGGCGGGACGGTCTGCTTCACGAAGCCGCACGCGGCAAGCACCTCGTGGGCGCTCGGGTCGCCGCAATCGGCGATCACCTCGCTGCTGAACGGTTTGCGGTAGATCTCGGCGTCGGTTCCGTACTCTTCGTGCAGGAAGGACACGAAACGGCCTTTCTGATGAGGGGGATTGGTCAGCGTGTTCGGTTCGGCCTGGACGCGGGCGGTGGAGCGGCAGCAGGCGCCTCAGGCGTGACTGCGGCCGTTCCGGTGCGCTGGGCGGCCGGGGCGGTCGCGTAGTAGCTGGCGACCCGCGCCTGCCAGCTCGGCTTCGCCGACTGATCAAGCGCCCGGAGCTGGTCGGCGGCGTCGTGCAGGGCTTCACCGAGGGAAGTGAGCGCCGCCGCCGCTTCCGCGAAGTCGTAGGACAGGTCCCAGCCGGCGTCGGTCCCGGATGCCTTAGCCTGCTCGGCGGCGGCTTCGAAGAACTCGCTGAGCCGGACGAGCACCCCGTCGTTGGGGTCGAGGACGTGGTCGGTCAGGCTGGCCGCAGTCGCGTAGGTCTCGGCGCCGTTGAGCTCGTCGGTCAGCCGCAGGATCTGGTGGCCGTGGACACGTGTGCCCCGGGGATCGGAGGGCGTGGTGAGGGGGCCCACGTGCAGATCTGGGCCGAGGTCGACGCGGTAGCCGACGGCGGTGAGCATGCGGGCCGCGTGGCTGGCCATCTGGTTCTCACGGGCTTCGCCCATGTCCCAGGGCAGGCGGTACCAGAAGGACCGTGGCGTCGTCTCGATGACGAAGCCCGCGCGCTTGAGGAGTGTGGTGGCGAGTTCGTCTCCGCCTTCGGCAATGACATTGCCGGTCGGATGGCGCGTGATGACGACGTCGGGCGGGGTGGGCATCGTGGGGGTGGTCCGTTCAGAAGTGGGGGTTCTCGGTCGTCCGGTCGCTCGCGGAGGCGGCGTCCAGCAGCTCGGGCAGGTCCGCGGGGTCGGCGTCGCGCTGGTCGAGCCACCAGCTGGCGCGGGTCAGCAGCCGTACGACGTCCTCGGTCGCCTCCCACTCGGCCTCGCCCGTGGTTCCTTCGACGACGAGCGCGGTGTACGCGGAGGAGACGAGCTGGTGGCGACAGCGGGTGGCCCATGCGACCGCGCGATCGGTGCCGTCCAGCGGAGGCATGCGGTACTGCTCGGACCACGCCTCGGCCTCGGCCTGCTCGGTCGCCCTCTGCTTCGCGAGCCACTCGGCCGTGGCCTCGGTGGCCTCCGCGCGGGAGGCCCGCCAGCAGTCGGCGCAGTCCCGGCCGGCGAGCCAGCGGGCGTATCCGGCACGGCGGTCGGCCGGACGGTCGGACAGATCGGCGTCGACCGTGTGACCGCAAGCGTGGTCGATGGTCCAGAACTTCTTCACGGCCATGAGCCGGACTCCTTGAACGTCGGGAAGGGGCGGATCAGCGCGTACGACTCGGGGCGGGCTGCGCGGCCTGGAGCCGCGGCCCTCGCTCGTCCCGCGACTTCGGGGCGTTGGCGGGGCGGTTGGGGGACGACGCCATGGCGGCGCGCGCTCGCGCGGTGTGCGTGACCCGGAGCCACTCCTGCCGCTCGGGCAGCGGTACCTCGGCCAGGGGTGGAGCGTTCTCAGGGGTTACGTCGGGCATGAGGGCCAGTTCGAGCTGGGCGCCGACGAGCTGGTCACCGAGGAAGGCGACGTGATGGGCGATGGTGCGCAGATGAAGGCCCAGCTCGTGACCATTGGGGGTGTCGAGCCGCTCGCACCAGGCGGCGGCCGTGTCGATGAACTCCTCCAGGTCGAGCACGACGCCGTGGTGCTCGTCGAGGATCTCGCCCAGGACCTCGGAGACGTCCGCCGCGCGACGCAGCTCGTGCAGTTCGCCGGTCAGCGCGGTCAGGGACTGGCCGGGCCGTGTCACCCGCGCAGGCACTCCGTCCGGAGTCGGGACCGGCGGTGGAATCATGATCCTCGGGTCAGCCGCGACGGAGAGACCAGCGTCCTGGAACTCGCGGGTCGCCCTGGCCACGGTCCGTACAGCCGTGTTGTGGGGCGTGTTGTCCGCCAGCAGGTAGACGTCGAGGTACTCGCTGTAGCGGAAGTGGTGCTTGCGCAGGACCTCGTCGAGGAACGGTCGGGCGTCCGCGACGGCGGCGGCCACCCCGTAGTCGGGGTGCATCCCGAAGGCGACGTCCGGTTCGAGTTGCAGAGTCATCGCGTGGGCTCCTTGGTGGGTGCGGTCTAACGGCTGCGGACCGGCTGCGGGGCGGCGGGGGCGGGGCGGTACTCGATCGCGGCGGCGGGCCGCGCCGACGGCGCACCCGCGCGGGCCGGGGAGATGGCGGTGGCGGCCTGGGAGCGGCGCTGCTCGGCCGAGGGCGTCACCGTTGAGGCGGAGGGTTTCTCCAGTCGCTCCAGGAGGCCCCGGCCCGTGCCGAGCCGGGTGTGGGGCTGGAGGTCGTACGCGACATCGGCTTTGACCCTGTACTGCGCGGCCCGCAGGGACTGGACCGCCTGCGCCCCGCGCCGTACCGGGTCACGCTGCGGATCGGTCAGCCCGTACAGAGTGCTGCCGGGCAGCCGCTCGAAGCCGACGAGCCGCAGGATGTGCTCGGCGACGTGGTTGTCGTGGGACGTCGCTGCCACGACGCCGTACTGGTCGTGATGGCCGACGGTGATGTGCGGACGTGTTTCCGCCACGAAGATGCACCTCGCAGAGGTCGGGGCCGTGCGGAGGACGAGGATGCGGCCGGAAGGCGGATTTGGTGCGGCCGTGGATTCGCGCTAGTCAGCGCGAGCGCGGCGGCCTGCTGGAGTTGAAGAAGCGGATGGCCGGCGGACCGGCGTTCTTCTCGATCGCCGCGGTGATCTGACGAGCGGCGTGTGGTGACCAGGCACGGGCGGCGTCGGCCCGTGCCGACCGGACCCGCTGCCCACGGAGTGGTCGGGTCGGTGGCGTGGGTGGCGCCTTGTCGGCGCGCGCGATGTCGACGAGGACGCGGGCGTTGTCCATCCAGGTCAGGGAGTAGTGCCATCCCTCGGCGTTGCGCATGGCGACGGCGTCCGCGAACACCGCTTTCGAGCGGGGATGGTCGGGCAGGAGCGCCTCGGCGACCATCTGGAACTCGGCCTGTACCCGGGCGCCGCCGCCCAGTGCCTCGTGCAGGGCATGGAGCCGGTACGCCCAGCGCCCGGCCAAACGCTCTGTGGGGTCAAGGAGAGGAAGCGTTTCCTCGGCGTGCGCGACCAGAGCCGGACCGTGCTCGAGGAAGGGAGCGAACTGCGCCCACATCTCCGCGTCCCGGAGCTGCTGGCGCAGGCCGTACCGTTCGTCGAGCGGCCAGTGATCGGCGTCGCACAGGCTGTCCGAGACCGCGTCCCATTCCGCCAGGACGCGCTGGCCGGCAGTCACCGACGTGGCGACTTGACTGAGCCGGATCTCGCGGACGGCCTCCTGGTACCGGGGCAGCAGGCGGGTTGTCACCCGGGAGGCCGCTCGCACCGGGTCGTTGCTCACGACGATGCCGTTGGGTGTCTTGGTGGTCGCTTCGGACTCGGTGCTTCGTGGCTCGAACGCGGCAACCAGGAACTCGTGCTCGCGCAGGGGACGGTCCGTGACCAGGAACTCGATGCCTGAGTCACTGGTGAGCACCGCGCTTCGAGGCGTGGTGAGTTCGGAGAGGGCCCAGCTCACGTGCCCGTAATCCCAGACCCGCTCGCTGAGCGGGATCGGGCCCTCGTCGGCCTCGCCCCCGTGGACAGCGACAGTCCAGGAGCCGGGGAGCCGGGCCGACAGCCCCTCGGCGAACTCCGCGAGGTCGGCCCGCCCGTCCGGCTGGCGCGGTGCCGGGGCCAGCTGACGCACGGGCTCCGAACCACGGGGTGGCGCCAGGTTCTTGGACATGCCTTCGTCGAGCAAGGCGTCGTCGATGGCGACGTAGTGGCTGGCCACAGCGCTGTAGAGCTGCTGCAGGGTTTCCCCGACCTCGTCGGGATGGTTGTTGCCGAGTACATAGGCGAAGTCGGGATGCCCGGTGGAGAAGCCAGCATCGAGCAACAGCTGGTGCGCGGTGCCGAACTCGTCGTGGACCGTGGAGGCGGTGAGTCCGAGCTGCCGGTGCTTGCCCAGCGTGATCCAGGCCAGCTCAGCCACGGCGAGTCTCGCTCTCATCGTGCGCGGCAGGGCGCCGGTCGGTCCCTCGCCGTGTTGCGTTCACGGGATCGTGCGGGCTGGGGGTTACGGAGGCATGGCCGTGTGCGGTGTGGGCGCGGGCGGCGTCGGCGTAGAGCTGGACGAGGCGGCGCAGGCCGCGACGGATGGTGCGCTTCAGGTGCATGGTGGGGCGACTTCCTGTGCGGAGGGCGTGATGTGACGACGGGCGAGGGGGAGCCGGGGCGGCGCGGGCCGGCTCCCCCGGGGCGTGAACGGGAGCGGACGGCTCAGGTATGCATCCGGGCGTCCGTGTCGAACAGCTCGCGCTCGTGCGGGTGGAGCAGATGTTGAGTAATGAACGACCGGCCCGCGACCTTCCACAGGCCGCGCCCCTTGGTGAGGGCGGAGACGGCCTGGGTCTCGACGCCGGTGAGGCCCAACAGGGCGGCGGCGGAGCTGAGTTGGTCGGCTTCCTGGCGGTAGATGATGCGGGTGGAGCAGTCGGTGAGCAGACCCTCGGCGAGCGCGCGGCCTCGGGAGCCGGCGTCGCCCGCGGTGAGCAGGTCGCTGAGGCGGTGGATGACCATCATGTTGGCGATGCCGAGCCCTCGGCTGAGCTTCCACTGACTCTGCATGCGTTCCAGCAGGGCGACGTGTCGCATCACACGCCATGCCTCGTCGTAGATCACCCAGCGCCGCCCGCCGGTGGGGTCGGAGAGCGCGGACTCCATCCACGCGGAGGCACAGGTCATCGCCAGGACGAGCGCGGTGTCGTCGCCGGCGCCGCCGAGCCGGGACAGGTCGATGGAGAGCATGGGCGCGGCCGGATCGAACGCGACGGTGCTCGGTGCGTCGAACATGCCGGCCAGGTCGCCGTGCACCAGACGCCGCAGCGCGTGGGCCAGGTCCTCGGCCGCCCGCCCGAGGCGTCCGGACAGGTCACCGAGCGCGGCGTCGAACCGCTCGGGCGAGCCGAGTGCGTACGCGACGTCACCGAGCAGCGGGGTGGTACCGGCAGCTTCGGCGCGTACGACGGCCTGGTCGAGTGCCACGTCGAGGGCGGTGTGCTCCATCGGGTGCAGGTCACGCCGCAGAACGGTCTTCGCGAGCGAGCCGAGGAGCAACAGGCGCCGCTTGCGGACCTCGCCGGCCCAGTCCTCCTCGCTGACGCCGTACGGCCTGGCGGGGGCATCCAGCGGATTCAGCCGGCCGGGAAGACCGGGGCCCAGGGCGATGGTCTGCCCGCCCAGCGCCTGGGCGACCACGGTCCATTCGCCCTTGGGGTCGCACGGCACGTAGATGCGGTAGCCGAAGGCGACGGCGCGCACGGCGAGGGACTTGGCCAGGGCGGACTTGCCCATCCCGATGATCCCGGCGAGCAGGATGTTCGGGTTCGTGAAGCCGTCGAGCCGCCCGTACAGCGCGAACGGGTCGTAGGTGAAGGCGGCCTCCGCGTGCACGTCGCGGCCCACATAGATGCCCTGGGCGCCCAGACCGCCCTCGGCGAGGAAGGGGTAGGCGCCGGACGCGGTGGCGGTGGTCATCCGGTGGGCGGGGAGCTTGAGCCGGCCGCCGCGGGCGGAGGTGGGACCGGGGCGTCCGGCGGCCGGGTAGGTGGCGCGCAGCTCGGGATCGATGCCGGTCGCGGTGCGGCGGGCTTCTGGCCGGGCGGCGTGGCGGGCCTTGTCGCGGGCGGCAGCGAACTGGTCGCGTGCGGCGCGGGCCGTTCGGCGGTCGGTCTTGCGGGGGACGAACAGCGGGCTGGCGCTGGCGCGGGTGGTTCGGGTGGGCATGGCGGTGGTGCTCCGGTGGTCAGTGGCGGGTGAGGCCGGTGAAGGGGTCGCGCAGGTCGGCCGGGGTGTGGTCGCGGCGGACGCGGGTGGCGGTGGCCAGGTGGCGCTGGCACACGGTGAGGTCGGGTGCGCCTTCGGGAAGGCGGGCCCGGCACGCCTCCCGCGTGGGGAGGCGGCCGGTGAGTCGCTGTGGGGCTGCGTGATAGGCGGCGTGGAGGTGCTCGGCTGCCTGCCACAGCCGGACACGGCAGGCCCTCAGGTGATCGCCCTCGACGCCGGCCACCGGGGCGGTCCGCGCGGTGTGCGCATCCAGCAGCCCGTACAGGGCGACCAGGTGGGCGTGCAGGGAGTCCAGTTCGGTGCGGCTGGCGGCGACCGGGGCGACGGGCATGTTGATGGCCCGGTGGAAGTCGAGCGCGGCGGTGGCGAACGGGACAAAGTCCGAAGCCAGTTCGGGCAGGGGCTCGGTCGGCATGGGGTGCCCTTCGGTAGAGCGCGGTCGGTGGTGCTGGGCCGCGCTACGGGCGAGCGAGCGGCAGAGCGGCGTTGGTGAAGGCTTCGGCCTGCTGCCAGGTCAGCAGGCGCAGGTCGATGAGGGCGGCGACGGCCGCGGTCTCGACGGCGGCGCACGCGGCGTTGAGCTCCTCGCGGGTGTCCGCGCTCACGGTGAGCAGGCCGGTGAGGGCGACGTCGGCGTGTCCGGCGATGAGCTGGCGCTCGCGCTGCTTGATGTCGGCGTACTCGACCGAGTCCTCCTCGGAGTCGACCTGGCCCTTGCGGGCCCGCTCGGCGGCGTCCGCGATCACGGTGGCCTTCTTGCGCTGTACGTCCTTCAGGGCGGCGTCCAGCCCCTTGGGCTCGTAGGTCAGCGAGAGGGTGCGGCGCACGCCGGTGGTGAACAGGAGCTGGTGGAGGAAGCCGGGGCTGGTCTCGATGCGCGGCCAGTTCTCGATCCAGAACGTGGCGTGGTGGGCCGAGTCGGTCTGGATACGGTCGGCCTTCTCGACCAGGACGACCGGTCCGGCGGCAGTGGGGTTGGCCTGCGGACGGCCCGAGTCGGACCACCGGTCGAGGCCAGCCGACGCCTTGGGGTCGTACGCGGTACGGATCACGGCGGCGATCTCGCGCGCGGGCAGCCAGCCATTCGGTGTGAGCCCGGAGGTACGGGCGGACTGGTCGAAGGTGGAGGCGAGCTGGGCCAGTACGGCGAAGGCTCCGGTGAGTCCGCCGCCGGCCTGGTTGATCAGGCGGCGGGCGGCCTTGAGGTCGAGGGCGAGGGCGACGTACGCCTCGTGCGGGGCGGCGGCGGGGCCTGCGGCGGCCAGCAGGTCGCCGTAGATCGGACCGGCGAGCGGGGTCTGGGCGTTGCCGTGCTCCTGCCAGTAGCGGTTGAGCGCGTCGCCGGAGTCGGGGACCGTGCGCTCCAGCACCTGGACGCGGGCGATGTGCCCGCTGCGCGAGAGCGCGGCCAGCGTGCGGCCCCAGCCGGAGACGTTGCCGGCCTGGGCGGCCGGGTCGAGCAGGGCGAAGGCGCGGGAGGAGACCTTCACCACGGCCGTGAGGGTGCCGTGGTGCGGATCGTGCACCGCGCCGAGGCGGCCGTCCGATGAGGACACCACCCGCAGGGACGCGGCCGTGCCGGGCAGGTGGAGCAGACCCTCTCGCCGTGGCCGGGTGGACGGCCGGGCGAGCCAGACCAGCTGCCCCCGGAAGCGTCGGAGCGCGTATCGGATCGCGATCGGCGCCCAGTCGGCGAGCGCCCATCCGCGGTGGCGGATGAAGACTGCCGCGAGGACGACGGCCCACAGCGGTACGAGCTGGAGCGCTCCGGTCACACCGGAGGTGAGCAGCACCCCGAGCAGGAGCAGACCGCAGGTCGCGACGACGATCAGCTGAGGGGCCGACAGGCCGAGCAGCACGCCCCGGCGCGAGCGGTGAGGGAACTTGACGGTGGGCGGACCGTCGGGGTGAGAAGCGTCAGAGAGCATGGCGAAGCCGTCCTTGGAACATGAGGAGAAGGAAGAAGAGGAAGACGGGGTGGGCCGGGCGGGCCTCGGCCCACCCCGTCAGCTCCGGGCTACGAGCCCGAGCGGTCCGCTGGCCCGGGATAGATCCACCGCTGCGGGGTGGCGCCACCCTGCGGAGGAGGACCGCTGCGCCGCGGTGCCGGCGGGTCCAGGTGCGTGACCTGCGGCGCAAAGACCGAGGCGCCCTGTGGCGTAGGCCCGGAGAGCGCGGGCGCCGAGTCGGACGCCTCGCTGCCACCGGGGCGCTGGATGAGCGGGACTCCGCGGTCGCCGTCCGTGGGAGGACGGCGGATCAGCGCCCGGCCCTTGTCGCCGGTCGCGTTCGGATCCTCACCGAAGCGGAAGTGGGTCTGCTTCGGCTTGGCCTCACCACCGGATCCGCCCGTCGGGTCGATCCCGGAGGCGACGCCACCGGAGCCCTGGCCTGGCACCTTCGCCGGCCCCTGCGGAGCCCGCATTCCCGTGCCTGCCTGGACCGCGAGCTGCCCCGCGGTCTTCGCTGCGCCTGCGGCGACCGCCATGCCGGCGACACCG
Source organism: Streptomyces sp. WZ.A104 (assembly GCF_002382885.1). Classification (GTDB taxonomy): domain Bacteria; phylum Actinomycetota; class Actinomycetes; order Streptomycetales; family Streptomycetaceae; genus Streptomyces. The sequence continues at coordinate 59,893 of NZ_NWVL01000026.1, forward strand.
GTGCGGTGCAGATCGTCGTGGCCACCGCCGTCGGCCGCCCAGTGCACGAACTTGTACGTGGCGTAGGGGCAGAGCAGCACCAGGACCATCACGACGATGCCCGCGATCGCGTCCGACAGGGCGCTCAGCCCGTCGCTCGCGTCGGTCTTGCCCATGGCGGAGACACCCAGCAGGAACACGATGGTCATCAGGAGCTTGGAGACGATCAGGGTGCTGGTCGCCTCGATCCAGCCGCGCCGCCAGCGCCGCGCGACCTCCCAGCCGCCGCCGGCCCCGGCGAACACGGCCAGGGTGACCAGGACCAGGATGCCGACCTTGCGGGCGACCATCACCGCCCAGTAGAGGAAGGCGCCCACCGCGCAGCCGAGTGCGACGATGGCGGGGACGCCCCAGCCCAGGCCGTACATCGCCCCCAGCTCGTTGACCTTGATGATGCGGCGTACCGCGTCGTCCACGGAGCTGTTGGCGGCCTTGAACAGGCCGGCGCTGAGCGCGTCGACCACAGTGATCGCGACGGTGGTGCAGGCGATGGCGGCGAACGCGAACAGGACGCCGGCCACTGTTCCGTATACCGCCTGAGCGAGGGCGCGTTCGTCCCGGCGCCAGGCGGCGCGGGTGAGCTGGAGGCAGAACGTGCCGACGGTGAGGATGAGGCCGATGGGCAGGATCAGCTCGTAGTTGCTCCTGAACCACTCGGCGTTGAGATCGATGGCCGTGGTCCGGTCGACGGCCTTCGACGCCAGATCCGCTGAGGCCTGGGCCATCTCGCCCATCGACTTGGCGATCCAGGCGCCGATGCCGTCGGTGACGGCTTCGCCAGTCGCGCCGACGACACCGCCGACGGTGTCACAGACCGTACTCATCAGAGGAAGGTCGCAAGCTCCCATGAGGGTGCCTCCTTTCGCAGGTTGAGGGCGATCACGGCGCGACGTTCGGCAGGACGCCGACCAGGGCGCAGTCGCGGTCCGGTCGGCACTGGACGGCGAGGGTCGTCGAGCGGGACTCGGCTCCGGCACCGGAGCCCTTCCAGGCGATGGACTGCTTGCCGGTGACCGTGACGGCGTAGACGTACGCCTCCGTGATCGCACCGGGGTCCTGGGCCAGGGCGGTCTTGAACGCCTGCGGGAAGTGGCCCTCGCCGACCGTGGCGCCGGCGTGCTGCCCGTTGTCGTGCATCCGCGACCACAGCACCGGACTGGGCACCTGGTCCGAGACGGACTTCCAGTCCGCGTACTTCTTCTCGTCGGTCATCCACCGCTTGAGGCCGGCCATGTGCTCGGCCTGCGAGAAGGACCGGGTGTCGTACGTCCACAGGACCTTGGTGGCGGCCTTGGCGAACTCGATCGGATCCGTCGTCCTGGGCGGCGCGACCACCGCCACCCCGGCGTGCGTGGTGGCGGCAGGGGAGGGCGACGTCGAAGAGGACGCTGGCGCGGGGGTGGCCTTCGGCGCGGCCGGGCTCTCCGCACGGGTGACGTACGCGACCAGACCGGCGACGGCCAGCAGGACAGCGAGGACGATGCCGCCGATCGAGGCGCGGCGCAGAACCGAGGACGGGGCTCCGTGCCTCCGCCCCCTGGCGGAAGGGAAACGATTCTTCGGCATCAGTGAACCTGCGTCCCCATCGCCGAGAAGAACGCGACGACGCCGTTGGCCGCGCCGAGCAGGAGGGCGCAGCCGGCGGCGACGACCGTGCCCTTCTTGCCGTTGGCCTCGGCCTGGTGGCCTCCGCTGTGGTGGCCCCAGGCCCAGACGATGGCGGAGATGGCGAGGGCGCCGACCGTGGCGATGATGCCGAAGAGGTTGATGCTGCCCATGACCTTCTTGAGGACGTCGAGGCCGGGCAGGCCGCCCTCGCTCGGTGTGACGCCAGGGTTGTACGCCAGCATCTGGGCGTGCTGAATGAGCTTCATTGGAACTCCAGTACGAACATGGGCGCGCGAAGGCCCGGAAGGGGAGGAGTGAGAGGGGGAGGGGGAGGCCGGTCAGACGATCCGGCGGGCGGCGAGCACGTCCGGCCGCCAGTCAGCGAGGGTCGAGATCTTGACCACGTCACCAGTGCGAGGCGCATGCAGGATCAGGCCGTCACCGATGAACATCCCTACGTGTTCCGGGACTTGGGCCGTGCCGCGGGTGAAGAGGAGATCGCCCGGCTTGAGGGCGTCGACGCTGACCGTCTTGCCCTCCTTGACCTGCGTGTACGTGGTCCGGGAGATCGAGATACCTCCGGCCTTGTACGACATCTGCGTCAGGGACGAGCAGTCACAGCGGCCCATCGGGTCCTGGCCGCGCGGATCGGTACACGTGCCACCCCACTGATACGGAGTGCCGAGCTGGCCCAGCCCCCATCGGATGGCGGTGCGGACCGACGTGGGTGCATCAGCCGGGATCTTGTAGTCCTTGGGGACGGAGCCGGCAGGGATCGGACCGAACCTGGCACCGTCCTCGCCGGTGCCGCACGCGCCGGGCGTCGCATCCGTCGGGTCGGTCTTGTCGCCCGTGTCGGAACTCGACCCTGCGGACAGCGACGTGGCGATGGCCTTCTGCAGAGCCGTGGCCAGCGGCTCCCATTTGGCATACGCGTCGGGGAAGCCGCTCTTCTGGACCGCCTGCGCCGCCTGCGTGACGGTCATGGACTGCCAGCCCGGGACCTTCAGCAGCGCCTCGTAGAACCTCGTCGCGGCGTGCACCGGATCGCGGACCTGCTGGGCCGTCCCCCAGCCCTGGCTGGGACGCTGCTGGAAGAGGCCGAGCGAATCCCTGTCGCCGTAGTCGAGATTCCGCAGCCCCGACTCCTGCAAGGCTGTGGCCAGAGCTACGACCTGGCCCCGGGCCGGCACCTTCATGGCGACGCCGGTGGCCTGGATCGTCTTGGCGTTCGGGATCTGCTCCGAGGGATCGTCCAGCCCCGGGACGGACACTGTGGCCTTGCCGTCGCCCTTGAGGATCGAATCCACCTGCTTGGCGACTGCCGCAGAATCCACAGCCTGTGTATTGCCGTTCGCGCAGGCGGCCTGGGCGCTGGACGCGCCGGCCAGAGCCATCGCGAGCGGGGCGACCAGCAGCAGCGGGCCGAGAGCGACGGCCCCGACTATCGCCGCGCCCGCCTTCACGGCTGAGGGCCGTCCGCCGAACCGAGGGCGCAGGAGCCGGGCTCTGGGGAAGGGCGTGCCTGGGCATGCTGCATCAGCAGCTCCTTACTCGTAGGCAGCGCGGCACCAGCGTTCTCGTCGAAAAGGTCACCGGCACCGCACCGGTCGGAAATTCACAACCCTTGAGATCAGGGAATGGAGGCCCAGGGGTCGGGAGCGGCTAACTCCCGACCCTTGGGCGTCTCTCTACTGGAGGGCGGCAGCCAGCCGCGCTCTTAATCTCACGCGCCACATAGAGAAAACACCTCGCCTAAATATCAGACCGCTTCGCGGATGCTGCCCGTGTCGCCATCTGGACGAGGTAACACGCATCAACACAGCTCAACAGGCGGGAGGGTGACCCCAGTCCGTCGAACACGGCGAGACTGTAGAGACGAATTGCGGCCGCACCAAACGACGCCTTGCACGACGGCCGGGACCCGTGATGTGGCGGCAGAGCGTCATTAGGTGCGGCCGGGAATGGTGGCTACTCTCCAGCCCATCGCTCTCCTCGGGTGGCCTTTTCTTGGGTCTCCGGGAGCGACTTTCGCCGCGTGCGCAGAAATTCCGGGAGCGCGGAATCAGGCGCACGACCGTCTCGCAGAACGAGAGAACCGCACATGTCGTACACCCTGCACCGAGGCGACGCGCTGACCGCGCTCGCTGGCATCCCTGACAACAGCGTCGACGCAGTCATCACCGACCCGCCCTACAACAGCGGCGGCCGAACCAGCAGCGAACGAACCGGTCGCAGCGCCCGCGCGAAGTACACCTCGGGCGACGCCGAGCACGACCTTGCCAACTTCCCCGGCGAGAACCGCGACCAGCGCTCGTACGGCTTCTGGCTCACTCTCCTGCTCACCGAGTCCTACCGGGCGACCGCCGAGTCCGGCGCCGCGCTCGTCTTCACCGACTGGAGGCAACTGCCCACCACCACCGACGCGCTCCAGGCCGCCGGCTGGACCTGGCGCGGCATCGCCTCGTGGCACAAGCCGGTCTCCCGACCGCAGAAGGGCCGACTCAAGCAGTCCTGCGAATACATCGTCTGGGGCACCAAGGGCCCGGTCGACCCCGACCGGAACCCCGTCTACCTGCCCGGCCTCTACACCGCGAGCCAGCCCCGGAAGGACCGCGTGCACATCACGCAGAAGCCCGTGGAAGTGATGCAGGAGTTGGTGCAGATCTGCCCGCCGGGCGGGACCGTCCTCGACCCCTTCACCGGCTCCGGCACGACCGGCGTCGCCGCCCTGCGCGAGGGTCGCAAGTTCGTTGGCGTCGAACTCTCGGAGCATTACGCCAACATCGCCGAAGCACGGCTTCTGGAGACGATGCAACAGGCCGCACGGCGCGAAGACTTCGTTCTCGCTGGACCCGAGGAGTAGGGGCGCCTCGAGCGAACCGAACGTGCCGCCGATGGAGGAGGCCCCCGGACGTGAACGAAACCGTGGCTCAGCGACGGCTTCGATCAGAGTGTTGCGATCACTCCTGCTCCTGATCGAACCTCAACTGAACCTGATCGTAGGCAGAATGAGGCCATGGACGCTGGACTCACCGCGCTGCTTGGCGCCGCCGTAGGCTCACTTGCCACCCTCGGCTCCGCAATGGTCACCGGGCGCGCGGCAGCGCGCTCGCAGTTCGGCCAGTGGCGCCGGCAGCACCGCAGGGACGCCTACGCGAACTACCTGGGCGCGGTTTACGACCGCGATGTCGCCCTGGACGCAGTGCGCGACGCTCTGCGGGCGGACCAGCCGGACCTGCGGGACGTCGACGAGAAGATGGAGCGCTTCGCCGCCCAGGTCCGCGGCGTCCACCGGGCTGCCGAGTTTGTCATCCTCGAAGGTCCGCCTTCGGTGGTGGAGGCGCTCTATGGCGTGGTCCACGCGGCCGACGACCTCGCCGAGGTCATGCGACGGATGGTGCGTGATGCCCACGCGGAGGACACCTCACGCAAGGCGGCGGACACCACGCTCGCCGCCGAGCGGGAGCACCTGCTGTACCAGGCCGTGAAGGGCTTCCGAGCTGCGGCTGCCGACGTCCTCGGCGACAGCCGGATACGCGTTAGCTAGGGACCTGTCCCGGCGGGCGCAGAGCAGAGAAGGGCGGTTGTTCCTCCAGGCAGGCGGAACAACCGCCCCTTCCCATGTGCGGGCAGTCATCCAGCGTCGATGCTCCGCTGGATGAGCTCGGTAGCCCGTGCGAGGTCCTCCCGCGAGCCGATTCGGACCTCGACGCCGCCGCGGATCCCCAGGACCCCCACGCCGCGCATGTCCCGGGAGAAGCCGTCGTGCAGCTCCACGGTGTCCGGATCCAGCTTCAGGTTGACGACGAGCAGCCGGTTGCGCGGCTGCAGACGCACCGTGGCGACGTTGTTGATCCGGCGGTAGGCGATGTAGTGGAGCTGTGGCTCCTTGCGCACGTCCTGGTGCGACAGCAGCAGCTCGTCGAGGTCCGCGTACAGGGCCTTAAGTTCCTCGGGTGACTCGTCGAGGTACTGCTGGACCGACTTCGGCGCCACCGACGCGGCGCGTACGGATCCCGACATCCCGCCCCGCGGAGAGGCGCGGGTCCCGCCGGCCGACGCGATGAGCTGCAGTGTGAGCACGTCCTCAAAGACTCGGTACGTCACGAGGTCGATCCGGTGGCCGATCATCTCTACCGCCACTGTGTCGTGGCGCGTGAAGGCACCAGCGACGCAGACGATCCGAGGAGCACTCCAGTCGATCTCCCCGGCAGTCTGGTCTCCGAGCTTCTCCCGGGTCAGGCTCTCGAACTCGTGATGGTGGTCGTGGAGCCACCACAGGTATGAAAGTCCCTGGCTGATGACGTTCTGGTCGCGGTTCCGCTTGTACTCCACGATGACCGGCGTGCCGTTCTCGTCCAGGCCGAGGGAGTCGATCCGGCCTCCGTGATGGCCGGTTCGGTACTCGGTGGCCAGGAAACGGATGCCGAGCATCGCCTCCATGTTGGCCTCGATCAACCGCTGCAGCTCGACCTCCACCCCCACGGCCGCCCCCGGCACCTCCGTCGCCTGTCGGCCTCTCACCCTGAAGACCTTCAGGTTGCTCATGAGCCTCCCCGCCCCACCTTGATCGCTGGGAAGGAACAATCGAGGTCGGGGGGCGTTTATTCCGGCATGGGTCGGTACTCAAATAGGACTCGGTCGAGATCGCGAGAGGGCACGAGCGGAAGCCCGTGCCGCTGATAGCCTCTCGTTGTTGACTTGTGGTTCTTCGTGTGTTGTGCGTCACGTGTGTGCGCTCGGACACGGAACGGGGGCGAGGGTGTTCGAGCCGCTGCGGGACAAGGACCCCCGAGAGATCGCGGGTTTCCGGTTGACCGGGCGTCTCGGCCAGGGCGCGATGGGTGTCGTCTACCTCGGTTACCGCAGCCCTCGTCCTGTGGCGATCAAGGTCGTGAAGCCCGCGCTGGCGGACCAGCCGTACTTCCGCCAGCGCTTCGCCCAGGAACTGGAGGCCATCCGGCGAGTCGGCGGATTCCATACCGCCGCGCTCGTGGACGCCGATCCCGACGCCGAGCAGCCGTGGATCGCGACCGAGTACATCCATGCACCCTCGCTGGCGAGGCTGCTCGACCAGCATGGGCCGGTCAGTGAGCTCGGAGGCTGGTGGCTGGCCGCGAGCCTGTCCGAGGCGCTGATCCACATCCACTCCGTCCACCTTCTTCACCGCGATCTGAAACCCAGCAACGTACTGGTGACGACCCACGGCACGCGCGTGATCGACTTCGGTGTCTCCCACGTAGGCGGGGCGACCGGGCTCACGTCCGGAGACTCTCCCGTCGGAACGCTCGCGTACATGGCCCCGGAGCAGGCGAAGGACTCCCGTAAGGCGAGTGAGCCGGCCGACGTGTACAGCTTGGGCGCGACGATCGTGCATGCCGCGACAGGGCATCCACCGTTTTACGCTGATATGCCAGTTCAGCGGATGCTTGATACGGATCCTGACCTCTCCGGCCTGCCGGAGAGCCTGCGAGACGTGGTTGTCAGTGCACTGTCCTACGCTCCGGAGGACCGGCCCACGGCCCAGACGGTGCTTGAGGCAGCCATGGACCGGTTGCTGGAGCATGCCGTGACAGTGAGCGGTCCAATGCATCCGCCGCTGCCTGACACGTTCCTCATGGACGTGTTGCAGGTGGAGGGGACTCCTCCCGTGCCGCCGCCAGCGGCGGTGCAGGCTCCAGGGAATCCCGGGGCGGTTGCGGAGGAACCGGATATTCCGGCCTTGCCCGCCGAACCGGCCGCCGCGGGTGCGTCCAGCGGCGGGGGCGAGCCGTGGGCCGACCGCTGGCGTGGGAAGATCCGCGACCGCCGTTCCGACTTCGGCGGCTGAGACCGTCGGCCGCGCAACAGCGCATAACGAGGCAGTGTAAGAGTGAGTGAAGGAGAGAGCCCGGTGACCAGCGTGGTAGGCACCGCCAAGTTCGCCCCGGGCATGCAGGTGCGCGCGAGGGACGAGGACTGGCTGGTCGTCGAGGTGTCCGAGACGGCACAGGACGGGACAAGGCTGGACGTCCGAGGGATCTCCCCGCTCGTACGCGACCAGCGAGCTGTCTTCTTCGCCCACGAGTCGCTGGACAAGGTCACGCCCCTTCGGCCCGAGGACACCGACCTGGTGGTCGACACATCCCCGGAGTGCCGGCGCTCCCGACTGTTCATCGACGCTCTGATCCGCAAGACCCCGCTGCCGCTGGCCGAGCAGCGCCTCGCGACCGTCGGCACGCACTTGGTCGACGACCTCGCGTACCAGAGGGAGCCCGCCAGAGCCGCGCTGAAGGGGCTGCGGCCCAGGTTGCTCATCGCCGATGCGGTCGGGCTGGGCAAGACGCTGGAGGTCGGGCTGCTCCTCTCGGAGCTCATCCGACGGGGGCGGGGCGAGCGCATGCTCGTCGTGACACCCAAGGCGATCTTGGAGCAGTTCCAGCACGAACTGTGGACGCGCTTCGCCATCCCTCTCGTACGCCTGGACTCCAGCGGTATCGAGCGCATCCGGCGGAACATTCCAGCCGGTCGCAATCCCTTCTCGTACTACAAGCGTGCGATCATCTCCATCGACACGCTGCGCTCCGACCGGTGGCGCAGCCACCTCATGCAGGTCACCTGGGACGCCGTCGTCATCGACGAGTCCCACAAGCTGATCAACAAAGGCACGAAGAACAACCGGCTCGCGGGACTGCTCGCACCGAGGACCGATGCTCTGATCCTGGCCAGCGCCACGCCGCACAACGGTGAGCGTGAGTCGTTCGGGGAGTTGCTGAGCCTGCTGGACCCGACCGCCATCCCCGACACCAGCGACTACGACGAGTCGCAACTCGGTCACCTCTACGTGCGTCGGCACAAGATGTCGCCGGATGTGTCGGCGGAGATCGGCCACAAGTGGAAGAGTCGCAAGAAGCCCGAGGCTTTCGACTGCCCCGCGAGCGACGCAGAGCAGAGGATCTTCGAGGAGCTCTACGACGTCTGGATCAACCCTGGGCAGGGCCGGTCGGCTCCGGTGAGCGGCAAGGGTGCCCGCCTCTTCCCCTACACCCTTCTGAAGGCGTTCCTCTCGTCACATAGGGCGCTGGCCGAGACGGTGAAGAACCGGATCGAGGCCATCGACAAGGACATCAAGGAGAACCCGGACAAGCGGGAGCAGCGTGCCGCTGAACGGTCGGCGCTCGTAAACCTGGGCGAGCTCGCTGCCGAGCCCACGGTTCAGGAGGCTGCCAAGTTCCGCCGTCTGGTGGCCGAGCTGAAGGGCCTGGGGGTCGGCCCAGGGTCCGGCACTCGCGTCGTCGTCTTCTCCGAACGCCGTGCCACGCTGAAGATGCTCCACGAGGCCCTGCCTGCAGAACTGGGCTTCGAGGCGAGCACGGAGAGGACCGGCGGCGCGATCCGACAGCTGCACGGAGGGCTGTCCGACGATGAGCAGCAGAGGATCGTCAAGGACTTCGGCCTGGCGGACACCGACCTTCGGATCCTCCTCACTGGCGATATCGCATCCGAGGGCGTCAACCTGCACCGCCAGTGCCACCAGATGATCCACTACGACCTGCCTTGGTCGCTGATCACCATTGAGCAGCGCAACGGCCGCATCGACAGGTATGGGCAGGAAGAGCACCCGGAGATCCGCGCCCTGCTGCTGGTCCGCCAGGACGAGGATCCGGCCGTCCCGTCTGCGGACCGACTAGTGTCGCGCCGACTGCTTGAGCGCGAGTACGAGGTTCACCGCACTCTGGGCGAGGCCGCCTCCATTCTTGGCCTGCGAGATGAGGACGCGGAGGAGGACGCGATCAAGACGGGCCTCGCGGACGGCAAGACGTTCGACGAGATCGTCCCGGCGCAGCCGGACGACCCCTTCGACCTCTTCATGGCCCAGCACACGGTCGACGGGACGGGATCGCATTACCACGTGCCCCAGTTGTTCGCCTCCACGCGGGCCTTCGTGGAAGAGGCGCTCGACGAGGTGTACGACGAGAGCCCCCAGGCGAAGATCGGCATGCAGTGGGCTGAGGACCACCCCGAGATGCTCTCGTTCAGTCCTGATCGTGAGCTGCAGCGGCGGCTCCTCGTGCTGCCCCAGACCTACCTTGACGAGCGCGGCGTTCTTGAGGAGCTTCGGGTCACATTCGACCAGACATTCGCCCAGCAGCGGCTGGAGCGCGCCCGGGAACTGAGCGGTGAACGGCCCAAGGGCACGATCACCAAGCAGACGCGGCGCGAGACGTCCGGATGGCCGGACGTCAGTTTCGTGACCGACCAGCACCCGCTGGTGGAGTGGCTCACCGACAAGGTCCTGGTCCGCCTCACCCGCAACACCGCCCCCGTCATCACGGCCAACGTCGACGGCCCCAAGTTCCTGATGCAGGGCATGTACTCCAACGCCAAGGGCCACCCGACGGTCCTCGCCTGGTCGTGCGTGAGCGGCCTGGAGCACGGAGCCCCCGAGTTCGACGACGACCTGGTCAAGGTGCTGAATGAGGCAGGGGTGGCGCCGAAGATGCTCAACCGCCCCTTCGCGGGAGACCTGGACGTGCTGCGGGCCTTGGTGCCGGACGCTGTCGCGGCCACCCGCCGGCATCTGACCAAGCTGCGTGCCATCCAGGAAGAACCACTCATCGAGCGGTTGGTGGAGTACGAGAAGCGCCTGCAGGCATGGCGCAAGGCGAGCGAGACGGCCTTCGAGCAGCTCACCTTCGGTTTCCGCCGTGACGATGCAGAGCAGCGCGTCGAGAAGACGGCCATAGAGGTCGAGCAGCTCATCGAGGACCTGGCCACGCAGGGCGAGGCGATGGTCCGCGTGATCGGGGTCCTCGTCCCGGCCACTGGGACCGGCGAGAAGAAGGAGGCGTAACCGCCATGGCATTCGAAGCGATCGTCAACCGCGGTGAGTACATCTCCGCCCACTATCTCGCCGAGGTCTTCTCCAAGGACCTCGTGGACCTGCGTAAGCGCTGGACGGCGGCCGACCGGGCAGGGTTGCCCACCTCCCGTTCGGGCATGCGAAACCTAGGGCGCAGCTACTTCAAGGCCAAGGTCCGGATCACTGAGAAGGGCGACTCCGACGGATCCGAGCTGCGTAGCCTCAACGACACACTGCTCGCTGCTCTCGCCTACACCTCCCTTAACAGTGAGCAGCCGCGACGCGACGACACCCACGTCAGGATCTCGCGTGGTGCCTTCGAGGTCCTCCACGCCGACAAGGCCAGGGAAGTACCCGTCGCCTTCGCCGTGAAGGGACCGGGCGGTGTCGAACTCGTCGCCCTGGATGTCACGTGGAGCACGGACGCCGAGCTCGTCGTCTCCGACGTCGAAGACGGAGGCGCCGAACTCCTGACCCCCATTGCGCTGGACGGCAAGCAGGAGATCACCAGCGCAGCGGACGCCGTCACCTTCCTCTTCGGCTGCGACGACGCCTACGCGCCGCGGTTTGTACTGCTCCTCGCCGGCGGGGCCGTGCTGCTCGCTGACCGCACGGCATGGCACGAGGGCCGGTTCCTCGGTGTCAGCGTGGATGCCGCGCTCGACCGAAACCTGGCCGGCGACGGCGGCGAACTGGAAGCCGTCTCCGCGCTGTTCGGCGCCGAGTCTCTGTTGACTGAGGGCGGCGCCGCCGGATTCCTCGATAACTTGGTCGATAACGGCCGCAAGCATGCGGTCGGCGTCTCCAAGGAGCTGCGAGAGGGCCTGCGTGAGTCCGTCGAACTGATCGCCCAGGAAATCCTGAATAGGATCCATGACCACCCTGCGGACCCGGCCGAGCTCGGTGACCGCGACGAACTGGCCACCCGACTCACCCGTGAGTCACTGCGTTACCTCTATCGCATCCTGTTCCTGCTGTATGCCGAAGCCCGCCCGGAACTGGGGATCCTGCCCAGCAAGGACGATGCCTACCAGGACGGATACGGATTGGGGCGACTCGGCGAGCTGGTCTCCTACGACCTGCCCGAGGAGTCCCAGGACAGGTTCCACTTTTACGAATCCCTGGACCTGCTTTTCCGTCTCGTCGACCAGGGCCACCGTGCTCTGGAAGACCGTGAACTGGTCGACCGCGAGACGCTGGACGCCGACGGCATCCGCTTCGAGTCGCTGCGCAGTGACCTGTTCAAGGCCGACGCCACCCCGCTGATCGGCACCGTGCGCATCGATGACGAGAAGGTGGACACCCGGCTGCGCAACAAGGTCCTTTGGCAGGTACTGAACCTGCTGATGCTCAGCCGGGGCAAGAACGGCAAAGGCTTCATCTCGTACGCCCAGCTCGGCATCAACCAGCTGGGAGCGGTGTACGAGGGGCTCATGTCGTACACCGGTTTCTTCGCAGATGAGGACCTGTACGAGGTCGCCAAGCCGGACTCCGACGGCCTGGCCGGCACCTGGGTCGTCCCGCAGAGCGAAGCCGAAAACTATGACGACGACGTCTTCGTCAAGCGCCGCGACCCGATCACGGGCGCGTTGAAGCGCGTCGAACACAAGAAGGGCTCGTTCGTCTACCGTCTCTCGGGCCGTGAGCGCCAGCGCTCCGCCTCCTACTACACCCCCGAAGTTCTCACCCGCAGCACGGTCAAGCACGCCCTGGCCGAACTCCTCGACCAGAATGGCGAGACTACCGCCGCCAGGGACATCCTCGACCTGACCGTGTGCGAGCCGGCTCTCGGCTCGGGGGCCTTCCTCAACGAGGCGATCAACCAGCTCGCGGCTGAGTACCTCAAGCGTCGCATGGACGAACTGACCGTCGAGCGGGGCCAGGAAGTGCAACTCCCGCCGGACCGCTATGAGGCGGAGCTGCAGAAGGTCAAGGCGTACCTGGCTCTGCACAATTCGTACGGCGTGGACCTCAACCAGACCGCCGTAGAACTGGCTGAGGTCTCGCTGTGGCTGAACGCGATGCACGAGGGCCTGAAGGCTCCGTGGTTCGGCCTGCATTTGCGACGCGGCAACTCCCTCATCGGCGCCCGACGGGCGCTGTACGAGAAGGGGGCGCTGAAGCGGAAGGCATGGCTGACCACAGTGCCGATCGACCGACCTCTCCGGGAGGACGCCGAAGACAGTGCCTATCGCGCTGGCGAGGAAATCCACCATTTCCTGCTTCCAGCCAAGGGCTGGGGTGCGGTCGCGGACGCCAAGCAGGCCAAGGAGCTTGTACGGGAGGAGCGGGACAGGCTTGCGGAGTGGCGCAAGAAAGTGGCGACCACTCCGTCCGTGACGCAGACCAAGCGGCTGCTGGCGCTCGCGGGGCGTGTTGAGCGGCTGTGGGAACTGACCAAGCGCCGACTTGTCGTGTCGGAAGCTGAGGTCCGCCGGGAGGTCGACGTGTGGGAGGTCGACGAAGAGCGGCCTCTGCCGCAGTCCTCGGGGGCTGTCTCGCGTGAGCAGGTCGAGCAGGCACTTCAGCAGCCGGGCGCCCCGCGCGGACGGCTGAAACTGGTGATGGACGCGTGGTGCGCTCTCTGGTTCTGGCCCGTGGGACAGCTGAATACCCCGGAACCGCCGACCTTCGAGGAGTGGCTAGAGTTCTGTGAAGCTGTTCTTGGGGTACCTCCAGCGAAGGCGAAAGCGAAAGAGGTGTCAAGCAACGCAGCACGTAAGCGAGGGGTCGCTGCTGGTCTGGAGGACAATCTTGGCCTGTTCGCCGACATTGGAGACTTCGAACAGCTTGCACTAGATGACGACTTCGACCGCGTCATGAGCCAGTGTGCGGACATGCCGACGGTGGCGCTTCGTTTCCCTTGGCTCGGCGAGGTCGACGCGATTGCTCGGCGGGAAGGATTCTTCCACTGGGAGCTGGAGTTCGCACATATCTTTGAGCAGGGTGGGTTTGATCTCCAGGTAGGGAATCCACCTTGGGTCAAGTTCGAGTGGGATGACGACCTTGCGGTCGCTGAGCATGATGCCTGGTTTGGGCTCGCCGATAATGCGCCTGTTCAGGCAAAGGCTGAGCGCAAAGAGAAAGTGCTATCCGAGTCGTCTGCTCTGGGTGCCTACTTGCTTGATCTGGCCTCATGGGCCGGGGTCAGCGAACATCTGGGATCCTCAGTGGACCACGCACTTTTGTCCGGGATGAAAACGAACCTGTACATTAGCTTCATGGAGCGGGCGTGGCGCAACATTCGCCAGCATGGGTCTATCGCGCTGATCCACGAAGAGAATCACTTCACCGTGCCGAGTGGAGGGGCGTTCCGGGCGGCTACATACGCTAGGCTCCGGCGCCATTTCCAATTCGGAAACAACATCCTCTTGTTCGAGGATGTAGATAACAATAAGAACTTTGGCGTTAGTGTCTACGGTCTGCCGAGAGATATCAAGTTCCTGCAGATTGCGCGAGCGGTTCACCCGTCGATCGTCGATCAGTCGTTTGACCACAAGGGGCAAGGCGAGCTGCCGGCGATCCAGTTCCCAGAAGGTGGCTGGGATATGCGACCGCATGTAAAGCGCATCGTGCGAGTGACGCGTGAAACTCTTGCTGACTGGGCGGCGCTGGTGGACCCGCCCGGCACGCCTGCAGAGCAGGCGCGGACGCTCCGTCCTGTAACGGTTGCCGAAAACGAGGTTCTCCGCGCGCTCTCGCGATTTCCGGCGAGGGTGCAGGGGAGGAAGTTCTGGTGGTCGCTGGAGCTCGATGAAGGGAAATCCAAAAAGGATCGCGTGATTGAGTGGAGGACTCGCAGGCCAGATTCTTGGGAAGAGGCGGTGTTGCAGGGGCCGCACTTCTCTGTCGCGACTCCATTTGCCAAACAGCCAAATCGGGAGTGTAAGTCCAATAAGGACTACTCGGTGTGGGACCTGGAGTCGATTCCGGAAACAGTCCTGCCGCGGGTGAACTATGCGCGATCGTGCACTCGCGATGAGTTTCTAGCGGCGCTGCGTTCCTGGGAGGGGACTCCCTCACGTGAGTTCTTCCGTCTTGCCTGGCGGAACATGGTGACATCCAATACGGAACGATCTCTGCATGCTGCTCTGATCCCCCCTGGCCCTACGCATGTTCACACCGTTCACACTCTCGCCTTCGAGTCTAATAGAGGAACGGGTGTTCTGGCTGGACTATGGGCCTCCCTTCCGATGGATTACCTCGTGAAGGTTTCGGGAGCATCAAAGGTCAGCATGGAAATGGCGCGAAGTTTCCCGGCTCCTTTCGAGCATCCCCTCACCGTCCCGCTTCTCCTTCGTACGCTCCGTCTCAATTGCCTGACCCGCGATTACGCGCCCTTGTGGAAAGAGCTGTTCGAGCCCGCCTGGCTCTCGGACCGATGGACGGCCCCTGGGCCGTCTCATCTGAAGATCCAAGGCGTCGAGCCGTCGTGGTCTATGGCGACGCCGCTGCGCACGGAATACGACCGGCGCATGGCGCTGGTCGAGATCGACGCGATCGTCGCGGTGATGCTCGGTCTGACCGCCGAGCAGCTTTGTGCCATGTACCGGTCGCAGTTCGCGGTGCTCCGTAAGTACGAGTGGGAGATGTTCTTTGCCGCGGACGGGCACAAGATTGGTGCGGCGACCCACAACGTCGGGATCCGCCAGACCCCGGAGGAGGCTGCTTTCGTCAAGGCGTGGGTGAAGGCCGCTCGCGCCGACGATCCGACGCCCGAGATGCCCGAAGGCTGGGTGAAGCCCGACCGTGAGGCCGAGATGACCCGCGCCCACGCGGACTTCACGGCCCGGTTGCTCGCTGGCGAGTACGGGGACTACGCCGCGTACGCCGCCGAGCACGGGGATCACGGAAACCTTCTCGGTGAGCCCGAAGCCGAGCAGGCTCCCTCTGACGTTCCGGTAGAAAGCAGGTAAGTCGCGTCATGCTGCCCTCTCTGGTCGCCGAGGACCTGCGTCGAGCCCTGGCCACCTACCTGACGACGAGCTTCGCGCTTGCCGATGACGACGTGCGCGAGGAGCTGGACGCGTTCCTGGAGAGGCCGGAGAGTCGGCTGTTCCGCGGGCCGTATCTGCGGGTTCGTACGCCCTTCCGGGAGGCTACGAAGGGGTGGGAGAAGGCGCTCGACTGGAGCCCGACGGGCCTCACGCCGTACACCCACCAGGCTGCTGCCTGGCAGCGGCTGTCCTCGAAGGCAGGGCGTCAGCCCGAGCCCACCATCGTCACCACGGGTACCGGATCGGGTAAGACCGAGTCGTTCCTCGTGCCGATCCTGGACCACTGCGCACGGGCCCGGGCGGCCGGCCAGCGGGGCGTGAAGGCTCTGCTGCTGTACCCGATGAATGCTCTGGCCGATGACCAGGCCCGTCGTATCGACGAGTACCTCGCCTCCGAGGAGGCGCTGAAGGACGTCACAGCAGGTATCTACATCGGTGGGGCCTCCGGGCCCCGGTCGGGCTCTGACGAAGATGACAACGAGCCTGGCTCGTACGGCCGCGACACCGGATCGACCTCCCTCGCCGGAGACCCGACCGTCACGAAGCTGATCATCGATCGGGACGCGATCCGAGCGGATCCGCCGGACATCCTGCTCACGAACTACAAGATGCTGGATCTCCTGCTGCAGCGGATCCCGGATGTTCCGCTGTGGCAGTCCGGCACCTTGGCGTATGTCGTCCTCGACGAGTTCCACACTTACGACGGTGCCCAGGGCACCGATGTGGCGATGCTGCTGCGCCGCCTCGGCGCGGCGACCGGAGCGGCGCGTGAGGGCCTTCCGCTCGGCGACATCACGCCGGTGGCGACGTCGGCGACGCTGGGCGGTGGAGTGCCCGACGGCCCCGTCGCGGCCGGGCCCGAGCGGTCGGACCGCGAACTCCTGCTGGAGTTCGCGGAGAAGGTCTTCGGCACGCCCTTCCTGGACACCGCGCTCATCGGCGAGGACCGGCTGCTGCCTGGTGAGGTGGTGGACGTACCGGACTTCCTCCTTCCCACACCGACGCCCGTTGATCTGGCGGCGCTTCCCGACCCGCTCGACGACGAGGCGGCTCTCGTGGAACTGGCGCGGGTCATGCTCGGCGAGCCGATCACCGACCCGCTGCGGATCGGCGCCAAGTTGAAGCAGCACATTCTGGTCAAGGCCATCCTTGACGTTGCCGGTAGCATCCCGGTGACGGTCCCGGACATCGCGCGTGAGTTCGCGCAGCGCGGCGGCGGCCCTGCCTGGGACGAGGCCGCGCGAAGCGACTCACGCCTTGTGGAACTCGCGTTCGCGCGGATCCTCGCGCTGATCTCTCACGCTCGCACTCCGCATCCCGAAACGGGAAAGCCCGTCCCTTTCCTGCGTGTTGAGGCGCAGCTTTGGGTGCGCGAGGTCCGGCGCGTCATCCGGGCGGCGACCGCTGAGCCGCACTTCCGCTGGTACGACGACGACGGCCCGACGGGCGACTCTCGGCCGAACCCGGCCAATCTGGCCATCTACCAGCCGACGGAGGTCGACAGCGCGGGTGAGATCGGCGACCGGGAGGACGTGTCGCGCCGTCCTGTGGGCCCGCCGTACAGGCGTCACCTTCCGGCGGTCTACTGCCGTCACTGCGGCCGGTCGGGCTGGGCTGCCTTGTCCACCGAACTGGAGTGGCAGCAGCTCAAGACGAACACGCTGGACATCTACAAGGCTTCCGCGCAGAAGAAGCGGCCGGTGCGCTGGATGCTGCGTGCTCGCCCGGACGAATACCCGGTGCTGCACCTGCACGCGGAAAACGAACGGCTGTTGACCAACCCGGCTGAGGACACTGTCGCGGTGATCACCCCCCAGGGGCCGTTGGCCGTCGGCGCCGATGAGGAGTGCCCCTCGTGCGGTCTCGACGACGGCATGCGGTTCCTCGGCGCGGGCACGGCCACTCTCGCGTCGGTCACTACGACGCAGCTGTTCTCGGAGCGGGGGCTCGCCAAGAGCGAGCGGAAGCTGCTGGTGTTCACCGACGCGGTGCAGGACGCCACACACCGGGCTGCGTTCATCGCGAACCGCAGCTTCGGGTTCACCCTCCGCGGACTGCTGACCAAGCACCTTGTCCCGGGACAGCCGATCGCCGTGCACGATCTCGCGGCCGATGCCGCTGAGGCCGTTGTCATGGCCGCTGGTGGGGGGGAGCGTGAGGAACTCGCCTCGATCGTCCCACCTGACCTGCGCGAGAACCCGGACATCCGGACCCTCCTCGACGAGTCGGACGACTTCAGCGACGCCGGCGCGGAGATGCTCCACAGCCGCCTGGTCTTCCAGACCCTCCTGGAGTTCGGCCTGCGCTCGCGTCTGGGCCGCACCCTGGAACTGACTCGCACGGCCGCCGCCGAGGTCGACCTCAAGGGCCTCCCGGAGCTGTGCGCGGAGTTGCGGGAGCGGCATCAGCGTCTTCCCGGGCAGATCTCCCTGCCAACGGATGACGCGGCGTACGAGGTCTTCCTGCGTGGTCTGGTGGAGCGGCTGCGGCTGCGCGGCGCGCTGTTTCACCCCTGGCTGCAGGAGTACATCCGCCAGGCCGGTGCGAGGCGCTGGCCGATCTGGGGCGGAAGGCCCACCGGCATGCCGGCCTTCCCACGTGGGCTCGCTGCACCCGCCTTCCCGGTAGCCGGCGGCGTACGCACCACCGGCTTCGACTCGCTGACCCGGGACAACACGTGGTTCGCGGACTGGGGGCACCGCACACTTGGCTGTGACCGGCGCGAGGCCCGCGCGGTCACTGAGCTGGCTATGAACTTGCTCGCACAGCGAGAGATCCTGGCCACCTACCACGCCGAAGGTGGGGCGCTCGTCTACGCACTCAAGCCGCGCAATGTGATCGTGTACCGCATCGACGACAGCGCCTCCTCCGACGAGGACGGTGTCAACGCGTGCGGCGTACGCTGCGACACCTGCACCTGGCGGCAGACCGTACCGCCGGGGCGGCGCGCGCAGTGGCTGGGCACCGCGTGCCTGCGGTTCCGCTGCTCGGGGCACTTCGTCGAGGACGACCGCGACTACACATCCGACTACTACCGACGGCTCTACACCTTCGACCGGCCCGGCGACGTGCTGACTGCCGAGCACACGGGGGCACTGAGCCGGGAGCGGCGCGAGCGAGTCGAGGCCGCGTTCAAGAATCGGGCATCGGCCTTCGACCCGAACGTGCTCACCTGCACACCCACACTCGAACTCGGCATCGACATCGGCGACCTCTCGGCAGTGCTACTCGCCTCGATGCCGCCCGGGCCGGCCAACTATGCACAGCGGATCGGCCGGGCGGGACGCAGCACTGGCAACTCCCTAGCGGTCACGTTCGTCCCGCGGGGCGCCCGCAGCCACTACTACCTGCACACCCCGGAGCAGATGCTGGCGGGCAGGATCATTCCGCCGGACTGCTACCTGGACGCCTCCGAGATCCTTCGACGCCAGTACCTGGCCTTCCTCTTCGACCGCGCCGCCGACCGGAGCCTGTGGGAAGGCACGGTGATCCCCGAGCGTCCCATGCCCCCGCGTATCGGTGAGCTGTTCGGGCAGGGGCTGGCCGAAGATGGATGGTTCCGCCGCTTCCTCGACGTCGCCAGCGCCCGCCACGCCGAGCTGTCCCAGGCATTCATCAAGCTCTTCCCGGCGATGAGCCCGGCCGCACGCCAGGGCGTGGAGTCCTTTGCGGCACAGGAGTTGGAGGTGGCCGTCGGGGCCGCCGCGAGCGCGTGGAACAAGCGGGTGGCCGCCCTGCGCGCGAGGATGCGGCAGATCGGCCGGGCCTTCGACGCCCTCGCATCAGCGTCGGGGGATCCGGAACGTGACAAGCAGCGGCGCCAGCTGTTCGCCGAGCAGCGGACCGTACGTAAACGCCGAGATGACCTCGTCGCGGAGAACTCGATCAACGCCCTCGTGCGGCTGGGCCTCCTGCCCAACTACACCCTCCACGATGACGCGACCGTCCTCGACGCCACCTTGTGGTGGCGCGACAGCGACGGCGAGTTCGACGAGAGCTCCACCGACTACGGGCGAGGCTCACGCCTCGCGCTCACCGAACTCGCCCCTGGCAACATCTTCCACACCGACGGTTTCAAGTTCATCGTCAACGGCGTGGACCTCGGCACCGGAACCGGCGGTGGCGAGGACGCCTACGCACTGTGGCGGTTCTGCCCTGAGTGCGGATTCGTCGCAACAGAGGAGACCGGACTCGACGTCACCGCCTGCCCGCGCTGCAAGGCCCCACAGATCGCCGACCCCGGCGCCGTGCACAAGGTACTGGTGCCCGAGCGGGTCCTCGCGCGTGAACGTCGGGAGGACGCCCGCCTCACCGACGAGCGCGACGAGCGCGAACGCCGACAGTTCGACGTGATCACCTTGGTCGACATCGATAAGGACCAGGCCCAGGGGCTCAGGGCGTGGCGTCGCATCAGCAAGACAGTGGAGAAGGCCCCGCCCTTCGGCGTCGAGTTCGCCCGGGTGGCGACCATCCGCACCATCAATCTGGGACCGTCCGCTGCACCGGGCTCGACCCACGTGATCCGCGGCGACGAGCTTCAGGCTCCTGGATTCGAGACCTGCCTGGAGTGCGGGGCGGTGAGAGGCGTGCACCCGCAGGCTTGGGACCCCTCCGCTCAGCGCGTCGGCACCCGGCACGCGTACTGGTGCTCCCACCGCGATGACGGCGTGAACCACGAGCCGACCGAGAAACTGGTCCTGGCCCATGAGCTGACCACACAGGCTCTGCGTATCCTGCTGCCCGTCTCCACGATGGATCTCACTGAGCGCTTGGTCTCCTTCAAGGCGGCGCTGCTACTGGGCATCACGAAGCACTTCGGCGGAGCCCCCGACCACATTCGCGTAGTTACCGACAGCATGCCTGGGGACAGCCGGGAGCTACGTAGGCGCTTCCTCGTCTTGCACGACTCCATGCCCGGCGGCACCGGCTACCTTGAACACCTCGCGGACCCGAAGGTGCTGCACCGCGTCCTGAGCCTTGCCCAGACAGCTCTCCGGGACTGCCCCTGCCACAAGGAGGGACAGCGAACTCCCTGCCACCGCTGCCTGCTGCCCTATGTCTCCAGCAGTGAGCACCCGCACGTCTCCCTTCGCATCGCGAAGGAACTCCTGGACGAGATCCTCAAGGACTGGGACGTCGAGCGCGTAGACACGCTCTCCGGCGTCCGCATCGACCAACTGGTCGACAGCGAGCTGGAGGACCGGTTCGTCCGCACGCTCATCACCTGGGGACGCCGCGAGGAGGAGGACGGCTCGGTCACCGCCAAGGCCGGCCAGCGCGGCATCGAGCACGAGCTGCGTTTCATGAGAGGGGATACAGCCACGCGCTGGCGCATGCGGGATCACGTGCGGATGGACACGGCCGTGCGCTGCGAACCCGACTTCCTCCTGGAACGCACTGATGGCCCTAGCGAACGTGTCGCTGTCTTCCTTGACGGATTTGCCTTCCACGCCAGCGAGCGCGTCAACAGCATCGCCGACGACGCGGCCAAGCGGGCGGCTCTCCGAGCCGAGGGAATCCTGGTCTGGCAACTGACCTGGGGCGACGTGATGGCGTGGGCGACGGCGGTCGGCGGCGCGGTTCAGGGGCAGAAGGTGCGCACCCCGGCTTCGCCCCTGCACGCAGAACAAGCGCTCGGGCGAGCCCGCCAGATCCACCAGAGCCTGGTCGGCGAGGCCCGACCTGACGACACCCTCGACCCCGTGCTGCGCAATCCGGTGGAGACGCTGCTGGAGTTCCTCACGGATCCCGATCGGGCCAAGTGGGCGAGGCGAGCAGCCGGCCTGCTGGGCGGCTTCGGAGCGGTGGCACAGCCGCAGCCCGTGGACCGCGAGGAGATCGGGCGAGCGCTTCATGACATCCTGCGCGGCGCGGATCTGCCTGCCGCACCTGGGACCGCGGAGGCGTTCGGGATCGAGGCCCGCACCACCGGCCAGGTACGGATCATGGGCCTGCTGGACCGTCGGCCAGAACCGCGGACTGGACGGCCGGACATGCGCGCATGGTCCGCGCTGACGGTGCTCGACGATCGGTCGGAGGCCGTCGCCGACGACGACCACAAGAACCGTTGGACGGACTGGCTGCGCTGGTCGAACCTGCTGCAGTTTCTCCAGCCTGCAGCCAGCGACGAATTGCCGCGCTCCTTTCACCAGGTAGCAGTCTCCACCAGCGACCAGGTGGACCCGCACACCGTGGCGTTGCTGACCAGCGCTTTGCCCACGGAAGGCGGGGCCCCTCCGGCACTGCCGCCCCAGTGGGCCGAGGCACTCGAATGGGCATCGAGCAAGGTCGAACACGTCCTGCTCGCCCTGGTCGAGGAAGCCCGCGAGGGACGCATCGATGTGCCCGAGGTCGGCTACGAGTACGGAGACCAGGCGCTGCTGGCTGAGCTTGCCTGGGAGGATGAGAAGGTCGCGATCTTCATCGATGTGGACGAGGCACGGGACGTCGCGTTCGAGAACGCTGGCTGGTACGTGGCCCAGGCCGGCGCCGTGGACGTATCCGAGCTCATCAAGAAGTTGGAGGGGAACTGATGTCCGGCGCCAAGGTGATCATGGCGGACGTCTTCGGGAAGTCCTACGACGCGCTGGACGGCTCTGTCCAACCGCTCGTGCTGCAGTTCATCATGAAGATGCAGCGTGACCCCGACTCCAACGGCCTCAACCTCAAGCCCCCGAAGGGCGCCAAGGACAAGAGAGTCCGCACCGCGCGCGTCACCGACAACTACCGCGCCGTGCTCATGCACTACGCCGACCGCGTCTACTACCTGGTCGCCGTCCTGCCGCACGACGACGCGTACGACTTCGCCGCGAACATCCTCTTCGATATCAACAAGGTCACAGGTGGTATCGAGCTGATCAATTTGGGCAGCCTGTACGGCACCCTCAGCGGGCAGTCGAAGAGTGCGGATAGCAAGGCGGACAAGAAGCCGGCGCTCTTCGAGGGCGTCTCCGACGCCGACTTCGAACGCCTCGGCGTTCACTCCTCGATCGTCCCGGCACTCCGTGAGATCCACAGCGAGGACGCCGTTCTCGGCATCGTCGAGACCCTGCCGAAGCTGGCCCGCGACGTGATCCTGTGTCTCGCCGACGGCATGTCCGTCGAGGAAGTCTGGGAACAGGTCAGCTCCCTTGCCGCAACTGAAGACGAGGTCGATCCCCAGGACTACGACTCCGCCATCGAGCGTCCAGCCACCAAGGAAGCGTTTGTGATCACCGGCGACATCGCCGAGTTCGGGCGCATCCTGACCGAGCCGCTCTCCGCCTGGCGGATCTTCCTCCACCCTGCACAGCGGAACCTGGCTGAACGGAAGACCCCGTACAAGGGCCCTGCGCGCGTCACCGGAGGCCCCGGCACCGGCAAGACCGTGGTGGCGCTGCACAGGGTCAAGGCCCTCGCCGAGCGTCTGCCGCCTGGCCAGGCCATCCTTCTGACCACCTTCACCACCAACCTCGCCAACCTCCTCAAGTCCCAGCTCAAGGACCTTGGCGGAGCCCAGCTGCTGGCCAAGGTCGATGTCCGGAACATCGACAAGGTCGCCTACGGCACGGTGAAGGAGACCTTCGGTCCGGAGGCCCCCAGTCGGCTCAAGGACAGCGACGTCCTCAACCGCTGGATCGAACTCGCCCAGGAGCAGGCCGAACCGCATTTTGACGGCCGCTTCCTCGACGCCGAATGGAAGCAGGTCGTCCTCGCCCAGGACATCCGCAGCCGAGACGAGTACTTCGCTGCTCGACGGGCTGGCCGCGGCCGACGGCTGAACCGGCCCGAGCGCGCCCAAGTCTGGACCCTTATTGAGGAATTCGAGCGCAGACTCGACCGCGAGAAGGCCGCCGGCGTCATCCAGCTGGCCGCCCAGGCGGCCCGGATCGCCTCCGGCTGGTCCGACGAGGAGCGGCCGTACCGGCACATCGTCGTGGATGAGGCGCAGGACCTGCATGCGGCTCACTGGAAGCTGCTGCGCGCCCTGGTCCCCGAAGGTGACGACGACCTCTTCATCGTGGGCGACGCACACCAGAGGATCTACGACAATCGGACATCTCTCAGCGCTCACGGGATCAACATCCGCGGCCGATCCCGCCGGCTCACCCTCAACTACCGGACCACCCGGCAGATCCTCGCCGCCTCTCTGAACCTGCTCGGAAACACGGACTTCGACGACCTCGACGGGAACCCCGAGCAGCTGCGCGGATACCGCTCCGTCCTCTCGGGCTCCACCCCTGAGACGAAGGCGTACCGGACCCCCGGCGCAGAGATGAAGGCGCTGGCGCAGCGCGTCGACGGATGGCAGCGGGAGGGAATCAAGCCGCATGAGATCGCGGTAGTGGCCCGAACCCACGCGATCGCCGACGCCGCCCTTCAAGCCCTGCGCGAGGCCAGGCTCGCGGCCGTGAAGGTCGAGGACTCCCGCGTCCCCGAACCTGACCAGGGCGTCCAGGTCATGACCATGCACCGCATCAAGGGCCTCGAGTACCGAGCCGTCGCGGTCGTCGGGGCCGGCGCGCAGAACATGCCGCTGCCCACCGCCCTCACCCCGGAGACCGAAGACAAGCTGCAGAACGCCGCCGACCTGCGCCGTGAGCAGTCGCTGCTCTTCGTCTCGGCGACCCGTGCCCGGGAACAGCTGTCGATCACGTGGTCGGGTCGGCCCAGTCGGTTCTTGGAGTAAGCCGATGCGTAGTGGAGGGCAGTTGCTGGTGTTGTCCAAAGCTGACAACATCGCTTGAGCCTTCCAGCTGAGGTCGCTGTCCGGGGCTGCAGCGTCACCGGAGGAGACTGGGGGAGCGCAAAGGGAGCGCGGACGCCTTTGGACGGTGCATCACCGGGCATGAGCGGCCGGACGATGACATGTACTCTGATCTGCGAAAACGGGATTTCATGTCATGACGCAGCACAGGGCGTCATGATCCCGAGTGAGCTTTTAATCCGTTGGTTGTGGGTTCGAGTCCCACACGGCCTACCTTTCGGACCCCGCCCCTGGAGTGCCTCCGGGCGGGGTCTGCTGTAGGCGGACGATGCCTCGTATCGCCCCCGCATGGCTCGCAGTTGGAAGAGGCGGCCCACGCTGCCCGGAAAGCCCTGGACGTGCCCTTCGCCGCGGTCCTTCTGCTGTGTGCCGCGGAGGGCGGAGCCGGTCGGCCGGCGGAGGCAGGCGACAGAGCGGCAGGTGGTCGAGTGCGCTCCCCGTATGCCGTAGAGTGGTGTTTACCGACGCGGGGTGGAGCAGCTCGGTAGCTCGCTGGGCTCATAACCCAGAGGTCGCAGGTTCAAATCCTGTCCCCGCTACTGAAGATCCAGGCCCGGCACGCGCACAGCGTGCCGGGCCTGAGTCGTTTCCGGGGAACGGCACCGAACCGCCCGGCCCGGGACGCTTGACCTTGACGCAGCGTAAAGATCTAGCGTTTCCGGCATGGAGTGGTCCATCCAGGAAATCGCCAGAAAAGCCGGCACCACGAGCCGCACGCTCCGGCACTACGGAGACCTCGGTCTCCTCACGCCGAGCCGGGTCGGGAGCAACGGCTACCGCTACTACGACCAGGACGCCCTCGTCCGGTTGCAGCGCATTCTGCTGCTGCGTGAGCTCGGGCTGTCGTTGCCCGCCATCAAGGACGTACTGGAGGGGCAGCGGGACACGGCGGTGGCGCTGCGGGCGCATCTGCGGCTGCTCGAACAGGAGCAGGCGCGCATCGGGCGGCAGATCGCCTCGGTGCGGACCACTCTCCACAAGACCCGGGAGGGGATGGAACTCATGGCTGATGAAGTGTTCGACGGGTTCGACCACACCGTCCACGAGCAGGAGGTGACCGAGCGCTGGGGCCGGAAGGCGTACGAGGAGGGCGACCGGTGGTGGCGTTCGCTCGGGGCGACGGAGAAGAAGGCGTTCCAGGACGAGCAGGAGGCCATCGCGCGCGACTGGGGGCGGGCCAAGGAGGCCGGGCTCGCCCCGGACAGCGAGGAGGCGCAGGACATCGCGCGGCGGCACTGCGCCTGGCTGGCGACGACGAGGGAGCCGAGCCGTTCGTACGTGATCGGGCTCGCCGAGATGTACGTCGCCGATCCGCGCTTCGCGCAGAACTACGACCGCCACGCGGATGACACCGTCACCCTCGTACGGGACGCGCTGACCGTCTACGCGGAGCGCTCGCTCTCCGACTGAGCCGACGGGGCGGGCCAAGCGCCCTGGGCGGGCTGAGCCGGCTGGGAGGGGGCTGGGCGGGCCGGGCCGGCTGAGCGGGCTGGGCCGACTGGGGGGCGGCCTGGGACGGCTGAGTGGGCTTGGACCGCCTGGCCGGCCGTCGGCCGTATCGGTCACCGATGGCCGGTCCTCGTCCGGCTTCCCCCTATTTGGCCGATGAGGAGTCGCCGCCCGGCGCGGCTCCGGGAAGCCTGGACGGGGCGCGGTACCGTCCGCAGCCGTGGGTGGACCGGGCAGGAGTGCACAGGTGGGGTTGGCCGAGGAGCGGCGTGGGCGCGTGGCCGGGAGCGCCGGTGGCCTGAGCCGCGCCGTGCTCGGGTCCCCGGACGGGGCGGTGACGCCCGGTGGCAGGGGCACCCGGCGGTTCGTCCGGCTGCTGCCCGCGCTCCTGATCGTCGGCGGGCTGCTGTTCGACTCGTTGGCTCCGCCCAACTTCACCGCCGTTCCCCTGTTCGTGGCGGCGCCGCTGATCGCCGCGCCGTTCTTCTCCCGGTCCCGGACCGTCCGTACCGGCATCGCCTCGCTCCTGTCCGTCATCGCGATGCGGCTCTCCGACGGGACGTCCACCCAGGTGGTCCCGGTCATCGAGACCATCACCGTGCTGACCGCCGCGGTGCTCGCCCTCGTCATCAACGGGGTCGTGCGGCGCAGCAACGAGCAGCTGGCCTCGGCACGGGTCATCGCGGAGACCGCGATGCGCGCCGTCCTGCCGACACCGGCCGAGCGGATCGGCGGGCTCCAGGTGGCCGCGCGGTACGAGGCGGCCCAGGCGGACGAGTTCGTGGGCGGTGACCTGTTCGCCGTCGCGGACACCCCGTACGGCGTCCGTCTGGTCGTCGGCGACGTGCGCGGCAAGGGGCTGGGTGCCGTCGAGACGGTGGCGGTGATCATCGGGGCGTTCCGGGAGGCCGCCGAGCAGGAGAGGTCCCTGGAGGGCGTCGCCCAGCGGCTGGAGCGGGCGCTGGCGCGGGAGGGGACGCGTCGGTACGGGCTGGATGCCATGGAGGGGTTCATCACCGCCGTACTGGCCGAGATCCCGCCCGGTTCGGCCATCGTGCGGCTGGTCAACCGGGGGCATCCCGAGCCGGTCCTGCTGCACGCGGACGGCGCCCTGGAGGTGCTCGCGCCCTCCGTGCCCGCGCTGCCGCTGGGGATGGACCTGGGGGTGTGGCCGGACCGGTCCGACGAGTGGGCGATGCCCGCCGGCGCCACCCTCCTCGCCTTCACCGACGGCCTGTCCGAGGCCCGGGACGCGAACGGGGTCTTCTACGATCCCGCGGCCCGGCTGCGCGGCCGGATCTTCCCCGGTCCCGAGGAGCTGCTGTCGGCGCTCACCGACGACGTACGGCTGCACACCGGGGGGCGGACCACGGACGACATGGCGCTGCTCGCGGTGGGCCGGCCGGCGGAGGGGCAGCCGGAGCGGCGGACGACGGTGAAGATCGTGGGGCGGGGCGATGACACGGTACGTAACTGAAGCGCGTCGCTCCGCATAACATTTGACGCAACGTCAGAAAGAGGGGTGCGGCTGAGGCGCGGTCAAGTCGCCTGATTTAGCCCACTTCTGCCCTGTAAGTCCCCGTCGAGTTCGTTAATGATTAGCAGGAACAGCTTGGAATCGGGACCGTGTGTCTATTAACGTTCGATAACGCAGCGCGGTCGTCCCAGCCGTCGTCAGGACGGCGCCGCGCGCGAGCGCCGAATCCCGCAAGGGAACCGGGGAACCACCTACATGGGGTGAATCGGACGCCTGCGTCTCGTGAGAGACGGAGGGGCCCGTAGGAGACCTTCCTGCTCCGAACCCGTCAGCTAACCCGGTAGGCGAGAAGGAAGGAAAGGAGTGCGCCCACGTGGCGTCCAACAAGCCTGCCCCTGAGGCCCCGTCACCCTTCAGTGCCGACACCTTCGGTGGCGCGGAGCGGTCCGTGGGGGAGTGGAATCCCACCGAGGAGTCCATCCGGCCCGTGCGCGGCAGGCACCGCGTAGCCAAGCAGCGTGGTCTGGCCCGTAGCTCCACCGTCCTCGGGGTCGGCGTCATAGCGGCCGTCGGAGCGGGGGGCATGGCCACCGCTCAGGACAAGGCACCCGTCTCCATCTCTCTTCCCGATTCCATCGCGGACAACCTTCCCGACGCCAAGTCCCTTCCCGGCGTCGGGTCCTTCATGTCGGACGACGTGGAGGCCGCCCCGGTCGCCGCGGCAGCGCCGCTCACCTCC
Organism: Streptomyces sp. WZ.A104; assembly: GCF_002382885.1. Classification (GTDB taxonomy): domain Bacteria; phylum Actinomycetota; class Actinomycetes; order Streptomycetales; family Streptomycetaceae; genus Streptomyces. The sequence continues at coordinate 87,793 of NZ_NWVL01000026.1, forward strand.
GCGGGGCTCACCAGCGCCGAGGCCGAGCAGGGCGCCACCGACGCGGGCGAGGCCCTGCGCGCCCGGATCCTCCAGCAGGCCGAGCAGCAGCAGGCCAGCGCGGATGCCGAGGCCAAGGCCGCCGCCGAGAAGGCCGCGGCAGAGAAGGCGGCCGCCGAGGCGAAGAAGCAGCAGGACGAGGCCGAGGCCAAGGCCGCCGCCGAGAAGAAGGCGGCGGAGGAAGCGGCGAAGAAGAAGGCGGAGGCCGAGCGCCTCGCCAAGCTCGCCGCCAGCTACTCCCTGCCCACCTCCTCGTACACGGTCACCTCGACCTACGGCCAGTCCGGCGCGCTCTGGTCCTCCGGTCAGCACACCGGCCTCGACCTCGCCGGGGCGACCGGCACGCCGCTCAAGGCCGTGCACAGCGGCACGATCAAGTCGGCCGGCTGGTCCGGTTCGTACGGCTACCGCACGGTGCTCGAACTGGAGGACGGCACCGAGATCTGGTACGCCCACCAGTCCTCGATCGACGTCTCGGTCGGCCAGAAGGTCACCACCGGCGACACCATCGGCCGCATGGGCGCGACCGGCAACGTGACCGGTGTCCACCTCCACCTGGAGGTTCGTACGGCGGGCGGCTCGGCGATGGACCCGATGGCCTGGCTGAACAGCAAGGGCCTCTCCGTCTGAGCCTCCTCCTCACCCCGGAACCCCGGCAGCCCTGACGCACACCCCCCGACGTCAGGGCTGCCGGTACTCGTTTCCGTACCCGGGCCCGTAGGCGTGTGCGTACGCGTAGCCGTGCCCCTGCCCGGGCCCGTATGCGTAGCCGTGCCCATGCCCGTATCCGGGCGCGTAGCCGTGGCCGTATCCGTGCCCGGGCCCGTAGCCGTGGCCGGGCACGTGTCTGTATGCGTACTGCGGGCGGGTCGTCAGGCGGGCGGCCTCGGTGAGGGCCGGTGCCGCGATGTCACGGCGCTGCCAGAGGTGGTGCAGCAGCTCCCGTTCCCGTGCGGCGAAGCCGGGGCCCGCCGCGCCGTGCCGGGCCCGGCGGCGCAGGCCCGCCAGGGACGTCGCGAACGACTCGTACTCCGCGACCGCGCGGGCCGCCGCCCGGCCCCGGAGCCGGTCCCGCTGCCAGTGGCGGGCCAGGTCGCGGGCGATGCCGCGGGCCCGCATCGAGGAGAGCGCGTGCGGTTCGGCGGGGGTGAGCCAGCCCGCCGCCGCGTATGCGGGCAGTTCGGCCGCGAGCGTGCGCAGCTCCCGCTGGCGCGAATGGATCGCCAGCCAGGTCACCAGGCCGAACGCCGGGACCATGACGATTCCGTACACCGCGTAGAAGCCGTACGGGCCGAAGGACGCCGAGCCGTTCCACAGGGCGTGCAGGCCCATCGCCAGAAGCAGGCCGAGCAGCGGCAGGGCGATCCGGCGGACCCGGTGGCGGCGGGCGCTCACGGCCGCGAAGCCGAAGCCGAGGCCGGTGAGGACGGTGAACAGGGGGTGCGCGAACGGCGACATCACGATCCGTACGAAGAACGTCCCCACCGTCACCGAGGCGAACCCCGAACTGCCCTGGAGCTGGTCCTCGCCGAAGGCGTTGCCCAGATAGAGGATGTTCTCGGTGAACGCGAAGCCCGTCGCGGTGAACCCGGCGACCACGATCCCGTCCACCACCCCGCTGAACTCCCGTCTGCGGAACACGAAGATGAGCAGCACGGCCGCCGCCTTCGCGCTCTCCTCGACGATGGGGGCGATCACCGTCGCCCCCAGGGTGTCGGCGCTCGCCGGGTCGGCCGTCGCGGTGGCTATCCAGCGTGTCGCGAACGAGTTGGCGATGATCGCGACGAGTGCGGCGGCGCACGCGCCCCAGGCGAAGGAGAAGAGCAGATTCCGCCAGGGGCCGGGCTCGACCCGGTCCAGCCAGCGGAACGCCGCCATCAGGAGGGGGACCGGGAGCACCGCCAGCCCGAGCCCGACGAGGAAGCCTTCCGGGCCGGTCTGCTCCCGGACCAGGGCCAGGATCACCAGCCCGCACAGCACGAGCGCCAGGATCACGGCCCCGGCGCGGAACGTCCTGCTGCGCCACACCATGCCGACGTGGCGCGGCCGGTATCGCCACTGGCCACGCTCCGGCACGGCGCCCAGCACCTCGTCGAGCCGCTGCTCGTGGAGGACCGGAACGGCCGGCCGCGCCTGCTGATGCTGCACGGAAGGGTCGGACACCATTCGACCCTAACGAGGGGCACTGACACCCGGCGATGGCGCATCCGGCCAGGACGTGGCCATATGGCCATCGTGGGCGGTGTGCGTCAGATGCGGGCGAACAGCAGGTCGTGGACGACGTGCCCCTTGTCCAGGCCCTGCCCCTCGAAGCGGGTGAGCGGCCGGAACGCCGGGCGCGGGGCGTATCCGCCGTCCGCCGCGGTGTTCTCGAAGCGGGGGTGCGCGGTGAGCACCTCCAGCATCTGCTCGGCGTACGGCTCCCAGTCCGTCGCGCAGTGGACGATCGCGCCGGGCTTCAGCCGGGGGGCGACCAGATCCAGGAACGCGGGCTGGATCAGCCGCCGCTTGTGGTGCCGGGCCTTGGGCCACGGGTCGGGGAAGTAGACCCGCAGGCCGTCGAGGCACTCGGGGGCCAGCATCTCGCGCAGCAGGATGACCGCGTCACCGTTGGCCACCCGTACGTTGGTCGAGCCCGCCTTGTCCGCGAGGCCCAGCAGGTTGCCCTGGCCCGGGGTGTGGACGTCGACGGCGAGGATGCCGGTGCCCGGGTCGTCGGCCGCCATCTGCGCGGTGGCCTCGCCCATGCCGAAGCCGATCTCCAGGACGACGGGCAGCCCGTCGAACAGCTCGTCCAGGTCGAGGACGCGCTTGCCGTCGATGTCCAGGCCCCACTTGGGCCACAGCCGCTCCAGGGCGTCCTGCTGGCCGGTCGTGACCCGGCTTCGGCGCGGCTGGAAGCTGCGGATCCGGCGCTCGTGGTGCGAGCCGGCGGGGTCGGCTGCGGGGCCGCCGGGGAAGCGGGGCTCCTGGCGGAGCCTGCGCTGCCGCTCGAAGGAGGCCTCCCGCAGCGCGGCCGCTTCGTCGGCGGTCACCCCGTCGGCCGCGGCTTCGGCCTCGGTGGCTGCCACGTCGGCTGCCGTGGAGCCGGTCGCGGGCGCGGTGACGGCGGGCGCGTGCTCGGGCGTCGCGGCCGTGGCTTCGGCGGGCGCACCGGGGGCGGGGTTCAGGGGCTGCTCAGACACAATGCCCCGATTCTACGGCGGGCGGCTTCCACCCCGTTTCCCGTGCCCGGCGCAGCGCCCGCCGCGCGACCTCCCGTCCGATGGGCAGGGACGCCGTCGCCGCCGGTGACGGGGCGTTGAGCACATGGACGGTGTGCGGGGCCTCCCGGATCAGGAAGTCGTCGACCAGCGTGCCGTCCTTGAGCACCGCCTGGGCCCGGACTCCGGCGGGTGACGGGCGCAGGTCCTCCTCGGTCACCGCGGGCAGCAGCCGCTGGACGGCCCGGGTGAAGGCGGACCGGGACAGTGAGCGGTGGACCTCGCCCGCCCCGTAGCGCCAGTGTCTGCGGGCGATCTGCCAGGTGCCGGGCCAGCTCAGCGTGGACAGCAGTTCGCCGGGGCGCACCACGGGCCAGGCATACCCCTCGCGGGCGAGGGCGGGGACGGCGTTCGGGCCGACGTGGACGGAGCCGTCGAAACCGCGGGTGAGGTGCACGCCGAGGAAGGGGAAGGCCGGGTCGGGCACCGGGTAGACCAGGCCCCGCACCAGCTCGGGGCGGGCCAGCGCGTAGTACTCGCCCCGGAACGGCACGATCCGCACCCCCGGGTCGTCGCCCGCGAGCCGGGCCACCCGGTCGCAGTGGAGTCCCGCGCAGTTGACCAGGACCCGCGCCCGGACGACCAGGCCCTCAGCGGTGCGCACCGCGACGCCCCAGGGGCGGCGGTCCATGGCGGTGACCTCCGCGCCGTACCGCACGAGGCCGCCGGCGGCGGTGACCTCGGTCGCGAAGCGCGCGGCGACGGCGGTGAAGTCGCAGACGCCCGTCGTGCCGACGCGGATCGCCGCGAGGCCCCGCACCTCGGGTTCGTACTCCGCGATCTGCGCCGGGCCCAGCTCCCGCACGGGCAGTCCGTGTTCGCGGCCGCGCTGGACCAGGCCGTGCAGCCGGGGCAGCTCGGAGCGCTCGGTGGCCACGATCAGCTTGCCGGTCACCGCGTGCGCGATGCCGTGCTCCGCGCAGAAGTCCGCCAGCTCGGCGGAGCCGCGGAGCGCGTACCGCGCCTTGAGCGAACCGGGGCGGTAGTAGATGCCGCTGTGGATCACGCCGCTGTTGCGGCCGGTCTGGTGGCGGGCGGGGCCGCTCTCCTTCTCCAGGACCGTCACCCGGGTGCCCGGAGCGGACCGCGTGATCGCGTACGCGGTCGACAGACCGACGATCCCGCCGCCGATCACCAGCACATCGCAGTCGTACGCCGCGTGCGTCATCATCACGCCACCTCCCACCCCGATAGTGCACTGACCCACTGACAACGGGCTCAAACCCGTCGTGGGCAGGGCGTGGCGCACACTTCGCCCGGGCCGGTCCCCGGTCGGCATCCCCGCTCGGCCCCGGGCCGACCTGGGACCGGCCCCGGGCCGATCCGCTCGGTCCCGGGCCGCTCAGCCCTGGGCCACCAGCAGCGGTCGGGCCCGCTCCCGCAGCTCGGCGACGCGGGGCTCGTCCCCGTACGGTTCGAGGCGGTGCAGCAGGTCGCGGACGTACTCCGTGGTGCGGGCCGAGGAGATCCGTCCGGCCACCTCCACCGCGCGGGTGCCCGCCGCGCAGGCCGCGTCCAGGTTGCCCGACTCCAGCTCGGCGACTGCGGAGACGACGAGCCGCAGTCCGTGGCTGCGGACGAACTCCTCGGTCGGCCGGGACAGGGCCTGTTCGGTGAAACGGCGGACCTGGCGTGGGGCCTTCAGGTCCCGGTAGCACTCGGCGGCGTCCGCGGCGAACCGGTCGTAGCCGTAGAAGCCGAGCCAGGAGGGGTCGGAGTCGCCCGTCCTGGACCGTTCCAGCCAGCTCTCGGCGCCCTTGAGCGCGGCCCCCGCGGCCGGTGCGTCGCCGGCCTTCGCATGGGCGCGGGCCTCCACCAGCCGGAAGAAGCTCATCGTGCGGGCGGTGGCGAGTCCCCGGTTGCGCTCCACGGCGGCCTGCGCGAGGTCGACCCCTTCGTCGGCGAAGCCGCGGTAGGTCGCCTGGAGGGACATCGAGGCGAGGACATAGCCGCCGAGCGGGACGTCGGCGGCGGCGCGGGCCAGGCGCAGGGCCTGGATGTAGTAGCGCTGGGCGGCCTCCTGCTGGCCGGTGTCGAAGGCCATCCACCCGGCGAGGCGCGTCAGCTCGGCGGACGCGCCGAACAGGGCCCGGCCGACCTCGTCGGTGTACGAGCCGAGGAGCAGCGGCGCCGCGTCGACGCGTAAGCACTCCGGGACCATGGAGGAACGCCAGTCGCCGCCGCCGTACTTGGAGTCCCAGCGCCGGGCGTCCTGGGCCGCCTCGCGCAGCTTCGTCACATCGCTGTGGCCGACCCGCAGCGGCGAGGCGTCCGTGGACTCAGGGCCGGGCTGTACGGGGACTCCAGGCTGCACAGGGCCCCCGGGCTGTACGGGGACTCCCGCCGCTACGGGGAGCCCCGGCTGTACCGGGACTCCCGGTTGCAGGGGAACTCCCGGCTGTACGGGAACGGAGCCGGGCGCGGCCGGGGCGCTCCCGGTGTGGAGGATGTGTGCGCCCCGGCTGTCGGGAGCGGCCCCAGGCGCGCGGGAGCCCGGTCCGTGCGGGGCGTCGGGGGCGCCGCCGCGTGCGCCGGGAGCCGTTGCCTGTGCCGCCGTCGGGTCCCGGGCCACCGACGGATCGGCGGGGGTTATCAGCCAGCGGGAGGCGGGGGTCGCGTACGCGCTCACCGCGAACGAACCGGCCAGCGACTGCCAGATCCCGCCGCCGCCCCGGCGCCCGGCCAGATCCAGTCGGTACAGCTCGGTCGCCGATCTGACGGCCTCGCCCACGTCCCGGGGGAAGGCGAGGCCGACCTCCGGGGCGGGGTCCGCGTCGGCGAGACCGATCTCGTGCAGCGGGACCGGCCGGCCGAGTTTGGCCCCGATCGCCGCCGCGATGAGATGCGGCGCCGCGCCCTGCGGCACCATCCCCTTGGCGACCCACCGGGCCACCGAGGTCTTGTCGTAGCGAAGTGTCAGACCGCGCTGTGCTCCGAGGTCGTTGACCCGCCGGGCGAGCCCGGCGTTACTGATTCCCGCGAGGGCGAGAACTGTGCCGAGTTTCTCGTTCGGCCCGCGTTGCTCCCTGGACATGCGCCACCCCTCGACACACAGACAGCCGCCGCGTCACCGAGGACGGCGCGCGGCATTCGTACCGATGCCTCCCCAGGTTCGAACCCTCGTACTCCGCCTGCACACGCATGTGGCCGAGCCCCGAGGAATATGCCCCCCTGTCGAGAACACCAGTAAACACAGCGTAGTTCTCCCTATCCCTACCGTTAAGGGGCAGACGTCCGGATGGCGGGATTGTTGTCCGTGCGGGCGGTGCGGGCGGTCGTGGTGGTGGTGCGCGGGCCGGGGCGCGGCGTGCTCCTGGTGTGTGGCCGTGCGCCCGGCCGTGCGCTCTGGCCCGGCCCGCAGTGGAGCGCTTGGCTGGGGCCTGCGTGGGTCGGCCCGCTGCACTGGACTCAGTGGGCTGGGGGATACCGCCGCTCCATTCCCCGCGGGCGGCGGACCGGTCCGGGAGGTGAGGCCCACCTCCCGGACTGTGCGTGAGAGGGGGCGCCGAGGGGGGGGCGGCACGGTATGCGCGCGCGGTGGCGCCTCAGGAGAATGGCCGAATAGCGACGGTCCGGTGAGGGTTTGGCCAACGATCAGACTATGGCCGGATATCGACGCTGTTTCCGGGCGGCGCCGGCCCGTTCCCTTCTCTTTGGGAGCGTGCCGGGGCGGCGCCGGGGTGCCGCCTCGCCCGTCGGGTCCGGCGGGTCACAACTCCCGGAACATACGCTTCCGTTGCTGTGCTCGCGGTGAAGGTCGCAGCGAAGTCGCGGTGAGGCGCGGCGAAGTCGTGACGCGGGCCGTGCCGGGCCTTTGCCAGGGGCGCATGCTCTTCCGGCGTGCGCTGCCCGTACCCCCTCTCGTGCGGCGTTGTCGTGGCAGCATGTCCGCAGCGGCGTTTCGTTCATGCAGGTGCGCCGTTTGTCCACAGCCTGTGGAGGCGGCGATGCGTTGGTTGGTGGGATGGAGCAGTATCGCCGCGAGCTTCGGCACCGTCGGCGCCGTCGGAAACAGCGGTGAGGGGCGCACGGTTCACCCCGTCGGCTCCCAACTCCTCTGGGGAGACCCGGATCCGCTGTGGGCGGTCGGCGACTGGCGCCCCGACGAGATCCGCGTCATCGGCGTCGCGACCCCCGAAGGCGCGCCCACCGCCCGTCTCGCCGTCCTCGGCTGCTGCGGGGCCACCGACGAGCAGCTGCGCGTCGGCCTCCTCGCCGCGCGCGGCGGTGCGATGCGCCATCTCACCGCCTGGCCCGGCAGTTACACCGCCGTCGTGCAGATCGGCCGCCGCATCACCGTCGCGGGTGACCTGGCCGGAGCCCGGCCCGTCTTCCACACCCCCTGGGCGGGCGGCACCGCCTACGCCACCGCCGCCCTGCCGCTCGCCGACCTCATCGAGGCCCAGCTCGACATCGGGCACCTCGCCGCCCTGCTCGCCTGCCCGGAAACCCCCGAGGCCCTCGGCGACGGCACGCCCTACGTCGGCGTGAAGAGGGTCCCGCCCGGTCACGCGCTCATCCTGCGGGAGGGCTCGCGGGAGATCACCGGCTACGAAGCCGTCGCCTCGCTCGCCGTCGCCGCACCCCAGGCCGACCCGGTGCACGCGGTGGAGGGCGTACGGGACGCGCTCGTCGAAGCGGTACGCGCCCGGCTCACGGCCCCGCGCCACGCTCCGGGAACCCTGCCGCCGGACCCGGGGCCGGTCCCGGGCATGGGCCCCGCCGACCGCCGCGCGGCCCGGGGCGCCCCGGTGGCGGGCATCGGCGCCGACCTCTCCGGAGGCAGCGCCTCCGCCACCCTGGCCCTGCTCGCCGCCGGGCTGCCCGGACTGCCCGGTACCCCCCTCGGCCACGGCACCGGCGCGGGGGAGCGGCTGCTCGCCGTCACCTTCAACGACCTCACCACCCGAGGCAACGAGGACGAGCTGGAGCGGGCCCGCGCCATCGCCGCCAACCCGCGCCTGCACCACGTGGTCGTCGCGGCGGGCGAAGAGGCCCTGCCGTACGCCTCGTTGGGTGCCGGCCCGCTCACCGACGAACCGGCCCCCTCCCTCGTCCTCGCAGAGCGCCACCGCCGCCGCCTCTCCGCGGGCAGCGCCGACCACCTCGTCGGGCACGGGGCCCGGCAGGTCCTGGACGCGCACCCGGCCCGCCTCGCCGACCTCCTGATGGACCGGCGCCGCCGCCACCTCCTGCGCCCCGTCGCCGCCCTCACCAAGGCCGAAGGCCCCACGGCGCACTCCCTGTTCGTCCCGCTGACGGTCTACCGGGCCGCCCGCCGCCTGGCCCGTACGTCGTACCGCACCGGCCTGGAGTACGCCGCCGGACGCCTGCCCGACGCCAACCGCTACGCCCCCGGCCTCGCCACCCCCGCCGACGCCTCGCTCGCCGCCCTCGCCTGGTCGCGCCCGGGGCCCGCGGCGCGCTGGCTGACGGGGGAGGCGCTGGCCGAAGTATCGGTTCGTCTCCAGGAGGCTGCGATCCGCCCGGCGTCCGTGCAGCGCCCCGGTGAGGCCCGGGCCCGCGCGGCCCTGGCCCGGGGAGCGGCCGACCACCGCATCCTGGAGCAGGCCGCGGAGATCCGCAGCCAGCGCCTGCACGCCCCGTTCCTCGACAACCAGGTCGTCCGGGCGGCCCGCGCCCTGCCCGAGTCGCTCCGCGTCCAGCCCGGCGCACGGGCCGCGATCCTGCGCCGGGTGCTCGGCGGGGCGGGCATCCAGGACCTGCCGCCCGGCTGGGGCACGCCCTCCCAGGCCACCTCCACCGCGGTCACCCGCACCGGCCTGCGCACCGCGCTGCCCGAGCTGATGGCCCTGTTCGACGCCCCGCTGCTCGCGGACGCGGGCCTGGTCGAGGCGCGCGTGGTCCGCAAGGCCCTGCGCGCCGCGTCCGAGGGGGAGCCGCTGCCGCTGGACGGCCTGGCGGACCTGGCCTCCACGGAGTTGTGGCTGCGCCGCCTGGTGACCCGCCGGGGCACTTGCTGGACGGGCACGGCGGCCCCGCGCCAGCGCGCGGTGGCGGGCGGAGTGATCCCGGCCAGGCGTACGCTCCAGCCCTGACCGGAACGCCCCGCCGGGGAGATCCGGACAGGGAGCCTCAGGCGCAGCTGATCCGGGACTCCGCCCAGTCGGCCAACGCCACCCCGCCGAACGGTGAATCCGGCTCCACGACGAGCCGGATCGAGGACTGCCCGGCGAGGGAGACGCTCACCGGGACGGCGGGATCGCCACCCCGCATCACGGGGGAGCGCCACAGCCGCGCCCCGTCCCCGTCGAACACGGAGAAGCGGACCGCGCCGAGCCCCATCGTCAGGTCGTCGACCCCGACCATGGCGTCGTAGCGCGTGCACGGGCGGTTCAGCCGGATGGTCACCGACGACTGGGCGTGCACGGTCACCCCATGGGCGTACCGCGTGGAGGCGATCGCCACGTTCGTCCGCTGCCAGACCCAACTGCTCTGGCCCATCTCCACTTCCGGCTCGGCGTGGGCGCCGAACAGCGAGTACGCCAGCTCGCTGACCTGGTACACCTCCGGGGCGGGTGGGGGCGGCGGCTTCGGGGCCGGGGTGGGCTTCGGGGACGGCGGCGGG
>NZ_NWVL01000027.1 GCF_002382885.1 Streptomyces sp. WZ.A104
TCGCGGACGGTGGCCCCGGAGCCGACGGACGCCGCCGCATCCGCGCCCGCCGCGACTCCGGGCGGGACCTCGCCGGAGACCGCCGGATCGCCGCAGGTCGGCTGGGGTTCGGCCCCCGACCTGGGCGCGCCCGCCACCCTCGTTCTGCTCCGGCACGGCGAGACCGCGCTCACGCCCCAGAAGCGGTTCTCCGGAAGCGGCGGCACCGACCCCGAACTCTCCGCCGCCGGCCGCGGCCAGGCCGAGCGCGCGGCCGAGCACTTCGCCGCCCTGGGCACGGTCCAGGAGATCGTCAGCTCGCCGCTGCGCCGCTGCCGCGAGACCGCGGCCGCCGTCGCCGCCCGTCTCGGCCTGGACGTGCGCATCGACGAGGGCCTGCGCGAGACGGACTTCGGCGCGTGGGAGGGCCTGACGTTCGGGGAGGTACGGGACCGGTACGGCGACGACCTCACCGCGTGGCTGGCCTCCCCGGACACCGCGCCGACCGGCGGTGGCGAGAGCTTCACGGAGGTCGCCGACCGGGTCGCGGCCGCCAGGGACCGGATCGTCGCCCGGTACGCGGGCCGCACGGTCCTGCTCGTCACCCATGTGACCCCGATCAAGACGCTGGTCCGCCTCGCGCTGGGGGCCCCGCCCGAGGCGCTGTTCCGGATGGAGCTGTCGGCGGCCTCGATCTCCGAGGTCGCGTACTACGGGGACGGCAACGCCTCCGTACGGCTGCTCAACGACACCTCCCACCTGCGCTAGGGCCTGTCTCCAGTCGTGATCACGTGGCGGGGCGGAAGCTGCGAAGCCAGATCACCGCCCCGCGCAGGTGGAGCCTGGCGAGGTAGCTCTCGGACGTCTTGTCGTACCGCGGGGCCCCGCCCCGATCACTCGTGGGCACGGCAGAACTTGCGGACGGTGTGGTTGAACCGCTTCGGTGTCTCGAGGTTGCTGACGTGCCCCACGCCGGGGAGCACCACAAGCTCAGTGTTCGGAATCGCGTCCTCGAACGCATAGGCGACACTCAATGGTGACCGCACATCGAGCTCGCCCCATACGAGCAGGGTCGGCACCGTGATCGCGGGCAGTAGGTCGCGCTCATCGGCCTCGGCCATCATAAACAGCTGCGCTCCCATGGTCTCCGGCCGCACATCGTGGGCCATTGCGTCGAGCAACGGCACGAACGCGGCGGGAGGATCACCGGCGAACAGCCCCGGTAGCGTCGGATCGAACAGCTCCCGGGGCACCGCCAGCATCCGCTTGGCCCCCTCAACCCGGGCCGCCACCTCCTCCGGCGGCAGCGATCCCTTCCACCCGGCGTAGGTGTCGACCAGGATCAGCGTCCTGACCAGCTCCGGATGATGGCGATACAGCTCCAGTGCGACCGTCCCGCCCCAGGAGAGCCCGGCGACGTGGGCCGGGCCGAGCCGCAGCGCCTCGATCACGGCGGCGAGGCAGCGCGCGAAGTCCGCCAGGCCGAAGCCGACCGGCAGATCCGAGGAACGCCCCGCGCCCGGCTCGTCCCAGGCCACCACTGTGAACTCGTCGGCCAGGTCCGCAAGTTGCGGCTGCCACATACGGCCGTCCAACCCTGCTCCGTGCACGAGAACCAGGGGCGGGCCGTGACCCACGCGCGCATAGGTGATCTCCACCCCGCTAACCTGCACCATCGCCATGACACCAGGCTAGGCGCGGCTGCGGGCGGTGTCGCGGCGTGTGGCTCGGACGCGCCTACGGCCGGAGCTTTGGGGCGCGCTCCAGCCGTGATCATGTGGCGGGGCGGAAGCTGCGAAGCCAGATCACCGCCCCGCGCAGGTGGAGCCGGCGAGGTAGCTGTCGGGCGACTCGTCGTAGCGGGTCGCGATGCCCCGCCAGTCCTTCATCCTGTTGATGGCCCGCTCAACCGTGTCGCGGTCGCGATAGAGGCCAAGGGCGTGGGTGACGGGCCGGCCGCCCCGGCTGCCCTTCTTCCTGCGGTTGGCGGCCTGGTCCTTCTTTTCCGGGATGACCGCCTCGATGCGACGTTTGCGCAGGTGAGCGCGGTTGGCGCGGGAGGAGTAGGCCTTGTCGCCCGCCACGGCGGCGGGCCGGGTGCGGGGACGGCCGACCGGCAAGCGGACCCGCACCTTGTTCAGCACCGGGATGAACTGGGGGCTGTCGGCGGCCTGCCCGGCGGTCAGGAGGATCGCCATCGGCCGACAGCGCCGGTCGGCGGCCAGGTGGATCGGACATGTCGATCTCGTCCCTGCGGGCCGCCTCGGCGATCGCCTCTTCCAGCAGGGCCTGGACGATCCCCGCGTCCCGCCATCGCATGAAGCGGCTGCAACGGTCCGATGAACTCCCACTCCTGGTCCATGAGTTGTGCACGTGTCACACCGAAGTCCTACCGCACCGGCACCCCGGCCGGGATCCAGAACCCGGGTTTGATCACAACCGCAGACAGTCCCTAGCGGGCACAAGGGCCGACGCCGACCTGGTCGACGGAGCTGCTCTCGGGTTCGCCGCCGGGCGCTGGTCTCCGTGGCGGCCGCGCAGGTCGACGTCTCGGGCGCGGTGATCCGGGTGTTCGCGGTACCGGCCCGATCCTCCTCGGGTGCGGGAGGCCGGTCGCTAAGGCCGCCCCGGCCGCGCTCGTCGCCGCCTTCGTGCCCTCGGTCGTGGGGGCGGGACGCACGCACTGCTCTCCCTGACGACGACCGGGGACATCGCACCCCCTGGCGGCCTGTGGGGGCTGGCCTCGGCGCCCGCCTCCAGCCCCGTCCGCCGGAGAGGGGGCCACGGCTCCCGCTGGGGCTGCCTGCGCTGGGCACCGGCGCGCTCCACGCGGTCCGGACACTGCGCTGACCTTCTGTGGGTCAGGCTCCGAGTGCCGCGGCCTCCGCCGCGAGCCGGGCCACCCGGTCCCAGTCCTTCGCCGCCAGCGCGTCGCCCGGAACCATCCAACTGCCGCCCACGCAGCCAACGTTGGACAGGGCGAGGTAGGCCGGGGCGGAGGCGGGCGAGATGCCGCCGGTCGGGCAGAACCGGGCCTGGGGGAGCGGCGCGGACAAGGCCTTGAGGTAGGCCGTGCCGCCCGCCGCCTCGGCCGGGAAGAACTTCATCTCGCTCACCCCGCGCTCCAGCAGGGCCACCACCTCGGAGGTCGTCGAGACACCGGGCAGGAACGGCACACCGGACGCCTTCATCGCGTCGAGCAGCGCGTCCGTCCAGCCCGGGCTGACCAGGAAGCGGGCCCCGGCGCCGACGGTGTCGCGCACGTGCTGCGGGGAGATGACCGTGCCCGCACCGACCACCGCGCCCGGCACCTCGGCGGCCATGGCGCGGATGGACTCCAGCGCGGCGGGCGTCCGCAGCGTCACCTCGATCGCCGGGAGCCCGCCCGCCACCAGTGCCCGCGCCAGCGGCACCGCGTCGGCCACGTCGTGCAGGACGACGACGGGGACCACGGGGGCGAGATCCAGGACGGAGGGCGGCGCGGAGGAGTTCATGGGGTCATAGTGCCGCGCGGGCGTCAGTATCTGCAACGCACGTTGCGCATGCTGCAACGTGTGGCTGCCCCGGGCCCAGCGGATCTCGACGGCGATCTCGAAGACGGCGGGCTGCCGGGCGTCGGTCGCCCGAGTTCGCACTGGTCAGCGGCTGTCGAGGCGGCGCCGGGAGCTGACCGTGGCGAGACGCGGTCCACCGGAGGCGCCGGGAGTCAGAGGCTGCGTGGGCCGGTCGAATTGCGGGCTACCAGGCTGGGTTGCAGGACCTCGTGGTGGTCGGTCGTGCGCCCGCCCGCGCGCTGCAACAGGAGCCGTACCGCGGTCCGGCCGAGTTCCGGGCGGGGCTGATCGATGCTGGTGAGGCGGGGCCTGACCAGAGCCGCGAAGGTGCTGTTGTCGTAGCCGACGACAGACAGCCGCTCGGGGACCGGCAGGCCGAGGTCGTGCGCGCAGTCCAGCATCGCGACGGCCGTGAGGTCGTTGTTCGCGATCAGGGCGGTGACACCGGAGCGCAGGAGCGGGGCGACGCCGACGGTGATGTCGTCGATGTCCTCGGCCACCACGGTGTGCGGGGTCATACCGGCACGGCGGACTGCCAGCTCGTAGCCTCGCCGCCTTCCTTCCGCGGCCGGACGGCGGGAGGTGCTGACGAACGCGATCTCGCGGTGTCCCAGTTCGAGCAGGTGGGTCACCGCCAGAGCGGCGCCGGCCGCGTCGTCGTTGGCGACGGTGTCGACGCCTTCGACGGTGTCCTCGGGGCGGCCGATGACGACCACCGGGGTGCGGCGCATCGCGTCCTGGAGGGCAGCTCGGTCCACCCAGCTGCTGACCGCGATCACGCCGTCCACATTGAGTCCGACCAGGGTGTCGAGCTGCGTGGTGAGCTGCTTCGCGTCGCGCCGCCCGTGGGCCAGCAGGACGCCGAACCCGACTTCGCCCGCCGCCTCTTCGATTCCGGCGACCACATCGGTGTGATACGGATTCGCCAGGTCTGTGAGCAGGACTCCGAGCAACATGGTGCGCCCTTGGACCAGGCCGCGGGCCAGGGCGTTGGAACGGTAGCCCAGCTGGTCGGCGGCGGCGCTGATGCGCGCCCGGGTGCTCTCGCTGACCCCGGCGTCGCCGCGAAGCGCCAGGGACACCAAGGACTTGGACACGCCGGCGACCCGGGCGACGTCGAGGATCGTGGGGCGGCGCGAAGGGGCTTGCGGCATGGGTCCAGTATGCAGGCGGCCCCGGCGCGTGGAAGGGCGACCGCCCCTTTTCCCTCCTGACCTGGAGCGTTCCAGCCGTAGCGTTCCAGGCGCATCTGGAACGTTCCAGAGCGCATCCTCACATGTTGGCCTCCCCGGCGTCGAGAGTTCACCCGTCGCCCATACGTTCGCTGCCACGACACCAGCAAGGGGAGCCGATGAACCAGCCGCAAGCACCCGTACCACCCGCCCTCGCCCACCGGCCCGAGGCGCTGCTGCTCGACTTCGGTGGCGTGGTCTTCCACACCGAGAAGCGCCCCGAGGGGCGCCGAGAGGCGGCCGCCCTGCTCCACCGCCATCTGGCACGCGCGGGGCACGTAGTACCCGAGGAGACACTGCGGGTCTCCCTCGACGCAGGTCTGGCAGCGCTCAAGGACTGGAAGAACGCCGCAGGCCGGCGGCGCGAGCCCGTCGAACTGACTCACCGTGAGATCTGGGAGGACTTCCTGGCATCCGACCTGCCGGACCCGGTCCGGGCCGTCCTGGCGGGCAGTGCGGGCTGGCTGCTCGGCGAACTCACGCCCCTGCTCTCGGAGCACACCGTGCGTCCCGGAGTCCGCGAACTGCTGCACACCGCCCGGCGGCTCGGCATCCGCGTCGGCATCGTGAGCAACGCCCACGCCGGCCGCTCGCACCGGGCACTGATGCGCGAGCACGGCCTGGAAGAACTGGTGGACGTGCAGCTCTACTCCGACGAGGTCGGCATCCGCAAGCCGCACCCCGGTATCGTCGAGCAGGCCGCGCGGGCACTGGCGACCCGGCCCGCGCGCTGCTGGTTCGTCGGCGACACCATCGACCGCGACGTGGCCGCCGGTCACCGGGCCGGGGCGGCGGCCGTCATCGTCACCCGCGACAAGCACACCGACAACCCGCCCTACCCGGTCTCCGCCCAGCCCGACGCCGTATACGACACCCCCGAGGGTCTGGTCCCGGTCCTGGCCACCGCGCGGGACACCCCGCCCCCGCCCCCGCAGGCCGCCGCCCGTTCACCGCGTGCCGGTGGCGGCCCGGCAGCGCTGTTGCTCGACCACGGCGGAGTCATCGCCAACGCGGTCAAGGACCCTGCGGCGCAGCGGGAGTTCGGGCTGCGTCTCGCCGCCCGACTGCGACGGGCGGGCCACGGCGTGTCGGACGAGGAATCCGTCGCCGCGCTGTTCGACGCGCGCCGCGCGCACCAGCGGTGGAAGAGCGAGGCCGAAGCCGGGCCCCTCGTACCCGAGATCACGCCGCTTCAGTACTGGCAGGACTTCTTCGGCACGGCCTTCGGCCCCGAGGTGCGGAACTGGCTGGCCGCCGAGGCCGTCGCACTGAGCCACGAGTGGGCCCACATCAAGAGCCGTCCCACGCTGCGCGAGGGCGCGGCCGAACTCCTCGGCCGTTGCCGCGAACTCGGCATCCCGGTCGCGGTGGTCTCCAACACCGTGTGCGGTCGCAGCGTGCGCGAGCGAATGGCCTCCTTCGGAATCGCGGACCTCGTAGGCGTCCACGTGTACTCCGACGAACTCGGCCGCCGCAAGCCCGATCCGCTCACCGTGCGTGAGGCGCTGCGCGGACTCTCCGTGGACGCCGGGGCCTGCTGGTTCGCCGGGGACAAGCCGGGCCGGGACATGGCCGCCGCACGCGGCGCGGGGATCGGCACCACCGTCCTCGTACGCGGAGGCTCACTCGACGACGAGGCACTGACCCGCCATCTGTCGACGCCCGGCCCCACCCGACCCGACCGCGTGGTCGTCTCCCTCGCCGAACTGATCCCGCTCGTCTCCGCCCGCTCCTGAAACACCGGTTCCCGACCGAACTCAGCACCGCTCGTCTCGTCCGCCCCCGACGAAAGGCCAAGGCCACAGCGATGTCCTCACCGACCGACTCCGCAAGAGTCAGATCCGCGTTCTCCACCGATCCCACCGACCTCGGCTCCGCGCAGAAGCTGATGGTCTTCGTGCTGTCGATGACCCTCTTCGGGCTTGCCAACATCCTCACCGAGGTACTGCCCGAGGTGAGGCTCGGTCCTGTCGAACTCTCCGTCTCCTACCTGGCGTTCGTGCCCGTGGTGATGGTGTGCCTCTTCCATCCGCTGTACGCCGCGCTCGGCGCGCCGCTCGGCGAGATCGTCTTCGTCGACCTCCTGATGGGCGACTTCTCCGGCTTCGCCGAGCTGGAGGGTTACATCCAGCTGTCACTCGGTCTCTATATAGCCGGCTCGATGGTGCGCGACCCTCGCCGGCGGGGTCAGGTCGCGCTCGCGGCCGTCGTGGCGGTCGGCGTCGACAAGATGCTCGGCGGAATCGTCGACATCGGCAAGGTGTACGTCGGTGTGGCCGACGCGGAGTACGTGGACGGCCTGGCGGAGAGCGTGCTGCTGCTGGAGGGCATCGGATTCTCCACCGACCTCGTCATCAGCGGTGTGCTGTTCGGCGCCGTCCCGGCGGCGTACCTGGCGTCGCGGCTGCACGGGCGGATCGAGCCGCTGCTGGGCCTCGCGCCGCGCGACCCCGCCCAGCCGCTGCGGCTGCGGGCCCGGGTCAGCGCCCGCTTCCTGCTGGTGGGCATCTTTCTGGCCTTCGTCGCCATGATCGCCGCCTTCATGTCGGAGATCGACGCCAACTTCGGTGTGTGGGAGCCGGAATTCATCGACCAGTACGGTCAGAAGTTCCTGTGGATAGGCGTCTCGGCCGCGTTGATCGTGCTGATCGCACTCGTCGTCGCCGCCCGTGCCCTGAACCGCTCCCGTACCGCACGTGCCGGGGAACGGACATGACGGCCCGCCCGGCCCGCACCGGGGCGGCCGGACTCGCGCGAGCAGCGGCGACGGGTGACGGCGGGCCCGCCCCCGCCGGCCCTGCGGTCGAGGTCCGAGACCTCACCTTCCGCTACCCGGGAGCCCAGCGCGACAGCCTCACCGGAGTCGGCCTCACCATCGGACGCGGTGACTTCACTGCCGTCGTCGGCGGGAACGGCTCGGGCAAGACGACTCTGTGCAAAACCTTCAACGGCCTCATCCCGCACTTCTGGTCCGGTACGTACAGTGGCGAGGTCCGGGTGTTCGGTCAGGACACCACCACCACGGGGGTCGCCGCCCTGAGCCACCGGGTCGGGTACGTCTACCAGGACTTCGGCAACCAGCTCGTGAGGCCGACCGTCCATGACGAGGTCTCCTTCGGACCCGTCAACTTCGGCCTGGCCGACTGGCGCGAACGCTCCGAGGAGGCACTCGACCTGCTGGGGATCGACGCCCTCCGCGACCGCTACACCTGGCAGCTCTCCGGAGGCCAGCAGCACCTGGTGGCGCTGGCCGGCGTCCTTGCGATGCGGCCGGACCTCGTGGTGGTCGACGAGCCGGTGGCGGAGCTGGATCCGGCGCGCGCCGAGGAGATCTACCGCCGGCTCACCGACATCAACCGGCGGCTGGGTACGACGGTGGTCGTGATCGAGCACCACGCCGAATTCATCGCCCGGTACTGCAAGAGCGTGCTGCTCATGGCCGATGGCGCTCCCGTGTGGCATCTGCCGGTCGAGGAGGCCATGGCCCGCTCCGGCGAGCTGGCCGCCCACGGCATCCCGGCCCCTCAGGTGGTGCGTCTCGCCCGCGCCGTCGAACCCGAGGGCAAGGTGCCGCTGACCGTGGAACAGACCGTCCGCTGGCTTGACGGGCGCGGCCTGCGCCCCGCCCCCGGGCCCGGGACCCCCGAACCGGCCGCAGGTGAACCGGCCACTGGCCCGAACGCACCGGCTCCGCAACCCGGGCCCGTCGTGGCTTCGCTGCGCGGAGTGCGGCACGGTTACCGCGATGTGCACGGCGGGCTGACCCCCGTGCTACGGGATGTGGAACTGGAACTGCGAGAGGGCGAGCGCATCGCCCTCGTCGGCGGCAACGGCGCCGGCAAGTCCACCTTGCTGCGCCTGCTCACCGGGCTCAAGGTGCCCCGGTCCGGCACCGTGGAGGTCACCGGCACCGACACCCGCACGGCCAGGCCCGCCCAGCTCGCCGAGCGAGTCTCGTACCTCTACCAGCGCCCGGAGCAGATGTTCCTCGCCGACAGCGTGCGGGCGGACATCGCGATGTTTCCGAAGGGCCGCGGCCGGCCGGACACCGACGAACTGGTGGACCACATCCTGGAACGGGTCCGGCTCACCCCGCTCGCCGACCGGGACGGACGAACACTCTCCGGAGGCCAGCAGCGCCGCGCCACCCTCGGCATCGGCCTGGCCATGGCCCCCGCGCTGCTGCTCCTGGACGAGCCGACCTCCAGCCTCGACGTGGCAACCCGGGACGATGTGATCGCGATGCTGGAGGAACTGGCGGACCGTATCCGCTGCGTGGTCGTCGCCACCCACGACATGCATCTGGTGGCCGAGTGGGCGACACGGGTGATCGCCCTCGGTGACGGCCGGGTACTCAGCGACTCGGGCCCGGCGGAGTTCTTCGCCGACGTGGAGCTGCTGGAGCGCGTACACGTCGTACCACCGCAGATCACCGTGCTGGGCACCGCGCTGGGACTGGTGCCACCACCGCTGACGGTGGACGAGTGCGTCGGGCGGCTGCCCGTCGCCGCGAAGGAGGCCGGAGCATGAAGAGGACCGAACGCGACACCCTGAGCGTCGAATGGGTCAAGCTGGAACTGCTGCGCACCGCGTACGCCACCCGCGGCGGCCCGCTCACCCGGCTGGACCCGCGGATCGTGCTCTTCTGGTACGTACTGGTGGCCCTGAGCCCGTGGTTCACCCACAACCTGACCATTCTGGCCATTCTGTTCACGCTGGCCGCGGCAGCCGTGGTGACCTGCCGGGTGGGTCCTCTCGTCGTCGGCCTGTTCGTCTTCGGCCTGGTCACCGAGACGGGCTATCTGGTCGCCGCTGCCTGGTTCTTCGACGGCGACCTCACCACCGTGCTGTCCCTGGGCGAACTCACCCTGAAACTAGGCACCGTGAGCATGGCCAGCATGGCGGCGTTCGTGTCACTGGATCCGGAGAAACTCTCCGATGCCCTGCTGAGCCTGCGGGCACCGGCTCTGGTCAGTTTCGGCGTGTCCTATGGATACCGGATGCTGCCGATCCTGGTGGACGAGTTCCAGACGGTGATCGACGGCTACCGCCTGCGGTCCGCTCCGCCGGTCTCCCGCGGGCTGTTGGGGTGGCGGGTCCTGATGCGCGCGGCGAAGATCACTGTGTACGCGTTCTATCCCATGATGCTCAACACCGCCAAACGCACCCGTACGACGGTGGAGGCGCTGGAGACCCGTGGTTTCACCTACGCCATGGTCCACGCCGATGGACGTCGCATCCGGCTGGCCCACCTGAGGATCCGCCCGCGCGACATCACCGCACTGGCGGTCACGGCGGCACTGATCGTCGCCGCCTATGCCGTCGGGGCACAGTTCCCCCACTTCGCGATGAGCTGATCCAGACGAGGGACATCCGGCCGCCGAGATCGAGCTGGACCGGCGGGTGATCGCGCGGGAAGAACTGGTCGAGGCCCTGGCAGCCTGGGCTGCCGAGACCACCGCCGGGACCGAGGCCGAGGAGGAAGCGGTGCTGTCGCTCGCGCCGGTGCCGGGCGTGACGGTGCCGCCCTGGCGGACAGGGCCTCCGGTGACGGTTCTGGCGCCGGACCATCAGCGCCTTCTGGGCGTGCTGGAACAGGAGCGATCCGCGGGTCACGGACCGCTTCGGGCCAACGCGATCGAGGTGGAGCCGGGCCTGACGCGACACCGGCGAAGGCCGAGGGGCTGCGGTCGAAAGCCCGGCGCCTGGCGGAGCGCGGCTGGCTCCTCCTGGAGGCGTCAGGGGCGTTCAGTGCCGTTGGGCGGACCGTGACCGTCCCGGACGCCGGCACATCCGCGTGACCATCGACCACCGGCCCTAGTGGATCTCCGTCACCACCACATCCAGCGACCACGGCCGCCCGGCCCGGGCAGGCTCCTGGGCCTCCACCACGTAACCGAGGTCCCGCAAAGCCTCCACCAGCTGCGCCGGACCCTTCGGCCGGGCCCCCGCCAGCAGCAGATCCCGTACCAGCCGCCCCTTCGTCGCCTTGTTGAAGTGGCTCACCACGGACCGCTTCTCGACGCCGTCCACCACCTGGGACTGGAGCACCCGCACACTCGCCGTGCGCGCGGCCACCTCACCCTTCGGCTTCCAGGCGGAGGCGTACGCCGAGGACCGCAGGTCCAGGACGAGCCCGCCCCCGGCGGCCTCGGGCATGACGGCTGCCATGGGCGTACGCCAGTACGCGCCGAGCGCTCCGAGGCCGGGCAGCTTCACGCCCCCCGAGCAGCGGTACGGCGGAATCCGGTCGCCGATCCGGACCGCGCCCCACAGCCCGGAGAAGACCAGCAGCGACGTCGACGCGAGCCGCCGGGCGCCCGCGTCCAGAGACGCCAGATCCAGCGCGTCGTACAGCACACCGGTGTACAGCTCTCCGGCAGGACGGGTCCCGGCGGTCCGCAACTCGGCGTTCTTCGCGACCTCGCCCCGCAGCCCCACACTGAGCCCGAGCACCTCGCGCGCCTTCTCCTCGTCCGCCTGGCACAGCTCGACCAGCTCGTCCAGCACCGCCGCCCGGGCCGGGGCGAGCCCCGGAAGCGACAGCGACTCCGGCTTCAGGGACGCCCCCCGCCCCGAGGCGGCCTTTCCTTCGGAGGGCGGCAACAGCACGAGCACGGCGGTTCTCCTTCGTACGTACGGCGCAAGCGCGGGCCCGGTCCGCGTGCGGGCGCTCCGGGTCCCCGGCAAGGGTACGGGGACGGGCCGGCCCTGCCCGTACGCGCGGGACGGCGGCGCACAGCCGGGCCGCCACGTCCGGCTCGCGGCGGTGCTCCCCACGCTCGGGCCACGGCGCACCGCCCGGATGCCGCCCGCCCCCTCCCGGCCTACGCTCGGTCCATGCCCCGCCGCCACCTGCGTATGACCGGCGCAGCCGACTGCTCGCTCGGGGCCGCCCTGCGGGCGCTGCGCACCGAGCCCGATCTGCCCGGCGCCTTCCCGCCCGAGGTGCTCGCGGAGGCGGAGGCGGCGGCGAGAGCCCCGGACCGGGGGGCCCGCGAGGACGCCACGGACCTGCCGTTCCTCACCATCGACCCGCCCGCCTCCACGGACCTCGACCAGGCGATGCACCTGGAGCGCCGCAGGGACGGCTACCGCGTGCACTACGCCATCGCGGACGTCGCCGCCTTCGTACGGCCGGGCGGCGCGCTCGACGCCGAGGCCCACCGCAGGGTCACCACGCTCTACTTTCCCGACGACCGGCTACCGCTCCATCCCGCCGTCCTCTCCGAGGGAGCCGCCAGCCTTCTCCCCGGCGAGGTGCGCCCGGCCGCCCTGTGGCGGATCGACCTCGACAGCGATGGGCGGGCCGTCGCCACCGACGTACGCCGGGCCCTGGTCCGCAGCCGGGCGAAGCTCGACTACGCGGGCGTGCAGCGACAGATCGACGCGGGCACCGCGGAGGAGCCCCTCGCCCTGCTCCGCGACATCGGCCGACTGCGTGAGGAACAGGAGCTGGCGCGCGGCGGCATCTCGCTCAACGTCCCCGAACAGGAGATCGTCGAGCACGAGGGCTCCTACGGCCTCGCCTACCGCGCCACGCTCCCCGCCGAGGCCTGGAACGCACAGATCTCGCTGCTCACCGGCATGGCCGCCGCCCGGCTGATGGCCGACGCGGGCACCGGAATCCTGCGCACCCTCCCGGTCGCCCCCGACGGGGCCGTCGCCCGGCTGCGGCGCTCCGCCCGCGCCCTGCGCGTCGACTGGCCGCACCACGTCCCGTACGCCGAGGTCGTCCGCTCCCTCGACCCGAGCAAGGCCAACGACGCGGCGTTCCTCCAGGAGTGCACCACCCTGCTGCGCGGGGCCGGGTACACGGCCTTCGACGACGACGACCTCCCCGACCCCGCCGTGCACGCCGCCGTAGCCGACCTCTACACGCACTGCACCGCGCCGCTGCGCCGCCTTGTCGACCGGTACGCCTCCGAACTCTGCCTCGCCGCGACCGCCGGGAAGGAGGCCCCGGACTGGGCACGGGAGGCGCTACCCGCCCTCCCGAAGGAGATGGCCGAGGGCACGCGCCGCGCCAACACCGTGGAGCGCGCCAGCGTGGACCTGGTCGAGGCGGCGCTGCTGGAGCGGCACGTGGGCGAGGTCTTCGACGCGTACGTCGTCGACGTCCAGGACCGCGATCCGTCCGTCGGCACCGTTCACCTCCGGGACCCGGCGGTCGTCGGCCGGGTCGAGGGCGGCACGGCCCCGCTCCCGCTGGGGGAACGGCTGCGGGTCCGGCTCACGCGGGCAGGCCCGGGGTCGGGGTCGGTGCTGTTCGCTCCGGCGTGAGCGAGGGCGTCACGAGAGCCGCGACGGCCGCCCGGGGATCGTCCGCGTTGAATCGGAGCGTACGGGCGCTCCCGCGCCGGCCGAGCGGCCGCACGAACTCCACCGGCTCCGTCAGCTCCACGGTCACCGTCGTCCGGCTCCCCACCGCCAGATCGAGCGTCCCGTCCTCGTCCACCCGGACCAGCCCCCCGCCCGGGAAGCGCCGCTCCACCCGGGCGGCGGCGATGACGGCGGCGGGCACCCGGAGGTCGAACAGGGCGCCGTAGCGCAGCCGCAGCGAACCGTCCGCCTCCACCACGTGCGGCCGGGTCACGGACGCCGCGTGCATCGCGAGGACCAGGAGGACGCCGTACACATCCACGACGAGCAGGATCGCGTGGACCAGCGGCCAGGGGATCACCAGGGCCAGCACCACCGTCTCCAGGACGGAGACGAACGCGAGGGTGTACATCACCCCGGTCTGCGGCTCGGTGTACGGGACGGGCAGCGCTCCCTCCGGAATCCGGTGCCGACGACGTACGACCCACAGCCCGAGGCTGTGCAGGGCCCTGAACTCGTGCGTCACGAGCCGCCGCAACGCCACCGGCACCAGAGTGCCCACCGCCGACCGCAGGGCCGCCGGCCGCCCGGTGCCGTCCCGTCGGCGGGACGCCGCGTACAGCCGCCACAGCACCGAGGCCTCCAGGACGAGCACGGCCACCACCAGGGCCCCGGCCCCCAGCAGGACCGGGTCGGGTATCCGCACCCCGGCCACCGCACAGACGACCAGCACCAGTTCACCGGGCAGCACCGACCATGCGGCGGCCCTGGCCACCCGCAGCCCCGGCGCCCTCTCGGCGCTCACGCCTTCCTCCCCCGTACCCGCTCGGCCAGCGCCACCATCACCCGGCGCACCACCTCGCGCTGCGCGGGCGGGTAGTCGTCGAGCAGCACTCGCCCGAACCCGGTCGGCGCGGGCTCCCCGTCCGGGATCACCGCCAGCACCTCGTCCGGCACGGCCGCGACCAGCTCGGCCGTCAGGGGCGCGATACGCGGATCGTCCGCCCCGGCCCCGGCCAGCTCGTCGAGCCGCGTGTACAGGGCGAGTACGCCCGGGTCCTCGGCCAGCGGCCGCAGCGCCGCGAACACCTCGGCCCCGGCCCCACCGCCCGCCGCGTCCAGCAACGCCAGATGCTCGCGGTCCTTCGCGGCGGCCGGGGACGCGGTGGCGGGTGCGTTCTCCAAGAGCGTGGCGAGGGCGGGGGAGAACGGCCCGTCCGAGGCGAGCGGCGCCTCCAGGAGCGCGGCCAGGACCTGCCGCCGCTCATGGATCTCCCGCTCCTGCCGCGCCAGATCGGCGTCCAGTTCCCCGAGCACCTCGGCCAGGTCCCGCCCCGCGTCGTCCGCGAGCACGTCCCCCACCTCGTCCAGGGAGAGCCCGATCTCCGTCAGCCGCCTGATCCTGGCCAGCAGCACGGCATCACGGACGGTGTACGCGCGATAGCCGTTGGCCTGCCGGGCGGGCTCGGGCAGGAGGCCGATGTGGTGGTAGTGCCGGACGGCCCGGGGGGTGACTCCCACGAGCGCGGCGATCTCTCCGATACGCATGCGGCCAGTAGAAACGCTGACGCTGCGACAAGGTCAAGCACCGTGTCCCTGCGGAACCGATCAAAGGGGAGAGCCGTCGCCCTCACGATCCCGTACGGTCAGCCGCTCGCGAGCCTCCCACTACTCCCCGGGCCTCCCGCTCCCCGAGCCTTTCGTCCTCGACCTGGAGGGACCTCGGCTGAGGGACGTCGGCAGGGCTCCCCGTACGGCCCGGTAGGATGGCGGTCACGGCAGACGAGTCGTGCGGACGGCCGCGTGGGGATCCCCGGATCCTCCCGAGGAACGTCCGGGCTCCAGAGAGCAGGGTGGTGGCTAACGGCCACCCGGGGTGACCCGCGGGACAGTGCCACAGAGAACAGACCGCCCGGGACTTCGGTCGCGGGTAAGGGTGAAACGGTGGTGTAAGAGACCACCAGCGCCTGAGGTGACTCAGGCGGCTAGGTAAACCCCACCCGGAGCAAGGTCAAGATGGGGTCGTGCCGGAAACGGGACGGCCCTGCGTGAACGCCCGAGGGCTGCTCGCCCGAGTTCACGGGTAGACCGCACGAGGCCGGCAGCAATGCCGGTCCTAGATGGATGGCCGTCTCCCCGGCCGCCGCGAGGCGACCGGGAGACAGAACCCGGCGTACAGCACGACTCGTCTGCCGCCCCTCCGACAAGGGCCTTCGGCAAGGTGTCTCACCTGGTCGGAGGCTCTTCCGTCGTCGTCGGCCCGGTCGGCCAGCGGTCCGTCAGTTCCTCCGCGTACACCTGTGAGAGCGGCTGCGGGCCCACGTACTGCTGGCAGTTGCACTGCCCGGCCTCGTAGTGAAGCGGCTTCTTCTTCTCGTCCCAGGCCGTCGGTACCTCGACCCGCTCATGGCACAGGCCCCGCTTGTCGTGCTTGGCGAGGTGGTGGGTGCAGCCGCACACCGGCTCCGGAGGCTTGTGCGCGGCCTCGATCGCGAGCTGCCTCTGCGTCGTCGCCTTCAGCAGTGCCAGCTTCCGTTTGTGCCGCTTGCGCAGGGCCTTGCGGACGGTGTCCTGGGTCCAGGCGAAGCCGCCGACCCAGAAGAAGATGAGAATCCACCAGAACCAGCTCATCGCGATTTCCCCCCTGTGCTTCCCGGCGTGGTCCCCGGCCCTCTCGCCGCACCGGTATTTCACCTGCGCGCCGACCCCTTCGTGTGGTCGGCTGTCCGCGGCCATTGTTCCCCAACCGTCCGGGCGGGGACTCAAGGGGCCCGGAACAGGGAGTGATGCGAGTGACGGAGAACGTGTACGCGGGCGGACGCACGGCATCGGACGCGGTACGGATACGCCGGGCGACGGCCCGGGACGCGGAGGCCGTCACCCGGGTCTTCCTCGCCTCCCGGGCCGCCGCCATGCCGTATCTGCCCCGGGTCCACAGCGACGAGGACACCCGGGCGTGGATCACCCATGTCGTCCTGCCCACCAGTACCGCGGTGTGGGTGGCGGAGGGCGAGGCGGGCGGTGAGGTCCTCGGGTTCGCCGTGCTCGCCGGGGACGACGAGCTCGATCACCTCTACCTGCGGCCCGACGCGCTGCGGCGCGGGATCGGCAGCCGGTTGCTGAGCGAGGTGCGCGGGGCCGTGGACGGGGCGCTCGGTCTGTACGTGTTCCAGCGCAACGCCGCCGCCCGCGCCTTCTACGAACGGCACGGGTTCACCGCCGTCGCGTTCGACGACGGCAGCCGGAACGAGGAGGGCGAGCCGGACGTGCTGTATCGCTGGACCCCGTAGACCCGGCCCCTGAGGACCGGGTCAGATGACCGGCGGGCGGCCCAGTCGTGTCATCCGCCACACCGTCGACCAGCGCATGGGGCGCCGCTCCCCGCACGGCGTGCGGACGCCCTCCGCGAAGCCGCCCGCCCAGGCGCGCAGGCCCTTCGGGTCGCGGGTGCGGGCCAGGGTGAGCAGGGTCCAGGTGCCGAGGTAGGCGGGGACCAGGGGCAGAGGGAGGTTGCGGCGGGCCAGCCAGACGCGGTTGCGGGCCGTCATCCGGTAGTACACCGCGTGCCGGGCCGGGGAGGTCTTCGGGTGCTGGAGCAGCAGCTCCGGCTCGTAGATCACCTTCCAGCCGGCGTCCAGCGCGCGCCAGGCGAGGTCCGTCTCCTCGTGGGTGAAGAAGAACTCCGCGGGCCACAGGCCCGTCTGTTCCAGCATCTTCATCGAGAACGCGTGGCCGCCGCCGAGGAAGGCCGTCACCGGGCCGCCGCGCATCGGGTCGCCCGCCCGCAGCCGGGGCACGTGCCGGCGCTGGGTCTCGCCGTGCTCGTCGGCGATCCGGAAGCCGACGATGCCGAGCCGGTCGTCGGCGGCGAAGTGGTCCCGGACCCGGCGGAAGACGTCCTTGTCGACCAGGAGCCCGTCGTCGTCCAGCTCGATCACCACGTCCACGTCACCGATCTCGGCAAGCCTGCGCAGCCCCTCGTTCCGGCCGCCGGGGCAGCCCAGGTTCTCGGGCAGCTCGATGGTGGTCACCCCGCCGTCGAGGTTCTCCAGGCCGGGGAACGCGGTGAAGTCCGGGAGCGCCGCACCGTTGCCGATGATCACGAGCCGGGTGGGCCTGACGTCCTGCATCGCGACCGACGCGAGCAGCGCCTCGACCGCCTGCGGGCGGTCCCCCATGGTCACGATGGATACGCCGATGCGTGGTGCGGACAAGATCGGTACTCCTGGGCTCGGCTGCCGGTCGTCGGTTGCTGGTCGGCAGCGGTGCCCGCGATCGTAACGTCTCGCTGTTCAGTTCGTGGTCGCCGCCCGGCCATCTGCGGGCCCGTCAGTGTTCAGCAACGCGTACACGGCCATGTCGCGGCGCCGGTCGCCCACCTGCTGCCAGCCGTGCAGCAGCCCTTCGCGCCGGAAGCCGACGTCCTCGGCGATCCGGGCGGAGGCGGTGTTCCACGGTTCGATGAAGAGCTGGAGGCGGGGGACGCCGAGATCGTGCAGGGCCCAGCCCGTCACCGTACGCAGCGCCGCGCGGGCGACCCCCTGGCCGCGGGCGGAGGCGGTCAGCCAGTAGCCGAGCGAGGCGCGGCCCTCGGGCAGGTCGCGCAGCCAGAGCCCGATCGCGCCGACCGGGCGCCGGTCCCGCGAGCGGACGATGGCGAACGGGTACCCGGCACCGGTGGCCGCCCGCTCCCACTGCCTGCGGACGAACGCCTCGGCCGCCTGGACCGAGTAGCGGGACGGGACGGTGGTGATGAGCGGGATGTACGGGTCCTGCGCGGCCTCGCGGATCAGAGGAAGGTCGCTCATCTCCCAGGGGCGCAGAACGAAGTCCGGGCCCGCGGACATGCTCGGTACGGTCAGCGGCTCAGGACCGGGAGGAGAGTCGGCATCCGCGCCAGGGCCGGGCCCCGCTTCGACCCCGGGGCGGGCGTCGGCCGCCGGGGCGGCCCTGGGGTCAATGCCGGCCCCCGCTTCGTCCCCAGGCTTGCGGTCAGCCATGCCCGCATCCTCCCGCGATCGGCGCGGTTCCGCCCCTCGGCCCGCCCCTCGGCCCGCCCACGGGCAGCCCCGGACCGCCCCCGGCCCGTGGATCGCGACCGGCTTCACGGGGCCCGACACAGCGTCGATAAAGTGAAGGAATGATATTCGGTAAGACCGGCTTCGGGGGCGCGGTCGCGGACTTCGAGGCCGCCGTGGTGGCCCAGGACGCGAAACGGTCCGGCAAGGCGTTCGTCCGGTTGCAGGAGACCTTCGGGCAGGCCAAGGAGGCGGACCTGCTGGACGGCGGGCCGCGGCTCGCCGGTGTTCTGGAGCAGGTCCCGCCCGGGCCCCGCGCCGTCGTCGCCGTCCTCGTCGGGGCCTGCGTCGAACGTGGCGCGGATGCCGGGCGCTGCGCGCCGGGGGTGCTGGCCGGGCTGCGGGAGGCGCTGGAGCAGGCCGTGGCGTTCGCCGACGCGTGGGCGGCGACCGGGGGCGGGGCGTTCCCGGCGGCGGACGGCGACGCGCCCGGTGACGACATCGTCGAGCGGGTGGGCGGGGACGCGGCTGCCGGCTGGTGGACGCTGCACCAGTGGGAGACGGCCGCCGTCGCGATGCTGAACCACCCGGTGGTGCGGGTCGACGCGGCCGGTGTCCGGGGTGAGTTGCTGCGCCTGCTCACCTCGGTGGAGCGGGCCTCCGGGGCGGAGTTCAAGTGCCTCGCCTACGCACTCCTGGTGCTGGACGACGAACCGCTTGTCGCCCTCCACCGGGCGAGCGGTACCGGCTATCTGCTCCGGTTCTCCGGCGTCGGGGACAACTTCCAGCTGCACACCCTGCTCGCCGACGCGCTCATAGGCGGCGGCCATGTGGAGGGCCACGCGCCCTCGTCGCAGGAGGCCGCCGTCTGCCGGGAGACCCCGGGGCAGGTGGATACCGTGGGCTCCTTCGACCTGACCGCGCCGGACGGCGCCCGGCTCTGGAACGAGGGCGCCCCGGCGGACATCCCCGTCGTCGACGGCGTACGCCTGCTGGTGCTCGACAAGCCGTCGTACCGGCGGCAGTGGCCCGCTGGCCGCTTCTTCCCCGGCATGCGCGGAGACGTCCTGCTGGAGCGCGCCCTCGAACCGGAGGAGACCGAGCGCTGGTTCGCCCATGTCTCCCCGGCCAAGGACGCAACCGGCTGAACCCGGGGACCCGCCCTCCGTCGCGCGGATCAGCCGATCCGGGTGCCCGTTCCGCTCACCCGGATGCGGGCGTCGCCCGTCCGCAGCTCGACGGTGAGGGTGCCGGGGCGGCCCATGTCAGCCCCCTGGTGCAGGGTCAGTACGGCCGCCTCCGGTACGAGCCCCAGCTCGCGGGCGTACGCGCCGAAGGCGGCCGCCGCCGCGCCCGTCGCCGGGTCCTCCACCACCCCGCCCACCGGGAACGGGTCCCGGACGTGGAAGACGTCCGGCCCCTCGCGCCACACCAGTTGCAGGGTCGTCAGGTCCAGCCGGTGCATCAGCGCTTCGAGCCGCGCGAAGTCGTAGTCCAGGTCCGCGAGCCGCTCGCGGGTCCCGGCGGCCAGCACCAGATGCCGGGCCCCCGCGTAGGCGATCCGGGGTGGCAGGGCCGGGTCGAGGTCGGCGGCCGCCCAGGCCAGCGCCGCCAGCGCCTCCGTCAGGTCCGCCGCGTCGATCCCCGTGACATGGGGGGCCACGCTGGTCAGGGTGGCGCGCAGCTCCCCGCCGTCCCGGACGACGCTGACCGGCACCGTACCGGCGGCCGTGGTGAACTCCAGCGCGCCCGGACCGTCCCGTTCCGCCAGGGCGATGGCGGTGGCGACCGTGGCGTGGCCGCAGAAGGGGACCTCGGCCTTGGGGCTGAAGTAGCGGATCGTGTAAGCGCCTTCGCCGGTCCGCTCCGTGAGGAACGCCGACTCGCTGTAGCCCAGTTCGGCCGCGACGGCCAGCATCCGCTCCTCGTCGAGACCTGAGGCGTCCAGAACGACGCCGGCGGGGTTTCCGCCCTCCGGGTCGGCGGAGAAGGCGGTGTAGCGCAGGATCTCGGGGGTGGAGGCGGAGGCAGAGGCGGAATCACGTGTCATGCACCACTCCAACTCCGCTGCCGCCCCCGGAATTCCCTGTACGCCGCCCCAGCGCTACGGCCGGTCAGTGGCGGCTCTTGATGCCCTTGCCCGTGCGGAGCTTGTCAGGGTGGGGCTCAGGCCGGGCTCAGCCCCGTCCGACGTACGGCATGTTCGTCGCCATGACCGTCACGAACGGGATGTTGGCCTCCAGGGGCAGTTCCGCCATGTGCAGCACCGTCCGTGCCACATCGGCCGCCGCCATGACCGGCTCCGTCGCCAGTTCCCCGTTGGCCTGGAGGATGCCGGTCTGCATCCGCTCGGTCATCTCCGTCGCCGCGTTGCCGATGTCGATCTGTCCGCAGGCGATCCGGTACGGACGGCCGTCCAGCGACAGCGACTTCGTCAGACCGGTCATCGCGTGCTTGGTCGCGGTGTACGCGATCGAGTGCGGGCGCGGTGCGTGCGCGGAGATCGAGCCGTTGTTGATGATCCGGCCGCCCTGCGGGTCCTGCTCCTTCATCAGCCGGTACGCCGCCTGTGCGCACAGGAACGCGCCCGTCAGGTTCACGTCGACCACCGCCCGCCAGTCCTCGGCGGCGAGGTCCTCCAACGGGACGCCGCCGGGACCGAAGGTGCCCGCGTTGTTGAACAGCAGGTCCAGCCGGCCGAACCGTTCCCGTACGGCGGCGAAGAGGGCGCCGACCTCGTCGGCGTCGGTGACGTCCGTGGTGACGCACAGGGCCTCGGGGGCCCCCGCCGCGGCCGCCGTCTGCGCCAGCGGCTCCGCCCGCCGGCCGGCCAGCGCGAGCGACCAGCCCGCACCCGCGAGGGCGAGTGCGACGGCCCGGCCGATCCCCGAACCCGCACCCGTGACGACAGCGACTCTCTGTTCCGTCTGCTCAGTGTTCATGGCCCGGGAGCGTACGGGAGAGGTCGGTGCACGGGGCACGTGGTGCTCATCGACCCGCCATACGGATGTTGTGCACGCGACAACGGCGCGTCGTCGCGCCGGGCTGCCATGGGCTGACAGTATCCGGGCACAGGAGGGGCATATGTCACCCGCACAGACCAGCATGGCGCCCGACCGTCACCACCGGACCGCCGACCCCCACGGCCATTCCGCCGAACTCCGCGCCGCCGCGGCCGCGTTACCCCACACGGGCCTGGGCCGTCGGCGCTTCCTCACCGCCACCGGAGCCGCCGCCGCGCTCGCCTTCGCGGTGAACCTTCCCGCCGCCGGTACCGCGAGCGCCGCCGAGCTCGATGCCCGCCGCATCGCCGAGGACCCGTTCACCCTCGGCGTCGCCTCCGGCGATCCGCACCCCACGTCCGTCCTGATCTGGACCCGGCTGGCTCCCCGCCCGTACGAGCCCGGCGGCGGCCTGCCCCGCGGCCGGGTCGAGGTGCGCTGGGAGCTGGCCCGCGACGAGCGCTTCCGCCGGATCGTGCGGCGCGGAACGCTCACCGCCCACCCCGAGTTCGCCCACAGCGTCCGCGCCGACGTCCGGGGCCTGGCCTCCGGCCGTGTCTACTACTACCGCTTCCGCGTCGGCGGCTGGACCAGCCCCACCGGCCGCACCCGCACCGCCCCCGCCACCGGGGCCCGCAACACCTCCCTGACCCTGGCCGCCGTCTCCTGCCAGGCCTACCACCACGGGTACTTCACCGCCCACCGCCACCTCGCCGCCGAGGACGTCGACGTGGTGTTCCACCTCGGCGACTACCTCTACGAGTACGCCGTCAACGCCACCGGCGGCGCCCGCGACTACACCGACCGCCGCCTCCCCGACCACTACAACCACGAGACGGCCACACTGGAGGACTACCGGCTGCGCTACGCCCTCTACAAGTCCGACCCGGACCTGCGCGCCGCCCACGCCGCCCACCCCTTCGTCGTCACCTGGGACGACCACGAGACCGAGAACAACTACGCGGGCGAGATCCCCGAGAACGACGTACCGCCCGAGGAGTTCCTGATCCGGCGGGCCGCCGCGTACCGCGCGTACTGGGAGAACCAGCCGCTGCGCCCGCCGCAGCGCCCCACCGGCCCCGACATGACGCTCTACCGCCGCCTCCGCTTCGGACGGCTCGCCCAGTTCGACATCCTCGACACCCGCCAGTACCGCGACGACCAGGCGTACGGCGACGGGTGGCGCACCCCGGGCCCCGAGTCCGAGGACCCCGCGCGCACGATGACCGGGGCCGCCCAGGAACGCTGGCTGACCGACGGCTGGCGCGCCTCGCACGCCACCTGGAACGTCGTCCCGCAGCAGGTCACCTTCGCCCGGCGGCGCAACGTTCCCACCGACGCCTACAAGCTCTCGATGGACTCCTGGGACGGCTACCCGGCCTCCCGGCAGCGGGTGCTGGCCGGCGCCGAGGCCGCCGGGGTCGACAATCTCATGGTCCTCACCGGGGACGTCCACGTCTCCTACGCCTTCGACCTGAAGAAGGACTTCGAGGACCCCGCGTCGCGCACCGTCGGTACGGAGATCGTCACGACCTCGATCTCCAGCGGCAAGGACGGTACGGACCGGCCCGCCAACTGGGACGACCAGACTCGTGCCAACCCGCACATGAAGCACTACAACGGGCGGCGCGGCTACGCGCTGGTCACGCTCACGGAGCAGGAGGCGCGCGCCGACTTCCGTACGGTGGCGGCCGTCACCACCCCCGGAGCGCCGCTCGCCACAGCGGCGTCCTTCGTCACCGAGGCGGGGAACCCGGGGCTCACGCCCGTGTAGCGCGGCGCAGGCGTCAGCGGTCCGCCGGGTAGCGGACGCCGATGCGGTCCCGTACCGCGTCGAGCGTCCGCATCACCGCGAGCGAACCCTCCAGCGGTACGAGCGGGGACTCGCTCTCGCCCGCCCGCACCGCGCGCATCACCTCGGCCGCCTCGTACTGCATGCCGGACAGACCCTGCGGGCCCGGCCCCGAGGTGACCGTCTCCGGCTCCCGGCCCGGCCGGTGCAGCACGAAGTGGTCCGGGTGGAAGAAGTCGCGCGGAACGTCGATCCGGCCGGCCGTGCCGATGACGGTGGCCGCCGTCGGGTGGTGGCCGACGATCGAGCAGGAGAGCAGCGCGGTCGCGCCCGACTCCCAGCCCAGCAGCATCCCCGTGTTCAGGTCGACGCCCTCGGGCGAGAGCAGCGCGTCGGCCCGCACCCGGTCCGGCTCGCCCAGCAACAGGTGCGCGAAGGACACCGGGTAGACCCCGAGGTCCAGCAGCGCCCCGCCGCCGAGGTCCGGGTCGCGCAGCCGGTGGCCCGGGGCGAAGCCGCCCGCGAAGCCGAAGTCCGCCTGTACGGTACGGATCTCGCCGATCGCCCCGTCCCGGACCAGTTCGGTCAGCCGGCGGACCACCGGGTTGAGGTAGGTCCACATGGCCTCCATCAGGAAGAGACCGCGCTCCCGGGCGAGCGCGACCAGCTCCTTCGCCTCCCGGCTGTTGAGCGTGAACGCCTTCTCACACAGCACGTGCTTTCCCGCCCTCAGCGCGAGCGAGGCCGCCGCGTGGTGCGCCGAGTGCGGGGTGGCCACGTACACCACGTCCACCGTGTCGTCGGCGACCAGCTCCGCCCAGCTGCCGTAGGCCCGCCCGATCCCGTGGCGCTCGGCGAACGCCCGCGCCGAGGCCTCCGTACGCGAGGCGACCGCCACCACCTCGGCGCCCGGCAGTCCCCGCACGTCCGCCGTGAACGTCGCCGCTATGCCGCCCGTCGCCAGCACGCCCCAGCGCACCGTCCCGCTCATGTCCACGTTCATGTCCGCGCTCATGCCCGTCCCCACCGCCGCGACGAAAAGGTATCGACCACTCCGGCCGAGCTGAGAGCATAGATGCGGATTCAACGATGTGGAGACGAGAATGCCGGACAGCGGCGGCAGCCGGGCCCAGCGAGAACACATACCCACCCCCCGGAGCGAACAGGCCGGCGCAGGCGCTCCGCCCGTCTCTCCGAAGCGGACGAAGGCCGCCCGGCGCACCGGGCTCCTGGTCACCCTGGTCCTCGGCGGGCTCACGGCGCTGCCGCCGCTCTCCATGGACATGTACCTCCCGGCGCTTCCCGCCGTCACCGACTCGCTGAACGCCCCCGCCGCCACCGTCCAGCTCACACTGACCGCGTGCCTGGCGGGCATGGCGCTCGGGCAGCTCGTCGTCGGCCCGATGAGCGACCGGTGGGGCCGCCGCAGGCCGCTGCTCCTCGGCATGGTCGTCTACGTCATCGCCACCGCGATCTGCGCTCTGGCGCCCACCGCCGGGCTCCTCGTCGGCTTCCGGCTGCTCCAGGGCCTCGCGGGCGCCGCCGGGATCGTGATCGCCCGGGCGGTGGTGCGCGACCTCTACGAGGGCGTGGAGATGGCCCGGTTCTTCTCCACCCTGATGCTGATCTCCGGCGCCGCCCCGATCATCGCCCCGCTGATCGGCGGGCAGGTCCTGCGGGTCACCGACTGGCGCGGCATCTTCGTCGTGCTCACCGGCGTCGGCATCGTGCTCACCCTCGTCGTCTGGAAATGGCTCCACGAGACGCTGCCGCCCGGCAGCCGCCACACCGGCGGGGTCGGCGAGGCCCTGCGCACCATGCGCGGGCTGCTCGCGGACCGGGTCTTCACCGGCTACATGATCGCGGGCGGACTCGCCTTCGCCGTCCTGTTCGCCTACATCTCCGCCTCCCCGTTCGTCGTGCAGGAGATCTACGGGGCGTCCCCGCAGACCTTCAGCCTGCTGTTCGGGCTCAACTCGATCGGGCTCATCGCCGTCGGGCAGATCAACGGCAAGCTGCTGGTGGGCCGGTTCCGCCTGGACAAGGTCCTCGGGCTCGGTCTCGCGGTCATCGTGCTGGCCGCCGTCGCGCTGCTGCTCATGACGACCGGCGTCTTCGGCGAGGTGGGGCTCGCACCGGTCGCGGCCGGGCTGTTCGTGCTGATGTCGGCGATGGGCCTCGCGATGCCGAACACCAACGCCCAGGCCCTGATGCGGACCAAGCACGCGGCGGGCTCCGCCTCCGCGCTGCTCGGCACGTCCTCGTTCCTGATCGGCGCGATCGCCTCCCCGCTGGTGGGCATCGCGGGGGAGGACACGGCCGTCCCGATGGCCCTCGTGCAGGTGGTCTGCGCCCTCGCCGCGGTCGGCTGCTTCCTGGGGCTGTGCCGCCCGTGGCAGCGCACGGACCGCGAGGCCGGGGGACTGTAGGGGATCGCCGGGGGACTGCGGGGGATCAGTCGGTGCGCGGGTAGCCGATCAGGTGCGTGCGCTCCTGCCGGTCCGTCCAGCGGAACACCCCGACCCCGGTCGTCTCGATGCCCGGCAGCCGCGCGTTGCGGGCCAGCCGGTCCGTCGTCCAGGTCGCGAAGTCCATCGACACCGGGAGCCCGCCGCCCGCCAGCGCCTCCGACGCGTCGCGCGCGTTCTCGGCCCCGTAGGCGATGCCGTCGTCCGTCACCGTGGCCAGCGTCAGATGGCCGACGCCGCCCTCGTCCTCGAAGCAGCGGCCCCGCTGCGCCGCCAGGTCGAAGGCGAGGTTCCCGGCGATCAGATAGTCGCCCGAGGGGGAGAGCACCGCCTGCGGATAGCGCCCCGGCTTTATGGCGGGCCGGTGGCACTCCACCGAGGCCACCGCCTCGCCGGTCACCGCGTCGTGCACCGCCCACAGCTCGTGGGTCGCCGCCCGCTTCGCCTTCTTCGCCAGGGCCCACTTCGCCAGCACCAGGTCCGAGGTCACCGAGGTCGGGACGCCGCTGGTCCGGTCGGTGCCCTTGGGCGCCACGTTCCGGCTGAACCAGCCGCCGTGCACCCAGAACTCCCGGGCCCCGCCGACCAGCAGCCCCCCGATGGTCTGCCCGTGCACCTCGGTCAGCTGCTTGCAGGCCGGGCAGCCCTTCGGGTACTTCAGTTCGTCCGCGCTCAGCTCCGACACCGTGCCGGTCACCGGGTCGACCAGCACACTGTTGGCCTTCCCGTCGCTGATCACGATGTCGGGCCCGCTCGCGCTGACATCCGGCGCGCCCTGCCACGGCACCTCCACGCGCTGCCAGGACCCGTTCGTGACGTCGTACAGATCGAGCGAGAGGAAGGTGCTCGACGGTGACATCCCGTCTCCGACCTTCCCGTACGACCAGGTCACGAAGAACTGCCGGTCGCCCCGGGTGACGGTGGCGATCCTCGGGTAGTGCAGCGGGTCCGGCTGCCGCCAGGGCTGACCGCGCCAGCCCGGCCTGCCGGTCGCCGTGTCGACCGTGCGCAGCCGGTAGCGGTTCCCCGCGGACCGCTCCAGATAGGCCACCAGGCCCGTCGCGTGGGAGACCGCGATCTCGGGGGAGGAGCCGATGATCTCCCAGCCCCGGTCCGTCGTGTACTGGGGCGGAACGGTGAGCCGGGTCACCGGACCGGCACTCGCCGCCGCGGGCCTGGCCGTGCCGGTGGCCGCGCCGCCCGCCTTGCCCTTCCCGTCGCCGGGGCTCCCGCCGCAGGTCGCGAGCAGCAGGAGCAGGGCGAGGAGGACCACCCCGCCGACCAGGGCCAGCCGTACGATCTTCCGTCTCATGGCTTCCCGGCTCCCCCGCTGAACAAGGCCGCTTGGACAAGGTCCTCCGGCCATGGCCGCATGCGCATGGCCGCCTCGATGTGGCCGCTGGGGCCAGGCCGATCTCGCGCCGGTCAGCGTAGCAACAGGCCCAACGCGAAGAGGAGTTCACTTCCCGCCCTGTTCTGCGGCTGTTCCAGGGCTGTGCCGCGGCTGTTGCGGAGCCGCCGGGCCCGAATACGCCCGGCGCTCTCCCCGCGCCTACAATTCGGCGGTGAACGTCACCCTCCCCACCGCTCAGTCCCTGCGGGCGGCGCTGTCCGGACTGCTCGACGGGCTGCCACCCAAGCAGGCCGCGCAGGCCGTCGACCGGCTGATCGCCAGCTACCGCGGGGAGACCCCGACCAGCGCCCCGATCCTGCGGGACCGTTCCGACGTCCTCGCGTACGCCGCCTACCGGATGCCCGCCACCTTCGAAGCCGTACGCTCCGCCCTCGACGCCCTCGTCGAGGCCGCGCCCGACTGGGCGCCCGCCACCCACACCGACGTCGGCGGCGGCACGGGCGCGGCGAGCTGGGCGGTGGCCGGGGCCTGGGACGGCCCGGCCACCACCGTCCTGGACTGGGCCGAGGCCGCCCTCGCGCTCGGCCGCGAACTGGCCGAGGCGTCCGGGGTGCCGGGGCTGCGGGCGGCCCGGTGGGAGCGGGCCAGGATCGGTGCGGCGCTGGAGCTGGCACCCGCGGACCTGGTCACCGTCAGCTACGTGCTCAAGGAGCTGACCGCCCAGGCCAGGACCGAGCTGGTCGACGCGGCCGCCGCGGCCGGCCAGGCCGTCGTCATCGTGGAGCCGGGCACCCCCGACGGTTACGCCCGGATCATCGAGGCCCGCGACCGGCTGATCGCCGCGGGGCTGCGCATCGCGGCCCCCTGCCCGCACAGCGACGCCTGCCCGATCGCACCCGGCACCGACTGGTGCCACTTCTCGGCCCGGGTCAGCCGCTCCTCGCTGCACCGGCAGGTCAAGGGCGGCTCCCTGAGCCACGAGGACGAGAAGTTCAGCTACGTCGTCGCCACCCGCTTCCCCGCCGACCCGGCCCCCGCCCGGGTCACCCGCAAGCCGCAGATCCGCAAGGGCCAGGTCCTGCTGGAGCTGTGCACCCGGGACGAGGGCCTGGCCCGCTCCACGGTCACCAAGCGCCACGGCGAGCTGTACCGGGCGGCCAGGGACGTCGCCTGGGGCGACGCCTGGCCGCCGCCGGACACTCCCTAGCCCTCCCTAGCCCCGCAGCTCCTGCGTGCAGCACTTCACGCTGCCGCCGCCCTTCAGCAGCTCGCCCAGGTCCATCGGAATCGGCTCGAAGCCCCTCTCCCGCAGCGGGTCGAGCAGCCCCGTCGCACCCTGCGGCAGCAGCACGTGACGCCCGTCGCTGACCGCGTTGAGGCCAAAGGCGGCCGCGTCCGCCTCCCTGGCGAGCAGCGCGTCCGGGAAGAGGCGGCGCAGCACGGCCCGGCTGCCGGGGGAGAACGCGTCCGGGTAGTACATGATCTCGTCGGCCGCCGCGTCCAGGACGCACAGTGCGGTGTCCAGGTGGTAGTAGCGCGGGTCCACGAGATCCAGCCCGATCACCGGCAGTCCGAAGAACTCCTGCGCCTCGGCGTGCGAGAGCGGGCTGGCGCGGAAGCCGCGCCCGGCCAGCAGATACGAGTCCGTGACGGCGAAGTCGCCCTCGCCCTCGTTGACGTGTTCCGGCTCAGGGACGTCGGTGAAGCCGTGCGCCCGGAACCAGTCCCGGTGGGCCCCGGCCTCCTCGAACCGCTCCCGGTAGGCGAACAGGGCGCCGAGCACCCGCCCGCCGATCACCGTGGCGCCGTTGGCGGCGAAGACCATGTCCGGCAGGTCGGGGCGGGGCGTGAGCAGCTCGACGGTGTGGCCGAGACCGCGGTAGCGGTCGCGCAGGTCCTCCCACTGGGTCTGGGCCAGCGGCAGGTCGACGGGTTTCGACGGGTCCATCCACGGGTTGATGGAGTAGGTGACCCGGAAGTGCGTGGGCGCGCACATCAGGTAGCGACGAGGGGTGGCGTCACGGTTCAACTGGGGCTCCTCGCGAACGGCGGCCGGGGCCGCGGAACGGTGGGATGCGCGGTCCGCGCGTGAGCCCATGGTGCGCCGTGCGCGCCCGATCCGCAGTGAACCGATCGGGTGGTTCACCGGACCGCCCGGCCGCGGCCGCCTTCGGGCCATCCAGCGGGATCGCCAGTGCAACAAGACGATACGTATCGGCTCGTCGGCGGTAGATTGGCCGTATGGCACCCACCAAGTCCCCCGACTCCAGCCGCCGCAGCGACCGCTCCCGCCGTGCGATCTACGACGCCGCCCTCGCCCTCGTCGGCGAGGTGGGGTATCCCCGTACGACGGTCGAGGGTATCGCCGCCCGCGCCGGTGTCGGGAAGCAGACCATCTACCGCTGGTGGCCCTCCAAGGCGGCCGTCCTGATGGAAGCCTTCCTGGACCTGGCCGACCGGGCCGCCGAGGAGGCCGCTGCCCAGCCCGGCGGCGTCGCGCGGGGCCTTCCCGACACCGGCGACCTGGCCGCAGACCTCAAGCTGGTCCTGCGGGCCACTGTCGACGAGCTGAACGACCCGGTGCTGGAGGGCCCCACCCGCGCGCTGACCGCCGAAGGCATCGTGGACGCGAAGCTGGGCGCCGAATTCATCGGGAAGCTGCTCGACCCGCAGCTCGCGCTGTACGTCACACGGCTCCGGGCCGCCCAGGAGGCCGGCCAGCTCCGTGCCGACGCCGATCCGCGCATCGCCCTGGAGCTGCTCATCGGCCCGCTCTTCCACCGCTGGCTGCTCAGGACCCTGCCGCTCACCCACGCCTACGCCGACGAGGTCGTCGACTACGCCCTGGGCGGGCTGGGGGTGTCCCGCTGACCCGGTGCCCGTGATCCATATCCGCTATGTGGTGACATCGGGCGTGATGGTGCTCACTCGGCGCAGTGGTACGGGGCCCCGTAGATGAACTCTGGCCACCCGAAGCGCAGGATGGTGCGACCATGGAGGGGCAACGCTGAGGTGAGGGGATAGATGGGCGCCGATTCCGGCCGCTATCGCGGCACAGAGAGCAGGATCTCCCAGTGGCTGCGGCGACGCTCCAAACCACAGGGAGCCGAGGCCGCCGACACGGCCAGAGTGCAGCTGCTCCTGGCCGTCGCCGACGCGGGCATGCCCATCGCCCCCGCCGCCCATCCCCAGGGCTACCGATGTTCGTGCGAACGCATCGGATGCCCCACCCCCGCCCGGCACCCCATCTCCTTCGCCTGGCAGACGCAGTCGACCACCGACCATGCCCAGGTCGAGCGCTGGGCCGGCAGTCAGCCCCTGGCCAACTTCATCACCGCGACCGGCATGATCCACGACGTGCTGGACGTCCCGCTCACCGCCGGCCGCAGCGCACTGGAGCGCCTTCTCGCCGCGGGCATCGACGTCGGCCCGGTCGCCCAGTCCGGCGACGACCGGATGCTCTTCTTCACCGCCACCCGCGGTACCCCCGAGGACGAGGACGAGTGGTGGCCCTGCGAGCTGGACTGCCACCCCGAGACCATGGACGCCCATCCGGGCCTGCGCTGGCACTGCCGGGGGAGCTACGTCCTCCTGCCGCCCGCCCGGCTCCCCGGTGAGCTCGATGTCCACTGGGTGCGCGGCCCCGAGCACGAGCTGCCCGACCCGCTGACGCTGCTGGAGACACTCACCGACGCCTGCGCGCGGTATGCGGGCAGTGCGGAGCAGAGCGAACTGGACCACGACTCGATCGCCTGGCCGCTGAGCCGCTGAGCCGCTGAGTTGCTGAGACGCTGAGCTGACGGGGCCCGGCGGGAGGGGCCCGGCGACCACCGGGGGCACGCCGACCCGCCGCTACTCGCCCTTCGCCGCGACCAGGCCCGGCAGTCGGTTCAGCATCCGTACCTTGCCGCCGCCGTCGGCGCCGCGCGCGGGCACATGCACCAGCTGGCTGGAGACCCGCTCCTTGGTGAGGCTGCTGTTCACCTCACCGGTGAGCAGTGCCTCCACATCCGCGTTGACCTCCGGCTTGAGCCCCTTCGCCGCGGTCTGCCGCTCGAAGTGCTTGCTGCTGAAGAAGACCAGCGCCCCGCCGTCCTCGGTGCGCAGCCCGAGCGGCGCGAACGTCGTCGCCGTCATCGGCTGGTCGATGTACTGATACGAGAACCCCGCCCGCCGCGTGGTGCGGCGCGCCTCACGCCAGCCCGAGGTCGATGAGCCGGGGGCGAACACGTCCGGTGCGCCGTCCTTGAGATACGTGGTGTAGGTGCTGCTCAAGTCGGCCGGGGGGACGGCCAGTCCATCGTCGCGCGGCTCGACCGGCGTGGCCAGCCCGTCCCCGTCCAGAGCGAACTCCGGCACCTGGGACACCGGGACGACCCCGAGATAGGCCGCCTTCCACACCGCGTCGGGGGCCGTCCGTACGAACACCACCAGCCAGCGGGTGTCCAGCTTCCCGCCGTCCTGGTCCCGGTTGGAGTCGGTGTCCGCGAGGAACCAGCGCGGCCAGCCCGCCTTCTTCGGTATGACGTACGTCGCGTCGTCGAGGACCAGCGGCTTGTGCGCCTTGTTGCCGTCGGGGTTGTACGTCTGCCGCGCCTTCAGCCCGGCCTGGTTGATCGCGCCGAGCGAACCCGTCACCCGGTCCGCATCCAGCGCCGGATCGAACGCCTTGTCCGCCGCGTTGTAGGCGGTGAGGAAGTCCGTCAGGGCCTGCGCGGCCTCGGACTCCGTCGCTCCGGGCAGCACCGCCAGCTCCCCGTGCACCGTCATGCAGCCGCTCGCCGTCATGCACAGCACCGTCGCCGTGGCGAGCCCCGCCGTCAGTCGACCCAGCCTTGTCATCCGTTGCTTCTGCGCCTTCTGATCCGTCGCCCGCACTGACCGTCGAAACCCTACCGGGCGGCGAACGGCGTGCGGGCCGGGACCTGATACAGCGTCCACACCGTGACCTGACGGACCGGGTCCGCCCGCCCCTAGGGGCGGTCCCGCACCGGCACGACCAGCGGTGTGCCCGTGCGCGGATGCGGGAAGACCTCCACCGGCTGCCGGTACACCTCGCCGAGGAGTCCGCCGCTGAAGACCTGCTCCGGCGGGCCCAGTTCCGCGATCCGCCCGGCGTGCAGTACGGCGGCCCGGTCCGCGTACGCGGCGGCGAGCCCCAGGTCGTGCAGTACGACCACCACGGCGTCCCCGGCGGCGGCCCGCTCCCGGCAGATCCGCAGCACCAGCTCCTGGTGACGCAGGTCCAGGGCGGCGGTCGGCTCGTCGAGCAGCACCAGCGGGGCCCGCTGCGCCAGCACCCGGGCGAGTGCCACCCGGGCCTTCTCACCGCCCGACAGCGCTTCGAAGGGGCGGGCGGCGAACCGGGTCACCTCGGTGGCCGCCATCGCCGCCGCCACCGCCGCGTCGTCCTCGTCCTCCCGCTCCGTGCCGGACCAGGGCGCCCGCCCCATCCGTACGACGTCCTCCACCGGGAACGGGAAGGACAGCGCGGCGGACTGCGGCAGCACCGAGCGGCGCAGGGCCAGATCGGGGGCGGACCACTCGGCGGCCGGGCGCCCGCCGATCCTCACCTCACCGCTCCCGGCGGGCAGATCGGCGGCCAGCGCCGCCAGCAGGGTCGACTTGCCCGCGCCGTTCGGCCCCACCAGGGCGACCACCTCGCCCGCGTGGGCGGTCAGGTCGACGGAGTCCAGCACCTGACGCTGCCCCAGGTGGACCGACAGAGCGGCGGCCTCGACGGCGGGGGAGCCGGGGGAGAGGGGCGAGGGCAGCTCCCGGGTGCGCACCGCGAACAGGTCTCTCAGCGTCCTCATGCCCAACCACCTTGCCTACGACGGGTCCTGCGCAGCAGCCAGAAGAAGAACGGGCTGCCGAAGAGCGCGGTCAGCACCCCGAGCGGCAGTTCGGCGGGGGCGGCCACGGTCCGGGCCGCGAGGTCGCCCGCCACCAGGACCAGCGCGCCGCCGAGCGCGCTGCCCGGGACGAGGAAGCGGTGACCGGGGCCGTTCGCCATCCGCAGCAGATGCGGGACGAGCAGACCGACGAAGGAGATGATCCCGGCGACGGCGACCGCGGCGGCCGTCAGCAGCGCCACGACCAGGACCAGGACGATCCGCAGCCGCTCCACGTCCACGCCCAGGTGGCGGGCGGGCCGCTCGCCCAGGGCCAGCAGGTCCAGCTTGCGGGAGTAGAAGGGGGCGACGATGAGCCCGGCCAGCGCGCACGGCAGGACAGCGAGCACCTTGGGCCAGGTGGCCTGGGAGAGCGAGCCGAGCTGCCAGAAGGTGATCTGGGTGATCTGCGCGTTGTCCGCGAAGAAGATGAACAGACCGATCAGCGCGCCCGCGAAGGCGTTGACGGCGATGCCGGTGAGGATCAGCGTCACCACTTCGGTGCGGCCGCCGGACCGCGAGAGCGCGTAGACGAGCAGGACGGTCCCCAGTCCGGCGATGAACGCGAAGACGGTGATGGTCCAGTTGCCGAGGAAGCTCAGCCCGAGCGCGATCGAGGCGACCGCGCCGACCGCCGCACCCGCCGAGATCCCGATGACGCCGGGCTCGGCGAGCGGGTTGCCGAACACGCCCTGCATCAGGGCGCCCGCACAGCCGAGGGACGCGCCGACGAGCAGCGCCAGGGCGACCCGGGGGAACCGCACGTTCCACAGGACGCTCTCGCCGACCCGGTCCAGCTCATGGCCGCCGAGCCCCATCCGATGCTGCACGGAGGACAGGACATCCCCGAGCGGGATGGAGTACGCGCCGATCGCCGCGGACAGCAGCGCACCGGCGAGCAGGGCGACGGAGAGCCCCAGGGTGAGCACGAACGTCCTGCTCCGGGGGGACTTGGGGGCGGTGGCCGCAGCCTCGGTGGCGGGTGCGGGTGCCTCCTCGGAGACCGACTCACCCTCGCCCGTACGTTCCTCGTACGAGGTCGTCACTTGTCCGTGCCGCCCTTCGCGTACAGCTGCTCGACGATGTCCGTGAGCACCTGGTCGGTGCGCGGGCCGTAGTTCAGCAGCACGCCGTCGTCGACCGTGACGACCCGGCGGTCCATTCCGGCCGGGGTCTCCGCGATGCCGGGTATCTTCACCAGGCCGTCCATGCCGCCGACCGACTCGAACCCCTTGGTCATCAGGAGGATCGCGTCCGGTGCGGCCTTGGCGAGAGCCTCGCTGGTGATGGCGGTGAAGTCCTTGCTCAGGCCGGACTCCTTCCCGGCGTCGACCGCGCCCGCCGCCTCCAGCAGCGAACTCGCCCCCGACTCCGCGCCGCCCAGCAGATAGACGGAGGCCGAACCGCGCAGATAGAGGAAGGCCACCCGGGGCTTCTCGCCGTCGGCGGGGTCCGGGACGGACTTCTGGACGGCGGCGATCCGGTCCTCGGTGCGCTTCTTCAGCTCGGTCCCGGCGGACGGTACGCCGAGCGTCTCGGCGACTGTGTCGATGCGGCGGCCGACGTCGCCGAGTCCCTTGGCGGGCTCGACGACGACCAGCGGGATGCCCGCGTCGCGGATCTGGCCGATCGCCTCGCTCGGGCCGGTG
The DNA here is from genome assembly GCF_002382885.1 of Streptomyces sp. WZ.A104. Lineage (GTDB taxonomy): Bacteria > Actinomycetota > Actinomycetes > Streptomycetales > Streptomycetaceae > Streptomyces. The sequence continues at coordinate 34,265 of NZ_NWVL01000027.1, forward strand.
GTGGTGTCCGCGAGGACGACGGTCGGCTTCAGCGAGAGCACACTCTCCGCCGAGACGTCGTGAGCACGGGTCACCACCGGGAGCTTCTCGGCCTGTTCGAAAGTGGCGGTGATGTCGCGGGCCACGACCTGCTTGCCGAAGCCGAGGGTGAAGACGATCTCGCTCAGCGATCCGGTCAGCGGCACGATCCGGTCGGTGGAGTCGACCGTGACCTTCTCGCCGTCCGCCGAATCCACCGTCACCGGCAGCTTCGGGGCGGGCGCGTCGGCCAGCGGCTCCACCCGGTCCGGGGCGGCGGCGCCCCTGGCGGACCCGGGCGCGGGCTCGTCCCCTCCGCCGCAGCCGGTCAGGACCAGGGCGAAGGCCACCGCGGCGGTGAGGGCGGCGGCCGCCCTGCCCAGGGCCGGGCGGCGGAGCGCCGTACGCCCGGCGTCGGGGCCCTCGGTCTCAGGGCCTCTCGGGGCGAAGTCCTGCGAGATGCGCACGGGGCACCGTCCTGTCGTTCTGCGGTCCGCGGTGGGTGGTTGGGATGTGGCGGGAGTGCGGAGGTGCCGACGGGGTTCCGGCACCGACTGGGAATACCTTAGGTTAGCCTTACCTATGTATCCAGTCCCTGGGGGGTCCCTCATGCTGTCGTCCAGATCCGCCCGCGCGCTCGCCGTCGCGCTCCTCGCGGTGCTGTCGGCGGCCCTGCTCCCCGCCGCCACCGCGCAAGCGGCAAGCCGTACGGTGCAGGGCGGCCGACTGGACTGGGGCATCAAGTCCTCCTTCCAGAGCTATGTCACCGGGCCCATCGCGAACGGCAGCTGGAGCCTGACCGGCGGTGCCGCCACGGTCGGCGGCAGCCAGTTCCGCTTCCACTCCGCGACCGGCTCCTACGACCCGGACACCGGGGCGTTCAGCTCCGGCTTCTTGGGCGGGGTGCACTTCACCGGTCACCGGAAGGCCGACGGCGGCAACGAGCTCGACCTCAGGATCAGCCGTCCCACGGTCCGGATCAACGGCGGCAGCGGCACGCTCTACGCGGACATGGTCAGCAAGGAGCGGGGGACCGGCAAGGTCTCCAACCGCTCGCAGGTCCCGCTCGCCGCGCTCAACCTGTCCGGGATCAGCATGAAGGGCGGTTCCACCCCCATCGCCCTCAGCAACATCCCGGCGACGCTGACCGCCCAGGGCGCCTCCGCCTTCGCGGGCTACTACACCGCGGGCACCCCGCTCGACCCGATCAGCCTCTCCGTCGACACCAAGGGCGCGGCCGAACCGAAGCCGTCCCCCTCGGAGAAGAGGGACGACGCGGACGCCGAGAAGGACGAGAAGAAGGACAAGGCCGACAAGGAGAAGGCGGGCCGCTTCGAGGACGCCGCCGTCGACTGGGGCGTGCGCCGCACCTTCCGCGAGTACGTCACCGGCTCCATCGGCCAGGGCAAGTGGACACTCGCCGACGGTGCCCAGGACGGCGGGGCCCTGTTCCGCTTCCCGCAGGGCAAGGGCACGTACGACGCGAAGAGGCAGACCCTGGACGCGGACTTCAGCGGCAGCATCCGCTTCACCGGCGCCCACGAGCTCGACCTGAAGTTCGCCGCCGTCACCGTCAGCGTCGCCCAGGGGGAGGGGACCCTGTCGGCGGACGTCACCAGCGAGGTCAAGACCACCAGGAACGTGCCGCTCATCACGTTCGCCGCCAAGGACTTCGCGCCGAAGGAGGGCCTGGCCGTCCTCACCGAGGTCCCGGCGACCCTCACCGCCGACGGCGCCGAGGCGTTCGGCTCCATGTACAAGGCAGGCACCGCGATGGACCCGGTCTCGCTCGCCGTGGCCGTCGATGAGAAGGCCCGGCTGCCCGCGCTGCCCGACCTCGGCAGCGAGCCGACGGCGGCCGCCGAGCCCACGAAGAAGCCCTCGGCCGAGCCCTCCACCCAACCGGCGGCGGCCGTCTCGGACTCGGGCACCGGCACGTACGCCGCGATCGGCGGCGGTGTGCTGCTGGTCGTCGCGGCCGGAGCGGCGTTCTTCGTCCTGCGTCGCCGCACCGCGCAGGCGGCCCCCGAGTCCCCTGACTCCTCCCGGACTTCCTGACCTCCCCCAGGCGCGCCTTATGGATCGTCGCGCCGCCCCTCCCGCTTCTCTTCCGCCCCTGTCCTCATAGGAGACCCACCGACATGGCAGCAACTCGCCGCCCGACAGCCCTCGCCGCAGCCGTCGCCACGGCGGCCGCGCTGGGCGCGACCTTCGCCCTTCCGGCCATCGCGGCCGACGGCCCCGCCCCGAAGGCGGCCGCCGCCGCCCCTTCGGTGATCTACCAGCTGGAGTCGGGCACCTTCGACTGGGGTCTCAAGGAGTCCTTCCGCGCCATGATCGACCGGTTCGGCGGCACCGCCACGCTGGCCGATGGAGCCACGCGGAACGAGGACGGCTCGTACAAGTTCCCCCTGGACAAGGGCGAGTACGCACTCGGCACCCACGCCGTGACGTCCTCCTTCAAGGGCAGCGTCCACTACGAGGCGCACGGCGGCGCCCTGGACATCAAGCTGTCCGACGTCAAGGTCCTCACGGTCGGCAAGAGCGGCCGGATCACCGTCGACGTGACCACCAAGTCCCCGGGCAAGGACGCCGTCGTCACCGACGATCTGGCGATGGCCGATCTCGACCTCACCGACGTCGAGGCCTCGAACGGCGCGGACGGCATGAAGTTCGCGAGTATCCCCGTCACCTTCACCAAGGAGGGCGCGGCGGTCTTCGGCCCGTCCTACGAGGAGGGTGAGCCGATCGACCCGGCCACCCTGACGGTCAAGCCCCTCGCCACGACCCCGACCGAGCAGCCCACCGGCAAGCCGACCGAGCAGCCGACGGGCAAGCCGACCGAGCAGCCCACGGGCGAGCCGACGGGTCAGCCGAGCACCAACCCCACCCCGTCCGGCTCCGAGACGGCCAAGCCCACCAGCGGCCCGGTCGTCGACGGCACCCTGGACTGGGGCGTCAAGGCGTCCTTCCGCTCGTACGTCGTCGGCCCGATCGCGCACGGCAAGGTCGAGACGAGCGGCGGCGCCGCCACCGCCACCGACGGCTACCGCTTCAGCAAGGCCACCGGCCACCTCGACGCCGACAAGAACACGCTCAACGCGGCGTTCAAGGGCAAGGTGCGCTTCCTGGGCCACGAGACGAACGGCGAGTACGTCCTCGACCTCTCCCTCAGCAACCTGAAGGTCGACATCGAGGGCGCCTCCGGCAAGCTCCTCGCCGACGTCTCCGCCAAGGACCGCGGCACCGGCAAGGTCGCCGAGCGCACCGGCCTGGCTCTCGCGGACCTGAAGGTGCCCGCGGGCGCGCTCGCCGCCAAGGACGGCATCGTGAACCTCAAGGGCATCCCGGCGACCCTCACCGAAGCCGGTTCCCAGGCGTTCGAGGGCATGTACAAGAAGGGCGACGAGCTCGACGCCCTGAACGTCGCGGTCTCCCTCGACGAGGACGCGCGGCTTCCGGGCGGTTCGACGGGCTACGAGAACTGCGCCGCGGCCGAGGCGGCCGGTGTGGCTCCCATCAAGAAGGGGGAGGCGGGCTACTCGACCGACCTCGACGCGGACGGTGACGGCATCGCCTGCGAGTCCGGTGAATCCACCGGCGGTTCCACCGCGGGCGGCTCCACCACCGGCGGCACGGTCGGCGGCTCCACCACCGGCGGTTCGGTCGGCGGCTCCGGCGCGCTGGCCTCCACCGGCTCCGACCTCCCGGCCGGCGCCCTGATCGCCGCCTCGGGCATCGTCGTGGCGGCCGGTGCCGGTGTCGTGATCGCGGCGCGCCGTCGCCGTAACGCCACCGCCTGACCGACCGGCACCACCCGCACCACTGAACGACCCGCAGGGCCGTACCGGCAGCAGCAGTGCTCCCGGCGCGGCCCTGCGGCCAGACCCGCTCGGTTCCCGTACCGCCGTCCGGCAGTGCTTGAATGCCCCCGTGAACGACTACGACGTACCCCCGGGCATCGACGTCCTGCGGGTGTTCTGCGGGCCCGACGGACGCCACGGCAATGCCCTCGGGGTCGTACGCGACGGAAGCAGCCACCCCGACGAGCCCTCCCGGCAGCGGCTCGCCCGGCAACTCGGCTTCAGCGAGACCGTGTTCGTCGACGACCCGGAGCGCGGGCGGGTGGACATCCACACGCCGGGGCTGCGGCTGCCGTTCGCCGGGCACCCGCTGGTCGGCACCGCGTGGCTGCTGGACCTGGAGATCCTGGAGCTGGACGTCGGGGACGTGTTCGCACGCCAGGACGGGGAGTTCACCTGGATCACCGCCCGCCCCGAGTGGGCCCCGCCGCGCACGCTCCAGCAGTACGCGACGGCGGAAGAGGTGGAGGCGCTGCCCGGGCCGCCGCCCGGCGAGGGCTGGCTCTACACGTGGGCCTGGGAGGACGAGGCGGCCGGACGGGTGCGTGCGCGGGCCTTTCCCCGGCGCGGCGAGGGCATCGTCGAGGACGAGGCGACCGGGGCGGCGGCCATGCTGCTGAGCGCGCACCTCGGCCGGGCCCTGAACATCAGACAGGGACGCGGCTCCCAGATCCTCACCGCTCCCGCGCCGGACGGCACGGTGGAGGTCGGGGGCCGCGTCCTGATGGCCGCCCGGGGCTGAACCCCGGACGGCCGTTGTTCCGGCTCCGGTCGGTGACCGCCTACTGGATCGCGCTGCCGAACGCCTCGCCGACGGCCGGGAGGCCGCCCTTGCCCGGCTCGTAGCTGGTCACGGGCTGGACCGGGCCGCCGGTGACGTTGGACCACGGCATCAGATGCGCGGCGCCACGGGCGCCCGGACCGTCGGGCATACCGATGTACAGGTGCGTCGGGGTTGCCGTGATGCTGCTGCCGACGTACTGCTTGGTGCCGGGGGCGCCCGGCAGACCGGGCGCGCCGCCCGGGGAGATCCAGCGGTCCGCGGCGCCGGGGGCGCCGAGCAGCGAGAACTTCTGGATGGCGCCGGAGTCCACGACCGCGCCCTCGTTCTCGCCCGGGATGCCGACGGCCAGCAGCATCGTCGCGGTCGTACCGACGTTCCTGGGACGGGTGTTGACGGCGGCGACCCGCTCGCCGAACCGGTCGCCCGCCTCGGCGGCCCCGGTGACGTCGGCCTTCTCCTGGTGGATGTCCTGGAGCTCGCTGACCGTGCCGCCCGCCGTGATGCGCAGGACGACGACCCGGCCCGCGTTCGTCTTGTTCACGTCCGAGACCTTGAGGCCCTCGCCCGGGGAGCCGACGGCGAGGATCGAGTCGCTGTCGGTTGCGGCCCCTTCCGGCCGGTGCGAGGTCATCGACAGGGCCTTGCCGAACAGGTCGTTCGCCTCGTTCGCGCCGCTGATGCCCTCGGTGTCCTGGTGGAGCGCCTTGACCGGGGTGGGGATCTTGTTGGCGTTGAGGTCGTGCTTCAGGATCTGGATGGCGCCGGTCTTGGCGATGGTGCCGATGGCCTCGTCGGGGATGCCGATCGCCAGATGGTTCGGTGAACCCGCCACGGAGTAGCCGAACTGGTCGCCCTTCTCCGCGCCCCCCGGGACGGACTCGGTGTCCTGGTTGATGGCGACGTTCGTGTCGCCCCGCAGGTAGATCGCGTTGCCCGCGTCGGCGACGGAGCCCAGGTCCTCACCGGGCACGCCGATCAGGATGTAGGGATCACCGGCCGCGGTCTTCCCGGCGGCGACGGAGAAGCCCATGTGGTCCTTGGTCTCGGAGGCCGAGCCGAGGAGCGCTCCGGCTCCCCTGCCCTGCTCGAACCAGGTCCCGCCGCGGCCCTTGCCGAGCCCCGCGGGCGAACCGTAGACGATCTGCACCGCCCCGGCGTCGGCGACCTCGCCGATGTCCTCGTTGGGCACGCCGACCACCAGGTCGGTGTAGCCGTCGGCGTTGTAGTCCACCGTGGCCAGCGCGGTACCGAAACCGTCGCCCGCCTCGGGTCCACCGTTGACACCGGGAGCGCCCTGGACCAGCTCGGCGACGCCCGCGCCGTTGCCGTACACCACGCGGACCAGTCCGGCACCGGCCGCGCCGGCCACCGCGGCCTTCGGGTCGGCGACGGCCACGTCGCGGTGGCCGTCCCCGTTGAAGTCGGCGAACGGGGCGGCCGTCACGGTCTCGGTGACCCACGCGTGCAGGTCGTCGACCCGGCTCTCCACCGCGCCGGTACGGGTCTCCTCCTCCGCCGTGCCGAAGCAACCGCCCTGCCAGGAGCGGCTGTTGACGGCGACGAGCTCGACGTTCCCGCCCTGCTCGCGCAGCATCGGGCCGCCGGTGTCACCGGCGCACACGGCGGCGCCGTCCAGGCCGGTGATGTTCACGGTGGTCGCGTCGGCCTGGTCGACGGAGAAGCGGCCCTGGTGCATCTTCACCGGGGCCCACTCGTCCGCGGTCCGGCCGAAGCCGGTCCCGGTGAGGGTCTCGCCCGGGGCGGGCGGCGTCGCGGCGAGGGGCGCCGGGGCGATGGTGGTGACCGGCTTGGCCAGCCGGGCCAGCACCAGATCCCGGTCGGCGCGGGGCACGAGCTCGACGACCGTGCGGACCTGGCCCGCGGTGGTGGTGGTGTCGGTGCGGCCGATGACGGCGGTGGTGGCGTCCTTCGGCGCGCCCGGCGGGAGCTGGTGGGCCCCGGCCGGGTTGTCCACGAAGCAACTGGCCGCCGTCAGGACCCAGTCGCGGTCGACCAGCGTGCCGGAGCACGCGCGCTTGCCGTCGCCTATGTCCAGACGGGCGGTGAACGCGTACGCGTTGTTCGCGGACGGGGTTCCCGTGATGGCGTGGGCCGCGGGGGCGAGGAGGGTACCGGAGACGAGAGCCGCTGCCAGCAGGCCGCTCGTCACAGCCGCACGGGGGCGGAGGTGTGACACGGTGGCATTTCCTGTCGGTAGGTGTGGTCGGTACGGGAAACACCCCGGAAGCCCGGAAGTCCGAAAGGGGCACTCGGGCCCGGGTGGTGGTGTTGCCCGCGCTGGACATGACCCGGCGGCGGAATACCTCTTTCAGGCATGGCACCCACGCATTAGAAGGCCCCCCGCCCGGATGTCATGTGAAAGTGAAGTGAAGACGGCATCGGAATGTACCCGCAGGTCGATGGGGCGTCAAACCTCTGGCGGCAGCACCGTATTGCCCTTTTCGTACGGCGAAAAAAGGGGAAATGGGGAAAGGGGAAAAGGGGGCGGCTCCACCGGAACCTCCGGTGGAGCCGTACGTTCACGCTGTGCGGATTTACGCGCCGGTGCTCAAGTGCCGTTCCCTCACGGGATATTCACGCGCTGCGCGGGAAGACCTCGCCCAGCTCGCGGAAGACCGCGGTGTTCAGCGCGAAGGCCCGCTTGCACTCCTCGATGATGCGCTGCTTCTCCAGGTCGTCCGCGTTCACCGCGTCAAGCAGCTCGCGGTAACCCCGCTTGAAGGCGGCCGGGTTGGTGATCTGCTCGAAGACGTAGAAGCGCACGCCGTCGCCCTTGCGCTCGAAGCCCCAGGTCTTCTCCGCCTTGTCGCGGATGATCTGGCCGCCCGAGAGGTCGCCGAGGTAGCGGGTGTAGTGGTGGGCGATGTATCCGGCGGGCCAGGTGCGTGCGCACTCGGCGACCCGGGCGGCGTACGCGGCGGTGGCGGGCAGCGCCTCCAGGTCCTCGCGCCAGTTCTCCCCGCGCAGGTGCGCGAGGTCGCGTTCCAGCTCGGTGGAGCGCATCAGCTCGGGCTGTATGAACGGGCCCGCGACCGGGTCGTCGCGCAGGGCCTCCGCGCCCTCCTCAAGCGCCCGGTACACGAACCACAGCTGCTCGGTGTAGCGCGTGTACGCGTCCACTCCCAGCCGCCCGCCCAGCAGGTCACCCATGAACGTCGAGGTCTCGGCCTCGGTGTGCTGCTCGTGCGACGCGGTGCGGATGAGCGTCGAGAAGGGAGTGACGGTGGCGGTTGCGTCCAAGGCGGGCCTCCGGGGACCGAGGGGGACGGGAAGTCCAGAAAGAGACGGAAATATCGGCAGGCGGCCGCCGCGAGGGTGCGGCGGCGCGCGCCGGTACGCTCGATCCTCCTACTTAGGTTTACCTAAGTCAACTGGTTCCCGACTGCTTGTCGGTAAAAAACTACGCCCCGAAGGCCGGAAATGGGTGCTTAACGGTTTTTGGGTGATTACGGGAGGGTGAGGATCTCCGCCCCGGTCTCCGTGACGACCAGCGTGTGCTCGAACTGGGCCGTCCGCTTCCGGTCCTTCGTCACCACGGTCCAGCCGTCCTCCCACATGTCGTACTCGTGGGTGCCCAGCGTCAGCATCGGCTCGATGGTGAACGTCATCCCGGGCTGCATCACCGTGGTCGCGTGCGGGCTGTCGTAGTGCGGGATGATCAGACCGGAGTGGAACGAGGAGTTGATCCCGTGCCCGGTGAAGTCGCGCACCACTCCGTACCCGAACCGCTTCGCGTACGACTCGATGACCCGGCCGATGACGTTGATCTGCCGCCCCGGCCTGACCGCCTTGATGGCCCGGTTCAGCGACTCCCGGGTGCGCTCGACGAGCAGCCGGGACTCCTCGTCGACCTCGCCGCAGAGGTAGGTGGCGTTGTTGTCGCCGTGCACCCCGTTGATGTACGCGGTGACGTCCAGGTTCACGATGTCCCCGTCGCGCAGCACGGTGGAGTCGGGGATGCCGTGGCAGATGACCTCGTTGAGGGAGCTGCACAGCGACTTCGGGAAGCCCCGGTAGCCGAGCGTCGAGGGGTACGCGCCATGATCGATCATGAACTCGTGCGCGACCCGGTCGAGCTCGTCCGTGGTGACGCCCGGGGCGATGTGCTTGGCGGCCTCCTCCATGGCCTGCGCGGCGATACGGCCCGCGATGCGCATCCGCTCCACGGTATCGGCGTCCTGGATCTCCGGGCCGGTGTACGGCGTCGGGGCCGGCTTCCCCACGTACTCGGGGCGCCGGATGTTTCCGGGTACGGAACGGACGGGAGTGATCTCCCCTGGTACGAGAAGCGACTGGCCAGACATGCCAGCGAGTCTAACCAGCGGCTCCGGGGCACCATGGCGATAAGGAAAGGAGCCGTCGATGGCCCTGTTCAAGAAGCGCACGGTCGGCAAACCGGGCGAGTGGTACTACTGCCTCCAGCACAAGAAGGTCGAGGAAGGCCCGGAGTGCCCGGCGCTGAACCGGTTCGGCCCCTACACCTCCCGCGAGGCGGCCCAGCACGCAATGGACACGGCGCGCGAACGGAACCTCCAGTGGGAGACGGACCCGAAGTGGCACGACGAGGACAGGGGCACATCAAGCCCGTCCGGCGAGAACCCCAGCACGTCCGGCGACTGAGGAGCGGGGTACGGAGCGGAGCCCCGGATCACCCCTCCACCCGGGCCTCCCGCCTCCGTACCGCGTCCTCGTCCGTCTCCGAGTCGTACCGCACCAGCTTCGGCAGCGCGGCGGTCAGCAGCGCCACCGACGCCACACACGCCACCCCGCCGGTCCAGATCGCCGACCGGGTCCCGGTCCAGCCCGCCATCGCCCCGGCCCGCACCTGCCCCAGTTGCGGGCCGATGCTGTACGAGAGCACCTCGATGCCCGCGAGTCGGCCCCGCAGCTCCTCCGGGATGGTCTGGTTCCAGATCGTCGCGCGCCCCAGCCCGCTCAGCATGTCGCCCGCCCCCGCGACGGCGAGGCACAGCAGCACCACCCACACGCTGGAGAACCAGCCCGCCGCGGCGATCGCCAGCCCCCACGCCGTCGCCCCGAACACCACGAACAGCCCGTGCCTGCGCACCCGGGACGTCCAGCCGCTGGTGAGCCCCAGCACCAGCGAGCCGACCGAGCCCGCCGCGTACATCAGGCCCAGCGACCACTCGGCGTCCAGCTCGTCCGCCAGGAACGGGAAGATCGTGTTCGGGAAGGCGAAGAACATCGCCGCCAGGTCGATCGCGTACGTCCCCAGCAGCACCGGCCGGCTCCAGGCGTACCGCGCCCCCTCCACGATCCCGCGCAGCGACGGCTTCGCCGCGTCCCCGGCGGGCGGCGCCGGGGCCAGGCGCAGGCAGAGCACGACGGAGACGGCGAACGTGCCCACCGTCACCGCGTACGCCGTGCCGTGACCGGCGTACGCCACCACCAGACCGGCCAGCGCCGGGCCCGCGATCGCCCCGATCTGCCAGCGCAGCGAGTTCAGCGCGGCCGCCGCCGTCTGCTGGGCGTGCGGCACGATCCGGGCCATCAGCGAGTCCAGCGCGGGCCGCTGGAGCCCGGCCAGCGCCGACACCCCGCCCGCCACCACGTAAAGCGGCCACAGCAACGGCTCCGGCAGCAGGGCGTTCACCAGCAGGACCGCCGCGAGCACACCGAGCCCGGCCTCGGTCAGCAGGATCACCCGGCGCCGGTCCACCGAGTCCGCGAGCGCCCCGCCGTACAGCCCGAAGACCACCAGCGGCACCAGCTCCACCGCGCCCATCGCCCCGACCGCGAGCGGCGAGCCGGTGAGGTCCTTGATCTGGAGCGGCAGCGCGATCAGCGCCATGAAGCTGCCGAAGTACGTGATCAGCCCCTGGACCCACAGCAGCCGGAAGTCAGCCGAGGACCGCCACGGCGAGAGGTCCGGCAGCAGCGCGCGGAGCCGCGCCGACGGCGGCGATGAGGGGGAGTCCGGGGAGGAGGGGGAAGGCGGTGCTGAGGTCACGAGGGGCCATGTTCGGTACTGCCGGGTGCCCGAAGCAACCGGATTTCGGGGTGAGCGGTCCGGGGTGCCCCGAAACCGGTGGCCGGTCCGGGGTGGAACGCATCTCCGGGCAGGCGGCCCGAGCGGCCCCGAATCTCCGGGCAGCCGTGCCGTGGCGTCCGCCGGCGGGCAGCCGCGGCGCGCGCTACCAGCCGGCGGGCGGCGGCTGGGTCAGCTGGTCGGCGAGCCGGGCGAGCCGGTCCCGGAAGGTGCGGCGGCCGCGCGCCGGAGGCGCCCCGTTCTCCCCGGCGGCCGCGCTGACCAGGTGCTGCACGAGGTCCAGGTCCACATCGTCGGTCCCGCCGACCGCCAGCGACTCGTGCGCCAGGGAGCCGACCTCCGGATCGCCGCCGTCCAGGGTGAGCACCCGCGCCCCGGCCCGCCGCGCGTCGTGCACCCGCTCCAGCAGCCCGCTCTCCGGCCGCTCCGGCGCGACCAGCAACAGCGTCTCGCGCCGGCCCGCCGCCTCGATCCGGCCGAGGCCCACGGCCAGATGCGCCGGATCACCGGGCGCCACCCGGTGCCGTACGAGCGTGGGCACCAGCTCCGGCAGCCCCGACCACGCGGACTCGTCGGTCAGATGGGCCGCCAGATGCCACGGCTCGTACCGCTCCGTCCCCACCAGCAGCAGCAGCCCGCCGCCCTGCGGGAGGACGGACGCGCGCAGGGCCAGCGCGAACCGGCGGGCGGAGTCCGGCCACCCGGTCCCGGCCAGTACGTCACGGAGCAGGGCGACACGTACGGCATCCATGGCCCGGCATCCTGCCCCGCGCCCAGCCCCGGCCGGGCCCGTCGCCCTGCCCCTCACCCGAACGGGGGACCGGGTGCTGAGCGGGACCGCCTGCCCGGGGGGCGGCCGCACGGACCCTACCTGGCAGTAGGGTCGGCCCCATGACTACACAGGACAGCGGCAGCGCGCCCAAGCCCCCCGTCAAGGACCCCTGGGACCTTCCCGACGTCTCCGGCCTGAGCGTCGGCGTGCTCGGCGGGACCGGCCCGCAGGGGCGCGGTCTCGCCTACCGGCTCGCCCGCGCCGGACAGCGGGTCACCCTCGGCTCCCGGGACGCGGCGCGGGCCGAACAGGCGGCGGCCGAGCTGGGCTTCGGCGTCGAGGGCGCGGACAACGCGGAGTGCGCCCGGCGCAGCGACATCGTGATCGTCGCGGTGCCGTGGGACGGTCACGCCAAGACGCTGGAGTCCCTGCGCGGGGAGCTCGCGGGCAAGCTCGTGATCGACTGCGTCAACCCCCTCGGCTTCGACAAGAAGGGCGCCTACGCCCTCAAGCCTGAGGAGGGCAGCGCCGCCGAGCAGGCCGCCGCCCTGCTGCCGGACTCCCGGGTCACCGCGGCCTTCCACCACCTCTCCGCGGTGCTGCTCCAGGACGAGTCCATCGAGGAGATCGACACCGACGTGCTGGTCCTGGGCGAGGTGCGCGCCGACACGGACATCGTGCAGGCGCTGGCGGGCCGCATCCCCGGGATGCGCGGCATCTTCGCGGGCCGGCTGCGCAACGCCCACCAGGTCGAGTCGCTGGTGGCCAACCTGATCTCGGTCAACCGCCGCTACAAGGCGCACGCCGGGCTCCGCACCACCGACGTCTGACGTCACCCACGCCCCGGCATCCGGAGGTCCGGGCCCCAGGCGGGGCACAACGGGGCATGGGGGACACTGGACGGGACCGTGACCGTTCCCGACAGGAGCCGCCCCCATGCCCCGCCTCGCTCTCCTCGCCCTCGCCGTCTGCGTCCTCGCCGTCGCGGCGGCCGTGATCTCCTTCGTCCAGGGCAGCCTGCTCGGGATCATCTGGGTGCTGATCGCGGGGCTGTCGTCGAACATGGTCTGGTTCTACGTGCGCAAGCACCGCATGACCGCTTCCGAAGCCGCTCGCTGACCCGTCACCCCACCGAGCAGGCCGGGTCCTGCTCGTCGAAGAACGCCTTCCAGAAGCGATAGGTGTCCAGGCCGCAGTAGCGCTGGACCTCGTCGACCCCCAGGGCCCGCAGCAGCGCGTCGATCCCGTCGAAGAACGCGATGTTCACGCCGGGAATCCACAGGACGGCGAACACCGCGATCAGCCCGAACGGCGCGATCGGCTCCACCTGGCGGCGGATCCGGTACGAGAGCCAGGGCTCGATCACCCCGTAGCCGTCCAGCCCCGGGATCGGCAGGAAATTCAGGATCGCCGCCGTCACCTGGAGCATGGCCAGGAACGCCAGCGCGTACTGGAAGGCGAGCGGCACTCCGTCGAGCGCGTCCAGCCAGAACGGGGCGGTGCACACGATCGCGAACGCCACGTTCGTCAGCGGGCCCGCCGCCGAGATCAGGCTGTGTCTCCACCGGCCGCGGATGCGGGCCCGCTCGATGTAGACCGCGCCGCCCGGCAGCCCGATCCCGCCCATGATCACGAAGAGGACGGGCAGCACGATGCTGAGCAGCGCGTGCGTGTACGTGAGCGGGTTGAGCGTCAGATAGCCCTTCGACCCGACCGAGAGATCCCCGCTGTGCAGTGCGGTGCGGGCGTGCGCGTACTCGTGCAGACAGAGCGAGACGATCCAGGCTCCGGTGACGAACAGGAAGACCGCGAAGCCCGTGGCGTCCGCGAAACCCGTCCACACCGCCCAGCCCGCGATGGCGGTTACGGCGGCGATGCCGAGGAAGACCGGGCTGATCCTCCGGTCGCCACGGGTGGCTGCGGTGGTCATCGGCACACACTCCTGGAGCGGGGGACTGGAGGGCTGAGGCTGGGCGGCGACGGCGGTCACGGCAGTGGCCGACAGGGCGGGAACGTCGGGGAACGGTGCCGGAGTTCCACCCTGTCAACGCCGTGCCCCGGTCGGTCACGGACAATGGGCCCGTGCGCTACTGCATCCTCGGCACCACCCGGGCACTCCGCGACGACGGTACGGCCGTCACCCTCGGCGGGGCGCGGCTGCGCGCGCTGCTGACCGTCCTCGCGCTGCGCCCCGGGCGTACCGTGCCCGCCGGGGTCCTCGTCGACGAGGTGTGGGACGGCGACCCGCCCGCCGATGCGACCGGCGCCCTCCAGGCCCTGGTCGGGCGGCTCAGGCGGGTGCTCGGCCGGAGCGCCGTCGAGTCGGTGGCGAGCGGATACCGGCTCGCCGCCGAGCCGGACGCCGTGGACCTGCACCGTTTCGAGCGGCTGGCGGGGGAGGGGAGCCGGGCGCTGGAGCAGGGCGACACGGCCAGGGCCGTCACCGTCCTCGACGAGGCCCTCGCGCTCTGGGCCGGGCCCCCGCTCGCCGACCTGCCCGACCGTACGGCGCCCGCCTCCCGCCTGGAGTCCCGCAGGCTCGGCGCCCGTCGGGCCCGGCTGGAGGCGCTGCGCGTGCTCGGGCGGGCGGACGAGGCCCTGTGGGAGCTGACCGCGCTCTGCGCCTCCCACCCGCTCGACGAACCGCTCCAGGCACTGCGCATCAGGGCCCTGCGGGACGCCGGACGCACGGCCGAGGCGCTGGCGGCGTACGACGAGGTGCGCACCGCGATCGCCGAGCGCCTCGGCACCGACCCCGGGCCCGAACTGCGCGGCCTGTACGGAGAACTCCTCCGCCAGGGACCGGCCGCACCCGCCCCGGAGCCCGCGTCGGCCTCCGAGGGGACGCCCGCGGCCCGGCAACGGCCCGCCCCGGAAAGCCCGTCGCCCCCGCATGGGAACCTCCGCGCCCGGCTCACCAGCTTCGTCGGACGCGACCTCGACATCGCCGCCCTCCGTGAGGACCTCACCCGCACCCGGCTCGTCACCCTCCTCGGCCCCGGCGGCGCGGGCAAGACCCGGCTGTCCCAGGAGACCGCGGAGGCGGCCGCCGAGGCCTGGCCCGACGGCGTCTGGCTCGCGGAGCTGGCCCCCGTAGACGATCCGGACGCCGTGCCCGAGGCCGTACTCGGCGCGCTCGGGGCCCGCGAGACCGTGCTGCGCGGGGCCGGGGCCGGGGAGCTGCGCGCCGTCGACCGCACCGGCGACGACCCCCTCGTACGCCTCACCGAACACTGCGCCCCGCGCCGGATGCTGCTGCTCCTGGACAACTGTGAGCACGTCATCGGCGCGGCGGCCGCCCTCGCCGACCATCTGCTGGCCCACTGCCCCCGGCTCACCGTCCTCGCGACCAGCCGCGAACCCCTCGGCGTACCGGGCGAGTTCGTCCGTCCCGTCGAACCGCTGCCCGACCCGATGGCGCTGCGGCTGCTCGCCGAGCGCGGGGCCGCCGCCCGCCCCGGCTTCCGTACCGACGCGGACGAGGCGACCGCGGCCGCCTGCGCCGAGATCTGCCGTCGGCTCGACGGGCTGCCGCTCGCCATCGAACTGGCCGCGGCCCGCCTGCGGATGCTCACCCCGCGCCAGATCGCCGACCGGCTGGACGACCGCTTCCGCCTCCTCACCAACGGCAGCCGGACCGTGCTGCCCCGCCAGCAGACCCTGCGCGCGGTCGTCGACTGGTCCTGGGAGCTGCTGGACGGGGCCGAACGGGCCGTCCTGCGCCGCCTCGCCGTCTTCGCGGGCGGCTGCTCGCTCGCCGCCGCCGAGGAGGTCTGCTCCCTGCCCGCCCCGGACGACGGTGTCGCCGTCGGCTCCCTCGACGTCGCCGCCCTGCTCGGCTCCCTGGTCGACAAGTCCCTCGTCGTCGCCGCGCCCGGCGAGGACGCGGAGATGCGCTACCGGCTGCTGGAGACCGTCGGGGAGTACGCCGCCGAGCGGCTGGCGGAGGCGGGCGAGCGGGACGCCGTCGAGCGGCGCCACCTGGTCCACTACCGGGAGTTCGCCCGCACCACCGGACCGAAGCTGCGCGGCACCGGCCAGCGGGAGGCCACCGGGCTCTTCCGTCGCGAGTACGAGAACCTGCGCACCGCCCTCCGGCACGCGGTCGCGGCCCGCGAGGAGGAGGAGGGACTCTGCATCGTCCTCTCGATGGCCTGGTACTGGCTGATGCACGAACTGAACGCCGACGCCCGCCAGTGGTCCGGGGCGGTGGCCGCTCTCGGCCCCGACCCGTTCGCCCCGCCCGGCGTCCAGGCGCCCTCCCTGCTGGAGCGGACCACCGACCGGCCGCCGCCCTGGGAACCGGAGCAGGTCGAGGAGGCGCGGCGCGGGGCGGGGCTGATCCGGATGGTCAGCATGGACCGCGCGATGGACGAGTGGCTCACCCCGCAGGGCCAGGAGCGGATGCGGATCATCGCCCGCACCTACCGGGCCGGGCAGCCCCAGGCCTGCCGTACACCCGGTGCGCTCTGGATGTTCGCGGTCCTGCTCACCGGCGAGGCCGACGAGATGCGGGAGGTGATGGACGAGACGGTCCGGTCCTCCCGCGAGTTCGCCTACGAATGGGAGCTGGGCGCCGCGCTGGACATCCGCGCCAAGGTACTGGCCAACCGCCCCGACTGGGCGGGCGAGGCGCTGGCCGACGCCGACGAGAGCCTGGAGATCTTCGTCCGGCTCGGCGACGACTGGGGTGCGGCCGAATCGCTGTCCTCCCGGGGGGAGGCGAACGAGGGCAAGGGCCGGTTCGCCGAGGCCGCCGCCGACTATCTGGCCGCGATCGACTACGCACGGGCGCTCGGCGCCCACGCCCAGGTGGCCGTGTTGCGAGCCCGGTACGCCGGGGCCCTCGCCGAACTCGGCCGCTTCGACGAGGCCGAGGCCGTCCTGCGCGATGTCGTCGACGGCGGCAGGTTCGCCGGGCACCAGGCGATGCCGACCGCCCGGCTGCATCTGGGGTTCCTGTACGGCCGCGTGGGCCGGGTGGCCGAGGCACGGGAGCAGATCGTCCTGCTGCGTGATGAGTTCAGCTCCCGCACGATCGGGGTCTTCGACGGGTTCGTGCTCGGGGTGCTGGCATGGCTGGACAACCTGGTGGGTGACCATGCCTCCGCACTCGCCACCGGGCTGGACGCGCTGGCCCGCGCCCAGGACCGGCTCGCCAGGATGATGGCCCCGCAGATGGCGTCCAGACAGCTGATGACCATCGCCCGCGCCGTCGCCGGACTCGACGCCCCCGGTGCCCCGGCCGCCGCAGCCCGGCTGCTCGGCCTCCAGGCGACCCTGGTGCCGGCCGGGCATGTGCCGACCGCCCTGGAGCGCCAGGGCCTCATCGAGACCGAGGAAGCCGTGCGGGCCCGGCTCGACGACGACGCCTACACGGTGGCGTACGAGCAGGGCGGTGGCCTCACGATCGAGGAGGCCACCGCCCTGGCGGAGACGTACCGGAGGGACCCGCCGGCGTAACGCCCCGGGCCAGGGGCGCGGGTGCCCTGCCCGGCGGCGCGCCCGCCCCTGCTTCAGGCCTTCCTGCGGAACCTGGCCACCGCCAGCGGCGCCATCACCACCGTGATCCCGGCGGCCCAGGCGAGCGTCCACCAGACCGAGTTCCCGGTCGGGCCGCCCAGCATGAGCCCGCGCGCCGCGTCCGCGAGGTTGGACAGCGGGTTGTAGTCGGTGAACGCCTGGAGCCAGCCCGGCATGGTCCGCGTCGGCGCGAAGATCGAGGAACCGAACTGAAGCGGCATCAGCACCAGCATTCCCATCCCCTGGACGGCCTGGGGCGTCTTCACGCTCAGGCCGAGCAGGATGAAGATCCACATGATGGCGGCGCCGAACGCCCCGGTCAGCGCGACCGCTCCGAGGAGTCCGTACACCGAGCCCTTCAGCTCCATGCCGAGGGCGAAGCCCATGGCGAGCAGGATGAGGATGGCGACCATCATCCGGCCCAGCTCGACCACGATCTTGGCGATGAGTACCGAGGAGCGCGCGATCGGCATCGTCCGGAACCGGTCCATGACGCCCTTGCGGAAGTCGTCGTTGACGCCGGTGCCGACGGCCATGGCGATGTTCACGCCCATCATCGCCATCAGTCCCGGGACCAGGTAGTTCAGATAGTCCTGCCTGCCCCCGCCGAGGCTGGCGCCGACCGAGCCGCCGAAGACGTACACGAACAGCAGCGTGAAGACGACCGGCATCAGAAGGACGTCGAACATCGACTCCGGGTCCTTCTTGATCTGGAGGAGATTGCGCCGGACCAGCGCTCCGACGTGCCGCAGGTTGGCCCGCAGCCCGATCCGGCCCTCCCCGGCCACCGCCGCCTTCGACGGTGCGGGGCCCGTGGGCCCGGCGGGTGCGGGGGGCAGGGTCGTGGTGGTGCTGCTCATACGGCGACCTCCTGGGGAGCGGCGTCGGAGAAGGTGGATGCCTTGTCGCCGGTGATCGCGAGGAACACCTCGTCCAGGCTGGGCAGGGCGGTCGCGACATGGGCGAGGGAGAAGCCCCGGGCGCCCAGCAGCCCGATCACGGCGGTCAGCTGCTCGTCGCTGAGGATGGGCACGTACAGCAGCCCCTCGTCCGGTACGGCCTGCGCACCGGCGATCCCGTCGAGGCCGGCCTCCCGGATCGCCTGGGCCATCGCGGGCAGCTCCGCCGGCTCCGAGGGCCGGATGTGCAGCGTGCGGCCGCCGACCCTCGCTTTCAGCTCGTCCACCCCGCCCCGGGCGATGATCCTCCCCTTGTCGATGACCGTCAGCTCCTCGGCGAGCTGCTCGGCCTCCTCCATGTACTGGGTCGTCAGCAGTACGGTCGCGCCTTCGGCGACCATCCGCCGCACCTCCTCCCAGACCTCGTTGCGGGTCCGGGGGTCGAGCCCGGTCGTCGGCTCGTCCAGGTAGAGCACTGCGGGGCTGCCGATCATGGAGGCGGCCAGGTCGAGCCGCCGCCGCATGCCACCGCTGTACTCCATGCAGGCCCGCCTGGCGGCCTCGGTGAGCGAGAACCGCTCAAGGAGCTCGTCGGCCCGGGCCCGCGCCTGCCTGCGGGGCAGATCGAGCAGCCGCCCGATCATGTAGAGGTTCTCCCAGCCGGACAGCTTCTCGTCGACCGAGGCGTACTGCCCGGTCAGGCCGATGGTGCGGCGCAGCTGGCGGGGCTGCCTGACCACGTCGTAGCCCGCGACGAGGGCGTGACCGGCGTCGGGGGTGACCAGCGTGGACAGGCAGCGTACGAGGGTGGTCTTGCCCGCGCCGTTGGGGCCGAGCACACCGAGCACGGTGCCCGCGCGGACATCGAGGTCCACACCGTCCAGCGCCTTGGTCTCGCCGTAGTGCTTGACCAGCCCCCGTACCTCGACGGCGTTCCGGCCGTGCTCGGGGTTCTTGTCGATTCGTTCCATGCCCACCATGGGACCAGGGCTCACCGACAGCTCACCGACAGGCCGCCGACAGGGGGCGGACGGGCCGGAGAACGCGCGACAGCCCGCCGATGGGGGATGTCGGCGGGCTGTCGGTGGTGCGGGAAATGGTTCAGCGCGGGCCGGCGGGCACCTCGGCCCGTCAGCGGGAGGCGTGCCCGAGCGCCTCGGGCACCTCGGCACCTCAGTGGAAGGTGTGCTCCGGCGCCGGGAACGTGCCGCCGACGACCTCGTCGGCGAACTCCTTCGCCGCGTCCCCGAGGACCTGGCGCAGATTGGCGTACTGCTTGGTGAAGCGCGGTACCTTGCCGCCGGTCAGCCCGACCATGTCGGTGTAGACCAGCACCTGCGCGTCGGTCCCGGAGCCGGCGCCGATGCCGACGGTCGGGATGTGCAGCGTACGGGTGACCTCGGCGGCCAGCTCGGCGGGTACGAGCTCCAGCACGACGGCGAACGCGCCCGCGTCCTGGACCGCCTTCGCGTCGCGCAGCAGCTGCTGGGCGGCCTCCTCGCCGCGGCCCTGTACCCGGTAGCCCATCGCGTTGACTGACTGCGGGGTCAGGCCGATGTGGCCCATGACCGGGATGCCCGCCTCGACCAGCAGGCGGATCTGCTCGTGGGACCGCTCGCCGCCCTCCAGCTTGACCGCGCCGACGCCCGACTCCTTGATCAGCCGGGTGGCGTTGCGCAGCGCCTGGACGGGGCCCTCCTGATACGAGCCGAAGGGCAGGTCGCCGACGATGAGGGCGCGCTTGGTGCCCCGTACGACGGCGGCGGACAGCATGGCGATCTCGTCCATCGTGACGGGCACGGTGGTCTCGTAGCCGAGGTGACAGTTGCCCATGGAGTCCCCGACGAGCATGACCGGGATTCCGGCCTCGTCGAAGACGGACGCGGTCATCGCGTCGTAGGCGGTGAGCATGGGCCACTTCTCGCCGCGCTCGGTGGCGGCGGCGATGTCGTGGACGGTGATGCGGCGGGTGGACTTTCCTCCGTACAGCGCCTTGCTGCTGTCGGGTGAGGCACCTGCACGGGAGGGCTGATTCTGCGCAGCCTGAAGCGACATGGCCAACGGCTCCTTCGTCATCTCGAGGCACCCTGACGGCGTCCCCGGATCCCTTCCATGGTGGCATCCCGCCCGGGCGAACGGGAAGTGGGCCCGCACACGTCCGTCCGACGGCCGTTCGGCAAAGTTTTAACAATACGAGACGGTCTCGTATCGAAATGAGGTTAGGCTCGTCCGCATGTCCCGACCGTCTCCCTCCTCCTCGCCGTCTCCTTCCGCGCCCGCCGCGCCCCGCATACCCGAGGCGATCCACCGCCGCCGCTGGTGGATTCTCACCGTCCTCATGTTCAGCCTGCTCATCGTGGTGCTGGACAACTCGATCCTGAACGTCGCGGTCAAGACGATCGCCAGCCCCGCACCCACCGGCATCGGCGCCACCCAGAGCGAGCTGGAGTGGGCGATCAACTCCTACACGCTCGTCTTCGCCGGGCTCCTGTTCACCGCGGGTCTGCTCGGCGACCGCATCGGCCGCAAGAAGGTCCTCCTCGCGGGCATCCTGGTCTTCGGCATCGGCTCCGCGCTGGCCGCGCTCTCCGCCTCGCCCGGCGAACTCATCACCTGGCGCGCCCTGATGGGCTTCGGCGCGGCCTTCGTGATGCCCGCCACCCTCGCCGTCCTGATGAACGTCTTCGAACGCGACGAACAGCCCAAGGCCATCGGCATCTGGGCGGGCAGCGTGGGCCTCGGCATCGCCATCGGCCCGATCACCGGGGGGCTGCTCCTGGAGCACTTCTGGTGGGGCTCGATCTTCCTGGTGAACGTCCCCGTGGTGGTGGTCGCCCTCGTCGCGATGGCGGTCCTGGTCCCCGACTCCCGCGACCCGGACCCCGGCAAGGTCGACCCGCTGGGCGTCGTGCTCTCCATCGTCGGCCTGGTCCTGCTGGTGTACGGGATCATCCGGGGCGGCGAGCTGGCCGACTTCACCGACGCCACAGCGCTCCTCGCGATCGTCGGCGGGCTGCTGGTGCTGGCCGGATTCATCTGGCACGAGAAGCGCAGCAGCCACCCGGCCATCGACATCACGTACTTCCGCGAGCCCGCGTTCTCCGCCGCGGTCGCCGCCATAGCGCTGGTCTTCTTCGCGCTGATGGGCGTGACCTTCTTCTCGGCGTTCTACCTCCAGAGCGTGCGCGGCTACAGCGCCCTCCAGTCGGGCCTGCTGATCGTTCCGCTCGCGGCCGCACAGATGATCTTCGCGCCCCGGGCCCGGCTGGTCGTCGACCGCTTCGGCGCCCGTGCCGTCTGCACGGCGGGCATGCTGCTCGTCGCCGCCGGACTCGCGTCGTTCGCCCTGTTCGACGCCGGTACGCCGGTGTGGGTGCTGTGCCTCGTCTTCTTCGTCCAGGGCGCCGGGATGGCGCACATCATGCCGCCCGTCACCGTGGCCGTGATGCAGGCGCTGCCCCGCGAGAAGGCCGGTTCCGGTTCGGCCGTCAACAACACCTTCCGCCAGGTCGGCGGAGCCCTCGGCATCGCCGTCCTCGGCTCGGTCCTCTCCACCGTCTACCGGGGCGACATCGAGGGCCACCTCGGCGCGGTCCCGGCCGGGGCCAGGGCGGTGGCCGGTGAGTCCATCGAGGCCACGCTCGGGGCCGCCGAGAAGCTCGGCCCGGTGGCCGGAAAGCCTCTGGTCGCCGCCGCCCACGACGCGTTCATCAGCGCCATGCATGTGACCGCGCTCGGCTCGGCGGCCGTCGCCCTGATCGGCGCGGTGGTCGTCGGCCTGTACCTGCCGGGGCGGACCCCCGCGGCCGCGGCGGAGCCGGCGCCCCGCGCCGCGGAGGAACCGGTGGGCCGCTGACCGCCGGGCAGATCCGCCGTGCCGCGCGCGGGTCGTCATCCACCGCCTCCCCGGTCGGCGAGAATCGGGCCGAAGGGCGGAGCCGTACGACAGCGCCGAAGGGCGCAGGCGTACGACAGCACGGAGAGAGGCGGTTTCAGGTGCGGGACCAGGGCGACGGGCAGGACCGGGGCGCGCCGCGGGACGGGGGCGAGCCACCGGCCGGGGCGGCCGACCCGGAACCCCGCCGCGGCCGCCCGCGTTCCGCCGCGGCGGAACGCGCGATCCTGGACGCCGTCATCGCCCTCCTGGAGGCGGGCGAACCCCTGGCGGGCCTCTCCATCGAGCGCATCGCCCGTACGGCGGGCGTCGGCAAGGCCACCATCTACCGGCGCTGGTCCGGCAAGGAGGAGCTCTTCGTCGACGTCGTACGGGACATGGAACCCGACGACCCGCCCGTCTCCGGCACCGCAGGCCTCGCCGACCTGCGCGTCATGCTGGAATCCGTGCGCACCCGGGGCCTCGCCCAGCGCTCCTCGGTGCTGCTGCACAACATGTTCGCCCAGATGAAGAGCCACCCCAAGCTGTGGGACGAGTACTTCGGCACGGTGATCGCCCCCCGGCGCGTCGCGATGCTGGCGGCGGTGCGGCGCGCGGTCGCGGCGGGGGAGCTGCGCGACGACCTCGACGTGGAGCTGATCGACGACCTCTTCGTCGGCCCCATGCTCGTGCGCACGGTGCACCGCCCCGACGCGCCGCTCCCCGACGACCTCGCTGACCGCATCATCTCCGCCCTGCTCCAGGGCCTGGCGCCGGCGGGCGCCCGCGGCTGACAGCCCGGCACCCCGGCACTCCTCCGCCGCCCCCGCCCCGCCCCCGCTCCGGGCGAGTGTGATCGTTCTGTCACAGGCCCGTCCGCCCGGCCCGGACCGGGAACCCGCGGTCGCCGGTTCGTCGTCCTGCTCTGCGTAGGGTCGCCGGCCGCCCGGGACGTCGGCGGCGGGAAAGACGCCGCCCATCACCTAGGGTCGGGAGCGCGGCGATGTGTAGGGCAAGGCAGTGAGGACAGCGCGATGGTGCAGGCGTACGGAGCGGACACGGGCAACGGCAGCGCGGAGCAGCCGCAGGCCGGGGAATCCCGCTTCGGGGGCCTGTGGACCAGACTGAAGCAGGACCGCGGCGTCTGGCGGCGGGGGATCGTCCTGGCCCTCTGCTCGGTGCTGCTGACCCTGCCGATGGTCGTCCACGCGCGGATCCCGAACCGGTTCGGCAACCTCGGCAGCCTCACCGAGACCTTCCTGCCGTGGATCGCCCTCTTCATCCCGGTCCTGCTGGTCCTGGCCCTGTTGCGGCGCTCCGCCACCGCGATCGTCGCGCTGCTGCTGCCCGCCGTGGTCTGGCTCAACGTGTTCGGCGGCCTCCTCACCGACAAGTCCGGCGCGGGCGGCGACCTCACCGTCGCCACCCACAACGTCAACGCCGACAACCCCGACCCCGGCGGCACCGCCGAGCAGGTCGCCGGTTCCGGGGCGGACGTCGTGGCCCTCCAGGAGCTCCCGGGCGGGCAGGTCTCCACGTACGAGAAGTCACTGGCCGACCGCTACCCGTACCACTCGGTCCAGGGCACCGTCGGGCTGTGGAGCAAGTACCCCCTCGCCGACACCAGGCCGGTCGACATCAAGATGGGCTGGACCCGGGCCATGCGCTCCACGGTCAAGGCCCCGCGGGGAGAGGTCGCGGTGTACGTGGCCCACCTGCCGTCCGTCCGCGTGAAGCTGCACGCCGGGTTCACCGCCAACCAGCGCGACGACAGCGCCGACGCGCTCGGCGAGGCCATCGCCGACGAACCCGTCAGGCGCGTCGTCCTGCTCGGCGACCTGAACGGCACGATGAACGACCGCTCACTGAACGCGGTCACCTCGCAGATGCGCTCCACCCAGGGCGCGGCGGGCGACGGCTTCGGGTTCAGCTGGCCCGCCTCGTTCCCGATGGCCCGGATCGACCAGATCATGGTCAAGGGCGTCGAGCCGCAGGCATCCTGGACCCTGGCGGCGACCGACAGCGACCATCTGCCGATCGCGGCCCGCGTGGAGCTGTGACGCACCCCCCGCCGAACGTCTGCGAGAATTTGTTCCAGTAACTTACATATAGCGGTGCCAGCCGTCGCCCGGTGACCCTCACCGAGGCGGCGGCTCGCTGTTGGGCGCGTGGCGCCTTCCCGTTCCCGCCGCACGGGCTCCGCCGCACCGCTTCCGGCCGGCACCGCTCACCGCTCCACCGTGAAAGGTCCTCCCCATGCCTCTGGCCCTGCTCGCCCTGGCCGTGAGCGCCTTCGGCATAGGCACGACGGAGTTCGTCATGATGGGGCTGCTGCCCAATGTGGCGGACGACCTCGGCACGTCCGTCCCCACCGCCGGACACCTCGTGTCGGCGTACGCGATCGGTGTCGTCCTGGGCGCGCCCCTGCTCACCGGACTCGGCTCCCGGGTCCCGCGCAAGCGGATGCTGCTGCTCCTGATGGCGCTGTTCACCGTGGGCAACCTGGCCTCGGCGCTCGCCCCCGACTTCGGCTGGTTGGTCGCGGGGCGCTTCCTCGCCGGGCTCCCGCACGGCGCGTTCTTCGGCGTCGGCGCGGTGGTCGCCGCCCGGCTGGTCTCCGAGGGCCGTCAGGCGCGGGCCGTCGCGACGATGTTCCTCGGCCTGACGGTCGCCAACATCATCGGCGTCCCCGCGGCCACCCTGCTCGGCCAGCACCTCGGCTGGCGGGCGACCTTCCTCGTCGTCGCCGCGATCGGCCTCGCCGCGATGGCCGCGCTGGCCCGCCTGGTGCCGCGCATCCCGGTCGAGTCACACCAGGACGTCCGCCGCGAACTGCGCGCCCTCGGTAACCGCCAGGTGCTCCTGGGCCTGCTCACCGCGGTCTTCGGCTTCGCCGGGGTCTTCGCGGTGTACTCCTACCTCTCGGCGATGACCACGAAGGCGATGGGCTTCGGCGAACCCTCCGTCACCGTCGTCCTGGCCCTCTTCGGCACCGGCATGACCCTGGGAGCCCTGGCGGCGGGCCCCCTCACGGACCGGGCCCTGCGCCCGACTCTGTACGGCTCGCTCGGCGCGCTCGCGGTGGTCCTGGCGGTGTTCCCGTTCACGGTGCACGTGCAGTGGGCGGCGCTGGTGATGGTGGTGCTGCTGGGCGGAGTCGGGTTCATGACGACGACCCCGCTCCAGATGCTGGTGATGAACAAGGCGAAGGACGCCCCGACCCTGGCCTCCGCCTCCAACCACTCCGCGTTCAACCTGGCCAACGCGGGCGGCGCCTGGCTCGGCGGCATGGCCATCGCGGCGGGCTGGGGCTGGACGTCCCCGGCACTCGTGGGCGCGGTGCTGGCGCTGGCGGGCCTGGCGATAGCGGCGACGGCGGGCCTCCTGGACCGCGGCCCGGGGAAGGCGTCCCGGGTGGTCGCGGGAGCCCGTGAGACCGGTCCGGCACCTCAGGCCCGTCCGGCGCATGGGGACAAGGCGGTCACCGAGCGCCCCCGGTGACCGCCGACCCGCCGGGGCGACCCGCTGGTGGGTGTCCGGACGACCCCGGCGGGCGGGCACCCCTGAGGGCCGACCCGCGCTCCCTGGCGGGCGCACGACGACAGCTACGGCACCTCGCCGCGTTGTCGGAACGCCCGCACACAATCCGGACGTCCCTCCGCCTTGCGATGCACCGCATCTGACGCCGCGCGCTGATCCACCAGGGATCGCGGGGCAGCCCTCAGGACGACTCGCGCCACCGGTTCGTGATCGGCAGCCGCCGGTCCTTCCCGAATCCCTTGGGCGAGATCTTCGTCCCCGGCGGGTACTGCCGCCGCTTGTACTCCGCCGTGTCCACCATCCGCAGCGTCTTCGCCACCAGCTCCGCGTCGAACCCGGCCGCCACGATCGCGTCCATGCCCTGGTCCCGGTCCACGTACAGCTCCAGGATCGCGTCGAGCACGTCGTAGTCCGGCAGCGAGTCCGTGTCGACCTGGCCCGGCCGCAGCTCCGCGCTCGGCGGCTTGGTGATCGAGGCCTCCGGGATCGGCGGGGTCTGGCCCCGCTCCTCCGCGGCCCGGTTGCGCCACTTCGCCAGCCGGAAGACCGACGACTTGTAGACGTCCTTGATCGGCCCGTACGCGCCGACCGCGTCCCCGTACAGCGTGGAGTAACCGACCGCCAGCTCCGACTTGTTGCCGGGTGCGAGCACGATCTGCCCCTCCTGGTTGGAGATGGCCATCAGCGTCGTGCCGCGCAGCCGCGCCTGGAGGTTCTCCTCCGCGAGCCCGGTGAGCTCCAGTGACCCCATGTACGCGTCGAACATCGGCGCGATCGGCACCGTACGGAAGTTGAGCCCGGTCCGCCGGGCCAGCTCCGCCGCGTCGTCCTTGGAGTGCTCCGAGGAGTACTTCGACGGCATGGACACGCCGTACACGTTCTGCGCGCCGAGCGCGTCGCACGCGATGGCCGCGCACAGGGCGGAGTCGATCCCGCCCGAGAGCCCGATCAGCACACTGCTGAAACCGTTCTTCGCGGCGTACGCACGGACCCCGACGACCAGCGCGGAGTAGATCTCCTCATCGTCGTCCAGCCGCTCGGCGTACCCGCCCGCGAGCTCCGGTTCGTACGTGTCGACAGGCCGGTCGGACAGCACGACATGGTCGATGCGCAGACCGTCGTCCACGACCCCCGAGGGCGCCGCGGCTTCGGCGGCGGGCAGCTCCAGATCCAGGATCACGCTGCCCTCGGCGAACTGCGGGGCGCGCGCGATGACCTCGCCCTCCTTGTCGACGACGATCGAGTCACCGTCGAAGACCAGCTCGTCCTGGCCGCCGATCATCGCCAGATAGGCCGTCGTGCAACCGGCCTCCTGGGCCCGCTTGCGGACCAGCTCCAGCCGGGTGTCGTCCTTGTCCCGCTCGTACGGCGAGGCGTTGATCGACAGCAGCAGCCCGGCCCCGGCGGACCGGGCGGCCGGGACGCGCCCGCCGTCCTGCCACAGGTCCTCGCAGATCGCGAGGGCCACGTCAATGCCGTGGACGCGGACGACGGGCATCGAGTCGCCCGGCACGAAGTACCGGAACTCGTCGAACACCCCGTAGTTCGGCAGGTGGTGCTTGGCGAAGTTCAGCGCGATCCGGCCGCGGTGCAGCACAGCCGCCGCGTTGCGCGGGGAACCGGCCGGCTGCCCGTAACGCGCCGCGGCGTGTTCGGAGCGGTCCAGGTAGCCGACGACGACCGGCAGCTCGCCGAAGCCCTCCGCGTCGAGCCGGGCGGCGAGCGCACGCAGCGCCTGACGCGAGGCCTCGACGAAGGACGACCGCAGGGCCAGGTCCTCGACGGGATATCCGGTCAGCACCATCTCGGGGAACGCCACCAGGTGGGCGCCCTGCTCGGCGGCGTGCCGGGTCCAGTGGACGATCGCCTCGGAGTTGCCGGCGAGGTCGCCGACGGTCGAGTCGATCTGATTCAGTGCGAGGCGTAGTTGAGGCACGTCGGCCAGTGTAATCGTCTTTCTGACGCGATGTCCCGGCGGGCCGGGCAGAATCCTCCCCGGCCCGCCGGAACCGCAGGTCAGCCCCGGTAGCCCAGGACCGTCATCATCCCCGCCTCCGCGTGGTAGACGTTGTGGCAGTGGACCATCCACAGCCCCGGGTTGTCGGCGTCGAACTCCACGGTCAGCGACCGGTGCGGCAGCACCATCGCGGTGTCCTTACGGGCCCCGGCGGCGTTCCCCGCCAGCGCGAACGTGTGCCCGTGCAGATGCAGCGGGTGCCACATGGCCGTCCCGTTGTCGAAGACGATCCGCACCCGCTCGCCCGCCTCCACGGGCCGCCGCTGCTTCGCGGAGTACGGCTGCCCGTCGAAGGCCCAGTCGTACTTCGCCATCCCGCCGGTGAGCCGCATCCGGATCGTCCGGTCCGGCGCCCGGCCCGCGAGCGCCACCGCCTCGTCCGGGACCAGCCGCCCGGCCTCCACCAGCTTCCCGTCCAGCTCCTTCGGTCGTACGGAGGCGGCGGGCGCCGCACCGCTCCCGGTCCGCAGCAGGGCGAGGGCCGACGCCTTCTTCCCCTCGGCCACCGCGGTGAGCGGGAAGACCCCGTCCCCGGCGGTGACGAGAACGTCGTACCGTTCGCCCATCCCCAGCAGCAGCGCGTCGCCGGTGGTGTGCCGGACCGGGAAGCCGTCGGTGTGCGTCACGGTCATCCGGTGCCCGCCGAGCGCCACCCGGAAGGCGGTGTCGCCACCGGCGTTGATGATCCGCAGCCGGACACGCTCACCGGGCCGGGCGCGGAACGTCTCCGGATCCCGCGCCACGCGCCCGTTGACCAGGTAGTGCGGGTAGGCCACATCACCGGCGTCCCCGCCGAGCAGCTCACTGGTGGCCCCCATCATCATCCGCGAGGGCCCGCCGCCGTCCGGCTCGTCCTTGCCCTCACCCTCGCCGGACATGGTGTGCGCGCCGTGATCCATCCCGCCGCCCATGCCCCCGGACAGCTCCTTGAGCACGGCGTCCGGAGTGGACCCCGCCACCCCGTCGACCCAGTCGTCGAGGACGATCACCCACTCCTTGTCGTACGCCAGGGGCTCCTTCGGGTCCTCGACGATCAGCGGCGCGTACAGCCCCCGGTCCTGCTGGACGCCGGAGTGCGGATGGAACCAGTACGTGCCCGGGTGCGGCACGGCGAACCGGTAGCCGAAGGCGGCCCCGGGCGCGATCTCCCGCTGGGTCAGCCCCGGGACCCCGTCCATGTCGTTGCGCAGGGCGAGGCCGTGCCAGTGCATCGAGGTGGACCGCGGAAGGTGGTTGGCGAGGGTGAGGTCGAGCGTGTCCCCGGCCGTCACCCGCACCTCGCGCCCGGGCAGCCGGTCCCCGTAGGCCCAGGAGGGGACGGTGGTGCCGCCGCCCAGATCGAGCCGGGTACGGGTGGCGGTGAGGGAGACCTTGCGTACGGGCCCGGAGCCGCGCGCCGCCTCGGCCGCCCGGACCTCCTTGCCGCCGGGGGAGACGTACGTACCGGAGTCCTGGGCCCCAGCGGCGGAGTGCGTGCCGCCGTGGCCGCCGCCGTCGGAACAGGAGGCGAGGGCTCCCGTACCGGCGACGGCGAGAGCGGCGCCGAGCAGGGCGCGTCGAGTGGGTTGGGTGGGCATGCTGAATACACCTCTGAAGAACTGTGCTGGTCCGGTGGATCTGTGAGGGGCGGAGGTGGGACGCCCACTCCTAAATACGCAGCACCGAGACGCTGGCGAGCACCGATATGCGGGGCGGCGGATTCGCCCGCAGGACCCGCGGCAACCCGGCCCCGGCATGCGTACCCGCGGGCCGCCCGTCGGTACGCGCCCGGAGCGGCAGCCGGGAACCGGCGAGGGCGAGCCCCCAGACGCCGAGAACGGCGAGGCAGACGG
Source organism: Streptomyces sp. WZ.A104 (assembly GCF_002382885.1). Taxonomy (GTDB): domain Bacteria; phylum Actinomycetota; class Actinomycetes; order Streptomycetales; family Streptomycetaceae; genus Streptomyces. Next base: position 63,418 of record NZ_NWVL01000027.1, read on the forward strand.
AGAGCGGATCCATGCCGCTCATGGGGGCGTCGGGGTGGTGGCCGGAGGGGGCCGTGTGGGCCGCGTTCGCAGCCGCCTCGGCGGCCTCGGCCGTCGTGGTGGCCCCGACAGCCTCGGCGGCTGACGGCGGAGTGCTGTGTTCCGCCGGATGGCCGACCGTATGCATGGTGAAGACGCCGAACAGCAGGGCGGTGAACAGCAGGAACCGCTGGCAGGAACCGCTCCCGGCTCCCTTTCCGCTCCCGTTCCGCGCCCTGGCCGCCATGCCGGTCACCCTACCCCCGGCGGGTATCCGGGCGGACGGCGGCCCGGCGCCCCGGGACCCGTCGCCGGAGCGATCCGGGGTGCCGGGCCGCGGTGCACCGGGCCGTCGGGCACGGGGGCACGCGATGGTCAGCCGCGGGCGTACACCTTCTCCGCCCAGCCCGCGATCTGCTCCTCGGTGAGGTGCTGCGCGAGGTCGGCCTCGCTGATCATGCCGACCAGCTTCTTGTTCTCGACGACGGGCAGCCGACGGATGCGGTGGGTCTGCATCTCCTCCAGGACCGCGTTCACATCCGCCTCCGCCTCGATCCAGCGCGGGGTCCCCTGGGCGAGGTCGCCCGCCGTGACCTTCGACGGATCGTGCCCCTTCGCCACACAGCCGACCACGATGTCGCGGTCCGTGATGATCCCGACCATGCGGTCCTGACCGCCGTTGGCGGAGACGGGCAGGGCACCGACGTTGTGCTCACGCATCAGCTGCGCCGCACGGTCAAGGGTCTCGTGGGCCGGAATCCAGTGGGCCCCGCTGTGCATGATGTCTTTGGCGGTCGTCATGGGGGATTTCCTCCTGCGTGCCGATGGCACTGCCGTACGGCCCCGAGCGCACCCATCGTCATCGGCCGGGCGGCCGCGCGCGACCGCAATCACCCGTTCGGGTGCGCCGGTGCGAGGACGCGGGCTGACGCACGGTGGCCCGGTACCGACGCTCAGGGGCGCGGCTTCGCCCCGCGCTCGGCGAGCATGTCGCGCATGAGCCCCAGCTCGGACTGCTGTCCCTCGACCATGCCCCGGGCGAGCCGCCGCTCGGCCGGGACCGAGCACCGCGACACACAGGCCTCGGCCATGGCGACGCCTCCCTTGTGGTGATCCGTCATCAACTGGAGGAAGAGGACCTCGGCCCGCTCGCCGTCGAGGCGCCCCAGCCGTTCCAGCTCGGAGCGCCGGACCATGCCGGGCATGAGCACACCGTCGTCGCCACCGTCCGGACCGTGCCCGCCGTGTGCGTGTCCGTCCCCGCCGCCGTCCCCCATCCACGCCATGGGTCTCCCGTCGCCGGGCGCGACCTTCGGCAGCTCCCACAGGTCGAGCCAGCCGAGCAGCATGCCGCGCTGGTTGGCCTGGGTGTTGGCGATGTCGTAGGCGAGACGCCGTACGTCCTCGTCGTCGGTGCGGTCGCGGACGATGAACGACATCTCGACGGCCTGCTGATGGTGGACGGCCATGTCCCGGGCGAACCCGGCGTCGGCGGAGTCCGCGGCGGGCGAACTCGGCACGCCGGGCGCACCGGGCTCCCCGTCGCCGCGCGCGGAGGCGACGGTGGCCGCCCCCGCGAAGAGCAGGGCGAGGGCCACGGCGGCCCCGGCCGCCCACCGCACGCGCGCGGTCTTCCGCCGCTCGGCGAGGGCGTGGGGGTCCTCGCCCTCGTCCTCCGCCGTGCGCTTCGCCGTCACCGCGGCACCGCCGCCAGCCCGCCGGTGCAGGGGGCGCCGGGCTCGGGCGTCTGCGCGCCCTGGACGTACTGGGTGAGGAACTGGTCCACCCGCTTGTCGTCGGCGGAGTCCACGGTGACCTGCTTGCCCCAGGCGCTGAGCACGATCGTGCCCTCCTGCTCGGCGTACGGGCTCATCAGCGTGAACGGGGTCTTCCTGACGCGCTCGGCGAGCTCGGCGACGTCCGCGTCGGCGGCCTTGCCGTTGTACGTGACCCAGACCGCGCCGTGCTCCAGGGAGTGCACGGCGTTGACGTCGGGGAGGGCCTTTTCGTACACGTCGCCGTCGCAGTTCATCCAGGTCTGGTTGTGGTCGCCGCCGACCGGAGGCCTCATCGGATAGTCGACCGCCCCCGCCACGTGGTTGCGGCCCAGCTTCGCGGCGTCCCAGGACTTCAGCCCGTCGATGGTCCCGTCGGCGTGGTCGCCCTGGGAGTCGCCGTGCCCGCCGGGGTGCTTGCCGTCCTGCGCCGCGGCGGTGCCGTCGGACTTCTCGTTCTTGTCGTTGGCTTCGGAGTTCTCCAGCAGCAGGTACGAGCCGAAGGTGACCAGACCGGCCACGACGGCGGCGCTCACCCCTATGGCGATGGCCCGGTTGCGGGTGCCGCGCGCACGGGTGTCGGGGGCCTGCGGCTGGGGGTAGCGGGGGTCGAAGCTCATGTCGTGGAGTCCTTCTGCGAAGGGGCCGGAATGGCGGGAGAACGGTCCGTGGACCGACGCGCGCGGACGGGCGGGAACGACGGGCGGAAAGCCGGCCACCGCTCGGCCACCGCCCCCGTGCGCCACGGTCGCCGATCGTAGTGGGTGGCCGAGTGCTCTCTCTCACACCGAGTGCGTAATGTGGGTGAAATCCCGGGTCGTGATACTGGCAGTGTCCCCCTACCCCGGGCGGTGGTGCACAGACCGTCTGAACTGCAAGGATGTGGCAATGGACAAGCAGCAGGAATTCGTCCTCAGGACCCTTGAGGAGCGCGACATCCGCTTCGTGCGACTGTGGTTCACCGACGTCCTCGGGTTCCTCAAGTCCGTCGCCGTCGCCCCGGCCGAGCTGGAGCAGGCCTTCGACGAGGGCATCGGCTTCGACGGCTCGGCGATCGAGGGCTTCGCCCGCGTCTACGAGTCGGACATGATCGCCAAGCCGGACCCGGCCACTTTCCAGATCCTTCCCTGGCGCGCGGAAGCCCCGGGCACGGCGCGGATGTTCTGCGACATCCTGATGCCGGACGGCTCACCGTCCTTCGCCGACCCGCGCTACGTACTGAAGCGCATCCTCGCCAAGACCTCGGACCTCGGCTTCACGTTCTACACCCACCCCGAGATCGAGTTCTTCCTGCTGAAGAACAAGCCGGTCGACGGCGCCCGCCCGACCCCGGCGGACAGCTCCGGCTACTTCGACCACACCCCGCAGAACGTCGGCATGGACTTCCGCCGCCAGGCGATCACGATGCTCGAATCCATGGGCATCTCGGTGGAGTTCAGCCACCACGAGGGCGCCCCCGGCCAGCAGGAGATCGACCTGCGCTACGCGGACGCGCTCTCCACGGCGGACAACATCATGACGTTCCGTCTGGTGATGAAGCAGGTGGCGCTGGAGCAGGGCGTGCAGGCCACGTTCATGCCGAAGCCGTTCTCGGAGTACCCCGGTTCGGGCATGCACACCCACCTCTCCCTCTTCGAGGGCGACCGCAACGCGTTCTACGAGTCGGGCGCGGAGTACCAGCTCTCCAAGGTCGGCCGCTCGTTCATCGCGGGCCTGCTGACGCACGCCGCGGAGATCTCGGCCGTCACCAACCAGTGGGTCAACTCCTACAAGCGCATCTGGGGCGGCTCCTCCCGAGCGGCCGGCGCGGGCGGCGAGGCCCCCTCGTACATCTGCTGGGGCCACAACAACCGCTCCGCCCTCATCCGCGTCCCGATGTACAAGCCCGGCAAGACCGGCTCGGCCCGCGTGGAGGTCCGCTCCATCGACTCCGGCGCCAACCCGTACCTCACCTACGCGGTCCTCCTGGCCGCGGGCCTCAAGGGCATCGAGGAGGGCTACGAACTCCCCGCCGGTGCCGACGACGACGTCTGGGCCCTCTCCGACGCCGAACGCCGCGCGATGGGCATCGAACCGCTCCCGCAGAACCTGGGCGAGGCGATCTCGCTGATGGAGAAGAGCGAGTTGGTCGCCGAGACCCTGGGCGAGCACGTCTTCGACTTCTTCCTCCGCAACAAGAAGCAGGAATGGGAGGAGTACCGCAGCGAGGTCACGGCCTTCGAGCTGAAGAACCTGCTGCCGGTGCTGTAGGAGCAGGTCGGCGGCCTGGAAGGCGCCATGCGGGCGGCTGCCGGGTCCCGGCGGCTCAGAGTCGTCGCACGGCTTTGTCCAAGGCCCTGGCGTAGTCGGCCAGCGACTCGCGATGCTTGTCGGCGAGGGGCTGTTCGACCGTGCGCTGGGCGTCGGAGACCGCCTTCCGCAGGCCGTTCTCCTGCTGGCAGCGGGCGTCGTTCCGCGCCACGGCGAGTTCGTACCGGGCCGCCGCCCGCAGCGCTTCGGTTTCGCCGGTGCCCTCGCCCTTCGCGGTCTCCGTCCTCTTCTCGACCGGTTCCCGTGCGGAGGAGCCGGCGGGGACGGGGTGACCGGCATCCGCCATGCACGAGGCCCACCGGCTCCTGGCCCGCTTGACCTCCGCGGCCCGCTCCACGTCCTCGACCACGTGGTTCGCGAGGAACTGGTACGTGTACATCAGCCGGTCCCAGCCCCGGCCGTACAGTTCCTCCCCGGCCCGGAACTGGCATCCGTCGGTGTTGACGGTGAAGGATTCGCCCGTCGGCAGCCGGACCGTCCTCTCGTGCGCCTCGGTACCGGTCAGCGCCTTGTCGTACGCCTCCTCGTCGTCGCCCGTGTCCCGAGCGGGCTCCTCCCGGAGGGATGGCTCACCACGCAGTACGGGACCGGTGACTCCGTAGCCCTCCTTGGCCGCGAAGTCCTCGGTGAGCAAGCCGTACGGATTCCAGGCGGGCATCTCGTCGCTGACGGCGGCCGGTGGCGGAAGGTCCACCGGCTCGGCCTCGACGCCCCTGTCCGCCAGGCAGTCGTCCACGATCCGACGCTCCAGCCGGTCCAGCCGCCGCTGCTGGCCGTCCGTCAGGTTCGGTACGGACCGCCCGAAGGGAACCAGGGCGTCCGTCTGCGCGCCGGATGCGGGAGTTCGGGCGGGCGTGCCGCAGGCCGCGGTCGTGGCGCCGGTCAGGACGAGCAGCAGCACGGCCGCGCTGATCCGGGTCTTCAAGCCGTCTCCTCGGGATGCTGGGTGCGGTGGCGCGGTGGTGCGGTGGCGCCCGTCCCGGCCGTCCTTCGTCGTGCGGCCGGGACGGGCGCCACCTGGTCAGCGGATGCGGCCGGTCAGCACCAGCGGTTCGACCCCGCGCCGTTCTTGAGCACGCTGTTCTTGGTCTCGCTCAGCTGGTAGCCGATCTTGAACACGACGGAGGAGCCGGTCTGGTAGGTCCCCGACCAGACGCGCACGCTGCAGCTCGTGCCGTTGTTGTACATCGAGCGGGAATTGGCGAACTTGGTGTACTGGCGCAGGTTGCTGTTGTTGCCCGCCACCTTTCCGGGAGTGCCCACGAAGCTCGGGACGGCCCACGAGCACAGGTAGGTCTTGGGGCAGTCCGACTTGGCGGCTTGCGCCGAGCCTGCCGTGGCCACCATTCCGCCCCCTGCGAGGGCGAGTGTGGAGGCAACGACGGCGATCCGGGTGAAACGCATGTGAAATCCCTTTCTGGTTCCCCGCGTTCGGGAAATCCGCCGGGCCGGTCGACCGGCGGCTCGGCACGAGTATGGGTCGCCGAACCGGACGTGGAAGTGTCCCAGCAGGTCCCAGGGCAGGGACAGGACGTCCCGGAGACGCGCAGCGCGACGACTTGGGGGACCTGTTGGAGCGGTGGCCGGGTTGGGAAAGAATGGGATCCCCTGTCCCGCACCAACTCCGCGCAAGGGAAGCCGGATTTGATGACAGATAGGCATGAGTTAGGCAAAATCCAACGAAATAGGCAAGGTGCGCTGGCGGAGCAAATGCGCTTCCTGCGCACACGCAGTGGTCTGACCCTCAACGGTCTGGCCGAGCGCACCTCCTACAGCCGGTCCTCCTGGGAGCGGTACCTCAACGGCAAGGCCGTGCCGCCCCGGGCGGCGCTCAACGAGTTCGCGGCGGCTGTCGGGGTCGCCGCGCCCCCTCTCCAGCAGCTGAGAGAAGAGGAAAAGCGTTCTTGGAGATCCGGGTCCCGGGAGGGTCCCCCGCACCGTGAGTCGGCGGCGGGCGAAAGTCCGGGTGCGGCCCCGCCGCCCGAAGGTGACCGCAATCCCGCCGAAGTGCCGGCCGTACTGGACGTACCGGAAAAGATGGATTCACCCGGTCGTGGACATCGGCGGAGAATGACGCTGATGTCCATCGCTTCCGCATTCCTGGCGCTGGTCGCCGGAATACTGCTCGGCGCCTGGATGTTCGGCGGGAATGACGCGGAGCGGACGGGCCGGCAAAACGCTGGAATTGATCCCGGATGTATTGAGTTCGAATGCCGCAACAAGGACTCACAACGCGTGGGGTGTCACTTGGGGGCATGGACCGCCGCGGCCACCTGGTCGGGCCGTACCTATGTCGAACTGCGCTACAGCCCGCGGTGCCGGGCCGCATGGGCCCGTATCACGGAGGCCGAAGTCGGTGACACCGCCAGGGTGGAGGGCCCCAGGGGGGTGCGCAGCCAGCGCGCGGTGACCTACGAGAACGACGTCTACTCGCCCATGGTCGAGGCGCCCTACCCCGCTGCCGCGCGGGCCTGCGCGGTGGTGGGGGGCAAGGAGGTCTGCACCTCGTCGGGCGGGTCCTCGCCCCTGCCGCCCGCGATCACCGACGAACGCGAACCGGCCCGGAAGGCCGCGCCGACGGGCAGCGGGGAGGTGGCAGGGGCGAGCGGCCGGTAGCCCCGAGGGCCCGCGCCCGGTCCTACACCGGGGGTGTCCCCGGCGGTGACGGGGCCGGAGGCGGGTTGGGCAGGGGTGGGCCCGGGTTGGGCGGAAGCTTCGGGGGGCCGCTGCCGTGTCTGCCGTCGTCCATGACCCTGCGCGCCGTCAGGCCGTAGATGCCGTACGGCGGGAAGAGGTCGACGCGGCGGGGGTAGTCGCCATCCGCGCACTCCTCGCAGAGCAGGTCACGGCCGGTGGGCGTGTGCCGGGCGGCGGTGACCGGGGCGTTCCAGCACGCCTCGCAGACACGGACGTCCGTCGCGGAGAGGGTGATCATCGGGGCCTCCCGGGCGGTGCGGGCAAGGCCCGGCGGGTGGTACGCATGAGGTGCCTCCGTCGCTCGTGGAGCGGATGGGTGGTGAACCCGGCCCGGCCGTGCTGCCCTGCCGAGGAACGAGCGGCCGGGGCGGGGGTTCAGGGGGTCCGGCCGGGGTTCGGGAAGTCCCGCCGGGTTCCAGGGAGTCCTGCCGGTTCAGGGGGGTCCGGCCGGGGCTCAGGAGGTCCTTGCCGGTTCAGAAGGCCCTGCCGGACCTCGTACCGCTTCTCGTTGGCGGGTTTTCCTCTCATCCGCGGGTCTCCCGCCACACGCGGACGAGCTTCGTGGCGTCGGGGCAGGTGGCCCCCGCGCGGCAGGCGTCGCACGTCGTCGTGTGGCCGAGCAGGGCGCGGTAGGCCGCGTCGGGGGAGTCGGTCGTGGTCATGGTCGCCTCTCTGCTGATCTCGGCCCAGACGAACTCGCTGGTGCGGGTGAGGGTGTGCCCGAAGCGGTCGGCCGTGGCGAGGGCGGCGAGCACCGCCGCGTGTTCGGCTTCGGTGAGCTCGGCGGGGAGGTCCGCCTCGATGCGGATACCGGCCGCGGTGTCGGCGACGCGCGGCCCGGCGCCGATGGCGGCGGTGAGCATGCCGGTCAGGGCCACTGCCCGCGCTTGAGCTGAGCGCACACTTCTCCCCTGGTGAAGCTGATGTCACTCCATGTAATGCTGAGTATTCAGCTTCAACCTGATGGGTTAGCTTTGTCAATGTCGAGCCCGGAACGCCGCACCCCTCACGGAGCCGCTGAAATGCCTCGCGATACGCCGTACTTGCAGGTGGCCGACGCTCTCCGTGCCCGGGTGCAGGCGGGCGAATGGGCGGTGGGTGACAAGCTGCCCTCCCGGGCCCGGTTCGCCGAGGAGTACGGCGTCGGCCAGTCCGTCGCCCAGCGCGCGATGGAGCGTCTGATCATCGAGGGCATCCTCGAAGGCCGCGCCGGTTCGGGCACGTACGTCCGCAAGGCCCGCGAGCGCCGCAGGATGGTCCGCTCACGCCACCGCGAGCAGCGCAACGGAAGCCCGTTCCGCGCCAACATGCGGGACCAGGGAGCCGCGGGCGTCTGGGAGTGCAACAGCGCCGCCCGGGTCCCGGCCACCGAGGACATCGCCGAGCGGCTGGCGATCGAGCCCGGTGACCTGTGCGTCGTGACCGACTACGAGTTCCTCGCGGACGGGCAGCCGGTCCAGCTCGCCAAGAGCTGGGAGCCGATGGCCATCACCGGCGGCACGCCCGTCCTGCTCCCCGAGATGGGCCCGAAGGGCAAGGCCGGAGTCGTCGAGCGCATGAGCTCCATCGGCGTGCACATCGTCACCGCCCTCGAAGTGCCGCGCCCGGCCCGCGCCACCCGCGAGCACGCCAATCTGCTCGGGATCTCCGTGGGCGACCTGGTCACCCAGCTGGAGCGTACGTACTACGACAGCGAGGGGCGCCCGGTGGAGACCGCCGACATCATCGTCCCGGACATCCGCTGGGAGATCGCGTACGAGATCGACGTCGACCGGTCCCGGTTCTGACAGTCCCGGTTCTGACAGCCCCGGTTCTGATGGTCCCGGTTCCGGGGCCGGACAAAGGAGTTCGCATGGCAGCCATTCATCGCACCACGATGTCGCCCACCAAGCTGGAGCTGCTCGCCGACTGGCTTCCGAAGCAGAGCTGGTATGCGGGCGACGCGGAAACACCGGAACCGGTCAAGGCCGGTGGGTTCCGGCTGGACGATCCGGACGGCGAGGTCGGGATCGAGTTCATGATCGTGGCCCACGCCACCGAGCGGGAGCCGGTGGCGTACGTGGTGCCGCTGGGCTATCGCGGCGCCGCGCTGGAGGACGTTCCCGGCGAGGCGTTGATCGGGACGTCCGAGCACGGGGTGCTCGGCACCCGGTGGATCTACGACGGCGTCCACGACCCGGTGGTGATGGCCCAGTTGCGCGCGCTCATGCGCGGCGAGGCGGTGCCGCAGCACCAGGACGAGAGCGACACCCCCGATCCGACCGTCACTGTGCACGGGGCTGAACCCGAGGGCGGGCTCGACGTCCGGGTCAACCGTGTCCTGCGGGCGGAGGAGGCCGCCAGTACGCCGTCCGGGTGCCTGGTCGCCGGGTGGGTCTGGCCGGACGGGACGGCCGCGAGGGGTGTGGTCGCGGCCGTTGCGCCCCGGTAGTCGGGGTCCCCGGCCGGTGAACGGTGTGATCGCCGCGCTGTTCCTGACGCCTACGGAGCCGCGCGACAGCGTGGACCTGTGAACCACCCGCTGTTGTAGTGTTACGACCCAGTGCTACGCCCCCCCCGTGCACCGGCACGGGGACGGACCGAGGAGGTGAGACCCATTACCGCTGGATCAGGCTGGGTGCTCACCTCGCACGATCGCGTCGAACGGACGGCAGACGTCGGACGGACGGCGTAGTCGATCGCGGAGCGCCCATCGGTTTTCCCGAAAGGCTTCGCTCGTATGTCCGTTCACCCCGTGAGTTCCCTCTCCACCACTGTTGCCACCCTGCGCCACGCCGGCTGCGTCTTCGCCGAGGACGAGGCCGCGCTCCTGAACGAGGCGGCCCGGTCCCCGCAGGAACTCACCGCCCTCGTCGAACGCCGCGCCGCCGGGCTCCCGCTCGAACACGTCGTGGGCTGGGCCGAGTTCCGCGGCCGCCGCTTCGGCGTCGACACCGGCGTCTTCGTGCCCCGCCGCCGTACGGAATTCCTGGTCGCGCAGGCCGTCGCCCTCGCACCCCGGCGCGCCGTCGTCGTCGACCTCTGCTGCGGCTCCGGCGCGCTCGGCGTCGCCCTCGCCACCGAGGCCGCGGCGGCCGAACTGCACGCCTGCGACGTCGAACCCGCCGCCGTGCGCTGCGCCCGGCGCAACGTCGGCGCCCTCGGGCAGGTCTACGAGGGCGACCTGTTCGGTCCCCTGCCCGCCACCCTGCGCGGCCGCGTCGATGTGCTGCTGGCCAATGTTCCGTACGTACCGACCGACGACGTCGAACTCCTTCCCGCCGAGGCCCGCGTCCACGAACCGCGCGTCGCCCTGGACGGGGGCGGCGACGGGCTCGACGTGATGCGCCGGGTCGCCGCCGAAGCCCCCGGGTGGCTCGCGCCCGGCGCGAGCCTGCTGGTCGAGACGAGTGAGCGGCAGCGGGACGCGGCGGTGGAGGTCGTCGGCAGCGCCGGGCTGGTCCCGCGCGTGGTGGTCTGCGAGGAGCTGTACGCCACCGTCGTCATCGGCACCGCAGCGCAGTAGTCGTCAGCAGGGCCGTGGCCGCGTCCCGAATCCACCCCCACAGCCCTTAGGCTCGAAGCGCTGTGGCGCGGCCAACGGGCGGCGAGCAGTTACGCAGATCGGTTCGGGCGGCAGGAGAGCGTGCAATGACGACGGTGCCGGGGCGCAGAAGCAGTACGTTCACCAGGCTGCTGCGGCACGGATTCACCGACCCGTCCGCCGCCGAACGGCTCCTGGAGGTGGACGACCTCGCCTCCGTACGGTCCGACCCCGTCCTCCTGGAGGCGCTCGGCGCCACCGCCGACCCGGATCTGGCCCTGCGCGGCCTCGTCCGGCTCGTGGAGGCCGAGACGGAGGACGGGCGGCAGGTGCTGCTCGACACCCTCGTCACCGCCAAGCCGCTGCGCGACCGGCTCCTCGGGGTCCTCGGGGCGTCCGAGGCGCTCGGGGACCACCTGGCCCGGCATCCGGGCGACTGGCGGGCGCTCGTCATGTACGAGGCGGTCGACCTGCATCCGGGGGTCGCCGAGTTCGAGCGCGGGCTCGCCGACGCCGTCGACCCGGACTCGCTGCGGGTCGCCTACCGCCGGTGCCTGCTGACCCTCGCCGCCCGCGACGTCTGCGGGACCACCGGCCTCGCCCAGACCGCCGCCGAACTGGCCGACCTCGCCACCGCCACCCTGCGCGCCGCCCTCGCCATCGCCCGGACGTCCGCGCCCGAGGACGCCGCGCGGTGCCGGCTCGCCGTCATCGCGATGGGCAAGTGCGGGGGCCAGGAGCTGAACTACGTCTCCGACGTCGACGTGATCTTCGTCGGGGAGGCCCGGGACGGGGTCGACGAGACCAGGGCCATACAGGCCGCCACCCGGCTGGCCGCCCACATGATGCGGATCTGCTCCGAGAACACCGTCGAGGGCACGATCTGGGAGGTCGACGCCAACCTCCGCCCCGAGGGTCGCAACGGGCCGCTGGTGCGCACGCTCAGCTCCCACCTCGCCTATTACCAGCGGTGGGCCAAGACCTGGGAGTTCCAGGCGCTGCTGAAAGCGCGTGCGGTGGCCGGGGACCCCGAGCTGGGCGCGGAGTACGTCGAGGCGGTCTCCCCGCTCGTCTGGCAGGCCGCCGACCGGGAGAACTTCGTCCCCGACGTCCAGCAGATGCGCCGCCGCGTCGTCGACAACATCCCCGCCGACCGGATCGAGCGTGAGCTGAAGCTGGGGCCCGGAGGGCTGCGGGACGTGGAGTTCGCCGTCCAGCTCCTCCAGCTGGTGCACGGGCGCAGCGACGGCTCGCTGCGCAGCGGCACCACGCTGGAGGCCCTGCGGGCGCTCGCCGAGGGCGGATACGTGGGGCGCGCGGACGCCGCCCAGCTGGACGAGGCGTACCGCTTCCTGCGCTCCATGGAGCACCGCATCCAGCTCTACCGGCTGCGCCGCACCCACCTGGTCCCCGAGGACGAGGCGGACCTGCGGCGGCTCGGGCGGTCGCTCGGGATGCGCACCGATCCGGTCGCCGAACTCAACAAGGCGTGGCGGCGGCACGCCTCCGTCGTACGGCGGCTGCACGAGAAGATCTTCTACCGGCCGCTGTTGGACGCCGTCGCCCAGCTGGCCCCCGCCGAGTCCCGGCTCAGCGCGAAGGCCGCCGCGATCCGGCTGGAGGCGCTGGGGTACGCGGACCCGGCGGCGGCCCTGCGGCATCTGGAGGCCCTGTCCTCCGGGGTGTCCCGCAAGGCGGCGATCCAGCGCACGCTGCTGCCGGTGCTGCTCGGCTGGTTCGCGGACTCCGCCGACCCGGACGCCGGGCTCCTCGGCTTCCGCAAGGTGTCCGACGCGCTCGGCAAGACCCCGTGGTACCTGCGGCTGCTGCGCGACGAGGGAGCGGCCGCGGAGAACCTCGCCCGGGTCCTCTCCGCGGGCCGCCTCGCCCCGGACCTGCTGCTGCGGGCCCCGGAGGCGGTGGCGATCCTCGGCGACCCGGAGGGGCTGCGGCCGCGCACCCGGGACCACCTGGAGCAGGAGGTGGTGGCCGCGGTGGGGCGTGCGGACGGCGCGGAGGCGGCGATCGCGGTGGTGCGCGGGGTGCGGCGGCGCGAGCTGTTCCGTACGGCGGCCGCCGACCTCATCGGCTCCTACGGCACCGAGGACAGCCCCGCCGAGCAGGACCACGGGGCCCTCGTGGACCGGGTCGGCTCGGCCGTCACCGACCTCAACGCCGCGACCATCGCGGGCGCCTTGCGGGCCGCCGTACGGGAGCGGTGGGGCGACACCCTGCCGACCCGGTTCGCCGTCATCGGCATGGGCCGCTTCGGCGGGCACGAGCTGAGCTACGGCTCCGACGCCGACGTGCTCTTCGTCCACCGGCCGCGCGAGGGGGTCAGCGACGAGGAGGCGAGCCGGGCCGCCAACACGGTCATCTCCGAGATGCGCCGACTGCTCCAGCTGCCCACCGCCGATCCGCCGCTGCTGATCGACGCCGATCTGCGCCCGGAGGGCAAGACCGGGCCCATGGTGCGCACTCTGAAGTCGTACGAGGCCTACTACCGGCGCTGGTCCCTCGTGTGGGAGAGCCAGGCGCTGCTGCGGGCCGAACCGATGGCGGGCGACGAGGAGCTGGGCCGCGACTTCATCGAGCTGGTCGACCCGTTGCGGTATCCGATGGAGGGCCTCGGCGAGGACGCCGTACGCGAGATCCGCCGGCTCAAGGCGCGCATGGAGTCCGAGCGGATGCCGCGCGGCGCGGACCCCACGCTCCACGCGAAGCTGGGGCGGGGCGGGCTGAGCGACGTCGAGTGGACCGTGCAGCTGATGCAGATGCAGCACGGGTGGGCGGAGCCGGGCCTGCGGACGACCGGTACGCGCGAGGCGCTGGCCGCGGCGTGCGCGGCTGGGCTGATTCCGGCCGAGGACGCGCAGACACTGGACGAGGCGTGGGTGCTGGCCACCCGGGTGCGCAACGCGGTGATGCTGGTGCGGGGACGGCCGGGCGACACGTTCCCGTCGGAGTCGCGGGAGATGACGGCGGTGGGGCGGTACCTGGGGTACGAGCCGGGGCATGTCGGGGACATGTTGGACGACTACCGGCGGATCACGCGGAGGGCTCGGGCGGTGGTGGAGGAGCGGTTCTACGGGGCGGGGTGAGCCTTCGGAACGACCGGGGCGCCGCCGAGGCCCCGCTCCTCAAGCGCCGTACGCGCTACGGGTGGCGGACCGCCGTCGCCGGGGCGCCCTCGCGGACAGGGGTGTCCGCTGTGGCCGGGGCGTCCTCGCGGGCCAGCGCGTCCGCCGCCGGGCCCGGTCGTGGCAGCCGGGCCGCGCGCACCCCGGTCAGTCGGCTCTTCCCCGTCGGCACCCACTTCGGCAGCCGGTGAGGCAGCGATCCGTACCAGGCGCGGGACAGCGCGTAACCGAAGGCCAGACAGGCCATGCCGCCCACCGCGTCCAGCCAGAAGTGGTTGGCGGTGGCCACGATCACGACGAGGGTGGCCATCGGGTAGAGCAGGCCCAGGATGCGCGCCCAGGGTGCCTTGGCCAGGGCGAAGATCGTCAGCCCGCACCAGAGCGACCAGCCGATGTGCATCGAGGGCATCGCCGCGTACTGGTTGGACATGTTCTTGAAGTCGCCCGAGGCCATCGAGCCCCAGGTCTCGTGGACCAGGACCGTGTCGATGAAGTTCGCCCCGTTCATCAGGCGGGGCGGGGCGAGCGGGTAGAGGTAGTAGCCGAGGAGGGCGACCGCCGTCGTCGAGAAGAGGACCAGGCGGGTCGCGGCGTACCGGCCGGGGTGGCTGCGGTACAGCCACACGAGCACACCGATGGTCACGATGAAGTGCAGGGTCGCGTAGTAGTAGTTCATCGACACGATCAGCCATGTCACGGAATTGACCGCGTGATTGACCGTTTCCTCGAAGGCGAGGCCGATGGACTGCTCCGCCGACCAGATCCAGTCGGCGTTGGCGAGGGCGGCGGCCTTCTGCTCCGGGACGGCGTTGCGCACGAGGGAGTACAGCCAGTAACTCACCGCGATGAGCAGGATCTCGAACCAGAGCCGCGGACGGCGCGGCGAGCGCAGCGAGCGGAGGCGCGTCAGGGCGCGGTTCCCGCGCCGGGCCTCGGGGGCCGCCTCGTCCACGATGGGTGACGGGCTGGTCGCCGACCTGCCTTCGTGTGCTGTCACGTGTGTTTCACCCATAGGCACAGAGTCTGCCAGATACGTCCCCCTGCGCTCGATCATCCTCCGGTCGGGTCCGGGACGCACGTCCTGCGCCTCAAGGATGAGCGTGGGCCCCTGAGGGAAGTCCGGGGCCCGACGCCGTCGAACCGCGAACCACCAGCTCAGGCATGAAGACGAATTCGCTGTGCGGGGCGGGGGTCCCGCCGATCTCCTCCAGGAGCGTGCGCACGGCGGCCTGGCCCATCGCCGTCACCGGCTGCCGGATCGTGGTCAGCGGCGGGTCCGTGAACGCTATGAGGGGTGAGTCGTCGTAGCCGACCACGGAGAGGTCCCGGGGGACCTCCCTGGACAGCCGGCGGGCCGCCCGGATCGCCCCGAGCGCCATCATGTCGCTCGCGCACACGACGGCCGTGCAGCCGCGCTCCATCAGAGCGGACGCGGCGGCCTGACCGCCCTCCAGTGTGTACAGAGAGTGCTGGATCAACTCCTCCACGTCGTCGGGGGCGAGGCCCAGCTGCTCCCGCATCGTGGAGTGAAAGCCCTCGATCTTGCGGAGCACCGGCACGAAGCGCTTGGGTCCCACCGCGAGTCCGATACGGGTGTGGCCCAGCGCCACCAGGTGCGTCACCGCCAGCCGCATCGCCGCCCGGTCGTCGGGTGAGATGAACGGTGCCTGCACCTTGGCGGAGAAACCGTTGACCAGGACGAAGGGGACGCCCTGGCCGCGCAGTTGCTCGTAGCGCTGCATGTCCGCCGAGGTGTCGGCGTGCAGCCCGGAGACGAAGATGATGCCGGAAACGCCCCGGTCCACCAGCATTTCGGTGAGCTCGTCCTCGGTGGAACCGCCGGGGGTCTGGGTGGCCAGCACCGGGGTGTAGCCCTGCCGGGTCAGCGCCTGGCCGATCACCTGCGCCAGCGCCGGGAAGATCGGGTTCTCCAGCTCCGGGGTGATCAGGCCGACCAGTCCCGCGCTGCGCCTGCGCAGCCGTACGGGGCGTTCGTAGCCGAGGACGTCGAGTGCCGCGAGGACGGATTCGCGGGTGGTCGCGGCGACTCCGGGCTTGCCGTTCAGGACTCGGCTGACCGTCGCTTCGCTGACCCCCGCCTGAGTTGCGATATCGGCAAGCCGTGCGGTCATGGGATGGGACTGTACCGGGCCCGTGTCCGATTGCCCACCGTGCGCGATGTGCCGCCGGCAGGCCCCAGGGGGCCTCCCCGGCAACATCTTGCAAGGCCTTGCGGTCCTGGGCTGCGCCCTGCGGTCGGATCGTCGCACTGCGGATACGTCGTGCCTGGCCTGCCCCTGCCAGGGTCGGCGGACCCTCGTCAAGGGGCTTGACGGCAACCTTGCGGACACGCGAATGTAACGATCACCAGCGCTTGCAGAAATCTTCCGCAAGGTCTTTCGGTGGTCTTTCATCCTTGTTACGTTCACGTCGACCCGGCGCCGCGACGGAGCGGTACGGCAGTTGAAGGAGTTCAGATGCGACGTGGCATAACGGCCACCGCCCTGGTCGCGGCCCTGGCGCTCGCGGCGACCGCCTGCGGCGGCGACGGCGAGTCCGGCGGCGGCAAGAGCTCGGGCGAGCTCTCCGGCACGGTGACCTGGTGGGACACCTCCAGCCCCGGCAGCGAGGACAAGGTCTTCAAGAAGCTGGCCGAAGGCTTCGAGAAGAAGCACCCGAAGGTCGACGTCAAGTACGTCAACGTGCCCTTCGGTGAAGCGCAGAACAATTTCAAGAACGCCGCCGAGACGGGCGACGCCCCCGACGTGATCCGCTCCGAGGTCGCCTGGACGCCGGACTTCGCCAGCCTCAGCTACCTGGCCCCGCTGGACGGCACCCCCGCCCTGAAGAACCAGGACGACTTCCTGGACCAGGCCGTCGCGTCCACCAAGTACGAGGGCAAGACCTACGCCGTCCCGCAGGTCATCGACTCCATGGGCATCTTCTACAACAAGAAGCTGCTGGAGAAGGCGGGCGTCGAGGCCCCGGCCAACCTGGACGAGCTGAAGAGCGCCGCCAAGAAGATCAAGGAGAAGACCGGCAAGACCGGCCTCTACCTGCGCGGCGACGACCCGTACTTCTTCCTCTCCTTCCTCTACGGCGAGGGCGGCGACCTGGTCGACGCCGGGTCCAGGACCGTCACCGTGGACAAGCCCGAGGGTGTCAAGGCCTTCAAGGCGGTCAAGGAACTGGTCGACGACGGCACCGCGAAGACGGACGCCTCGGACGGCTGGGAGAACATGATGCAGTCGTTCAAGAACGGCGACGTCGCGATGATGATCAACGGCCCCTGGGCCGTCGCCGACACCCTGACCGGCGAGGAGTTCACGGACAAGGACAACCTGGGCATCGCCCCGGTCCCGGCCGGCTCCGCCGCCCAGGGCGCCCCGCAGGGCGGCCACAACCTCGCCGTCTACTCGGCCTCCAAGAACCTCGACGCCTCCTATGCCTTCGTCGAGTACATGACGTCCGTGGAAGCCCAGGCCACCGCCGCCGGTGAGCTGAACCTGCTGCCGACGCGCCACTCCGCGTACGCCAAGAAGCAGGCCGTCAACAGCGAGATCGTCGGCTTCTTCAAGCCGATCGTCGAGACCGCCGTCGAGCGCCCCTGGATTCCCGAGGGCGGCAGCCTCTTCGAGCCGCTCCGCGTCGAGTACACCAAGGTCCTCACCGGCCAGACGACGCCGGAGAAGGCCGCCAAGGCCACCGGCGACGCGTACCGCAAGCTCCTGAAGGACTGGAAGTAACAGGAAGGTTGGCCGACTGATGGCTGTCCACACCAGCCGGTCGGTGGTGAAGGCCGCGGGCGGGAACACCGCCCGCGGCCGGAGCCGCGGTACTGGCACCCCACCACCGAAGCCCGGCCGTTTCCGGCGGGCCCTGTCGGTCCACTGGTACGCCTGGGCCATGGTCGCCCCGGTCGTCATCGTGATCGGCGTGATCATCGGCTACCCGCTGGTCCGCGGCATCTACCTGTCGATGACCGATGCCACCGAGCGCAATGTCGCCCGCTCCATCGGCGTCAACGAAGTGCCCGCCACCTACGAGTTCGTCGGCTTGGACAACTACGTCGACGCGCTGTCCGGCTCGCAGTTCCTCGGTACGCTCGGCTGGACACTGGTGTGGACGGTCTCCTGCGTGAGCATCACGTTCGTGCTCGGCATGGGCCTCGCCAACATCCTCAACCGCCGCATCGTCGGGCGCTCCGCCTACCGCATGGCGCTCATCCTGCCCTGGGCCATCCCCGGCTTCGTCTCGGTGTTCGCCTGGCGCTTCCTCTACAACGAGGACCGCGGGATGCTCAACCAGATCCTCGGCGGGGCCGGGATCGACGGCATCCCGTGGCTGAACGACCCCACCTGGGCGAAGTTCTCCGTGATCGCCGTCAACGTGTGGCTCGGCATCCCGTTCATGATGGTCGCCCTCCTCGGCGGCCTCCAGTCCATCCCCTCCGAGCAGTACGAGGCGGCCGAGATGGACGGCGCGACCGCCTGGCAGCGCTTCCGCCACATCACACTGCCCGGACTGCGCCCGGTCTCCACCACGGTGATCCTGCTCTCCACCATCTGGACCTTCAACATGTTCCCGGTGATCTTCCTGCTGACCCGCGGCGGACCCGGTGAGGCGACCCAGATCCTGGTGACCCAGGCGTACAAGTTCTCCTTCGAGATCAGCCCGCGCGACTACGCCCAGTCCTCCACGTGGGGCGTGCTGATCCTCGTCCTGCTGATGATCTTCGCCGTGATCTACCGGCGAGTCCTGCGCACCCAGGGAGACAACTGGTGAGCACCGCTACCGACACCTCCGCGCGCCACGCCGTGCCCAAGGTCCGGCTCCGCGGCGAGCGTTCGGCCCTCGCCTCGGTCGGGCTGCACCTCACCCTGATCGTCGCCTCGGTGATCGCGGTCTTCCCGGTGCTGTGGGTCCTGCTGACCTCGCTCAAGCCCGCCAAGTACGCGACCACCACGGACTTCTTCCGCGAGACGACGTTCGTCAACTACACGAACCTGATCCGCGACACCGAGTTCCTCAACTGGTTCGCCAACTCCGTGATCGTCGCCGGGCTCTCCACCGCGATCGGCGTCTTCGTCTCCGCCACCACCGGCTACGCGGTCAGCCGCTTCCGCTTCCCCGGCAAGCGCGGGCTGATGTGGACGCTGCTGATCACCCAGATGTTCCCGGTCGCCGTCCTCATCGTGCCGATCTACACGATCATGTCGAAGCTCGGACTGCTCAACCAGCCCGCCGGGCTCGTCATCACCTACCTCACCATCGCGGTGCCGTTCTGCTCCTGGATGATGAAGGGCTTCTTCGACACCATCCCGCGCGAGATCGACGAGTCGGGCGAGGTCGACGGCCTCACCCCGTTCGGCACCTTCTGGCGGCTCGTCCTGCCGCTGGCCAAGCCGGGCCTCGCGGTCACCGCGTTCTACTGCTTCATCACCGCCTGGGGCGAGGTGGCCTACGCCTCCGCGTTCCTGGTCGGCGACGAGAACCTCACGCTGGCCGGCGGACTCCAGAAGTTCGTCAACCAGTACGGAGCCCAGTGGGGCCCGATGACCGCGGCCTCCGTCCTCATCGCCGTCCCGGCCGCCCTGGTCTTCCTGTTCGCGCAGAAGCACCTGGTCACCGGCGTGTCCGCCGGAGCCGTCAAGGGCTGAGGAACCTCCTGGACGCCAGTACCCGCACGCACCACCGCACCCGTCACGGCGGCGTGGGAACCCCGACCCGGTCACCCTGCGCCGCCCCCCACCCCGACACCCCAGGGACGACATGACCCAGCACCTCGCTGCCCCCTCCACCGGCACGTCCGACGACGCCCCGGGCCACCGCACCGGCTGGTGGCAGGACGCGGTGATCTACCAGGTCTATCCACGGAGCTTCGCCGACGGCAACGGCGACGGCATGGGCGACCTCGCCGGCGTCACCGCCCGCCTGCCCCACCTGAAGGACCTGGGCGTCGACGCGGCCTGGCTCTCCCCCTTCTACGCCTCCCCGCAGGCTGACGCGGGCTACGACGTCTCCGACTACCGGGCCATCGACCCGATGTTCGGCAACCTGCTGGACGCCGACGCGCTGATCCGCGAGGCCCACGGCCTGGGCCTGCGCATCATCGTCGACCTGGTCCCCAACCACTCCTCCGACCAGCACGAGTGGTTCAAGCGCGCCCTGGCCGAGGGCCCCGGCTCCGCCCTGCGCGAGCGCTACCACTTCCGCCCGGGCAAGGGCGTGAACGGCGAACTCCCGCCCAACGACTGGGAGTCCATCTTCGGCGGCCCCGCCTGGACCCGCACGGCCAACCCGGACGGCACCCCCGGCGACTGGTACCTCCACCTCTTCGCCCCCGAACAGCCCGACTTCAACTGGGAGCACCCGGCCGTCGCCGACGAGTTCCGCTCCATCCTGCGCTTCTGGCTCGACATGGGCGTCGACGGCTTCCGGGTCGACGTCGCCCACGGCCTCGTCAAGGCCGAGGGCCTGCCCGACCTCGGGGCCCACGACCAGCTCAAGCTGCTCGGCAACGAGGTCATGCCCTTCTTCGACCAGGACGGCGTCCACGAGATCTACCGCAGCTGGCGCACCATCCTGGACGAGTACCCGGACACGATGGGGCCCGCAGGGCCTTCCTCGGAGGGGCGGCGCCGGGCGACGGGCGGGCGGATCGCCGTCGCCGAGGCGTGGACCCCCACCGTCGAGCGCACCGCCAACTACGTGCGCCCCGACGAGATGCACCAGGCCTTCAACTTCCAGTACCTGGCGACCGCCTGGGACGCCGAGGAACTCCGCAAGGTCATCGACGTCTCGCTCGACGCGATGCGCCCAGTCGGTGCGCCCACCACCTGGGTGCTCTCCAACCACGACGTCACCCGGCACGCCACCCGCTTCGCCAACCCGGCGGGCCTGGGCACCCAGATCCGTACCCCCGGCGACCGGGAACTCGGTCTGCGCCGGGCCCGCGCCGCCAGCCTGCTGATGCTCGCCCTGCCCGGCTCCGCCTACGTCTACCAGGGCGAGGAGCTCGGCCTGCCCGACGTCACCGACCTGCCCGACGACGCCCGCCAGGACCCCTCGTTCTTCCGTGCCGAAGGCCAGGACGGCTTCCGTGACGGCTGCCGCGTCCCGATCCCGTGGACCCGCGAGGGCACTTCGTACGGCTTCGGCGACGGCGGCAGCTGGCTCCCGCAGCCCGCGGGCTGGGGTGAGCTGTCCGTCGAGGCGCAGACCGGCGTCGAGGGCTCCACCCTGGAGCTGTACCGGGCCGCCATCGCCGCCCGCCGGGAGCACCCGGGCCTCGGCGCGGGCACCGACGTCGAATGGCTCCAGGCCCCCGAAGGCGTCCTCGTCTTCGCCCGCCCCGGCTTCGTCTGCACCGTCAACACCACCGGCACGCCCGTCCGTATCGCCGCCCGTGGCCGGGTGCTGCTCGCCAGCTCCCCGGTCACCGTGGACGGCGCCGAGGCCGAGCTGCCCGCCGACACCACGGTGTGGTGGACGGTGTGACACTGCCCGCGGCCAGGGCCACCGCCGGACCCCGCCTCTCCGACATCGCCGGACAGGCGGCGGTCAGCGAGGCCACGGTCAGCCGGGTCCTGAACGGGAAGCAGGGCGTCGCGGACTCCACGCGTCAGCGGGTGCTCGCGGCGCTCGACATCCTGGGCTACGAACGGCCCGTACGGCTGCGGCAGCGCAGCGCCGGGCTGATCGGCCTGGTGACGCCCGAACTCACCAACCCGATCTTCCCGGCGTTCGCCCAGTCCGTCGAACAGGTGCTGGCCGGGCACGGCTACACCCCCGTGCTCTGCACCCAGGTGCCCGGCGGGGCCACCGAGGACGAGCTCGTCGAGCAGCTCGTGGAGCGGGGCGTCGGCGGCATCGTCTTCCTGTCCGGGCTGCACGCGGACACCTCCGCCGACCCGGGGCGGTACGCCGCGCTCAGTGAGCGCGGCGTACCGTTCGTCCTGATCAACGGCTACAACGAGCGCATCAGCGCCCCGTTCGTCTCGCCCGATGACAACGCTGCCGTGCGGATGGCCCTCGGGCACCTCGCCAATCTCGGCCACCGCCGGATCGGCCTGGCCATAGGCCCGCAGCGCTACGTCCCCTCGCGCCGCAAGCGCGACGGGTTCGTGGAGGCGGCCGTCTCCGTGCTCGGCATGGACCGCTCCGAGGCCGAACTGCTCGTCTGTTCCACGCTGTTCAGCGTCGAGGGCGGCCAGGTGGCGGCGGGCGCCCTGCTGGACGCGGGCTGCACCGGCATCGTCTGCGGCAGCGACCTGATGGCCCTCGGCGTGGTCCGCGCCGCCCGGGGGAGAGGCCTTGAGGTGCCGCGCGACGTCTCGGTCGTCGGCTTCGACGACTCGCCGTTCATCGCCTTCACCGACCCGCCGCTGACCACGGTCCGCCAGCCCGTGCAGGCGATGGCATCGGCCGCGGTGGGCGCGCTGCTGGAGGAGATCGGCGGGAGCCCGGTGCAGCGCACCGAGTACGTCTTCCAGCCGGAGCTGGTGGTACGCGGCTCGACGGCGGCGGTACGCGGCGGCTGACCGGAACACCGGCACGTACAGGAGAGGCGCCAGGAGTCGGCCCAGGGAGGGCCGGCGGGGAGTTTCAGCGACTCCGGGCGCCTCTCCTTGTCGTGACCGGAGTCGCATGCAACGTAACAGGCCCGCAATATCTTGCGAAAGGCCTTGCAGCAAGAAATCGCGAAGAAAACTGGCTTGTTTCGCCGGTGTGAGCGGGAGATGTCCAAAGGGTTGACCGGTGCCTGGCGGCCTCGTACGGTCTGGTCCGCGGCAAGGTTTGCATTCTTGCAGCAAGAACCTTCAGGAGCCTTGAGGGCATGGCGCGTTGCCGGCTGAGGCTGCACCGTCCCCCGCGTTTCCCCCACCCGCAGGAGGAAAAGACATGGCACGCAGACCCCTGTCCGCCGCCCTCGCCCTCGTGGCCGGCGCCACTGCCGCCCTCGTCATCCCCACCGGATTCGGCACCGCACCCGCCGCACAGGCCGCCGCTCCGGGCGACAGGGACGTCACGGCCGTGATGTTCGAGTGGAAGTTCGCCTCCATAGCCAAGGCCTGCACGGACACCCTCGGTCCGGCGGGCTACGGCTACGTCCAGGTCTCGCCGCCCCAGGAGCACATCCAGGGCGGCCAGTGGTGGACCTCCTACCAGCCCGTGAGCTACAGGATCGCCGGTCGCCTCGGCGACCGGGCCGCTTTCGGTGCCATGGTGAACACGTGTCACTCGGCGGGCGTGAAGGTCGTCGCGGACGCCGTCATCAACCACATGGCGGCGGGCGACGGCACCGGCACCGGAGGCTCCGCGTACACGAAGTACGACTACCCGGGCCTCTACTCCGGCAGCGACCTCGACGACTGCCGGGCGGAGATCACCGACTACAACGACCGCGCCAACGTCCAGAACTGCGAACTGGTCGGCCTCGCCGACCTGGACACCGGCGAGGACTACGTACGCGGGAGGATCGCCGGTTACCTCAACGACCTGCTCTCCCTCGGCGTCGACGGCTTCCGGATCGACGCGGCCAAGCACATGCCCGCCGCCGACCTCGCGAACATCAAGTCCCGGCTGAGCGATCCGAACGTCTACTGGAAGCAGGAGGCGATCTTCGGAGCGGGCGAGGCCGTATCGCCGTCCGAGTACCTCGGCACCGGTGACGTCCAGGAGTTCCGGTACGGGCGGAGCCTCAAGCAGGTCTTCCTCCACGAGAACCTGGCCCACCTGAAGAACTTCGGCGAGGGCTGGGGCTTCATGGAGTCCGGCAAGTCCGCCGTCTTCGTCGACAACCACGACACCGAGCGCGTCGGCGACACCCTCAACTACAAGAACGGCTCCGCCTACACCCTCGCCAACGTCTTCATGCTGGCCTGGCCCTACGGCTCCCCGGACGTCCACTCCGGCTACGAGTTCAGCGACCACGCCGCCGGACCGCCGAACGGCGGCCAGGTGAACGCCTGCTACAGCGACGGCTGGAAGTGCCAGCACGACTGGCGCGAGATCTCCTCCACGGTCGGCCTCCGCAACGCCGCACGCGGCCGGGCCGTCACCGACTGGTGGGACGACGGCGGCGACCGGATCGCCTTCGGCCGGGGCGACAAGGCGTACGTCGCCATCAACCACGAGGGCTCGGCGCTCACCCGGACCTTCCAGACCTCACTGCCCGCCGGGGACTACTGCGATGTGCAGTCCGGCAACGGGGTGAGCGTCGACGGTTCCGGCCGGTTCACCGCCACCGTCCCGGCCGGAACCGCCGTAGCCCTGCACGTGAACGCCCGGACCTGCGGGGGAGGGGGCTCTGACCCGAACCCCGGCGACGGCCCGTCCGGCGCCTCCTTCGGCGTCAGCGCCACCACCCAGCTCGGCCAGAACATCCACGTCACCGGCGACCAGGCGGCCCTGGGCAACTGGAACCCGGCCCTCGCGCCGAAGCTCGACCCGGCCGCGTACCCCGTCTGGAAGCTGGACGTGAACCTGCCCGCCGGGACCTCGTTCGCGTACAAGTACGTCCGCAAGGACGGCGACGGCAACGTCACCTGGGAGAGCGGCGCCAACCGCACCGCCACCGTCCCGGCCTCCGGGAAGGTCACGCTGACCGCCGACGTCTGGCGCGGCTGACCTCCTGACGAACGCGCGGGCCGGTGACCGACGTCACCGGCCCGCGGTCCACCCTCCGCAAGCCCTCCTGACACCAGCCGAGGAGCACCCTCCCGTGTCCCGAACCTCCCTCAGACGAGGGGCGGTGGCCGCCCTGTGCGTGGCGCTGCTGCCCGTCGTCCCGGCGGCCTCGGCCGCCGCATCGCCCCGTCCGCCGTCCCCTCCCTCGGATGCCGGGCTCGCCCGTGAGGCGGCCCGGCACGACCTCACCCGTGAGCAGTTCTACTTCGTGCTGCCCGACCGGTTCGCCAACGGCACCACCGCCAACGACCGGGGCGGGCTGAAGGGCTCACGCCTGGAGCACGGCTTCGACCCCACCGACAAGGGCTTCTACCAGGGCGGCGACCTCAAGGGCCTGACGTCGAAGCTCGACTACATCAAGGGCCTCGGCACCACCGCCATCTGGCTGGCGCCGATCTTCAAGAACCGCCCGGTCCAGGGCACCGGCAAGGACGCCTCGGCGGGCTACCACGGCTACTGGATCACCGACTTCACCCAGGTCGACCCGCACTTCGGCACCAACGCGGACCTGGAGCGGCTGATCGACAAGGCCCACGCCAAGGGGATGAAGGTCTTCTTCGACGTCATCACCAACCACACCGCCGACACCGTCGACTACGCGGAGAAGGCCTACGGCTACAAGCCGAAGGGCGCCTTCCCCTACCTCAGCGAGGACGGCCGCCCCTTCGACGACCGCGACGGCGTCAGGAAGGTCGACCAGGACTCCTTCCCGTACACCCCGGTCCAGACCCCGGGCACCGGCAGGAAGGTCCCGTCCTGGCTCAACGACCCCACCATGTACCACAACCGGGGCGACTCGACCTGGGCCGGCGAGTCCAACGAGTACGGCGACTTCTCCGGCCTCGACGACCTGTGGACCGAGCGTCCCGAGGTCGTGAAGGGCATGCGGAAGATCTACGAGAAGTGGGTCCGCGACTTCGACATCGACGGCTTCCGCATCGACACCGTCAAACACGTCGACCTGGACTTCTGGACCCAGTGGGCCACCGCGCTCGACGCCTACGCGGCCGAGCGGGGCCGGGACGACTTCTTCATGTTCGGAGAGGTCTACTCCGCCGACACCGAGATCACCTCGCCCTATGTGACCCGCGGCCGCCTGGACTCCACCCTCGACTTCCCGTTCCAGGACGCCGCCCGGCAGTTCGCCTCCCAGGGCGCCCCCGCCGACCGGCTCGCCTCGGTGTACGCGAACGACTACCGCTACACCACGGACAAGGCCAACGCCTACGAGCAGGTCACCTTCCTCGGCAACCACGACATGGGCCGCATCGGGACCTTCCTCAAGCAGGACAACCCGAATGCCGACGAAGCCGAGTTGCTGAAGCGGGCCCGGCTCGCCAACGAGCTGATGTTCTTCGGGCGCGGCAACCCGGTGATCTACTACGGCGACGAGCAGGGCTTCACCGGAGCGGGCGGCGACAAGGACGCCCGCCAGACCCTCTTCGCCTCGAAGACCGCCGACTACCTCGACGACGACCAGCTCGGCACCGACCGCACGCACGCTTCCGACGCGTACGACACGAAGCACCCCGTCTACCGCTCCATCGCCGCGCTCTCCAAGCTCACCAAGAAGCACCCGGCGCTGCGCGACGGCACCCAGATCGAGCGGACCGCCGAAGGGGCGGAGGGCTCGGTGTACGCCGTCTCGCGCATCGATACCAAGCGCCCTTACGAGTATCTCGTCGCCTCCAACAACGGCACCAGCCCGAAGGAGGTGCGGCTCGCCACCGAGTCGTCCGGCATGAACTTCCGTACGCTGTACGGTGGTTCAGGCACCGTCCGTAGCGGCGCGGACAAGGCGGTCACCGTCACCGTGCCCGCCCTCTCCAGTGTCGTGCTCCGGGCGGACAGGCGTGTGGGCGCCCCGGCCGCCAAGCCCGCGATCGCTCTGAGGGCCCCGGGCGCCGGAGCCACCGGCACGGTGGAGATCGCCGCCGACGTGGACGGCGGACAGCTCAACCGGGTCGTCTTCGCCGCCCAGGTGGGCAACGGCAAGTGGCAGACCCTCGGCAGCGCCGACCACGCCCCGTACAAGGTCACCCAGTACCTCGACGACTCGGTGAAGGCGGGAACGCCCTTGCGCTACAAGGCCGTTGTCGTCGACCGCGCCGGTCGAACCTCCAGCGCCCTCGCCTCGACCACCGCCGGTCAGGCCCCGCCGCCCGGGAAGCCCGTCGCCGTCGAGCGGGACCGGGCCGTCGTCCACTACCGGCGCGCCGACGGCGACTACGAGGGCTGGCAGCTGAAGTCCGGTGGGAAGACCGCCGAGTTCATCGGGCGCGACGCGTTCGGCGCGTTCGCCTGGCTCGACCTGGAGGAGGGCGCGGACTCGGTCCCGTACACCGTCGTGAAGAACGGCGTGGCCGACGGCCCGGAGCGGACCGTCGACCTGGCCGTGACCGGGCAGGTCTGGGTCGAGCAGGGCAAGGACGAGCAGGCGGTCGAGGCCCCCGAGGCCCCGCCGCAGGACACCGCCAAGGCGGTCCTCAACTACCATCGCACGGACGGGAATTACGACGGCTGGGGGCTCCATGTCTGGGCCGGGGCCAAGGAGCCCACGGACTGGTCGAAGCCGCTGATGCCGGCGAGGAAGGACGCCTACGGCGTCACCTTCGAGGTGCCGCTCGCCGACGGGGCCACCTCGCTCAGCTACATCCTCCACAAGGGCGACGAGAAGGACCTCCCCAGCGACCAGTCCCTCGACCTCACCACCTATGGTCACGAGGTCTGGCTGCTGGGCGGCAAGCCCGGCTACCTCCTCCCGCAGATCGGTGGCGGCCCGGCCCCCGACCTGTCGAAGGCCCAGGCGCAGTGGATCGACGCGGACACCGTCGTCTGGAAGGTGAAGGCCACCGATGCCACTAGCCAGCAGCTCGTGTACGCCAAGAAGGGCGGCATCTCCGTCGTCGACGGGGCGCTGTCCGACGAGGGCCGGTGGCTCCGGCTCACCCAGGCCGCGCTGAGTGATGGGCAGAAGGCGAAGTTCCCCCACCTGAAGGACTATCCGGCCTTCACCGTCGACGCCCGTGACCGGGACCGCGTCCGGGAGTCCCTGCGCGGCCAGCTCATCGCCACCCAGCGCGCCGCCAACGGCGCTCTGCTCGCCGCCACCGGCGTCCAGACGGCGGGCGTCCTGGACGACCTGTACGGCAAGCACGCGGCCTCCGCCGAACTCGGCCCGGTCTTCCGCAAGTCCCGGCCCACCCTCTCGGTGTGGGCCCCGACCGCCCGGACCGTCTCGCTCGAACTCGGCGGCCGCACGCACCCGATGAAGCGCGACGGGCGCACCGGCGTCTGGTCGGTCACCGGGAAGAAGAGCTGGCGGGGCAAGCCCTACCGGTACGCCGTCACCGTCTGGGCGCCCTCCGTCCAGAAGCTGGTCACCAACAAGGTCACCGACCCCTACTCCACCGCCCTGACCGCCGACTCCGCCCGCAGCCTCGTCGTCGACCTCACCGACCCGAAGCTCGCGCCGCGCGGCTGGTCCGGCCTGGAGAAGCCCGCCGCCACCCCGCTGCGGGACGCCCGGATCCAGGAGCTGCACGTCCGTGACTTCTCGATCACGGACCGCACGGCGAGGCACCCGGGGGAGTACCTGGCCTTCACCGACACCCGCTCCAAGGGCATGCGGCACCTGAAGAAGCTGGCCGACTCCGGTACGAACTACGTCCACCTGCTGCCGGTCTTCGACATCGGGACGATCCCGGAGAAGAAGGCCGACCAGGCCAAGCCCGCCTGCGACCTCTCCGTCTACGCCCCCGACTCCGAGGAGCAGCAGGCCTGCGTGAGCAAGGCCGCCGCCAAGGACGGCTTCAACTGGGGCTACGACCCCTTGCACTACACCGTCCCCGAGGGCTCGTACGCCTCCGACCCCGACGGCACCCGGCGCACGGTCGAGTTCCGGCGGATGGTCCAGGGCCTCAACCGGGCCGGGCTGCGCACGGTCATGGACGTCGTCTACAACCACACTGTCGCCTCCGGGCAGGACGAAAAGTCGGTGCTCGACCGCATCGTGCCCGGCTACTACCAGCGGCTCCTGGAGGACGGCACCGTCGCCACCTCCACCTGCTGCGCCAACACCGCGCCCGAGAACACCATGATGGGCAAGCTCGTCGTGGACTCGGTCGTCACCTGGGCCAGGGAGTACAAGGTCGACGGCTTCCGCTTCGACCTGATGGGCCACCACCCGAAGGACAACATCCTCGCCGTCCGCAAGGCGCTGGACGGGCTCACGCCCGCGAAGGACGGCGTCGACGGCAAGAAGATCATCCTGTACGGGGAGGGCTGGAACTTCGGGGAGATCGCGGACGACGCCCGCTTCGTCCAGGCCACCCAGAAGAACATGGCCGGGACCGGCGTCGCGACCTTCTCCGACCGGGCCCGCGACGCCGTGCGCGGCGGCGGCCCCTTCGACGAGGACCCCGGCGTCCAGGGCTTCGCCTCCGGCCTCTACACCGATCCCAACTCCTCCCCGGCCAACGGCACCCGCGCCGAGCAGAAGGCCCGGCTGCTGCACTACCAGGACCTGATCAAGGTCGGTCTCAGCGGCAACCTCGCCGACTACACCTTCACCGACACCTCCGGGCGTACGGTCAAGGGCTCCGACGTCGACTACAACGGGGTCCCCGCCGGATACGCGGCCGCCCCAGGCGACGCACTCGCCTACTCCGACGCCCACGACAACGAGACGCTCTTCGACACCCTCGCCTTCAAGCTCCCGGCGGGGACCACGGCCGCCGAGCTGGCCAGGGCCCAGGTGGTGGCGATGGGCGCCTCCGTCCTCTCGCAGGGTCCCTCGCTCTCCCAGGCGGGCACCGACCTGCTGCGCTCCAAGTCCCTGGACCGCAACTCCTACGACAGCGGCGACTGGTTCAACGCCCTGCGCTGGGACTGCCGCGACGGCAACGGCTTCGGCCGGGGCCTGCCGCCCGCCGCCGACAACCAGGACAAGTGGCCGTACGCGAAGCCGCTGCTGGCCTCGGCCGGGACGATCGCACCCGGCTGCGCCCAGATCGAGGGGGCGTCCGCCGCCTACCGCGACCTGCTCACCATCCGCAGTACCGAGAAGGAGTTCTCCCTGAGCACCACCGGCCAGGTGCAGTCGGCCCTGTCCTTCCCGCTCTCCGGTCCCGCCGAGACCCCCGGTGTGATCACCATGCGCCTGGGCAGTCTGGCCGTCGTCCTCAACGCCACCCCGGAGACCGCCACCCAGCGGCTCGCCGCACCGGCCGGGAAGACGTACGCGCTGCACCCCGTCCAGGCGAAGGGTGCGGACCTTACTGTCAAACGAGCCAGGTACGACGGGAAATCAGCCACTTTCACCGTCCCGGGACGCACGGTGGCCGTCTTCACTCTGCGCTGACCTCCGACGGCACTACGGTGACGGCAGACGTCGGCGAAGGAGCCGCGACAGCCGTCCCGGTCCGCCCGGCCGGTCCCGCTCTCCCGTCGGGGGAGGCGGGACCGTGCCGGTTCGCGCGGCAGGAGCCCCGACCGGGGCGGTCGGCCCACCGACGCCCCCTGCCCCAGCGTGCGGACGGTGATGATGACCAAGGTGGGATACCTTCCCGAGGAGATGAGCAGCTTCGTCGGGAGGCGGTCCGAACTGGCCCGGCTGCACACCGCGTTGACCACCCGGCGGATGACCACCCTGATCGGCCCCGGCGGCGTCGGCAAGACCCGGCTCGCGCTGCGGGCCGCCCGCGCCGTCGCCGACGGCTACCCGGACGGCGCCTGGTGGGCCGACCTCTCCCCGCTCTACGGCGACGGGCTGCTGCTCCCCACCGTCTCGGACGCCGTCGGGCTCGCCGACCACACCCTGCGGATGCCCGTCGAGGCGCTCTGCGAATGGCTCAGCGACAAGCGGCTCCTGCTGGTCCTCGACTCCGCCGAACACCTCCGGGGCCCCTGCTCCCACCTGCTGGCCGAGGTCCTCACCACCTCGCCCGCGCTGACGGTCCTGGTCACCAGCAGGCAACCGCTGGGCACCCGGGGGGAGTACGTCGTCGAGGTGCCGCCGCTCCCGGTCGACGGCGCCCCGGACGCGCTCCAGCTCTTCGCCGACCGGCTGCGCGCCGCCGACCCCCGCGCGGGTCTCGACGGCCCCGGGGACGAGGCGGCCGCCGCCGAGATCTGCCGCCGCCTCGAAGGCATCCCGCTCGCCATCGAACTGGCCGCGGCGGGCATCGGCCGCCACACCGTGGCCCAGCTCGCCGACCGCATCGGCTCCCGCTTCGGCGTACCGGGACCCGGCCGGGGCGGCCCCGGAGAGTCCGGCGGCACCGGGGCCGTCCCCGGCCTCGGAGCCTCCCGGCTCGACCTCCTCGCCGACGAGTCGGTCTGGCCCCGCCGGCACCGCACCCTGCGTACCGCCATCGGCTGGTCCCACGAGCTGTGCTCCCCGCTCGAACGCCTCCTCTGGGCCCGCCTCACCCCCCTGCGGACCGACTTCGACGAGGAGGTCGCCCGCGAGGTCTGCGCGGGCGGCCCGCTCACGCCCGAGGACGTGGACCGGGCGCTCCAGGGCCTGGTCGCCCAGTCCGTCGTCCAGCGCGACGGCCGCCGCTACCGGATGCTCGACACCCTGCGCGAGTACGGCCGGATGTGGCTCGTCGAACTGGGCGAGGAGCACGCGGCGGCCGAACGGCACGCCGCCAGCTTCCTCGGCCTCGCCCGCCGTGCCCACGAGGGCTGGAGCGGCCCGGACCAGGTGTCCTGGTACCACAAGGTGTCCGACACCCACCTCGACCTGTGCGCCGCTCTGGAGCACCTGCTCGCCCACGACGTCGCCGGGGCCCAGGAGATGGCGGGCCGGGTCGGCTTCTTCTGGGCCTGCTGCGGCCATCTGTCCGAGGCGCGCGACTACACCCAGCGCGCCCTGGACGCGGGCCCCGTCGACGGCCCCCACCGGACCCGGCTGCACTGGGTGCTCGGCGTCGCGGCGCTGCTCCAGGGCGACTTCGCGACCGCCGAGAAGTACGGTGCGCTCTGCACGGCGATCGCCCTGTACGACCGGGACGAGGAGGGCATGCTCGGCGCCACCTACCTCTCCGGTCTCACCCAGCTGATGACCGGGCAGCCCGAGGCGGCCCTGGAGGCGGCCGAACGTGTCCTGCGGATGACGGGGAGCGTCCCCGCGGACTCCGCCCACCGGCTGCGCTGCCACCTGATCACCGTCTTCGCGCTCACCGCCCTGGGGCGGCTGGCCGAGTCCGAGGCGGCCGCCACCGCGCTGCGCAGGTCCTGCGAACGCGGTGGCGAGTTCTGGACCCGCTCCTACGCCGACTACCAGCTGGCCCTGATCGCCCTGCTCCGGGGCGACCCCGAGGCCTCCGCCGCGCACGCCCGGGCGATGCTCGCGGGCAAGCACCGGCTCCGCGACAGCTTCGGCATCGCGCTGGGCCTGGACATCCTGGCCGCCGCGATCGCCGCCCAGGGGGCTGGGGCGCAGGCCGCCCGGGTCTACGGCACGGGACAGGCGTACTGGCGGATGGTCGGCCACCCCCAGCGCGGCACGCCCGAGCTTGGGCCGGTCCGCGAGAGGTGCGAACGCCAGGCGCGGGCGGCCGTCGGCGACGAGGCCTACCAACGCGCCTTCGAACGCGGTCAGTCGGACAACGCGGAAGTCGGACTCGCGGCCGCCCTGGGCACCGAGCTCCAGCTCTGACCCGGCTGTGGGGGTGTCCGGTGTCCCCGGACTACCCGCCCCCTCGCCCTTGCGGGTAAGGTTAGGCATACCTAAGTATCCACTTGGGTCTCGTTGACTGCCCCTGGAGAAATCGGATGCGTCCCTTCAGCCCGCGCGCCACGCAGCCGACCCGCGCCGAGCGCGTCCGGTCGATCCTGACCGTCGCCCACTCCATGACGGTGGTCAGCGACGGCCTGCACACCGAAGTCCGCCGCCTCGACGGCACGGGGGCGATGGGCCACATCCACCTGCACGCCCCGAACGACGGCGGTCACGCGCCGTCCGCCGAACGGGTCCCGGCCCGCCTGGAGTTCACGGACATCGCCCCCGCGTCCGTACGCGACCGGCTGCGCGCCCGCGTCACGGTCACCGGGCTGCTGTCCGCCCCGTACGGCAACGACACCGGGCAGTCCACCTGCATGGAGTTCGGCCAGGCGGTACTGGAGGACGCCGAGGGGCGCACCTTCGTCACCCTGGAGGAGCTGGAGGAGGCGGAGACCGACCCGATCGCCGCCTGCGAGGCGGGGATGCTCACCCATCTGGTGGACGACCACGCCGAGCTCGTCCCGCTCCTGCTGCGCCTCGTCCGCCCCCGCCCGGAGCGCGGCATGACCCGGGCCGTGCCGCTGGCGATGGACCGTTACGGAGTGACCCTGCGCCTCGAATACCCGAGCACCCACCAGGACGTCCGGCTGCCGTTCCCCCGCCCGGTCGCCGAGATCGACCAGGCGGGCCCGCAGATCCACGCCCTGCTGGCCGCCGCCCGCCGCGTCTCCCACCGCAACGGGCTGCCCGCCTAGCGGGTGGTGTCGTCGGGGGGCGGCAGGCGCTGCGCCGGGACCGCGGGCACATCCGGGGCGAGGGCGGAGAGCCGGGCCAGCAGATCCCCGAACGGACCGTCCACCGGCTCCTGGGCCAGCACCCGCAGCACGATGCCCGCCATCTCCTGGTCGTACGCGGCGCTGACGGCGGCCAGCGCGGCGAAGTCGTGCACCAGCTGCATCTCCAGCTCGGCGCGCGGGATGCGCCGCCCGTCCAGCCAGATCAGCGCCGTGGACTCGGCCAGCGAGACCCAGGAGCGGACCACCAGCTCCAGCCGTGCGGGCGGTTCGGCCACCCCGAGATGCGTGATGATCTGCTCGTACGCGGCCTGCCGCACCCCGTCGATCATGGCGTTCGCCGTCGAGGAGCCGACCGCGGGCCCGCCGCGCATCAGCGCCGAGAACCCGGGGCCGTGCTCGTCGACGAAGTCGAAGAACCGCCCCATCACCCGCGACAGCCGTGCGCCGAGGGGTCCTTCGAGGGGCTCAAGGAAGCGGGCCGCCAGCTCGTCGGCGGCGCGCCGCAGCGCCGCTTCGTAAAGGCTCTGCTTCCCGGGGAAGTAGTGGTAGACCAGCGGCCGTGAGATCCCCGCGGCGGCGGCGATCTCGTCGATCGACACGTCCTCGGGCGAGCGGCGGCTGAACAAGTCCAGCGCGACGCCGATCAATTGCTGCCTTCGCTCGTCGACGCCCATCCTGCGCCGCACCCCGGTCGTCATGCGAACAGCCTATCCGGGGCGCGGCAGCACAGGCCCTAGAGGCAACGCCGTTCAGTTAGGCGTTGAGGTCGTTCGTCAAGGCTGGTGAACGAGGCAGCGGAGCTGCTGTAGAAGAGGGATGTCACTCCAAGACATCCTCACCACAGGAGCTCCG
>NZ_NWVL01000028.1 GCF_002382885.1 Streptomyces sp. WZ.A104
CCCGAGGCGCTCAGCCCGGCGGGCGGCCGGACCCAGCCCGTCGCGGCGGCCGGATGCGCGGCGGCCGCGCCGCGTACCTCCCCGGCCCGCAGACCGGGGCCGATCGGCACCTTGGCACCGGCCAGCTGGACGGGCCCGCTGTCGGGGGCGGCGGAAGCACCCGGGGGCGACGAGGCCGGAGCGGAACCGTTCGGCATCGGCGAGGACGGGGCGAGCGGGGATGCCAGCGGGGAGGGCGAGCGCAGATCGGCCCCGCTGCGCCAGGCGGTGTCCTGGTCCCTGCCCCGGTCCTGCGGCGGCCGGGGCGGCTGCTGCGGGGGCGGCGGCACGACCGGCGCGGGCGGTGTCGCACGGCCGCCGCCCCTGCGCTGCTCGATCATCGCCGTGGCCCGGGACGGCAGCCAGGCGGAGGCGGTGCCGCTGTCATCGCTGCCGGAGGCGAAGAGGTGCGGGGCGAGCTGGGCCTGGAGGTCGGCGGGGCTGGGGCGCCGGGTGGCGTCCATCTGCATGCACGACTCGATCAGCGGCCGCAGGTCGTCCGGCAGCCCCTCCAGGTCCGGCCCCTCGCGCAGCAGCATGAACACCGTCTCGACCGGGTTGGCCCCGTGGAAGGGGGCGTGGCCGGTGGCGGCGAAGACGAGGGTGGAGCCCAGCGAGAACACGTCGCTGGCCCCGGTGACGCTGCGGGAGTCCCGGGCCTGCTCCGGCGACATGTACGCGGGCGTGCCGACGGCGACGTTCGTCATGGTCAGCCGGGTGTTGGAGACGCCGGACGCGATACCGAAGTCGATCACCCGGGGACCGTCCTCGACGACGAGGACGTTGGACGGCTTCAGGTCACGGTGGACGAGGCCCGCGCCGTGGATGGACTGGAGGGCCTCGGCGATGCCCGCGGCCAGCCAGCGCACGGCCTGGGTCGGCATGGGGCCGCACTCGTTCACTATCTCTTCGAGCGAGGGCGCGGGGACGTAGGCGGTGGCCAGCCAGGGCACGGTGGCACGCGGATCGGCGTCGACCACGGCGGCGGTGTAGAAGCCGCTGACGGCACGGGCCGCCTCGACCTCG
Organism: Streptomyces sp. WZ.A104; assembly: GCF_002382885.1. GTDB lineage: Bacteria > Actinomycetota > Actinomycetes > Streptomycetales > Streptomycetaceae > Streptomyces. The sequence continues at coordinate 1,066 of NZ_NWVL01000028.1, forward strand.
CGCGTGAAGCGGACCCGGAACAGCTGGTCCTCGGCGAGCTCGGTCCGTACCGTCTTGATCGCCACTCGCCGGCCGGACGCCGAGCGGGCGAGATAGACCAGCCCCATGCCGCCGGCCCCGAGCCGTCCCAGCACCTCGAACGGGCCGATCCGTCTCGGGTCGTGCTGCGTCAGCTGCTCCACCACTTGCCTGCCACCTCCCCGTACGGACCTCGGCGACGAAGTCCGCGAATTACCGCCCGGTCGAATCCCGCCCTGCGCGCACCCCGATTGTTGCTGGCTCGGGCGTCGGTTGCGAACCCGGGGGCGGATGTGGGTGTCTCATGTCACTTCGGCCGGTATCCGCCCACAACGGGTCCGCAACGGGTTACGGAAGCAGTTCTCCGGGCTGCAGTACGGCGAAGGCGGCGCCCTGGTCGTCGTGCAGGACCGCCGTCCGGCCGTAGGGGATGTCGAAGGGCGGCTGGGCGACCCGGCCGCCGAGCCGTACGGCGAGTTCGGCGGCCGCGTCGCAGTCGGCGACGGCGAAGTAGATGAGGAAGTAGCTCGGCATCTCGGCCGGGAACGCGTCCGTGATGACGCTGCGGCCGCCGACAGCGGTGCCCGGGCCCGGTTCGGCGCCCTCGGGGGACCACATCCGGAAGTCGACGAGCGCCTCCGTGTCGCCGGAGACGTCGTGGCCCGCCTCGTCCGGATCGGTGGCGCGGAAGCCGAAGACCTGCTCGTAGAACGGGTCCACGCGCTCCGGCTGCCGGGTGTAGACCTCGGTCCAGCAGAAGGAGCCGGGGTCGTTCTGCTTCTCGAAGCCCTCGCGCTCCCCGGGCTGCCAGAGGCCGAAGACCGCTCCCCCCGGGTCGGCCGCCTGCGCGAGGATTCCGGCCTGCCCGGCCCGTACGGGGTCGGTGATGATCTGGCCGCCGTGCTCGCGGATCGCGGCGACGGTGGCCCGGATGTCGTCGGTGGCGAAGTAGACGCCCCACGCGGTGGGCATCCGGCCGTCCTTCTTGGCGGCCAGCGCGGCGACCAGGCGGCCGTCGCTCAGCGCGTCCGCGAAGGGCATGCCGTCGCCCGCCCGGAAGGTCCAGCCGAAGAGGCCGCCGTAGAAGCGCTTGCCCGCTTCGAGGTCGGGTAGCTGCACGTCCGCCCAGCACGGCGCGGAATGCGCGAATGCGGCCATGGGCCCGGATCCTTCCGTAGCAGTGACGCCCGTCACAGTCAACGTAACGTCGGGTCCGGTCCGGCGCGCCCCGACGCACGCGTATGCCTGCCTGCGCCTGGCCGTACGCATGCCGGACAGACCCAAAGGGAACATCCGGGGAACATTTGCCCGAACAGTGAAGGGCAGCTCACCATGTGGACGAAAGTTGTCCACCGAAGTTGTCCACAGGCTGTTGATAACACTTACGCCGCGCGCCGCCGCCGGTGCCGCCCCGGACTTCCGGCACCCTCGCGCACCGCGGCCGAAAAGCATCGCCCCCCGCCGCCGCACACCCCGCGAGTCCTGCGGCGTTCCCCATTTGCAGTCGGCCGAATCGCGCTCCCATCGCCCCTCGGTAAGCTGACGGCATGACAGGACAAGTACGCACCGTCGACGGCCGCGTGGCCGGTCGACGCGGTCAGGCGACGCGGCAGAAGCTGCTCGACTGCCTCAGCGAGATGCTCAGCTCCTCGCCGTACCGGGACGTCAAAGTCATCGACGTCGCCCGGAAGGCCGGGACTTCACCCGCGACTTTCTACCAGTACTTCCCCGATGTGGAGGGCGCCGTCCTCGAAATCGCCGAGGGAGTCGCCAAGGAGGGCGCCGGGCTGACCGAACTGGTCGCCGGGCGCCCCTGGGTCGGCAAGGCCGGCTGGCAGACCTCCGAGCAACTCGTCGAGGGATTCCTCGACTTCTGGCGGCACAACGACGCGATCCTCCGGGTGATCGACCTCGGCGCGGCCGAGGGGGACAAACGGTTCTACAAGATCCGCATGAAGATCCTGAACTCGGTCACCAACTCCCTCACCGATTCGGTGAAGGAGCTCCAGTCCAAGGGCAAGGTCGACAAGGACGTCAGCCCGGCGGCGATGGCGGGCTCCCTGGTCGCGATGCTGGCCGCGGTCGCCTCGCACCAGAAGGGGTTCACCACCTGGGGCGTGAAGCAGGCCGAACTGCACCCGAACCTCGCACTGTTGGTCCACCTGGGCATCACAGGCAAGAAGCCCACGAAGTAGGCCCGAAACCCCCAGCCGCACGTCCTGTCTCACCGACGGCGGACCACCACGCACCTTCGCCTGTGGTCCGCCGTCGGCGTTCCCGGACGTTTCCCCAGGACACACCCCTGCCTCCCCTACCGCCCTACCGCCTCTCCAGCCGGAACAGCCGGATCTCCCGCTCCACGCGCTTTTGATACGCCGCGTAGGGCGGCCAGAAGGCGAGTGCGGTCTCCCACACCCGGGCCCGCTCCTCACCCTCCAGCAGGGCCGCGCGTACCGGGATGTCCCGGCCGCGCCAGTTGATGACGGCCTCGTCCGGGCGGGCCAGCAGGTTCGCGGTCCAGGCCGGATGCCCCGTACGGCCGAAGTTGCTGCCGACCAGAATCCAGCGGCCCTCCGCCTCGTCCTCCGGCATACAGGCCAGCGGGGTGGTCCTCGGCCGGCCCGTGCGCGCTCCCGGCACCCTGAGGACGAGCCCCGGCAGCATCCGGGCGCTGAGCAGCACCTTGCCCCGGGTGAGCCGGTGCACGGTCCGGTCGAGGGCGGGCACCACGTGCGGGGCGACCCGCGCGAAGGCGCGGGTGGCGGAGACCTTCTGGACGAGGCGTACGCCGCGGGCCATCAGACGCCCGCCCTGTGCGGAGCGGTGGCGGACGACCGGCCGGTCCCGAAGATTCCGGCGCACTGAGCCGCGTGGTCGCGCAGCCGGTGGACCGGACCGAAGAGCAGCTCGTCGCCCGCCGCCCGCTTGAGATACAGATGCGCCTCGTGCTCCCAGGTGAAGCCGATGCCGCCGTGCAGCTGGACGGCCTCCCCGGCGGCGATCCGCGCCGCCTCCAGGGCCTGGGCGAGCGCGAGGGGCCCGGCGTCCGGGTCCCAGGCCGCGTAGAGGGCGGCGGAGCGGGCGGCCTCGACCCGTACGTACAGGTCGGCGAGGCGGTGTTTGACCGCCTGGAACGAGCCGACGGCCCGGCCGAACTGTTCGCGTGCCTTCACGTAGTCCACCGTCCGCTCCAGTGCGCCCGCCGCCGTGCCGACCGCCTCGGCGGCCAGGACCGCGGCGACCGTGCGCCCGGCGGCGGCCAGCGCGCCGGCCGCGTCGGCGGATTCGGCCGCGCCGAGCAGCTCGGCCCGGGTGTCGCGCAGCTCGACGCGGGCGAGGGGGCGGGTCTCGTCCACGGCGGTGAGCCTGGTTCGCGCCAGCCCGGCCGCCTCCTCCGGGCGCACCAGGAACAGGAGCGTACGGCTGCGGGGGTAGCCGCCCGTGTGGGCCGCGACCAGGAGCAGTCCGGCGCTGTGCCCGTCCAGGACCCGGTCGGCCTCGCCGTAGAGCCGCCAGCCGTCGCCCTCCCGCTCCCCGCGCGCCTGGACGCCGCCCGCGCGGCCGCCGCCCGCCCAGGACCCGTCGCGGTTGTCGCCGGTGAGAGCGAGGCCGGTGGCGAGGGAGCCGCCGGGGACGGCGAGCGCGGCGGTCAGGGTCCCGTCCGCGATCCGGGGCAGCAGGGTGGCGCGCTGGTCGGGGGTGCCGAGGGCGGCGATCAGGGGGGCGGCGAGCGCGGCGGTGGCGAGCAGCGGGGAGGGCAGCAGCGCGCGGCCCGTCTCCTCGCAGGCGAGGGCCAGCTCGGTGACCGTGCAGCCCGCCCCGCCGTACTCCTCCGGGAGCGCGAGCCCCGGCAGACCGAGGTCCCGGGAGAGCCTGCGCCACAGAACCGGGTCGTAGCCCTCGGCGGTGCGCACGGCGGCCCGGTTCGCGTCCGGCCCCGCGTGCTGGGCGAGCAGGTCGCGCAGGGTGCGGCGGATCTCGTCCTGCTCCGCGGTGAAGGCGGCGTCCATCTGCGGGCTCCTTCCCCTCAGGGACCGGCGGCCCCTCAACTGGCGATACGCAAACTGACGGTGCGTCATATTAGGGGCGAGGGGCGGGGAATCCCAGAGTCCCGCACGCGCCGGACCGAGGGAAGCCGCCCCGCGCACGCGACCGCACGGGCGCGGCTGCGGATGCGGTTACAGGCGGACATATCTGATGTACCGTCAGATTCATGTCTGCCGCCCCGACTTCACCCCTCCGCCGCCCCCGCAAGGTCGCCGTCGTCGGTATTTCGCTCGCGGACTGCGGGCGCGCCGACGACGCCACCCCGTACGCCCTGCACGCCCAGGCCGCCCGCCGCGCCCTGGCCGACTCGGGCCTGGACCGCTCGGTCGTCGACGGCTTCGCCTCCGCCGGGCTCGGGACCCTCGCCCCGGTGGAGGTGGCCGAGTACCTGGGGCTGCGGCCGACCTGGGTCGACTCCACGGCGGTGGGCGGCGCGACCTGGGAGGTGATGGCCGCCCACGCGGCGGACGCCATCGCGGCGGGCCGGGCCCGGGCCGTGCTCCTCGTCTACGGGTCGACGGCCCGCGCGGACATCAGGGCGGGCCGCCGCACGTCGAACCTGTCGTTCGGGGCGCGGGGGCCGTTGCAGTTCGAGGTGCCGTACGGGCACAGCCTGATCGCCAAGTACGCGATGGCCGCCCGCCGCCATATGCACGAGTACGGCACGACGCTGGAGCAGCTCGCCGAGGTGGCGGTGACGGCACGGGCGAACGCGGCGGCGAACCCGGAGGCGATGTTCCGGGACCCGATCACCGTGGACGACGTCCTGTCGGGCCCGATGATCGCGGACCCCTTCACCAAGCTGCACTGCTGCATCCGCAGCGACGGGGGCTGCGCGGTGCTGCTGGCCGCCGAGGAGTACGTCGCCGACACGGCGAAGGCCCCCGTCTGGATACTGGGGACCGGTGAGCACGTCTCGCACTCCACGATGTCCGAGTGGGAGGACTTCACGGTCTCCCCCGCCGCCGTATCGGGCCGCCTCGCCTTCGAACGGGCCGGGGTGACGCCCGCGGACATCGACCTGGCCGAGATCTACGACGCGTTCACGTACATGACGCTGGTGACGCTGGAGGACCTGGGTTTCTGCGCGAAGGGCGAGGGCGGCGCGTTCGTCGAGAAGGGCCGCACGGGCCTGCGCGGAGAGCTCCCGGTCAACACGGACGGCGGCGGCCTCTCCGCCTGTCACCCCGGGATGCGAGGACTGTTCCTCCTGGTGGAGGCGGTGAGGCAACTGCGCGGCGAGGCCGGGGAGCGCCAGGTCCGCCGCCCGGGCGGGGATCTGCCGGAGCTGGCGGTGGCCTCGGGCACGGGCGGCTGGTTCTGCTCGTCGGGGACGGTGGTGCTGGGACGGGGATGAGGGGGCGGAAATGCGGGGGCGGGGGCCTCCTCACAGCCGTACGGTCCAATAGCCCCATGACCGACGACACCGCTACCCCGCACCCCTCCCCCGCCTTCCGCGAGCTCCTGCACGCCCAGCGCGTCTGGGACACCGAGCTGCCGTCCTTCGACCCGGCGACCGCCCCGCCCGCCCCGCTCCCCCTCTTCCACCACTGGTTCGCCGAGGCCGTGGCGGCCGGGCAGCCGGAGCCGCACACCATGAGCCTCGCGACCGCCGACGCCGAGGGGCTGCCCGACGTGCGGACGCTGATGCTGCACGACGCCGACGAGCGGGGCTGGCACTTCGCCACGCACGCCACCAGCACCAAGGGCCACCAGCTCGCCGCCCGCCCGTACGCCGCGCTCGGCTTCTACTGGCCCGCACAGGGACGGCAAGTACGGGTCCGGGGCCCGGTCCACCGCTGCACCCCGGCCGAGAGCCACGCCGACCTGCACGCCCGGTCCACCGGGGCGCTGGCCGCCGCCCTCACCGGGTCGCAGAGCGAGGTCGTGGAGTCGGTGGCCGCCCTCCACCGGGCAGCGGAGACGGCCTGGGAGCGGGCGCGGGAGGAACCGGACGCCGAGGCCCCCACCTGGACGCGGTACGTGGTCGAGCCGGCCGAGGTCGAGTTCTTCCAGGGCGACGCCCGGCGGCGGCACGTCCGGCTCCGCTACCGCCGTTCGGAGGGCGCCGCATGGACGCGCGAGCTGCTCTGGCCCTGAGGCCCGCACGGCGGACTTAACCCGGTTTCAACAGGAAAGGGGCACTATGGAGACAGGTGTGAGGTGAGCTGTTGGGAGGCACCGATGCCACGAGCCCGTTCCCGTTACGCCCCGGACCGGGGTCTGACCGGCCGCATGGTCACCACCATGTTCCTGATCGGCCTGCTGTACGTGGTCTTCGTGGGCGTGCTCCTCGCGGCCCTGCGCGGCTCCTGGCCGATCATCCTGATCATCACGGGCGGCCTGTTCATCGCCCAGTTCTGGTTCAGCGACCGCATCGCCGCGTACGGCATGGGCGCCCGCGAGGTCACCCCCGAGCAGGCCCCCGAGCTGCACGGGACCATCGACCGGATCTGCGCGCTGGCGGACATGCCGAAGCCCAAGGTGGCCATCGCCGAGAGCGACGTACCGAACGCGTTCGCCACCGGCCGCAGCGAGAAGACGGCCCTGGTCTGCGCGACGACGGGCCTGCTGCGCCGCCTGGAACCGGAGGAGCTGGAGGGCGTCCTCGCCCACGAGATGTCGCACGTCGCGCACCGGGACGTCGCCGTCATGACGATCGCCTCGTTCCTAGGCGTACTGGCGGGCATCATCACCCGCATCGCCCTGTGGGGCGGCTTCGCGCGCAGTCGTCCTGGCAACGACCCGGCGGGCATCCTCCTCCTGCTCATCCCGCTGATCAGCGCCGTCGTGTACGCGATCAGCTTCCTGCTGACCCGGCTGCTCTCCCGCTACCGGGAACTGTCCGCCGACCGCGCCGCCGCCCTCCTCACCGGCCGCCCCTCCGCCCTCGCCTCCGCCCTGACGAAGGTCAGCGGGCAGATGGCCCGCATCCCGACCGAGGACCTGCGCAAGGCGGAGCCGTACAACGCGTTCTACTTCGTCCCGGCGTTCTCCGCGAAGGAGAGCCTGGGCCGGCTGTTCTCCTCCCATCCGACCCTGGAACAGCGCCTGGACCAGCTGTCCCGCATCTCCACCGACCTGTCCCGCTGAGCGCTTCAACGTAGTGAGGAGTCACGCCCGTGGGCCTGCTCGACGCGATCCTCGGCCGGAGCAAACCGGTCCGCCCCGACCTCGACCAGCTCTTCGCCGTCCCCTCGGCCGCCCTGACCCTCCAGGCCGCGACCGGCTTCACGCCGACCGGCCTGGGCTCCGTCTGCTTCGCGGGCGTGGAGGGCGGCGGTTTCGCGCGCCTCCAGGAGGACGTACGGGAGCTGCTCGACGCGGATACGGAGCGCGGGGGCATCCCGGTGGAGTTCAGCCGGGACGCGTACGGCTACACCTGGCTGCTGGCCAGCCACCCGGCCGACGACACGGCGGGCCTGGTCAACGACCTGCACGCGGTGAACACCCTGCTCCAGGACGGCGGCTTCGGCCCGCACCTGCTGTGCTCGCTGATCGGCTTCCGGGACGGGGAGGGCGCCGGGGGCCGGTCGCTGGCGCTCGTGTACCTGTACAAGCGCGGCACGTTCTACCCGTTCGCCCCGCTGCCCGGCGGTGCCGAGAAGCGGGACAACCAGCTGGAGCTCCAGGTGCGGGGAGCCCTCGGCGACGACCTCCGGGTGGAGAAGGACCTGACGCGGTGGTTCCCGGTGTGGGGTGCGCCGGGGCTGTGAGGCCCGCGCCGGAGCTGTGAAGCCCGCGCCGGGTCCATGAGGCCCGCGTCGGCACTCCGGCACCTCACCACCGGACCGGAACCTTCCGTTCTCCGCGAACGAGCAGCCCCGACATCCGGTCCCCCGGAGCCCCGTCCGGGGCGAGCGTCGGGCAGCGGTCGAGCAGGGTGCGGAAGACGATGCGCCCTTCGAGGCGGGCCAGCGGTGCGCCCAGGCAGTGGTGGACGCCGTGACCGAACGCCAGATGCCCACGGTCCCCGGCTGCCGTACGGCGGATGTCGAAGCGGGCCGGGGAGGCGACGCGGGCCGGGTCCCGGCCCGCGTCGGCCAGGGCGATCAGGACCACTGCGCCCGCGGGGACGACCCGGCCGCCGATCTCCACCGGCTCGACGGCCACCCGGGGCGGTGCGGTCTCCACCGGGGCGTCGTAGCGCAGCATCTCCTCCACCGCCCCCGCCACGAGGCCGTCCAGGTCGCCGCGGAGCAGGGCGAACTGCTCGGGGTGGGCGAAGAGCGCGCGGACGCCCTTGCAGATGAAGTTCACCGTGGACTCGTGCCCCGCCAGAAGCAGCAGGAGAGCCATCGAGAGCAGTTCGTCCTCGCTCATCCGGTCCCCGCCCTCGTCGACCGTGTGGATCAGGTCGCTGAGCAGGTCGTCCCCCGGCGCCTCGCGCTTGGCGGCGATCAGCCCGTCGAGATACGGCACCGCCGCCGCCTGCGCGGCCCGCGACGCCTCGGCACCGGTGGGCGCGGTGATCTCGTCGGACCACTGCCGGAAGGCACCCCGGTCCAGGTCCGGAATGCCGAGCAGCTCACAGATGACGGTGATCCGGAGCGGGTAGGCGAGCGCGTCCACCAGATCGGCCCGGCGGTCCTCGGCGGCGAGCATGTCGCTCACCAGCCCGTCGGTGACTTCCTGGATGCGCGGGGCGAGAGCGGCGACGCGGCGCGGGGTGAACGCGCGGGCGGCCAGCCGCCGCAGCCGGGTGTGGTCCGGCGGGTCGCTCAGCAGCATGTGGGCGTTGCCGGGGCCGTCCGTGGCGGGCGGTGCGTCGAGACCGGTGGCCAGATGGCCGTTGCGCCGCCAGTCCCGGCTGAGCCGGGGGTCGGTGAGCGCTTCCCGGCAGGCGTCATGGCCGACGACGAGCCAGAACCGCTCCTCGCCACCCCCGCGGATCTCGTGGACAGGCCCGCGGGCCCGCAGCACGGCGTAGGCGGGGTAGGGATCGGACCCGAAGGCGGGATCGATGTCGAGGAGATCGACTGCGGCCGGGTCCGTCACAACAGCTCCCCTGATGAGTCGTGTGAGTCGAGTGAGTCGTTGAGTTGAGTCGTGTGAGGCGTGGTGGTGGTCCGGCCCGTGAGCCCCAGCGGTTCGTCCGGCCACACTAGCCCGCCGAACTTCCTGCCGTAACAGTGAGTTGCCGAAATTTTTCCTGTAACTCTGTTTATACGACGTCACATTGGGCCATGTTCCTACCGCTGACGACGGTGGTCACACCGTCGATGTTCCCCATGTACGAGGAGGTGTCTGATGGCTAAGCGCATTCTTTACAAGGCTGCGAGCAAGTTCGGCTTCACGACCAAGGGAGCCGCCGGGGCCTACCCCTGGATCCCGTAGTACGTCAGTCCCGATGACGGCCCGGCCCCGCCTGTCGGGGCCGGGCCGTTCACCGACCCAGGGGTGTCCCGTTGACCGAACAGACCATGCCCCGCCCCCCGGTCCGCACGGGCACGACGCAGGCCGGGCTGATGGAGCAGTACGAGAAGGACCGCCTCGGCCATCTCCTGGCCTCGGTCGAGCGGCACGGCCCGGTGGTGGAACTGACCGAGGGCACCGTCCTCGTCAACGACCCGGCCGCCGTCCACGACGTACTCCGGCGCACGAACACCGACTTCCTCGTCACCGGCAACATCCGGCGCGACGAGGTCAGCGGTGTGCGCGGCGACCCGGCCACCGAAGCGTGGATGCGGGGTCGGCGCGCCACCCAGAAGGGCATGTCTCCCCCAGCGCTGGAGGCCCACCGGGTCTGGCTGACGGAAGAGACCGGCCGACTGTGCGACCGTTGGCAGGCCCGCTCCTCGGTCACCGACCCCGTCGCGGAGCTGGAGCAGCTGTCCGCCCGCTCCTTCGCCCGGTTCTGCTTCGGCACCCGCGACGCCGGGGCCGCCGCCGCACGCACCGGCGACCTGCTGAACTCGCTCACACCGCTGATCAGCAGCCCCTTCCACTTCCCGCCCGCCGTACGCCGCTTCCTGCCCCGCTACCGCCGGTCGGTCAGCGCGCAGAAGAAGCTTGAGGAGGAGCTGCGCCGGGCGCTCGACGGGCCAGGCGAGGGCGGACTCGTCGCGTCGCTGGCCACCGCCGGCCTGGACGGCGAGGCGACGGTCCGCATGCTCGTCTCCAACGGCCTCGCCTCCTACCGGGTCCCGGCGGCCGCCGTCACCTGGGCCCTGGTGGCACTGGCCCGCGAGCCGGACGTGGCCGAGGAGTGCGCGGCCGCCGTGGACCCGGGCGGCGGCGCCACCCCGGACATCCTGCGCTGGACGATCGCCGAGTCGCTGCGCCTGTGGCCGCCCAACTGGCTGATCCTGCGCACGGCCAACGGCCTGCAGACCTGCGGCGACTGGAGCATTCCGGCCGGCGCGGCGGTCATGATCTCGCCGTACGTCATGCACCGCACCGCACCGGTCTTCACCGACCCCTCGGCGTTCCGCCCGCACCGCTGGGCGTCGCTCCAGCCGGCCGCCGGGGAGTACCTCCCGTACGGGATCGGCAGCCGCTGGTGCGTCGGCAAGGCGCTGGCGGACCTGGAGCTGGCGACCGTCCTGTCCACCCTCGTGGCCCGGTTCCGCTTCACCGTGGAGCGCATGGACCCCCTCCCGGATGTACGGACGACGCTGCTCCCGGCCGGCCTCACCCTGGGGCTGCGGCCCCGCTGAGGCCCCCGGCCTCAGCCGTTGAGGACCGCGTGGTCCAGGAACGCGGTCCAGGCGGCCGCGACGAGTGGGTGGGCATCCCCGCCCCGGACGGCAACACGTACCCGCTGAGCTGGCGGTGCGGGGCGCCGGAGGAGGAGGAGGAGGAGGAGTTCGTTGACCCGGAGCTGCCGCACGGGCTGGTGTCGGCGCAACTGGCCCCGGCGGCGACCGAGGGCGGGTGACGGCCGGCGGCCCCAGCCCGCGAGTTCAGGCAGTCGGCTCAGGCAGCGGCCGGAAGACCGGTACGGCCTCCCCGCCCTCCGCCTCCTCCGCGCCCCGGAACGTGACCGTCAGCCCTATCCCGACGCGGAGCCCGGCAGGTGCGCACTCCACGACCTCCGTCATCATCCGGGGCCCTTCGGCGAGGTCGACGACGGCGGCGACGTACGGGACACGGGAGCCGAAGGGCGGCAGGTCGTTGCGGTGGACGACGGACCAGGTGTAGAGGGTGGCGTCCCCGCTCGCGGGCTCCCACTCCACGTCCTCGCTCCAGCAGTACGGGCAGAACTCGCGCGGGTAGTGGTGCGCCCGGCCGCAGGCGGCGCAGCGGCGGATCAGCAGCCGCCCCTCCCCCGCCGCGTCCCAGTACGGGCGGGTGAAGGCGTCCGGCTCCGGGAGGTCGAAGCGCGGGACCGCCGCGCGGTCCGGAGGCGTCCCCGGGCTCACAGGAACAGCCCGAACGCCGCGTCCAGCGACCACGTCTGCCAGGCCATCGCGAACAGGGCCACCAGCGAGATCAGCGCCATCATCGCGTTCTGCCCCTGCTCGGCCCAGTCGTGGATCATCAGGACCAGGTAGAGGAGGTTGAGGAGGAGCCCGGCGGCCAGGGCGACCGGGGTCAGGAACCCGGTCACCAGGCCCAGCCCGATGGCCAGTTCGGCGTAGACGACGACGTAAGCCATGAGCTTCGGGTGCGGCGCGACGATCCGCCGGAAGCCCGTGCGCACGGCGCCCCAGCGGTGCTTGCCCGCGACGTCCGCCGCCCAGGCGATGCCCGTACCGCGTTCGAACCAGCCCTTCTTGTCCTTGTGCCGCCAGCTCTCCAGCCACCACAGGCCGAGGCCTATGCGCAGGACGGCGAGCCATTCCGCACCGCTGAGCCAGATCGTCCGCATCGGGCCTCCGATCGCTAGTTTCTGACGGTACGTCAGTTCAGCGGATGCGGGGCGCCCGGCGCAAGAGGTGCGCACGCACCTCGGCACGGGCGGCCCCGCAACGCCCCGCGACACCCCGCGACCCCCCGTGATCAATTCGCAACCGATTTCCCTCTTGACCGAGACCCATCAACAGAGCGGGCGATTACGCTCCGAACCATGCCCAACAGCCCGTCCATCGCAGGCAGCCACGACGCCGTCGCCCTCACCGACCGTACGGACGACCGGCCCGTCTACGTCATCGGCGGCGGCCCCGGAGGCCTCGCCGTCGCCGCGGCGCTCCGCGCACGGGACGTACGGGCGGTGGTCCTGGAGAAATCGGACCGGGTCGGCGCGTCCTGGCGGGGCCACTACGACCGGCTGCACCTGCACACCACCCGCCGCTGGTCGGCGCTGCCGGGGCTGCGGATACCGCGCAGGTTCGGGCGATGGGTCGGCCGGGACGACCTGGTGCGGTACCTGGAGAAGTACGCCGAACACCACGAGCTGGAGGTGGTGACGGGCGTCGAGGTGACCCGTGTCGACCGGGCCCCCGACGGCTCCGGCGACTGGCAGCTCACCGCGACCGGCGGCCGGGTCCTGCGGGGCCGCGCGGTCGTCGTGGCCACCGGCTACAACCACACCCCGCGCATCCCCGACTGGCCGGGCCGCGACACGTTCACGGGCGAGCTGCTGCACGCGGCGCAGTACCGGAACCGCGCCCCGTACGCGGACCGGGACGTCCTGGTCGTCGGCATCGGCAACACGGGCGCGGAGATAGCGGCGGACCTGGCGGAGGGCGACGCGTCCCGGGTGCGCATCGCGGTCCGCACGCCCCCGCACATCGTGCGCCGCTCCACCGCGGGCTGGCCCGCCCAGGCCACCGGCGTCCTGGTCCGCCGGCTGCCGGTGTGGCTCGTCGACCGGGCGGGGGCCGTACTGGCCCGAATCACCGTGCCCGACCTGACCGCCCACGGCCTCCCGCGCCCGGAGACGGGCCTGTACTCCCGGGCCCGGCAAGGCGCGATCCCGGTCCAGGACGTGGGCCTGATCGACGCGGTGAAAACCGGCGCGGTGGCGCCCGTCGCCACGGTCGCCTCGTTCGACAAGGACACGGTGATCCTGGCCGACGGCACCCGTCTCACCCCGGACACCGTCATCGCCGCGACCGGCTACGACCGCGCCCTGGAGCCCCTGCTCGGCCACCTGGACGTCCTGGACGCCCGGGGCCGCCCGCTCAGCCACGGCGCCCGCTCCCCGAAGCAGGCCCCGGGCCTCTACTTCACCGGCTTCACCAACCCGATCAGCGGGATGCTCCGCGAACTGGCCCTGGACGCCGAGAGAATCGCCAAAAGGGTGGCGCGGGCGTCGCGCTGAGGGACGAGTGGACCGCCCGGAGCCTGCGAGCACGGTGCGCCGCGTGAGCGATTTCTGTGAAGTGACCGTGGACGAGGTCGGCGTACCGCTCCGCTGACTCGCTGAACACGTTCACGACACCCCGCCAGCGAGCGAACGGTACGGTCCGGGTACTACCGTGTGCACGAGGAGCTGGCGCCGATCGCGCTCGAAGTCATCGGCGATCAGGCCAACCTGGTGCAGGCCCTTCTTCCGAGGAGTCGATGATGTCCGTCCGCCGTGTCGTGCCCAACATCCGGATCGGTTCGGAGGACGTTCAGGAGAGCCGGGAGTTCTACGGACTGCTCGGCTTCGAGGAGGTCATGAACCTCGGCTGGATCACGACCGTCGCGGCGGCGTCCCGTCCGCAGGAGCAGGTCAGCTTCATGACCCACGACCTGACAGCCCCGGTCGTCCCCGACCTCAGCGTCGAGGTGGACGATGTGGACGCGGCCTACGCCCTCTTGCGGGAGAGCGGCGCGGAGATCCTCCACCCGCTCCAGGACGAGCAGTGGGGCGTACGGCGGTTCTTCGTCCGGGACCCGAACGGCCGGGTGGTCAATGTGCTGAGTCACCGCTGACAGAGGTGCCACACGGCGGTGGCCCCTCCGGGAAGCGCCCGGCTTTCGCCGGTGTTCTGCCTATCGTGAGCGCCATGGACGTGTTCGACGAGCTGTTGCAGGGTGTGCGGGGCAAGGGGGCGGTGTTCGGCCGGTCGATGCTGTGGCCGCCGTGGTCGCTGCGGTTCACCGACGGGGCCTATCTGACCATGTGCATGCCGCTGCGGGGTGCGGGGTGGATCGTGCCCGAGGGCGGCGAGCCGCTGCGGGTGGAGGCCGGTGACGCCGCGATCGTACGGGGACCGGCGCCGTTCGTCTTCACCGATGAGCCGGCGAACGGCACGGGGCCGGGGGGCGGTTCCGGGCCCGATTCCGGATCGGGCGAGCACGTGCGGGAGGTGCGCTGGAGGCGGGGGCAGGACATGGCCGACGCTCCGGGCGGTGATCCCGAGCTCGACTCGCCCACCGTCCTGCTGGTCGCCACCTACGACGTACGGACGGAAGTCCCGCAGCGGCTCCTGCGAGCGCTCCCGCCCGCCCTCGTCGTCTCCGACGACGAGGACTGCTCACCCCTGCGCGACTACCTGGAGGCGCGGATGGGCGGCAGGCGGCCGGGGGATCAGATCGTCCTCGACCGGCTCCTGGACTGGATGCTCGTGTGTACGCTGCGGGACTGGTTCGACCGGCCCGAGGCCGACCCGCCGGGCTGGTACGGCGCACTCGGCGACGAGGTGGCGGGCCCGGCCCTGCGGGCGATGCACGAGGACCCGGCGCACCCCTGGACGACGGCGGAGCTGGCGAGCCGGGCGGGGGTCTCGCGGACGACCCTGGCCAAGCGGTTCACGGAACTCGTGGGGGACGGGCCGGTGGCGTATCTGACCGAGTGGCGGATGACCCTCGCCGCCGACCTGCTGACCCGGCCCGAGCTGACCGTCGCGGCGGTCGCCCGGCGGGTCGGCTACGCGGACGCCTTCGGCTTCAGCGCGGCGTTCAAACGGCTGCGCGGCGAGAGCCCGAGCGCGTACCGGCGGGAGGCGGTGGCGTCCGAGGCGGTGGGGTGAGACCGGGGGTCCCGCGCCCCGGTGGGGTGGGGTGAGACCCGGGGGTCCCGCGCCCCGGTGGGGTGGGGTGAGGCCGGACGCCCCGCGCCCAGGCGGGAGGCGGCGAGGCGGGAAAGGGCGAAGCGGGACGGGCCCGGGTGGGCCCGGTGTCAGGCCCACCCGGGCCCCCGGGCCGCCCCGATGTCAGGCCGTCCCAGGCCTCAGGCCCACGACCCCTTCGCCGCCGCGTCACGGACGAAGTCGGTGAAGTCGCGCGGCTCCCGGCCCAGCGCCCGTCGTACGCCGTCCAGTACCGGGGCCTCCCGGCTCGCGGCGATCGGCCTCAGCACGACGGTCCAGAGCTCGGCCTCGGCCTCCGGGACGCCCTGGGACAGCAGCCCGTCCCGGAAGGTGGACTCGTCGATGGTGACGTGGGTGGCGCGCACCCCGGTCTCCTTGGCGATCTCGTCCAGGGCCTCCGCGATGCTGAGCGCCCGTCGGCCGGACAGTTCGTACACCTCGCCCGTGTGGCCGTCCTCGGTGAGCGCGGCCACGGCCACGTCCGCGATGTCGTCAGCGTCGACGAACGCCGCCCGGCCGTCCCCGGTGGGCAGGGCCAGCGTTCCGCCGCGTACGCCGCCGAGGAAGGCGCCCTCGTTGAAGTTCTGGGCGAACCAGCCCGGCCGCAGGATCGTCCAGGGCACTCCGGAGGCCCGGACCGCCCGCTCACCCTCACCGTGCGGGCCGCCGTCGTCGTGACCGGGGCCGAAGTAGCCGGGCGTGCCGGTGCCCCGTGCCGAGAGCAGGACGATGCGCCGCACCCCGCTCGCGACGGCCTGTTCGACGAAGGCCGGTGTCGGGGAGGGAGAGGCGTCCTGCGGGACGATGTAGACGGCTGCGGCCCCGGCCAGGGCCGCCTGCCAGGTGGCGCGGTCCTGCCAGTCGAAGGGGGTGTCGCCGGACCGCGAGGCCGCCCGGGTCTCCACCCCCCGCTCGCGGAGGCGGGCCACGACCCTGCGGCCGGTCTTGCCGGTACCGCCGACCACGAGCACGGGGCCCTGCGTCTCGGATGTTTCAGGTGCCTGGGGCGTCTGGGATGTCATGGATCAAGCGTGCGCCGGGCGCGGCCGGGCGCCCATGGGCCAGCGTCCGCGAAGGATGTCCGAGCGTCCGGCAGGGCCGGGGACACCGGGAAGGGAGCGGGCACGACCGAGGCCCGGATCCTGGGGATCCGGGCCTCGGTCGTCTTCATCAGTAGCGGGGACAGGATTTGAACCTGCGACCTCTGGGTTATGAGCCCAGCGAGCTACCGAGCTGCTCCACCCCGCGTCGGTGAACACCACCTTACGCCACGGATTACCCCTCCGTGACCACGGGCCTTCGCCTGCACGAACCACGTGAGCCTTTTACCCGCACAGAGACGTGAGCCATTGCCTGCACGGAGGCACGTGAGCCACTACCCGCACAGACCATGCGAGCCATCGCCTGCACAGGCCATGCGACCCATTGTCCGCACAGACCATGCGAGCCTTTGCCTGCACACCCATTCCTGACGCAGCGTCAGTTCAGTAACCTGACAGAGTGTCAGCCAACCGGCCGGCCTCGCCCCTTCCCCGGCGGGCCATCGAGCAGGAGTGGGCGGAACGATGCTTGGATCGACTCACGGCACCCTCACCACCGACTTCCGCGCCCGGGTGGTGGCCTGCGGCGAGGAGCCGCACGCCTCGGTCGTCAGTCTGCCGACGGCCACACGGCAGGGCGGGCTCGATGTCAGCGGGCGGCCGCTGCACCTGGCCGTACCCGACCTGGACCGCTTCTTCCGGCCCCGCTCGGTGGCCGTCGTCGGGGCCTCGGACGCCGAAGGGCGCCCCAACACCGGCATCACCCGGCAGCTCATCGCCTGGGCCGAACGGGTCGGGGCGCGGCTGCACCCGGTGCACCCGGCCCGGGAAGCCGTCTTCGGCACCGCCTGCTTCCCCTCCGTCGCCGAACTGCCCGAACCCGTCGACCTGGCGGTCCTGCTGATCGCGGACCCGCTCCCGGTGATCGACGAGCTGGCCGAGGCCAAGGTGCCCTTCGCGGTCGCCTTCGCCTCCGGGTTCGCGGAGACCGGGGAGGCGGGCGCGGTGGCCCAGGCCCGGCTGGCAGCGGCCGTGGAGCGATCCGGGCTACGGCTGCTCGGGCCGAACACCAACCTCAACGCCTTCGAGAGGTTCCGGGACGACCTGGAGGGCCCGGCCATCGCCCTGATCACCCAGTCCGGACACCAGGGCCGCCCGCTGTACGCCCTCCAGGAGCTGGGCGTCCGGCTCTCGCACTGGGCCCCGACGGGCAACGAGGCCGATCTGGAGACCGCCGACTTCCTCGCGTACTTCGCCCAGCTCCCCGAGGTGGGGGCCATCGCCTGCTACGTCGAGGGGCTCAAGGACGGCCGGTCCTTCCTGCTCGCCGCCGACCGGGCCGCCCGCGCCAAGGTCCCGGTCGTCGCGGTGAAGGTGGGCCGCACGGAGACCGGGGCCGAGGCCGCCGCCTCGCACACCGGGAAGCTGACCGGGGCGGACCAGGTGGTGGACGCGGCGATGCGGCAGTTCGGGGTGATCCGGGTGGACGGGCTCGACGAGCTCCAGGACACCGCGGCCCTGCTGGCCCGCGCCCGGCCGCCACAGGCCCAGGGTGTCGCGGTGTACTCGATCTCCGGCGGCACCGGCGCCCACTTCGCGGACCTGGCGACGGCGGCGGGGCTCTCGCTGCCCACCCTCTCCCGGGCCAAGCAGGACGAGCTGCACACCTGGATACCGGGCTACCTGAACGTCGCCAACCCCATCGACAACGGCGGCCACCCGGTCGGCGACTGGCGCGGCCGGAAGATCATCGACGCGATCCTCGCCGAACCGTCCGTCGGGGTGCTGATCTGTCCGATCACCGGCCCCTTCCCCCCGATGAGCGACCGGCTCGCCCAGGACCTGGCGGACGCGGCGGAGGCCACCGACAAGCTGATCTGCGTGATCTGGGGCTCGCCCGTCGGCACCGAGGACGCCTACCGCACCACGCTGCTGGGCTCCTCCCGGCTCGCCACCTTCCGTACGTCTCGCAACTGCGTGACCGCCGTGAAGGCCTACCTCGACCACCACCGCTTCGCCGCCCGCTACGACTCCCCCTTCGAGGACGCCCCGCGCACCCCGTCGCCCTCCTTCCGCAAGGCGCAGGGCCTGATGCGCCCGGGGCAGCAGCTCAGCGAGCACGCGGCGAAGCAGCTGCTGCGCGCGTACGGAATCCGCGTGCCGCGCGAGCAGCTGGTGACCAGCGCCGCGGCCGCCGTACGGGCCGCCGGGCCGGTCGGCTACCCGGTGGTGATGAAGGCCTCCGGGCCCCGGCTCGCCCACAAGACGGAACTGGGCCTGGTGAAGGTCGGCCTCACCTCCGCCAGCCAGGTCCGGGACGCCTACCGGGAGTTGACCGACATCGCCCGGTACGAGTCGGTGGACCTGGACGGCATCCTGGTCTGCCAGATGATCGACCGGGGCGTCGAGATGATGGTCGGCGTCACGCACGACGCCCTCTTCGGCCCGACGGTCACCGTGGGGCTCGGCGGGGTCCTGGTGGAGGTGCTTCACGACGCGGCGGTCCGGGTGCCTCCCTTCGGCGAGCGGGACGCCCGGGACATGCTGGGCGAGCTGCGCGGCCGGGCGCTCCTGGAGGGGGTGCGCGGCGGGGCCCCGGTGGACGTGGACGCGCTCGTCGAGGTGGTGCTGCGGGTCCAGCGGATGGCCCTGGAGCTGGGCGACGACCTGACCGAGCTGGACATCAACCCGCTGGTGGTACTGGGCCGCGGGCAGGGCGCGGTGGCCCTGGACGCGCTGGCGGTGTGCCGGTGAGCGGGGAAGCGGCGGGCACCGGGCCGGAAGCGGCGACCGTCCTGCACTCCCTCGACGGCGGTGTCTCGTGGATCACCCTCAACCGGCCCGAGGCCATGAACGCCGTCACCTGGGACCAGCGGGAGCGAATCATCGCCCTGCTGGCCGAGGCCTCCGCCGACCCCGCCGTACGGGCCGTCGTGCTCACCGCCACCGGCCGCGGCTTCTGCGCGGGCGCCGACCTGCGCGGCACCCCGGCCCCCACCCGCGAACGGGCCCCCGGGGACGTCGCCCGGACGATCCGGCTCGGCGCGCAGCGGCTCGTCGCCGCTGTACTGGACTGCGAGAAGCCGGTGATCGCCGCCGTCAATGGGACGGCGGCCGGGATCGGCGCGCATCTGGCGTTCGCCTGTGATCTGGTCCTGGCGGCCGACACGGCGAGGTTCATCGAGGTCTTCGTACGCCGGGGGCTCGTCCCGGACGGCGGCGGCGCGTATCTGCTGCCCCGGCTCGTGGGACCGCAGCGCGCCAAGGAGCTGATGTTCTTCGGGGACGCCCTCACGGCGGCGGACGCCGAGCGGCTGGGACTGGTCAACCGCACGGTGCCGGTAGGGGAGTTGGAGGCCCTGGCCAAGGAGTGGGCCGCCCGGCTGGCGACGGGCCCCACCCGGGCCCTCGCCCTGACCAAGCAGTTGGTGAACGCCTCCCTGGACGGCGACCGGGCCACCGCGTTCGCGGCCGAGGCCGCCGCCCAGGAGATCAACATGACCACCCGCGACGCCGACGAGGGCGTGGCGTCCTTCGTCGAACGCCGGACGCCGGAGTACCGGGGCCGCTGAGAGGGGCACGGCTGCGGGAATCAGCGGGTCAGCCGGTCACCGGCGGGTTGAAGCGATGGAAGACGGGTTCCGACCAGCGCAGCGGGGAGGCGGCGGCGATCTCCCGTACGGCGGTGACCTCGAACTCCACGAGACGCTCCGCCCCCGCAACCCGCGCCACCGCGTCCCCGTCCCAGACCGTGCGGGCGAGACCGGTCAGCTGGAGGGAGGTCCCGGTGTCCCAGCCGGGCACGAGAAGACCGGCGGCCGGGTTGAGTTCGAGGTTGCCCAGGGTCAGGAACATGCCGTTGCCCGCGTAGTCGGGCCAGCGCAGCAGCCGGGGCGTGAGCACCTGGACGAAGCCCGGATTGCCACCCCGGTGCGAGGCGTCGGCGTCGCCCCGGTCGGACGCGGTGGCGACGAAGAACGTGTCGGCGGCCCGCAGCGCCTCCTGCTGCGCGGGGCTCAGGGCGTCGCCGGCCGAGACCGTGTGCCGCTGCCCGGTCTCCTCGCCCGGACCGATCCGGCGGTGCCGGCGCGCCTGGATGTACTTGGGGCAGTTGGCGACGGCCTGGTCGAGCGTGACGCGGAGCCCGTCCCCGTCACGGACCGCCCGGCCGTTCATCCGCATCCGGCGACGGGTGGCCGGTTCGATGCCGATCATGCCGACCCGGGCGGGGGCGGCCCCGCCCGTACCGGCGCCGGACAGCAGACCGGCCAGCGGGTCGTCGGGCGGGGGCAGTGCCTCGATGATCAGCGTGTCCGGGGCGGGAACACTCAGGAACCCCGGTTCGCCGGTGAGCTGGGTCGCCCAGATCCGCCCCCGCTCGTCCGCGCCCCCCACCACCAGGAAGGGCTGTCGGCCGAGGAAGTCCGCCGCCACCTCGGGGATGTCACGGCGGATGGCCCGCTGCGCACCGGCCGCCCGCCGGGCGAGACCCGCCCGCTCCTGGACGGCGACCTCACCCCGGTGATATCCGCTCATGGTCCTGCACCCTGCCCTTCCACTCCGCCCGCGCCTGCCTGTGCCTGCCTGTGCGCCTGTGCGCCTGTGCGCCTGCGCCCAGAAGTCCGCTCTGCCGGTGCCTAGAAGAAGCCGCAGGTGGGAGCCCCGGCGGTCGGGGCGTCCGCCGGGTCGGCCCCGGTCGGCGCGTACACCTCCAGGCGGATGCCGTCGGGGTCGGCGAAGAAGATGCCGCCCGAGACGCCGCTCTCGCCGTGCGGCACGACGCCCTCGTGGGCGAACTCCGCGCCCAGCCCGCGCAGGACCTCTTCGGTGGCCCGGACCTCCTCGACGGAGTCCACCTGGAACGAGAGGTGGTGGAGACCGGGGAGCGCGGTCGCGAACGTACCTTCGCTCTGCTGCCACAGGGTCACCACGAGCCGCGCGCCGCGCCCCAGGAAGATCCAGCGGCGATCGGCGTCCTTGCCTTCGGCCAGCACCTCGAAGTCGAAGACCTCGCGGTAGAAGGCGGCCGAGCGCTCCAGGTCGGTGACGTTGAGGCCGACGTGGCCCGTCTGGAGGTTCTTCACCCTGCTCATGGTCGATCCCGTTCCTTCGGTCAGGGTCGCGAGACGCTCTCGTAACCGTTGATATGGAGTTTGAGGGTTAGAAGGAGAGAAGGTCAACCGGTGATCTTCGTTTGGCTGGTTATGATCGAACGGATCAGTCACCCCCCTCCCGCGTGCCCGCGTAACGGAAGGAGCCCAGCCGTGTCGCATCCCCCCGGGGCCGACCCCCGGCCACTGACCGGTGAGCCGCTCGCGCTCGATCTGCTCAACACCCGCTGGATCGACGGCGACGGCCCGCACGACCTGCTGGACTCCACCGCCGGGCTGGCCGTCTGGCTGAACAGCCCCCCGGTACGCGAACAGCTCCGGCCCACTCCCGACCCGGCCGCCGACCGCGCCACGCTGGACCGGCTGCTCCTGGCCCGGTCGGCGCTCGACGCACTGGCCGCCACTGCCGCCCGCCAGGATCCGGCCACCCCCGAGGGCGCCGGCCGGCTGAACGAGGTCCTCTCCCACGGGCGCATCCGCCGCACGCTGGGGCCCGACGGGGTGCCGGAGTCGGTCACGGAGATGGACGACCCGTCCTGGGCCCCCGCCTGGTACGCGGCGGAGAACTGGCTGCGCCTGGTCGCGGACCGGCCCGACCGCATCCGCCCCTGCGCGAACCACGCCTGCGTCCTGCACTTCTACGACGTCTCCAAGAACGGGACGCGCCGCTGGTGCTCCATGGCGGGCTGTGGCAACCGCGCGAAGGCGCAACGCCATTACGCCCGGCGCTCCGGGACCTGACATCGGACCCCGCCCGGAACGGCCGGCCGCCCCCACGGGTTCACATCTGACGAGCCGTCAGCTCTAATGGACGGCGTGATGGGACACGCAGGCATGGCCGCCACCGCCGTCCGGTACCTCAGGTCCGTCGGCGCAGCCACGACAGCCGCACCGGCCGGAACGCCACCCGGGACACTGCCCCGGCCAGGTCTCAGAGCCGTCCGGGACGACGAGCGGCGGCCCGTCGCGCCGGACGAATTCCGGCGCGTGCTGGGGCACTTCGCCAGTGGCGTCACCGTGATCACCGCCCGTGACACGGACGGGCCGGCGGGCTTCGCCTGCCAGTCCTTCGCCTCGCTCTCGCTGGACCCGCCGCTGGTGTCCTTCATGGTCGCCCGTACGTCGACGACCTGGCCGCGCGTCGCCCGCGCCGGGGCGTTCTGCGTGAACATCCTGGGGGCCGGACAGGGCGCGCTGTGCCGGGGGTTCGCGGTGAGCGGGGCCGACAAGTTCGCGGGGGTGGCCTACGAGGACGCCCCGGCGACCGGGTCGCCGCTGCTGGACTCCGTGCCCGCCTGGATCGACTGCCGTATCCACGCCGTGCACACCGGCGGCGACCATCTCATCGTGGTCGGCCGGGTGGAGGCGCTGGGGGCGACGGACGAGGGCGAGCCCCTCCTCTTCCACCGGGGGGCGTTCGGCCGTTTCAGCCGCTAGCTACGGCCTTGGCGGTCCGGGCGCGGCGGATCACCAGCGCCATCAGGGCCGCCGTCGCACACAGCGCCCCCGACGCGTACCAGACCACGTCGTAGCTGCCGAACACGTCCCGGGCCACCCCGCCGAGGAACGCCACCACTGCCGCGCCCACCTGGTGCGAGGCCAGCACCCAGCCGAAGACGATCGCACTGTCGTCGCCGTACTGCTCCCGGCACAGCGCCAGCGTCGGCGGGACGGTGGCCACCCAGTCGAGACCGTAGAACACGATGAAGAAGACCATCGACGGCCGCACCTCGGGCGCCATCAGCATCGGCAGGAACAGCAGAGAGATCCCGCGCAGCGCGTAGTAGACGGCCAGCAGCCTGCGCGCGTCGAAGCGGTCGGTCAGCCAGCCCGAGAAGATGGTGCCGATGATGTCGAAGACCCCGATCACCGCGAGCAGCGAGGCGGCCGCCGTGACCGGCATGCCGTGGTCGTGGGCGGACGGGACGAAGTGGGTGCGGACCAGGCCGTTGGTGGTGGCCCCGCAGATCGCGAACGTTCCGGCCAGCAGCCAGAACGGCCCGGTGCGCGCCGCGTCGAACAGCACCTTCACCGTGCGGCGCGCGACGCCCCGGGCGGGCGCGGGCTTGTCCACGTACTCCCCGCCGTACGGGGCGAGGCCCGTGTCGGCCGGGTGGTCGCGCATCAGGAGCCAGACGAACGGGACGACGACCAGGGCCGCGAGGGCGACGGTGACCGAGGCGGGCCGCCAGCCGTGCTCGACGACGATCCAGGCGCAGAGCGGGAGGAAGACCAGCTGTCCGGAGGCGCCCGCCGCGGTGAGGATGCCGGTGACCAGGCCCCGGCGGGCCACGAACCAGCGGTTGGTGACGGTCGCGGCGAACGCCATCGCCATGGACCCGGTGCCGAGGCCGACGAGCAGCCCCCAATAGATCATCAGCTGCCAGGAGGCCGTCATCCAGACGCTCGCCAGCGCCCCGGCCGCCACCATGGTCAGCGCGGTCGCCACGACCCGCCGGATGCCGAACCGGTCCATCAGCGCGGCGGCGAACGGGGCCGTCAGCCCGTACAGCGCCATGTCGATGGAGACCGCGAGCCCGATCTCGCCCCGCGACCAGCCGAACTCCGTGTGGAGCGGGTCGATGAGCAGGCCGGGCAGGGAGTTGAAGGCCGCGCCGCCGATGATCGTCACGAAGGTGACGGCGGCCACGATCCACGCCCGGTGGACGCGGGGGCGGCGGCGCGTCTCACGGGGCGGCCGTCGCTCGTCGTCTCGGGCAGCGCTCTCGGTTGTCTGGGTCACGCGGACCAGCTTCCTGGCCTGCACCTTTCCGTACGAGTGGCCGGGAGGACACGGTTCGCAGGAATCGGGCCATGCCGTGGCCCGGGGCGCCGGAAGAAGTTCGGGAGAAGCGGCTCGCCCAGGACCTCCGGTTGCGCTCTCAGCGCCTCCGGCCCCCCGCGTGGACGGCCCAGGCCGCCGCCGCGCCCACCGTGTACCAGAACAGGTCCGGGGCGTTGAACGTCGAGCCGAGGACCAGCCGGGCGGCCGTGCTCCGCGCCGAGAGGTCGGCGGGCACCCCGGTGAGCTGGAGGAACTCGACCGCCCAGCTCAGGGCGAGTGCGGCGCCCGCCACCGCGACCGGCCGCGCGCGGGGCGCGCACAGGGCGGCCAGCGCGCAGAGCAGCACCGTGTAGAGCGCGCTCCCCGCGTGCTTGGCGAAGGCGCCGTCGGTCCCGGCGCGTACGGCGAGGCCCGCGGCCACGGTGAGGACGGCCGCGGCCGCCGCCACCGCGCGGGCCCGGAGCGCGGAGGGCGGGCGGCGACGGACGTGTGCCGCCTCGGGAATGGACGCGGTCCCTGTCGGCTTCTCCATCACGTCAGTAATCTGTATCAGCTCATGGTCTGTACCAGCCACCGGGTCCCCCGTGGTCGCCGAGGAGGCCTTCATGCCGCACCGCGTCGTCGTCCTGGCCCTCGACGGACTGCTCCCCTTCGAACTGGGTATTCCGCAGCGGATCTTCGGCCGCTCCGTCAGCATGGAGCCGGGCGGACCGAGCAAGCCTCTGTACAACGTCGTGACCTGCTCGGTCCGCCCGCCGGGACCGGTCCGTACGGACGCGGACTTCTCCGTCCTCGTGGAGCACGGCCCGGAGCTGCTGGCCACCGCCGACACGGTCGTCGTCCCCGCCTCCTACGAGCTGGGCCCGGTATTCGAGGAGGGCAGGCTCACCGAGGACCTGGCGGCCGCGCTCGCCCGGGTCCGGCCCGGCACCCGGATGGTGTCCATCTGCACCGGCAGCTACGTCCTGGCCGCAGCCGGGTATCTCGACGGCCGCCCCGCCACCACGCACTGGGCCTCCGCCGACCATTTCCAGCGGACGTTCCCGCAGGTCCGCGTCGACCCGGGCGTCCTGTTCATCGACGACGGGGACGTTCTCACCTCCGCCGGGGTCGCCGCCGGCATCGACCTGTGCCTGCACCTCGTGCGCCGCGACCACGGCGCGGCCGTCGCGAACGAGGTCGCCCGCCGCACGGTGGTCCCCCCGCACCGGGACGGCGGCCAGGCCCAGTACATCCACCGGCCCCTCCCCGAACCGCAGTTCGCGACCACCACCGCCGCCCGGGCCTGGGCGCTCGCCCGGCTGGAGCGGCCGATCCTGCTGCGGGACATGGCGGAGCAGGAGGCGATGAGCGTACGGACGTTCACCCGCCGCTTCCGCGAGGAGGTCGGGATCAGCCCCGGCCAGTGGCTCACGCAGCAGCGCGTGGAGCGGGCCCGCCATCTGCTGGAGTCGACGGACCTGTCGATCGACCAGGTCGCCCGGGACGCCGGCTTCGGCACGGCGACCTCCCTGCGCCAGCACCTCCAGGCGGCCCTGGGCGTGCCGCCGACGGTTTACCGGCGTACGTTCCGGGCCTCGGCGAACACCTAAGGATTGTCCCTGCCGCCCCCGACGTTGGTGACCATCCTGCGCAGGACCTTGAGCGCGGCCACGTACTCCTCACCGCTGATGCCTTCGTGGACCACGGCACGCAGCTCGGTCGCCGGCTCGCGCAGTCCCACCTTGGCCGCCTCCCCGGCATCGGTGAGGTGCAGGCACTGCCCGGTACCGATCCGCAGCCAGCCGCGGTGGACCAGCTGGTCGATGGTGCGCTCAACCTCGTGCGGTCCGTCCGCCACGGAGGTCAGCTGGGTGACGACCTCCTCGCGGCGCGGCGCCTCCGGCCAGGCGGTGTCCGGTCACCGCCCCGGACCGAGCCGGTGGATCAGAAGACCAGGACCCCCCGCGCCACCCTCCCGTGATGCGCGTCGTCGGCCGCCTTGGCGAAGTCCTCCACCGGGTACGTCTCCGTCACCAGCTCGTCCAGCAGCAGCCGGCCCTCCCGGTACAGGTCCGCGTACAGGGCGATGTCGCGCTGCGGCCGCGAGGAGCCGTAACGGCACCCGAGGATCGACTTGTCCAGGTACATCGAGGAGACGACGAACGACGCCTCGGCACTCGCCGCCGGTACGCCCAACAGCACCGCCTGTCCGTGCCGGTCCAGCAGGTCGATCGCCTGCCGGATCAGCTCGGTGCGGCCGACGCACTCGAAGGCGTGATCGGCGCCGGCGGGGAGGATGTCGCGTACGCCGTCGGCGCTCGTCAGGAAGTGCGTGGCGCCGAACTGCCGGGCCACCGCCTCCTTCGCCGGGTTGCTGTCGACGGCGACGACGGTGAGCGCACCCGCCAGCCGGGCCCCCTGGAGCACGTTGAGGCCGATGCCGCCGGTGCCGATGACCACGACGCTGTCACCCCGGTCGACCTTCGCCCGGTTGAGTACGGCCCCGACACCGGTGAGGACCCCGCAGCCGATCAGGGCGGCGGAGGTGAGGGGCAGGTCGGCCGGGATCTTCACGGCCTGCACGGCACGCACCAACGTACGTTCCGCGAAAGCCGAGTTGGAGGCGAACTGGAAGAGTTCCTCGCCGGCGCGCGAGAACGGTCTTCCCGGGCGGCCGATCGCTCTCCTGCACATCGTCGGCCTGCCCCGGTCGCACTGGGCGCAGGCCCCGCAGTTGGCGAGGGTGGACAGCGCGACGTGATCACCGGGCCGTACGTGGCTGACGCCGGGGCCCACCGCCTCCACCACGCCCGCGCCCTCGTGGCCGAGCACGACGGGGACCGGAAAGGGGATCGTGCCGTCGATCACCGACAGGTCGCTGTGGCAGAGACCGGCGGCGGCCACCGCCACCAGGACCTCCCCCGGGCCCGGTTCGCGTATCTCCAGGTCATCCACGACCTCGGTCCGTGTGCCGTCGAAGACGACGCCTCTCATCTCGGCTCCCTCGGTAGGCCGAGCACCCGCTCGGCGATGATGTTCCGCTGGATCTCGTCGGAGCCGCCGTAGATGGTGTCGGCCCGGGTGAAGAGGAACAGGTGCTGTGCGTCGGTGAGTTCGTAGGGGCGCGCCGGTGACCAGGGTCGCTGCCCGACGGCCCCCGCCTCGCCGCTCACCTCCACCGCCAGCTCGCCGAGCCGCTGGTGCCAGCCGCCCCACAGCAGCTTCGCCACGCTGGGCGCGCCCGGGTCGCCGGTGGCGCCCAGGGTGCGCAGGGCGTGCCGGCGCATGGTGACCAGCTCGGCCCACTGGCGTACGAGCCGGGCTCTGATGACCGGGTCCTCGGCGGCCCCGCTCGCCTCGGCGGCGCGCACGACGCCCTCCAGCTCGGCGGCGAACCCGATCTGCTGGGCCAGGGTGGAGACCCCCCGCTCCAGGGCGAGGAGGCCCATGGCGACCTGCCAGCCGTTGCCCTCCCCGCCGACCGTCTCGGCGGCCCGGGCCCCGTCGAAGAACACCTCGTTGAACTCGCTGGTCCCGGTCATCTGCCGGATCGGCCGTACGTCGATCCGGCCCGGCTGGTCCATGTCGACCAGGAGGAAGGAGAGGCCGTGGTGACGGGTGGAACCGGGTTCGGTGCGGGCGAGGACGAAGCACCAGTCGGCGTCCTGGGCGAGCGAGGTCCAGATCTTCTGCCCGGTCACGGCGTACCCGCCGGTCCCGTCCGGGGCGGCGACGGTCCGCACACCCGCGAGGTCGGACCCGGCGCCCGGTTCGCTGTACCCCTGGCACCACAGGGTCTCGCCCCGGGCGACGGGGGGCAGATGGCGGTGCTTCTGCTCCTCGGTGCCGTACGCGATGAGGGTCGGGGCGAGGAGGTTCTCCCCGATGTGGCCCATGCGGGCGGGGGCGGTGGAGCGGGCGTACTCCTCGGCCCAGACGACCTGTTGGGTGAGGGTGGCACGGCGGTTGCCGTAGCCCTCGCCGTCCTCGCCGGGCCAGCCGAGCCCGATCCAGCCCGCCCGGCCCAGCTCACGTTCCCACGCGCGGGGGGTGGGGGCGGGGGTTCGGGCGAGATGGGATTCCAGCCAGGTGCGGGCTCGGGTGCGGAAGTCGTCGTCCTCGGACGTGAAGCGAAAGTCCATGCGTTCCTCCTGCTCGTCCCTGAGAGCTCCGCCCCCAGCCCCCGCTGCTCCCTCGCCGGAGTGGCCGCTGGTTCCGGCCCCGCTCCTCCGTCGGGCGGAGCCAGGAGGGTGGTCATTGGTTCGGCCGGGCCCCCGACCTCGCCGCCGCCGCCATCTCCTCCAGCCGCGCCAGCATCGGCATCGGGTCGGTGCCCACCGTCCCCGGGAGGAAGTCCGCGATCCGCTCCGGGGTCCAGGGGCCCTCCGCGTAACCGGCCCGCAGCTCCCTCGGCTGGGCCCAGACCGCGATCTTGGGGCCCGCGATCGTGTACACCTGGCCGGTGATCCTCTCCTCCCGCGCCCGGTCGCTGAGCAGGTAGACCACCAGCGCCGCCACGTCCTCCGGCTCGCCGATCTCCTTCAGCTCCATCGGGACCCCGGCGGACATCCGGGTCCGGGCGACCGGGGCGACCGCGTTCGCCGTCACGCCGTACCTGTGCAGGCCGAGCGCCGCACTGCGGACCAGCGAGATGATGCCGCCCTTGGCCGCGCTGTAGTTGGCCTGGGAGACGCTGCCCTGGTGGTTGCCGCTGGTGAAGCCGATCAGCGTGCCGCCGCCCTCCTGCTTGCGCATCACCGCCGAGGCCGCCCGGAAGACCGTGAACGTGCCCTTGAGGTGGGTGGCCAGGACCGGGTCCCACTCCTCCTCGGACATGTTGAACAGCATCCGCTCGCGCAGAATCCCGGCCACGCAGACCACCCCGTCGAGCCGGCCGTACTCCGCCAGCGCGGTGTCCACGATCCGCTGTCCGCCCGCCATCGTGGAGATGTCGTCGGCCGCCGCGACCGCCTCGCCGCCCGCCGCCTCGATCTCCTTGACGACGGACCGGGCTATCTCGCTGGTCGGCTCGGAGCCCTCGACGGAGACGCCGTAGTCGTTGACGACGACCCGCGCCCCCTCCGCCGCCGCGGCGAGCGCGACCGCCCGCCCGATGCCCCGGCCGGCCCCCGTCACGGCGACCACCCTGCCTGCCAAGAAGTTCCCCATGCCTGGCCCCTTCCCGTGGTTTCTGACGGACCGTTAGATTTTATGGGCAGTCGGATACTCCGGCACAAGCCCCAGGAGGCCCCCATGTCCCTGCCCGCCGCGTTCCACGAGATCGCCGAGCGCGTGAACAACTGGGGCCGCTGGGGGGAGGAGGACGAGCGCGGGACGCTCAACCTGATCACCGACGCCGTCGTACGGGAGGCCGCCGCCACCGTCCGAACCGGCCGCCGGATACCGCTCGCCCTGCCGCTCCAGCAGGACGGGGTGCAGAGCGGGCTGATCCCGGGCCGGGTCAATCCGCTACACACGATGGTCCAGATCAACCAGGAGATCTTCGGCCCCGGCACGGTCGCCACCAGCGACGACGCCGTCACGATGGGGCTCCAGGCCGCGACCCACTGGGACGCCCTCACCCACGCCTCGCACAGCGGGAAGATCTACAACGGCCGCCCGGCGGACACGATCACGGCGCACGCCGGAGCGCGGTTCTCGTCCATCGCCGCCGTGGGCCACCTCGTCTCGCGCGGCGTGCTTCTTGATGTCGCGCGCGCCCGGGGCGTGGACCGGCTGCCGGGCGATCACGCCGTCACGCCGGAGGACCTGTCGGCGGCGGAGGAGTTCGGAGGCGTACGGGTACGGGCCGGGGACATCGTGCTCGTACGGACCGGGCAGGTGCAGGTGGCGCTGGCCGGGGACCGGCACGCCTACGGCTACCCGTCACCGGGGCTCTCCGTGCGCACGCCCGAGTGGTTCCACGCGCGGGACGTGGCCGCCGTCGCCAACGACACCCTGACCTTCGAGATCTTTCCACCGGAGATCGAGGACCTGTGGATGCCGGTGCACGCCCTGCACCTGGTGGAGATGGGCATGCTCCAGGGCCAGAACTGGAACCTGGAGGCGCTGTCCACCGCCTGTGCGGAGGAGGGACGGCGCGCGTTCCTGCTCACGGCCACGCCGGAGCCGTTCACCGGGGCCACCGGCTCTCCGGTCGCCCCGGTCGCGGTCCTGTGAGCGGCGGAACGGGCCCCGGCGGACCGCCGACCGCCGACCGCCGACCGCCGACCTCAGCCTTCAGGCCTCAGGCCAGTGGTGAGCGGCCCCGACGGGAAAGCCGCGGTCCTCAGGCCAGGTTGGTGAAGACGCACGTGGGCGGCTCGCACGTCTCGCCGCCCTGGATGACCACCGTGGGCGTCTCCTGGGGTCGCACCGGCGCGCTCCGGTCGACCTCGCACCAGATCTGCTTCCCGGCGCCCTCCGGCTGCCAGCCCCAGCGGTCCGCGAGGCCGTCCACCAGCTCCAGGCCCCGGCCGTTGGTGTCGTCGCCCTCCGCGTGGCGCTGGAGCGGCGGGCGGTCGCTGGCGTCCGCGACCTCCACCCGGACCGTGCCGCCCGCCCCGGAGGCTCCGGTCCCGCCGAACAGCATCCGCAGCACGGCCGGGCAGCCCGTGTGGACGACCGCGTTGGTGACCAGCTCCGAGATCAGCAGGATGAGCGTTTCGGCGAGCGGCTCGTCATCGCCTATCCCGGAACCGACCAGGCGCGACCGCGCCCACTTACGGGCCCGCCCCACCTCTGCGGGATCCGGACCGACCTCCAGCTGAACCTGAAGCACCTGCACCGCTCACACCATCCGAACCGGCGGACACATCGCCTCGCGCCTTCTCAGGGTCACGGAACGTGTTTCCCTTACGCGAAAGCATGGTTGACGTACAGTCACCGCAACAAGCGCTTCGGGCATATTCCAGCGCGAAGGAGTACGCGTGGTGCATACTGTGCGACGCACGCTGCGGGGAGTCGAACAGGAGCGCGCAGAGACCGCGAGAATCGCTTCCCGGGCAGGCCCGGCGCATCTCCGGCAAGAGCCCTCGCCCCGGACCGGAGCCGCCGCACAGGCCGCCCCCGGATCGCCCGGTTCCAGAACCACTCGCATCCCACGGAGCGTACCCGAGCCGGACCCCGACTCCACCCGGTGACGAATCACGCAAAGGACACAAGCCGGTATCGACGCCGACCGGCTGCACTGAGTCACCCTCCACCCCCGGCTTCCGCACCTGCGCGACCGTACGCCGCCGAGCTGCCGGGAAGCGGCCCTGCGGCCCCCAGATCGGCGGCGAGCAGCTCCTCGGCCGCCGCCCCGCCGAGCCAGCACGCGGACCGCAGCCAGGCCCGTTTGAGGTGGAGGTGAACATCTGCCTCCCAGGTGAAGCCCAGTCCGCCATGGATCTGGAGGCAGTCGCGGGCGTTGCGGACGGCCGCATCGTCGGCGAGCAGCTTGGCCGCCGCGATCTCCACCGGATCGCCGGTGACCGCTGCCGCGTACACGGCGGCGCGGGCCGGTTCGGTGCGGGCGAGCATGTCGGCGCAGAGATGTTTGACCGCCTGGAACGATCCGATGGGCCATCCGAACTGCTCGCGCTCCCCGGCGTGTTGAACGGCCGCCTCGGTGGTCCGGGCGGCGCTGCCGAGCTGTTCGGCGGCGGTCAGCAGCGCGGCCTCGCACCGGAACCGCTCCGAGTGCGCCGTGGTGCGCTCCGCCGGCGGCATCCGGTGCAGCGGCGTGAGCGGGTCCATCGACCGTACGGGCCGGGCGGCGGCCGCACAGGCGTGCAGCGCCTCCCCGGTGAGCGCCTCCGCGCCCGCCAGCACCGCGTCCGCCTCCCCCAGGTGCGCCACCGGCAGACGCCCGTCCGCCGCCGTCACCACCGCCTCGCCCTCCGCGGCCCCCTTCACCAGGCCCGCCGCGAGGTGGGTGGCGACCAGCGGGCCCGGCAGCAGTGCCCGGCCCGCCTCCTCGAAGAGCAGCACGGCTTCCGGGAGCCCGAGCCCCACCCCGCCTTCCGCCTCCGGGAGCCGCAACGCGAAGAACCCGGCCGCGCCCAGCTCCCGCCACAGGCCCCGGTCCACCGCCCCGCCCCGCTCCACCGCCGCCCGCAGCCGGCCACGGTCGAACACCGCCCCGAGCAGGTCGCGCATCCCGGACCGCAGGGCCCGCTGGTCGTCCGAGAGCTGGAAGTCCACGGTGGTCAGCGCCCCTTCGGCAGGCCGAGGATGCGCTCGGCGACGATGTTCCGCTGGATCTGCGAGGTGCCCGCCGCGATCGTGTACGAGAGGGAGGAGAGCCGGTCCAGGACCCATTCCCGGTCCATGTCGAACGCGTCAGCGCCCAGCACCTCCGCCGCCGCCTCGTACAGCTCCTGGCGGACCCCGGAGTAGCGCAGCTTGAAGACCGAGCCGCCGATACCCGGGACCCCGCCCGTGCGCTGGGACTCGCTGACGTTCCACTGGGTGAGCCGCCACAGGGACCGCAGCTCGGCGTTCAACCGGCCCAGCCTCCGCCGCAGCACCGGGTCGTCCCAGCGCCCGTTGGACCGGGCCTCGTCGGCGAGCACGTCCAGGGTGCGGCGGCAGGCCACGACCTCGCCGACGAAGGCCGTACCGCGTTCGAAGGAGAGGGTGACCATGGTGACCCGCCAGCCGTCGTTCTCGGCCCCGACCCGGTTGCGTACCGGCACCCTGACCTCGTCGAGGAACATCTCCGCGAACTCCGTGGACCCCGCCAGGGTCCGCAGCGGGCGGACCGTGATGCCGGGCGCGTCCATCGGCATCGCGAGCCAGCTGATCCCCCGGTGCTTCGGCGCCTTCGGGTCCGTACGCACGAGCAGTTCGCACCAGTCGGCGACCTCCGCGTGCGAGGTCCAGATCTTGCTGCCGCTGATCACGTAGTCGTCGCCGTCGCGCACCGCCCGCGTCCGCAGTGCGGCCAGGTCGGACCCCGCGTCCGGCTCGCTGAACCCCTGGCACCAGACCTCGTCGCCGCGCAGCACCGGGGGCAGCCAGCGGGCCCGCTGCTCGGCCGTGCCCTCGGCGGCGACGGTCGGCCCGGCGTGCAGCAGCCCGACGAAGTTCGCCCCGACATAGGGCGCTCCGGCCTTCTCCGTCTCCTCCAGGAAGATCAGATGCTGGGTCGGGGTCGCACCCCGCCCGCCCGCGTCGACCGGCCAGTGCAGGCCCGCGTACCCGGCGTCGTACAGCATCCGCTGCCAGGTCGTGTCGTACGCCCGGCGCGCGGGCCAGTCGTCGGGCGAGGGCTTGGCGGGCAGGCCGGGGAGCACGGCGGCCAGCCACTCCCGCAGCCGCCCCCGGAACTCCTCCTCGGCCTTCGTGTACGCGAGATCCACGGTTCCGCCGCCTACTTGTCCAGGTCCAGGCCGAGCATCCGGATGGCGTTTCCGCGCATCAGTTTGTAGACGGTCTCCTCGTCCAGTCCCTTGACGTGGTCGAGCGCGACCTCCTTGGTGTGCGGGAAGGTCGAGTCCACGTGCGGGTAATCGGTCTCGAAGGTGGCGTTGTCCCGCCCGACGACGTCGAGCGCGGAGATGCCGTGCTTGTCGCGGAAGAAGCAGCAGAAGATCTGCCGGTAGTAGTACGTGGACGGCGGCTCGGGGATCAGATCGCGCACCCCGCCCCAGGCCCGGTGCTCCTCCCACACGTCGTCGGCGCGCTCCAGGGCGTACGGTATCCACCCCATCTGGCCCTCGCTGTAAGCCAGTTTCAGCGTCGGGAACTTCACCAGCACCCCGCTGAAGAGGAAGTCCATCATCGAGGCCATCGCGTTGTTGAAGGAGAGCGAGGCCTGCACGGCCGGGGGCGCGTCCGGGGAGGCCGCGGGCATCTGGGAGCTGGACCCGATGTGCATGTTGACGACCGTGCCGGTCTCCTGACAGACCGCGAAGAACGGGTCCCAGTAGCCGGTGTGGATGGACGGGAGTCCCAGGTGGGTGGGGATCTCGGAGAAGGTGACCGCCCGTACGCCCCGGGCCGCGTTCCGCTTGATCTCCGCCACCGCGAGGCCGATGTCCCAGAGCGGGATGATGCAGAGCGGGATGAGGCGTCCGCCGCTGTCGCCGCACCACTCCTCGACCATCCAGTCGTTGTAGGCGCGTACGCAGGCGAGGGCGACCTCCTTGTCGTGCGCCTCGGCGAAGGTCTGCCCGCAGAAGCGCGGGAAGGTCGGGAAGCAGAGGGAGGCCTCGACGTGGTTGAGGTCCATGTCCTTGAGCCGTTCGGCCGGGTCCCAGCAGCCGGGACGCATCTCGGCCCGGGTGATTCCCTCCAGGGTCATGTCGTCGCGGTCGAAGCCGACGGCGGCGATGTTCCGCTTGTACGGGAACTTCAGGTCCTCGTAGATCCACCAGTCGGCCGGCGGCCCGTCCGGGTCCATCGTGATGACGTACTTCCCGCCCGTGTACGCCAGCTCACCGATGCCCGCCGTCAGCGGCTGCGGCCCCCGCTCGCGGTACTTCGCGGGGAGCCAGGCGGCGAAGAGGTGCGCGGGCTCGATCACATGGTCGTCGACGCTGACGATCCGAGGCAGTTCCGTGTCCGTCATGGTGTGCCGTCCCCTCCGCGCACCCGGCGCACCCGTCGGGTTCCCGGGCGCGGGCGCCATTTCTGATGGTCCGTCAGATTCGGTTGCGGCCATCAGGCTAGCCCCGCACCCCTGGACCGACAAGGCGCGGAGCCCTACGCTCTCCGCACTATCTGACTACTCGTCAGCTCGGAGGGACCCCTGTGACCGCCGTGAACGACGTGACCGCGACCGCCCACGCGCTGGGCGCGTCCCGCACCTTCTGGGAGCTGATCGAGGCGCGCGCCGCCCTCACCCCCGACCGCCCGGTCCTGCTCCAGGAGGACCGGTCCCTGACCTTCGGCGGGCTGCGGGACCGCGCCGAGCGCGTGGCCGCCGGGCTGTACGGGATGGGCGTGCGGGCGGGCAGCGTGGTCGCCTGGCAGCTGCCGACCCGGCTGGAGACGGCCCTGCTCTCCTTCGCCCTGACCCGGCTCGGGGCCGTACAGACCCCGGTCATCCCGTTCTACCGGGACCGCGAAGTGCGGTTCGCCCTCAGGGAGTCGGGTGCGGCGTTCTTCGCCGTGCCGGGCGTCCGGCGCGGCTTCGACCACACCGCGATGGCCGAGCGGATCGCCGGGGAACTGGCCGACCCGCCGCGCGTCTTCGAGGCGTACGACACCCTCCCCGACGGCGATCCGGCCGTGCTGCCGCCCCCGCCCGGACCGGAGACGGGCGAGGAGATCCGCTGGATCTACTGGACCTCGGGCACCACATCCGACCCCAAGGGCGTCCTGCACACCGACCGTTCCCTGATCGCGGGCGGCTCCTGCCTCGCCCATGCCCTGAAACTCTCGGCGGACGACGTGGGTTCGATGGCGTTCCCGTACGCGCATGTCGCCGGGCCCGACTACACGGTGATGCTGCTGCTGTACGGGTTCCCGGCGGTGATGTTCGAGCAGTTCGCGCTGCCGGACGCGCTGGCGGAGTACCGGCGCCACGGGGTGACCGTGGCGGGCGGGTCGACCGCGTTCTACGCGATGTTCCTGGCCGAGCAGCGCAAGGCGCCGGACCGGCCGCTCATCCCGTCGCTGCGGCTGCTCGCGGGCGGCGGGGCGCCGAAGCCGCCGGAGGTGTACCACGCGGTGGTACGGGAGATGGGCGTCCAGCTCACCCACGGGTACGGCATGACCGAGGTCCCGATGATCACCATGGGAGCGCCGGACGACACCCCGGAGAACCTGGCCCTGACCGAGGGGCGGCCGCCGGAGGGGATGGAGATCCGGATCGCCGACGAGCACGGCAAGCCGCTCCCGTGCGGAAGCGAGGGCGAGGTGCGGCTGCGCGGGGAGGCGGTCTGCCGGGGGTATCTGGACGCCGCCGCCTCCGCCGCGGCCTTCGACGCCGAGGGGTTCCTGATCACCGGGGACCTGGGGCGGCTCCAGGAGAGCGGGCACCTCACGCTCACCGGGCGGCTCAAGGACATCATCATCCGCAAGGGCGAGAACATCTCCGCCAAGGAGATCGAGGACCTGCTGCACATCCACCCGGGCGTGGCCGACGCGGCGGTCATCGGGCTCCCGGACGCGGAGCGCGGCGAACGGGTCTGCGCGGTGGTCGAACAGCCGCCAGGCGCCCCGCCCCTGACGCTCGCCGAACTCTCCGCCCATCTGCGGGGCGCGGGGCTCTCCGTCCACAAGCTGCCCGAGCAGCTGGAGGTGCTCGACGCGCTGCCCCGCAACGAGACACTGCGCAAGGTGCTCAAATACCGGCTGCGGGAACGGTTCGGCGGGTGAGGAGAGGCGTTACGGGGGCGGCGCGCCGCCCCCGTAACGCCCGGAACGTCTACGCGTCCGGCTCGATCACCGTGAAGTACGCGGCGAACGCCGCCATCACATCGCTCTCCGCGATCTGTCCGTCCCGGTCCGTGTCCAGGCTCTGGGCCGCGATGCCCGCGATCTCGTCGCCCGCCCCGAGCACCCGGAGCGCCCGCTCCACCGCCGCCACCGATGCTCTGCCGCCGTTGTCGCTGTCCGCGACGGCGATGGCCGCCCGCAGGAAGGGCCGGGCGATCTCCGCGAACCTTTCCGGATTGTCCCGGAGCCGCTTCACCGCCCCGCCCACGAACTCCTCACGGGTGACCCGCTGGTCCCCGTCCACATCGGCGATCCCCGCCATGCCCTGCCAGAAGGCCTCGGCACCGGTGTAGAGCGCCTGGCCCTTGTCGCAGCGGGCCGTCGTACCGAACTCGGTGAGCAGACGGGCGGCTGCGGCGTTGAAATCGGCGCGATCGATGTAGCCGTTGCCGTCCTGGTCGAAGGCGGCGAAGCGGTGCGCGATCTTTCGCTCGTACTCTGCGCTGTCCATGCGGGGAGCGTACGACGCCCGGGGCCTTCACGTGTCACCGAGAAGCTGTTCCTGTGTGACAACCTCGCATCACCGGGCCCGACTCAGGCGCTCAGCGGACTGCGCTCCTCGTCGGCCGCCGACCGCGCGTCGGGGTAGACGTCGAAGAGGCGGCGCACCCCGAGCGCCCCCAGCACCTTGTTGACGTGCGAACCGTCCTCCGCGCCCCGGGCCGGAAGGATCAGCCGCAGCCTGCCGCCGCAGGACTTCATCAGCCGCCGCGACGCGATCAGTACGCCCACACCACTGGAGTCGCAGAAGAAGACGTCGGACAGGTCGAGCACCACATCGCGCCGCCCCTCGGCGACCGCCTCGTGGACGGACTGACGCACGACGGGTGAGGTCACCAGATCGAGTTCGCCCCGTATCCGGAGCACGGTCCAGTCACCCTGCTCGGTCTCGTCCACCTTCAGCGTCACGCGACTGGACCTCTCGTTCCGGGGGCTCCCGGCAACCCGGAAGTTTCCGTTCCTCCTCGCGGCTGCCCCACCGCGCCTCCATGAAACACCGACGTGCCCGCCGGAGCCCAGGCGGTTTCCGGCGGAAATGCTCACTTCGGCCCGTTTTCGCTGTTCAGAGATGGCGAGGAAGCGCCTGTGGCCGAAATGCACTACCGTCGGCGGCCACACCGCGCGGCAACGCAGTTGCCGCAAAGGCGCGTACGCCGCCCGCCCGGCGGACTACATTCGGTCAGCGAGGGCAGAGGGTGGATCTACCGGGCTGGGCAGAGGGCGGGGCTGGGGGTTTCATGGCGAAGGACACACCGCCGCGCTGGGACCGCAGGATGCAGCAGAGGCTGGCCCGCGGCGAGGCGGCGGCGCTCGGTGAGCTGTACGACCGGTTCGCCTCCCTCGTCCACAGCCAGGCCCACCGGATGCTGGACGACGAGGACGCCGCGGACTTGGTGACCCGCGAGGTCTTCGCCCAGGTCTGGGAGAACCCCGAGGCGTACGACCCGAAGCAGGGCTCGATGCGTTCCTGGGTGGCCCGGCTCACCCACCTCCAGTCCGTACGGCGGCTGCGCCGGGCGGCGGCCACGTCGTACGAGGCGGAGCACGGCGAGGGCGCCGTGCCCGACCCGGAGGAGCTGGAGCGGCGGGTGAGCAGCGCCACGGCGGCCGCCCGCGCCGACTACATCGTCTCCTCGATGCCCGCCCCGCTGCGGCAGGCACTGGAGCTGGCCTACATCCAGCGCCGCGACTACCGCCAGACCGCCGCGGACCTCGGGGTCACCGAGGACGAGGCCCGTCGCCGCCTCCGGCTGGGCCTCCAGCTGCTCTCCACCGCCAACGCCCGCCCGCTCGAAGGGACCGCGCCACCCGGTTACGGACGAGCCCGGTGAGCGGCGACGGCCGGGAGAGCGACGGCCGTGACGAGGAGGTGCGGGGCGCGCGCCGGATACCGGGCCCGCGCTGGGCGGCGGACGACCTCGACCTGGAGTCGATGCCGCCGCCCGTGCTGCCGCCGCCCGGCGACGCGGCCGCGCCCGACGAGGTCGTACCGGAACAGGCCGCGCCGGAGGACGCCGGGCCGGCTGCACACGTGGCCGAACGGATCGCGCCCGGCGACGACGTGTACGAGGACGGCCTGCGGGAGGCCCCCATGCCCTCCGGAACCGAGCCGGACGAGTGGCCGGGACCGCCCCGGCCGACACCCGCGCCGGTCCTCTCGCACCAGGTCCTCAAGGCGCTCCTCGGTGCCTGGGCGCTGTCCGCCTGTTCGGCGGAGGAGACCGCCGCCGTGGAGGACCACCTCACCGGGTGCGCCCCGTGCGCGGACGAGGCGCTGCGGCTGCGGGACGCCGTGGGGCTGCTGCACACCGGCGGCTCGCTGGACCTCGATCCGACCTTGCGGACCCGGGTGATGGACGGCTGCCTGGGCCGTCGCCCGGCCCGGATTCCCGTTCCCGAGTGGGCCGCGCCGTACGACGCCGAGACCGCCCGGCTGGACGCTCTGCTCCGCGACATCGGGGACGCCGAATGGCATGCGCCGGTGCGGCTCCAGTGGTTCGAGGAGGAGCGCCCGGTCAGCCGCCGGGCGACGGTCGCCGCGGTGATCGGCCATCTGAGGGCGGTCGACGGGCTGCTGTCCGCCGCGCTCGGCCTCGACGACCCGCTCGGCGGCGGCGACGTACCGCTCGACCCCACCGAGCGCACCGAGGCGTACTGGTCGGCGACGCGGCCGCCGGCCACCCGTGCCGTCCGCGAGCCCTGGCGGGACCAGAGCCACGAGCTGATCCGTACGGCGTCCCTCGCCGGGCGGAACGTCGCCGAGACCTACGTCTCCTACGGTGCCTTCGCCCTGCCGCTCCAGGACGCGCTGCTGGAGCGGGCCTTCGAGTGCTGGGTGCATGGCGGGGACATCGCCGACGCCGTGGACTACCCGTACAAGGCCCCGTCCGCCGCCCATCTGCACCGGATGATCGACCTCGCGGCCCGGCTGCTCCCGGCCGCCCTCGCGGGCCGCCGCGGCGCCGGACTGGCCGGACCGGTCAGGGAACTGGTCGCGGCCGGGGCGCCGGGCCGCTCGCTCCACCTGGAGATCGAGGGGCACGGCGGGGGCGACTGGTACATCGCGCTGGACTCACCGGCCGCCGTCGGGTCGCCCGAGCGCGCGGTGGCGACGGTGGCCCTGGACGGGGTGGAGTTCTGCCGGCTCGTCGCGGGCCACATCCCGCCGGTGGAAGCGGCGGCGGGCCAGGAGGGCGACCGGGAGGCCATCCGCGACGTGCTGTTCGCGGCGGCCTCGCTCAGCCGGTTGTGACGCGGCGCCCGAGGGCTACGCGAAGATCACCGTACGGCGGCCGTTGAGCAGGATGCGCCGCTCCGCGTGCCACTTCACCGCGCGCGCCAGCGCCTGGCACTCCACGTCGCGCCCGATCGCGACCAGCTGGTCCGGGGTGACGTCGTGACCCACCCGCTCGACCTCCTGCTCGATGATCGGGCCCTCGTCGAGGTCGGCGGTGACGTAGTGCGCGGTGGCGCCGATCAGCTTCACCCCGCGCGCGTGTGCCTGGTGGTAGGGCTTGGCGCCCTTGAAGCTCGGCAGGAACGAGTGGTGGATGTTGATGATCCGGCCGCTCAGCTGCTTGCACAGGTCGTCGGAGAGGACCTGCATGTAGCGGGCCAGGACGACGAGCTCGACGTTCTCCTCGCGGACCAGCTCCAGCAGCTGCGCCTCGGCCTCGGGCTTGTTCTCCTTCGTCACCGGGAGGTGCCGGAAGGGGATGCCGTACGAGGCGACCAGCTCGGCGAAGTCCGTGTGGTTGGAGACGACGGCCGCGATCTCGACCGGCAGCGCGCCCGTACGGGAACGGAACAGCAGGTCGTTGAGGCAGTGGCCGAACTTGCTGACCATCAGCACGACCCGCATCTTCTCCTCGGGCCGGTGGATCTGCCACTCCATCCGGAAGGCCTCCCCGATCGCGGCGAAGCTGGCCCGCAGCTTGTCCACCGTCACGGTGGCGTCCGAGGAGAAGTGGACGCGCATGAAGAACAGACCCGTGTCGTGGTCCCCGAACTGCTGACTGTCCTCGATGTTGCAGCCGGTCATGAAGAGGTAGCTCGACACGGCGTGCACGATGCCCTGTTTGTCGGGGCAGGAGAGCGTGAGGACGTACTGCTGGGGCGGGGCGGTGGGCTGCGGTGCGGTCATCCTCGTAGGGTGCCACAGCCGCCGGGTGCTAGGCGGTCCTGGTCATGATGCGGATGACGTCCAGGGAGCGCGGGGGCGTGTCCGGGTCCTCGGAGTCGTTGACGGCGAGCAGCACGTGCGCCTCGCGCGCCGCCCGGACCGCCTCCGGCCAGCCCTGATGGTCCAGATAGGCGGAGACGGGGGCGTCCGCGCCGACCTGGTGCATGATCCGCAGGACGCGCAGGGCGGCCGTGTCCACGGCGGCCGCCTCGGCGGCGTCCCTGAATATGGTGCCGACGTACTTCTCGGCGGACCAGTTGTCGAGCCAGGTGTCCTCGACCAGTCGGTAAACGGCGTCGGTGACGTCCCCGTATCCCTCCCGGCCGGCGAGCCAGCACTCGTGGTGGAAGTCGGGGTCGGAGAGCATGTGCAGCGCCGAGCGCACGTTGGTGCGCCAGCGCCACCACGGCATGTCAGTGAGCGGCATGCCGCCCATGGTGGAGGAGCGACGGCCGCGACGGGAAGAGTTCTCCGAACCTTGCTGCACGGTCGTCGATCGTACGTTCCTCGGCCGCACCCCCGCACGGCCCCCCGTAATTCACCGGGACATCACCGAGCGTTGAGAATCACACACCGCGCCGTTACCCCGGGCGCGGAAGGATTCGGTGCCATGACCGGACGGCGACGCGCCCTGTTCCCCCGCCCCTTCCAGCACGGCATCACCGCGGCGGCCGCAGGTGCGTTGCTGCTGACCGGCTGCGGTGTGCTCCCTGGAACCTCGGGGGGATCCAGGGAGCCCGTGACCGTGATGACGTGGGCGCCCGACCGCTCGGACGACGTCAGCGCGGTGCAGAAGGCCGGAGTGCCCGTGATGGCCCGGGCGTACGCCCGCTGGGTCAACGACACCGGCGGTATCGGGGGGCGCGAGCTGCGGGTGATCGTCTGCGACGAGGGCGACACCGCGCTCGGCGCCGAGCGGTGCGCGCGGGAGGCCGTCAAGAAGGAGGTGGCCGCCGTCGTCGGCTCGTACAGCCGGCACGGGCAGAGCTTCATGCCCGCGCTGGAGGCGGGCGGCGTCCCGTACATCGGCGGCTACGGCGCCTCCACCGAGGAGTTCAGCAGCTACCTCTCCTACCCGGTCAACGGCGGCCAGTCCGCGCTGCTGGCCGGTCACGGCCAGCAGCTGGCGCGTTCCTGCGCGCGGGTCTCGCTGGTCCGGCCCGACACGATCGGCGGCGACGGCATGCCGCAGCTCCTCGACAACGGGCTGTTGGCCGCCGACCGGCCGAAGTCCACCGACATCCTGGCCCCCGAGGACGCCACCTCCTACGACAAGCAGGCCGCGAAGGCTCTGGAGCGGTCCGGCGGCAGCTGTGTGACGGCGGTGCTCGGTTCCCGCACGGAGACGTTCTTCGACTCCTTCCGCCGACTGGAGGCGGAAGGCGAGCGGGTCACGGTCTCCTCCGTCCTCGGCAGCGTCAGCCAGCCGCTCATCACCCGCACGGGCGGCCGGAACAGCCCGTTCGAGGGGGCCCACGTCACCGGCTGGTACCCGGAATCGGGCGACGCCCGGTGGAAGGAGATGCGCTCGGTGGTCAAGCGTTACGCCTTCGGGGACAACCGCATCGACCCGGACGACACCGCCGTCCAGACGACGTGGATCGCGTACACGGCGCTGCGGGCGGCCGTCGCGGCGATCGACGACGACAAGGTCACCTCGGGCCGGATCGCCGCCGCCCTCAACCGGGGCACCGAGGTCGACACCGGCGGCCTGACCCCGACGCTCCGCTGGCGCTTCCGGGACCTGGTGGGCGCGTCCGCCTACCCGCGCATCGTCAACACGAAGGTGACGTTCCAGGTGGTCCGCGAGGGCCGTCTCACCGCCGAGAGGGAGGGCTTCGTGGACGTCGCGGAGGCCCTGACGGACGCCCCGCACATCTGACGGCCGGGGCCCGGTCGGCGCCGGACCCCGGTCTTCCGCTCAGCGGGCTCGGAGGCCCAGGAGGGCTCGGAGGGCTCGGAGGGCTCGGAGGGCTCGGAGGGCTCGGAGGCCGGTCGCTCAGAGCTCGGTGTACGCGTGCTTGGTGAGGCCGTACTTCGCGGCGATCACGTTCCAGAGCCGCGACGCCTCGCGCTTGGCCTGGGTGGCCACCCCGCTCTGCTCGTTGCCGCTGGCCGTCTCCTTCGTCGTCCGGGCCTGGCCGCCCTTGCAGACGTTCTTGTTCTTCTTGGCCTGCCGGGCCCAGGTGGCGTAGTGCTCGTCGGCCGCGGCGGATGCCTTCCACGCCCGGGTGAGCGAGGACGTCAGTTCGGCGTGGCGCGGCAGCTCGTCCAGGGTCAGGCCGTCGAGTCGGGTCAGCAGGTCGCGGCGCTGCTGGGCGGCGCCCCTGAGATCGGTGTTCGCCCGGTCCAGGTCCTTGCAGGACTTGATCTTCTCGACCGCGCTGATCACCGCGGCGCGGCTGTTGTTGCTGTCGGCCAGGAGCTTGTCCAGCGCCTCGGCCTGCGGCTTCGCGGGGTCGGGCGCCGCCTTGGGGGTGGGCTCCTCGGCCGGGGGTGAACTCTGCGCCGCCACCGTCTGCTTGTCGTCCTTGGGGGAGTCGCCGCCGCCGCTCATCAGGGCGCCCGCGCCGAGCCCGAGGACCGCGCAGCCGACGACGACGGCGGCGATCAGCGGGACGTGCGCGGAGCGCCGGCGCGGCGGCTCGCCGTCCTGGTGCGGGGGCGGCCCGTCGTGCTCCGCACGGCCCTGGAGCCCCTGGAGGCCGGACTGGTAGCCCGGGGAAGCCTGGTGGGACTGGGGAGCGTGGGGCGGCAACTGCTCGCCCCGGTGCGGCTGCTGGGGCTGGTGGCCCTGCTGCGGAGGCTGCTGGTACGGGGGCGGGGCCTGCTGCCCCTGGTGCGGGGGCGGGGCCTGCTGCCCCGTGTCGAACTGCGGCATCTGCCGTGTGCCGCCCGCCGGCCCCTCCGCGCGGAACAGGTTGTCGAACTCCGCGGGCGGCTGCCGGTCCCCCGGCGCGCCCGGCCTGCCCCCGTACGGGGCGCCGCCGGGCACCGGAGGTATGTACTGCGTGGCATCCGCGTCGCCGCCGTGCTGGGGCATCCCGACGGGCCCGGAGCCTCCCGGGACGGGCGCGATGTACTGCGTGGCGTCCGCGTCGCCGCCGGGAACACCGGGAGCCCCGGGGCCTCCCCGCGTGCCCGGCACGGCCTCCGGCGGCAGCGGCTGCGCGTACGGCAGGGGCTGGGACTGCTGCTGCGACCGGGGCTGCTGGTACGAGCCGTGCTGCTGGGCCTGCTGCTGGTACGAGCCCTGCTGCTGGGGTTGCTGATACGCCCCGGGCTGCTGGGGTTGCTGATACGCGTCCGGCTGCTGGTACGCCCCGGCGCCCGGCGTCTGCGCGGGCGGAAGGGGTTGTGCCTGCGCCTGGGGCTGCGGGTAGCCATAGTGTCCCGACGCCTGCGGGTCCGGCTGCGGCGGCGCGTCGGACTGCGGCCCCCACGGCTGCCCCCACGGCTGTCCGCCCGCGGGGGCCGCCTGCTCGCCGTGTCCGCCGTGCGTGCCCTGCCCTCCGGCCGCGGGTCCCCCCTGGGTCCAGGGGGCACCGCCGTCGGCGGGCAGGACGACACCCTCGTGCGCGGGTCGTGCGGCGGGGAGCTGTTGCTCGCCGCCCTGTCCGCTCTGCGTCACCGGGACTCCTACGTGTGAACCTACGGAATCGTCGGCTCACGCTATCGGGTGGTCACCCGCCTCCGCCAAGCGCGTAGGGCCCCTCACGACCCCTTCACAGCGGGGGTAACATCCGGCCGCCCCACGACGCTGTTATCGGACGGACCCGCGCGACCGGGCCCGCAACCGCGGGCTCACGCCGCCTGGAGCTCCAGCCGCTCACCGAACTCCCGTACCACGGGCTCCTCGGCGTAGGGCGCGAGCCGCTGCTGGAGGTCGTCGAGGTATTCGGCGCCCCGGGTGGAACGCACCGTCCCCAGGAGCTCCATCGCCCGCGTCCCCGTGTGGCAGGCCCGCTCCACCTCGCGCTGCTGGACCTGGGCCGAGGCGAGGAGCACCAGCCCGATGCCCCGGCGCCGCGCCCGGGTCTCCGGCAGCGCGGCCAGCGCCTCCCTGGCCCGCCGGGCGGCCTCCTGCGCCTGCCCCAGGTCCCGGTGGCAGTGGGCCAGTTCGTCCGCGAGGTAGCCCGCGTCGAAGTGCGCGATCCAGACCGGGTCGTCGCCCGTGTCCGGGTCGGCCTGCTCCAGCGCGGCGGCCGCCCGCCCCGCCACCGCGTGGCAGGTCCTGGCGTCCCCGAG
This sequence comes from Streptomyces sp. WZ.A104, assembly GCF_002382885.1. Lineage (GTDB taxonomy): Bacteria > Actinomycetota > Actinomycetes > Streptomycetales > Streptomycetaceae > Streptomyces. The sequence goes on from NZ_NWVL01000028.1 coordinate 45,819, forward strand.
CAGCGCGTGCCCCCGGGCCTCGGCCGCGTAGAACATCGCCTGGGCGCGGGGGGTGACCTGCCCCCGGGCTCCTTCCTGTGCGGCGCGGGCCAGTTGGGCGATCTCGCGCGGGTTGCCGAGCTGGGCGGCGAGATGGCTCATGGAGGCGGCCAGCACATAGCCGCCGTAGGCCCGGTCGCCCGCCGCCTGTGCGAGCCGCAGGGCCTGGATGTAGTACCGCTGGGCGAGGCCGGGCTGACCGGTGTCGACCGCCATGTACCCGCCGAGTTCGGTGAGCCGGGCCACCGCGCCGAACAGCTCACGCCCCACCTGTTCGCGGTACGCCCCCGAAAGCAGCCCGGAGACCACGCTGTTGAGGTAGTGCACGAGCACCGGGCGGACATGGCCGCTGCCGAAGCGGTGGTCGAGGTCGGTCAGGGCGGTGGTCATCGCCCGCACCGCCTCCACGTCGGACATCCCGACCCGGGCCCCGGCCGGCCGCTCGACCTGCGGGTCGGTGCCGGAGATCAGCCAGTCCCGGCTGGGCTCGACCAGTGCGGAGGCGGCGATGGCCGAACCGGTGAGCAGATCGCGGCGGCCCACGTCGCTGCGCCACAGCTCGCAGACCTGCTCGACGGCCCCGGCCACGGTCGGCGCGTACTGGAGGCCGACGCCGGAGGCCAGGTTCTTGCCGTTGGCCATGCCGATCTCGTCGATGGTGACCGTACGGCCGAGCTTGCGGCCGAGCGCCTCGGCGATGATCCCCGGGGCCCGGCCGCGGGGTTGCTGTCCGCGCAGCCAGCGCGCCACGGAGGTCTTGTCGTAGCGCAGGTCGAGCCCTCGCTCGGCCCCGACCATGTTCACGCGGCGCGCGAGGCCCGCGTTGGAACAGGCGGCTTCCTGGATGAGCGTCTGGAGCCGTTCGTTGGGCTGGCGGGCTACGAGAGGCCTTGCAGCCATATGTCCCCCTGAAGCATCGGTTATGTGCAGCGATCGGTGGAAGGGATCACTGCCCGGCACATACACAAGAAATGCGCATATTCCATCGGCATTCGGTACGGTCGGCGGTCCTGAAGGTGGTTACCCGCCCTTCGGTACGACGCCTCACGCGCGCCCCCGTCCATGCTCCGATGCGCCCCGCGTGCAGGATCGATGCACCGTGACCCGGTCATGGGGAGGCCGTAACCCCCGGTGACGCCGGGAGTTGTGCTGGTCGTGGAAGAGCCCATCGGAGTCACGGAAGCCGCACAAGTACCTCAGCAGCGGGGGGATCACCTGCTCGACGCCGCGGTGCGGTATGCGGAAGAGCGTCACTGGGACGTGTTCCCCGGCACCTGGCTGGAGGCGGTGGAGGGCAGGGAGCGCTGCTCCTGCGGCGAGCCGGCCTGTGCCCTGCCCGGGGCCCACGCGGACCGGCCCGACTGGGCGGGCCAGGCGACCGGCAGCGGGGCCGCCGCCCGGCGTATGTGGTCCCGGCAGCCGCGCGCCTCGGTGCTGCTGCCGACCGGGCGCACCTTCGACGCGCTGGAGGTCCCGGAGGCCGCGGGCTTCCTGGCGCTGGCGCGGATGGAGCGGATGGACCTGACCCTCGGCCCGGTCACCTGCACGCCCGACCGCCGGATGATGTTCTTCGTGCTGCCCGGGGCCGCGGCCAAGGCCCCCGAGCTGGTGCGCGCGCTCGGCTGGAACGCCGAGGCGATCGATCTGACCGGCCGGGGCGAGGGCCACTACATCGCCGCTCCGCCGACCCGGGTCGGCGGGCGCGGGGCCGTGCAGTGGGCCCGCAAGCCCACCCACGTCAACCGCTGGCTGCCCGATGTGGACGAGCTGATCAGCCCGCTGGCGTACGCCTGCGCACGTGAGGCGGCCGACGCCCGCACCCGGACCGCGTAGGGCTTCGAAAGCCTTTCGTAGGGTGGTCCCCACCACGTGGGGATATCGAAAGGCTGTGCCATGCCGGACCAGGCGGATGCACGTACGGAAACAGACACGCGCATCGACAGAGGCGCGGGTACAGAAGCAGACGCGACAGCGGGCGGTGCGCCGACGGCGCCCCCCGCTGTCCGCGTACAGGGGCTGTGGAAGCGGTTCGGGGAGCAGGTCGCCGTCTCGGGGATCGATCTGGAGCTGCCCGCGGGCAAGTTCATCGGGCTGGTGGGGCCCAACGGGGCCGGTAAGACGACCACGCTCTCGATGATCACCGGGCTCCTCCGGCCCGACATGGGGACGATCGAGGTCGCGGGCCACAACGTGTGGACGGACCCGGTCGAGGTGAAGTCCCGGATCGGCGTGCTGCCGGAGGGGCTGCGGCTCTTCGAACGGCTGTCGGGACGCGAACTTCTCGCGTACAACGGGCGGTTGCGCGGGCTCCCCGGTGACGAGGTCGACAAACGGGCCACCCAGCTGCTCGACGTGCTGGACCTGGCGGGTGCGCAGCACAAGCTGGTCGTCGACTACTCGACCGGTATGCGGAAGAAGATCGGCCTCGCGGCCGCACTCCTCCACAACCCCGAAGTGCTGTTCCTGGACGAGCCTTTCGAGGGCGTCGACCCGGTCTCCGCACAGACGATCCGCGGGGTGCTGGAGCGCTACACCCGGTCCGGGGCGACCGTGGTCTTCTCCAGCCATGTCATGGAGCTGGTCGAGTCGCTGTGCGACTGGGTGGCGGTGATGGCGGCGGGCCGGATCAAGGCGCGCGGCACACTGGCCGAGGTACGCGGCGACGCCCCCTCGTTGCAGACGGCCTTCCTCGAACTGGTCGGCGCGAGCGGCCGGGACACCGGTGACGCCCTCGACTGGCTGGGCGGCTCCCGATGAGCGTGCTGGACACTCCGGTCACCGCCGCCGCCCCGGCCGCGCCGACGTCGGGCCTGACCCCGGTCTTCGTACGGCTGAAGCTGTCGCTCCTGCGGAACGGGCTGCGGCAGTCCGCCGGGCGCAGGGCCGCGTTCATCGTCTCCCTCGTCCTCACCCTGCTGGTCGCCGCGGGGCAGGTCCTGGGCCTGGTCCTGCTGCGCGGCGACGAGCACGCGGGCACGGTCGTGGTGCTGCTGACCGGCGTCGTGGCGCTCGGCTGGGCGGTGCTGCCGCTGTTCTTCCCCAGTGGTGACGACACCCTCGACCCGACCCGGCTGGCGATGCTGCCGCTGCGGCCGCAGCCGCTGGTGCGGGCCCTGCTGGTGTCGTCGATGATCGGCGTCGGCCCGCTGTTCACGCTGTGCCTGGTGACCGGCTCGGTCCTCGCGCTGGCTCAGGGGGCGGTCGGGGTGGTGTTCGCGGTCCTTGCCGTCCCGCTGACGATGCTGCTCTGCGTGGCGCTGTCGCGGGCGGTGGCCACCGCCAACGTACGGCTGCTGAACTCCCGCAAGGGCCGCGACCTCGCGGTGCTCAGCGGGCTGGTGATCGCGGTGGGCATCCAGTTCGTCAACTTCGGCGCGCAGCGGCTCGGGCAGTCCGGCGGGCTCTCCGCGCTCGAACCGGCGGCGGGCGTGGTCCGCTGGCTGCCCGGCGCCTCCGCGATAGGGGCGGTGGACTCGGCGTCGGACGGTTCGCCGGGCATCGCGGTCCTCCAGCTGCTGATCACGGCGGCAGCCCTGGCCGCGCTGCTGTGGACGTGGCAGCGGAGCCTGGTGAAGCTGATGACCGCGCCGGACGGCTCGACGCTGGCGGCCGCCGAACCGTCCCGCAAGGAGTCGTCCGCCGGCCGCGGCGGACTGGCGGGGCTGCTGCCGGAGGGCCGCACGGGGACCGTCGTACAGCGGAGCCTGCGGTATGTGGCGCGGGACCCGAAGACGAAGGCGGGCTGGGTGACGGCGCTGGCGATCGGCGCGATCGTGCCGCTGCTCAACGCGTTCCAGGGCACCGGCTCGGTGTACTTCGCGTGCTTCGCCGCGGGCATGCTCGGTATGCAGATGTACAACCAGTTCGGGCAGGACACCTCGGCGTTCTGGATGGTGGCGCTGACGATCTCCTCGCCCCGGGACGCGTACGTCGAGCTGCGGGCCCGCGCGCTGGCTCTGTTGCTGATCACGCTCCCGTACACGCTGGTGGTCTGCGCGGTGACGGCGGCGGTGATCGGCGACTGGGAGACCCTGCCCGGGGCGCTGGGCCTGTCCTTCGCGCTGCTGGGCGCGATGGTGTCGACGGGGGCGGTGGCCTCGGCGCTGTTCGCGTACTCGATCCCGCAGGAGGGCGCGTTCAAGAACGTGGCTCCGGGACAGGGCGGACTGGCCTGGATATCGATCCTCGGTGGCATGGTGGCCACCTCGCTGCTGGCCTCGCCGGTGATCGCGATGACGATCTGGCTGCACCTCGCGGACCACCATGGCGCGCTGTGGCTCATGGTGCCGGGAGGCGTCGCGTACGGGGCGTTCATCGGGTGGGCCGGGCTGAAGCTCGCCGCGACGCGCACGGCGAACCGGCTGCCGGAGATCCTGACGGCGGTCAGCAAGGGGTGACCCCCTGCCGACGGCTCCAGGGGTTACCTGACAGGCCCTACGGGGCGACCGGCTCCCGGTCGCCCCGGCTGTCCTCGTGGAGCTGTTCCAGGAACGGCTCCACCGCCGCCCGCCAGCCCTCCGGCTGGTCGTAGTGGATGAGGTGGCCCGCGTCCGCCACCTCCGCGTACTGACCGCGGGGCAGGACGCGGACCATCTCCTGGGCCTCGGCGCGGCCCAGCTCCCCGTCGAGGCCGCGCAGCACCAGCGCCGGGCACCGCACCTGGGCCAGCTCCTCCCAGTGGGCGTCGAAGACCCAGGTGGCGCGGGAGCGGAGCATCTGGCGGCGGGAGAAGACGGGACGCCAGCCGTCCTCGCACTCGGCCATCACCTCGGCGTAGAACTCGCCGCGAGCGGGGCTCGGCCGCTCCACCCAGGGGTCGTCCTCACCGAACCACTTCCGTACGTCGGCGAGGGTGGCGAAGGGCAGCGGCCAGGAGTCGAACCAGTCGCTCCACTCGCGCTGGGAGGCGGCGCCGAGGGCGGAGGCCCGCATGTCGCAGATGACGACGGCGCGGACGAGGTCGGGGCGCTTGGCGGCGAGCTGCCAGCCGGTGAGCGCTCCCATGGCGTGGCCGACGACGGTGACGGGACCGAGCCCGAGCTGTTCGATCGCGGCCTCGGCGTCGCAGACGTAGGCCTCGCGGGTGTACGGACCCTCGGCCGGCTTCTCGCTGCGGCCGTGGCCCCGCTGGTCGAGGCCGACCGCGCGATACCGCTCGGCCAGCCAGCGGGCGGTGGGGGCCCAGTGGGAGGCCCGGCCCATGAGCCCGTGAAGCAATAAGACGCCGGGGGCGCGGTCGCTCTCCGCACGCCCCTTGGGCGGGTCGGCGAACTCCCATGCCGCGAGGCGTACGCCGTCGGTTCCGGTCACATCGATGCGCCGCACCATAGTCCTGGCACCCCCTTCTGGTCCTCGATCACCGTGTGGTTCCGCCCCGCCAGGCTATCGAACTCGTATTCGAAAACGGAGGCGTGCCACCCAACACCCCACGTTCGAGTGACACCCGTCCAGGATTGGCGCCGACCGCCGTGGGGAGATCTTCACCAGGAGGCGGACCGCTCGGGGACAACGGGCCGCGGGGACTGGCCTTGAGAGCTCGGGGCTCCGGGTCAGCACAGGGGAGGACAGGCCCCGGCGTCTTCGGACGCCGGGGCCGACCCCTGTCCGGGGGCGCCCCCGGAAGGGGCCCTGAGACCGCTCCCGAAACCGGTCCCGAGACCGCGTTCGAGACCGCTCCCGGGGTCGGCTCCGCCCGGCGACGACAACGATGGCAACAAAGGGAACAAGGGCCCCACAGGGCTCGGTGGGCACCGTCCGGTGCGCGTGCCGGTATGACGGGCGCATTCCCTGCTCCCTCCCCTGCCTGGGCTCAGCCTGGCACGCGATGCGCCCCCGGCGCTGCGATTCCGGAGGGAAACCAGCGCCCGGCCGCCTCGGCCCCGGGCAGCGAACGCGTCAGCGCTTGGCGACGAAGACGTGCGATGCGATCTCGGCGTCCAGCTCGGCCGCCTCCCCGCTGGAGCCGACCAGCACTCCGCCGGGCGACTCGGTCACGCTGACCACGGACCCGGGCTGCACCCCGGCCCGGCGCAGCGTGTACATCAGCTGGGCGTCGGTCTGGATCGGCTCGCCGATCCGCCGCACCACCACGGTCTTGCCCTCGGTGCCCGGGTCGAGCTCGGCCAGGCTCACCATGGAGGCGTCCAGGAACGGGTCGGCCTCGGCCTTCTCGCCCAGCTCCTCCAGGCCCGGGATGGGATTCCCGTACGGCGACTCGGTCGGGTGACGCAGCAGCTCCAGCACGCGCCGCTCCACCGCCTCGCTCATCACGTGCTCCCAGCGACAGGCCTCGGCGTGGACCTGCTCCCACTCCAGGCCGATCACGTCGACGAGAAGACACTCGGCGAGCCGGTGCTTGCGCATCACACGGGTGGCGAGGCGGCGGCCCTCCTCGGTCAGCTCCAGGTGGCGGTCCCCCGCGACCTGGACCAGACCGTCGCGCTCCATACGGGCCACCGTCTGGCTGACGGTCGGACCGCTCTGGTCCAGCCGTTCGGCGATACGGGCGCGCATGGGCACGACGCCTTCCTCTTCCAGTTCGAGGATGGTGCGGAGATACATCTCCGTGGTGTCGATCAGTCCGGACATACGTGCCCCTCGATGCTGTGACTAGAAAACGTCGTGCGATGGCCCTGTACCAATTCTGACGTATAGCGGCGACAACCGTGCCGCCCCGGCGCGAGACCCGTGGAAGAGCGTGCGGACGAGGCCGCCGGGCGCTATTGACAGGCCACTGGTCCAGACCGCAACGTGATCGGCGGCGCGGGCATTCCCACCCCGTCGATCCACCCCGTCGTCCCCCGCCGAAAGGGCTCTCCCCGATGAGCGACAGCAAGCTGGCCGGTCAGTTCTTCGACGCGGCGATCGGCCTGCTCCAGCGGGTGCGCGACGAGGAGGCGGCCTCGATCGACGCCGCGGGCACGGCCATCGCCGACACCGTGGAGGCCGGCGGCCGGCTGTTCGCGTTCGGCGCGGGGCACTCCTCGCTCGCCGCCCAGGACGTCGTCTACCGGGCGGGCGGCCTGGCCCTGATGAACCTGCTCACCGTCCCCGGCGTCGTCGGCGTGGACGTCATGCCCGCCACCCTGGGCTCGGCCCTGGAGCGGGTGGACGGGCTCGCCTCGGCCGTCCTGGACACCAGCCCCGCCACCGCCGGGGACGTCCTCGTGATCATCTCGCTGTCCGGGCGCAACGCGCTGCCCGTGGAGATGGCGCAGAACGCCCGCGCCCTCGGGCTGAAGGTCATCGGCGTCACCTCGGTCGCGTACGCCGAGAGCACCCGCTCCCGGCACGCCTCGGGCGGCTTCCTGCGGGACCACTGCGACATCGTCCTGGACAGCAAGATCGCGATCGGCGACGCGGAGCTGACGGCCCCCGGCATCGAGGCCCCCTTCGCCCCGGCCTCGACGGTGGTGACCAGCGCGATCATGCAGGCGATGCTGGCGTCCGCCGCCGAGCGGCTGGTGTCCCGGGGCATCGAGCCGCCGCTCCTGCGCTCGGGGAACGTCGACGGCGGCCACGAGTGGAACGGCCGGGTGATGACGGAGTACCGGGACCGGATCTTCTACCGGCACTGAGGTCCGGTACACGGCCCGCTGAGGCCCGGTACACCGCCCCCCGCTCAGGTCCGGTACACGGCCCGCTGAGGCCCCGTACACCTCCCACTCAGGTCCGGTACACGGCCCGCTGAGGCCCGCGGTACACCGCCCCCACTCAGGTCCCGTACACCGCCCACCGGTGCGCCCTCGGGAACGTGACCCGGGCCGTGAGCCCCCCGCCCCGGTTCGCCGTGGCGCTCACCGCGCCGCCGTGCGCGCGGGCGACCGATGCCACGATGGAGAGCCCGAGGCCCGCGCCCTCGCCGGGGGCATGGCGGCGGGCCTGCGCACGACGGAACGGCTCGAACAGCAGCGGCACGGTCGCCGGGTCGACGGCCGGGCCGGTGTTGGCGACCTCCAGGCCGCCCGGCCCGACCCGGACCCGTACGCTCCCGCCGGGGTGGTTGTGGCGCAGCGCGTTGGCGACCAGGTTGTGCACGAGGTGGTCCAGCAGCACCGGATCGCCCTCGACACTCACCGGCCGGGCCTCCACCTCGACGGTGACGGACCGTTCCTTCGCCTCGGCCGCCAGCGCCTCGGTGACCGTCGTCGTGGCCGTGCCCAGGTCGACCCGTTCGCGCCGCCGCAGGCCCTCGTCGGAGACCGCGAGGAGCAGCAGGCCCTCGATGAGCTGCTCGCTGTCGTCGGCGGTGTCGATGAGCTTGTCGCGAATCCAGGCGACCTTCTCGGGCGGCGGATCGTCGGCCAGGCCGATCTCGGCGGCGGCCCGCTGCACGGCGAGCGGGGTGCGCAGCTCGTGGGCGGCGTTGGCGGCGAACCGCTGCCGGGCGGCGACCAGCTCCTCGATCCGGTCGAGCATCCCGTCGAAGGTGTCGGCCAGCTCCTTCAGCTCACCGCGCGGGGCCTTCAGCGCGATGCGCTCGTGCAGGTTGGTGCCGGACAGCCGGCGGGCGCGGGCGGTGATGACGCCGACCGGCCGCAGCACCCGGCCCGCCATCCACCAGGCGAGCGCGACGGAGAGCGCCGAGTAGCCGGCGAGGGAAACCGCGGAGACGGTGAGGAGCTGGTTGAGCGCGGCGTCCCCGGCGGCGGTGCTGAGCTTCTGCGCGACGGCGATCTGGCCGGGTTCGAGCCTGGTGGTCCGCGCCCAGTCCCCCGAGGGCAGCGCGGGAGTGGCGGCGGAGGCCGCGTCCAGCTGGGACGCGGGTACGGCGGGGGCGACGGCGGTGACGATGCTGGCGTACAGGCCCTCGCTGACCAGCAGGTAGACGAGCCCCATCAGCAGGACCCCGGCCAGCATCAGGAGCCCGCCGTACAGGGCGGTGAGCCGGGTGCGCTCGCTGTTCACCGGGCGCCACCCGCCCGCGGCCCGTCGCCGATGCGGTAACCGGCGCCCGGGACCGTCTCGATCACCGGGGGCGCCCCGAGCTTGGCGCGGAGCTTGGAGAGGGTGACGCGGACGGCGTTGGTGCGGTAGCTGGTGTCCTCCTCCCACACCTCCTCGATCAGGTCGTCGCCGCTGACGACCGCGCCCTCGGCCCGCAGCAGGGTTTCCAGCACGGCGAACTCCTTGCGGGAGAGGGACAGGTAACGGCCGTCGCGGCAGACCTGGCGGCGGGCGGTGTCCAGGGTCAGCCCGGCCCGTTCCAGGACGGGCGGGAGCGCGGGGCGGGCGCGGCGGCCGAGCGCGAGGACCCGGGCGAGGAGTTCGTCGTACGCGAACGGCTTGGTCAGGTAGTCGTCGGCGCCGATCCCGAGCCCTGCCACCCGGTCACGTACGGTCCCCGATGCGGTGAGCATCAGAATCCGGGTGAGCAGTCGCATCGCGACGACCTTCCGGCACACCTCGTCGCCGTGCAGCCCGGGCAGATCGCGGTCGAGGATCATCACGTCGTACGCGCCGAACCGCAGCCGGTCCAGTGCCGCCCGGCCGTCGGGGGCGATGTCCACGGCGACGGCGTCACGGCGCAGCCCCTCGGCGATCATCTCCGCCAGGAATTCCTCGTCCTCCACCACCAGCACACGCATGGGCCCTGTGTACCCGAAAGCGATGTTTCGCCGGTGTAAGCATCGGCGCTGAGAGAAACGAAACCGCGTCCTCGCGCACGCTCGGGCTGTTCGTATCCGGCCTGTCAGCAACGGACGAGGAGCCCCGCAGCGATGACGATCACCACGCCCCATTCCCGCCCCGTTCCCCGCACCCTTCTCCACCGGACCGCCGCCGCTCTGGCCGCCGCGGCCGTCGCCCTGACGGCGGCCGGCTGCTCGGACGGCGGCGGCACCAAGGACGGTGGACCGGTTTCCTCCTCGAAGAAGACGAAGGAGGACCAGGCGCTGGAGCACCGCAAGTGCCTGCGTGACCAGGGCCTGGACATTCCCGAGCCGAAGCCGGGCCAGGACGGCATCGGCATCACCATCGACGGCGGTTCCCTGAGCAAGAAGGAGATGGAGAAGGCGTTCAAGGCCTGCCAGGACAAGGCGGTCGGCGGCGGTCCCAAGGAGCTGACCCAGGCGGAGAAGGACAAGATGGTCGCCTTCGCCCGGTGCATGCGCAAGAACGGCTTCGACATGCCCGACCCGAAGTTCGACGGCGGGGCGATGCAGGCGGCGCCCGCGATGAAGCCGAAGGACATGAAGAAGTTCGAGAAGGCCAACAAGGCGTGCGAAAGCGTCGGCCGATGAGGCGGGGACGGGCCGCGGCGGCAGCGGTGGTGGTGCTCGCCGTGGCGGCGGGTTCGCTCGCGCTCACCCGGCTCGGCTCCGGCGAGGAGGGCGACGGAGGGGCGAGGAACACCGGGCTGCCCCCGGCCACGGCACCGGTCGAGCGCGGCGATCTGCGCGACAGCGCGCAGGCGGACGGCACGCTCGGCTACGACAGGGAGCGCAAGGTCAACGCGGGCGCGGCGGGAACCATGACCTGGACGCCGCGCACCGGCTCGACCGTGCGGCGGAACGAGCGGCTGTACGAGGTCGACGGCCGTCCGGTCCGCCTGATGTACGGCTCCGGGCCCATGTACCGGACGCTGAAGCCGGGCGACAAGGGCCGGGACGTGGAGCAGTTGGAGCGCAATCTCGCGGAGCTCGGCTACACGGGCTTCACCCCGGACGACGAGTACACCGAGCTGACGGCGGCGGCCGTCAAGCGCTGGCAGAAGTCCCACGACGCGAAGCGGACCGGGAAGGTGGGGCCGCAGGACGTCGCGTTCGCGGCGGGGAAGGTCCGGATCAAGAGCGTCGAGGCAGGGGCCGGCGAGCAGGCCCAGCCGGGCGCCCCGGTCCTCGTCACGACCGGCTCCGAGCGCGTCGTGACCTTCCGGCTGGACGTGGCCGAGAGCCAGTTGGCCAAGGCGGGCACGAAGGTCACGGTGGATCTGCCGGACGGCACCACCGCGCCCGGGAAGGTCTCCGCGGTCGGCCGGACGGCGGAGCCGGGCGACGACCCGCAGGACGACAGCCCCAAGGTCACGCTGACCGTCTCGTTCGACAAGCCGGACGACGTCGGCGGGTTCGACCAGTCCCCGGTCACGGTCAGCCTGACCGGCGAGACCCGCAAGGACGTCCTGACGGTCCCGGTGAACGCGCTGCTCGCCCTGCCCGGCGGCGGCTTCGGCCTCCAGGTCGTCCGGGGCGGCACGGTCCGCGAGGTGAAGGTCGAGCTCGGCATGTTCGCCGAGGGCCGGGTGGAGGTCTCGGGCGGCGGGCTGCGTGAGGGTACGAAGGTCGGGGTGCCGAAGATATGAGCAGGCACGCGGATACGGGCAGGCACGCGGGTACGGGCACGGCTCCCGGCACGAGCGCGGCCCCCAGTACAAGCGCGGCTCCCGGCACAAGCGCGTACGCAGGTACGGGCACGGACGCGCACGCCGGTACGGGCACGGGCACGGCCCCCCGCACCCGCACGGTCGTCGCCCTCGCCGACGTCACCAAGGAGTACCCGGGCCCGGTCGCCGCGCTGCGCGGGGTCGACCTCACCGTCGAGGAGGGCGAACTCCTCGGCATCGTCGGCCCCTCCGGCTCCGGCAAGTCCACACTGCTGCACATCATCGGCACCCTGGACCGCCCCACCGCCGGGTCCGTCCACATCGCCGGCCACGACGTGGCGGCCCTCTCCGACCGCCGCCTCTCCGCGCTGCGGGCCCAGCACGTGGGCTTCGTCTTCCAGGCGTTCCACCTGGTCCCCGGCGTCAGCGCCCGCGACAACGTGGCCGAGGGCCTCCTCTACTCCGGCCTCACCCGCTCCGTACGCCGTCGCAAGGCCGCCGAGGCGCTGGAGCGGGTGGGCCTCGCGGACCGCGTGGACCACAAGCCGCACCAGCTCTCGGGCGGCCAGAAGCAGCGGGTGGCCATCGCCCGGGCGGTGGTCGGCGAACCCGCGCTGCTGCTGGCCGACGAACCGACCGGGGCGCTGGACTCGACGTCCGGGGAAGCGGTGATGCAGCTGCTGCGCGACCTCAACCGGGAGGGGGCCACTATCGCGGTCATCACGCACGACACGGAGATCGCGCGGGAGCTGCCGCGCGAGGTGCGCATCCGGGACGGCCAGGTGGTGGCGGACGTACGGAATCCTTCCTCCGTACCGTCCATGGTGACGGGGGCGGGCCGGTGAGCCGCACAGGCCGGGGCCGGCTGAAGGCAGCCCGGCTGGGCCCCCGGGACGTACTGCACGTGGGCTCGGCGGGCCTGCGCAGCCGCCCGATGCGGGTGGTGCTCTCGGCCCTGGGCATCGCCATCGGTATCGCCACGATGATCTCGGTGGTCGGCATCTCCGCCTCCAGCCAGGCCCAACTGCTCCGCGAACTGGACAAGTTGGGCACGAACCTCCTCGTGGCCTCGCCGGGCGAATCGATGTTCGCCGGTGAGGACGTCAAACTGCCCGAGGAATCGGTCGGAATGGTGGGCCGGATCAAGGGCGTGCAGGAGGTCGGCGCGACAGCCGACCTGGACACGACCGTGCGCCGCAACGAGAAGATCGACGAGGGCGACACGGGCGGGATCTCCGTCAAGGCGACGACAGCCGATCTGCTCCGCGTCCTGCGGGGCGAGGTCAGCAGCGGCAGCTGGCTCAACGCGGCGACCGGCCGCTACCCCTCCGTCGTACTCGGCCATGTCTCCGCCGAACGCCTCGGCGTCACGAAGCCGGGCCAGCAGGTGTGGCTGGGCGACCGGTACTTCACGGTCGTCGGCATCCTGGCCCCTCTCCCGCTCGCCCCGGAGATCGAGCGCTCCGCCCTGATCGGCTGGGAGGGCGCGAAACGCCTGCTGTCCTTCGACGGCCACCCGACGTCGGTGTACGAGCGCTCGACGGACGCGGCGGTCAACGACGTGCGCAAGGCGATGGCGGCGACGGTCGACCCGCGGAACCCGCAGAACGTGAAGGTGACCGACCCGTCGTCGGCGCTCCGCGCGAAGGCGGCGACCGAGGGGGCGTTCAGCAGCCTGCTGCTGGGCCTGGGCGGCATCGCGCTGCTGGTCGGGGGCGTCGGAGTGGCCAACACCATGATCATTTCGGTCCTGGAGCGCCGGTACGAGATCGGCCTGCGCCGCTCCCTGGGCGCGACCCGGGGCCAGATCCGCATCCAGTTCGTCACGGAGTCGCTGATGCTGTCCGGCCTGGGCGGCCTGGCGGGCGTGGCCCTGGGCGCGGCGGCGACGGGGGTCTACGCGTCGTCCGGCGGACTGCCCTGGGTGGTCCCGCTCTGGGCGGTCGGCGGGGGCTTCGGCGCGACGCTGGTGATCGGCACGGTGGCGGGCCTCTACCCGGCGGTCCGGGCGTCCCGCCTGTCCCCGACACTGGCGCTGCACGCGGCATAAGGGGTTCCCTCCACCGCGGCCCGCCAGGGGGGTTGCCTCTCTCCCGGTCCGCCAGGGGGTTACCTCTCTCCCGGTCCGCCAGGGGGTTACCTCTCCCCCAGTCCGCCAGGGGTTCCCTCCTCCCCTGGTGGCCAACGGCGCGGGGTCACACCCCAGCTGACCAACGGGGCGGGGTCACACCCTCGCTGACCAACTGGGCAGTTTCACATCCCCTCGGTGGCCAGTGGGGTTCACACCCCCTTGGTCGCCAACGCCAGGTCGACCGCCCCCGCGACCCGGGCCGCCACCGTCTCCGCGTACGCCGTGTCCTGGCGTTCGAACGCGGCCCGGTTCGCCGCGCGCAGGAACGTCAGGACGCCGAGCGTCCGGCCCCGGCTCCGGAGCACCGCGCAGAGGGCGTGCGCCGCGTCCCGGGGCCAGCGGCGCTCGGCGGCCCAGGCCGGGCCGGAGCCCCCGGCGGCAGCGCTCGTACGGACGGTGCCGGTGCGTTCGACGGACTGGAGGGCGGGGTGGCCGGGGGCGTAGCGGGCCGGGATGGAGCCCCCCGCGACCAGCAGACACGGGCCGGGCGCGTCCGAAGGCGTGGCGGCCGTGCGCACCAGGCGCTCGCCCGCCATGAGGTCGACCAGGACGTGGTCGGCGAACCCGGCCAGCGCGAAGTCGAGCAGGGAGGTCGCCGCCTCCATCGGGTCCTCGCACTCGGATGCCGTGCGGGCGGCCCGGTGGAGCTGGCTCGTCCGGAACCGCAGCCGGTCGGCCTCCTGTTCCGCGAGCTTGGCGGCGGTGACGTCCCGGAAGAGCCACCCCACCCCCAGCGGAACCGGCTCCTCCGTCAGCGGCGAGGCCAGCCGCAGGAACCCGCTGCGCCAGCACCGGCGGCGCTCGCCCTCCGCCGTCCGCAGCGTCACCCACAACTCGGCCGGGGCGCTCGGCGCGCCCTCGGCGAGCACATGGTGCAGGGCCGCCTCCAGCTCCTCGACGCCCTGGACCACCAGCTCGCCGAGCGGACGTCCGAGCAGGGTGGTGCGGCCGCCGCCGAGCGCGCGGGAGGCATACGCGTTGACCACCGTCGGGCGCAGGTCGACATCGACGAGCACCACACCCCAGGACGCGTCCTCCAGCAGCGCTTCGCTCAGCGCGATGGCCCGCTCCAGGTCGATCTGGGCGTGCACCTCGCTGAACGCGCAGTACACCCCTGCCGGTTGCCCGTCGGCGCCGCGCACCCCGGCGGACTGGGTCCGCACCAGCACCCGCCCGCCGTCCTTGCGCAGCAGCGCGAACTCGTGCACCTGCCGCCCGGGCGCCCCCATGGCCGACATCAGCCGCGTCTGCACCTCTTCCGCGTCGGCCCGGCGCGCCGCCCAGCCCGCGAAGCCCTTACGCCCCACGGCCTCCTGCGCCGACCAGCCGAGGATGCGTTCGGCCTCGCGGTTCCAGTGGGTGACGGTGCCGCCCGCGTCGAACGCGCAGAGCGCGGCGTCCATACCGTCGAGCAGGGCGGCCAGCAGCTCGGACCCGTCGGGCCCGGAGCCCGGGAACCCCTCACCGGAGACCGGAACATCCGGACGCACCGGGCCGCCCGGGGGCCCGCTGCCGGAATCCTCGTCCGGACCGAGCTCGTCCGTGGTCCCACTGCTCCTGGAAGCACCCACTCCGTACCTCCCGCAGAACGTGTCGGCTGTTCTCCCACGCGTCACCGCGCGTATTGCTGCACGTCAGCCCATTCAACTCGAACGTGACCCAGCACACACCAACTTCACCGAAATCATTTCCCGGGATCGACGTTTTCCGATGGATTCACGCCACGCGGAGACATGTACAGGACACAACGGGGACGCCGGGGCCGGAGTTCACCGGCGACACCACGATGCGTGGCGGGGACGACACACGAAGTCCACCGGTTCGCGACGCTCGCCGCCACGGCCCCCGTACCCGCCGCCACCCCGCAGCACGGTCCCGACGACGCCCCGGGCCGCTTCGACAACGTCGACCTGGTGCACGGGGTACGGCTGTCCTGGGGCCGGACGACGAGGAGAGCGAGGAGTGCGCACCCGGGAGGGACCCTGGCTTCGGCGGCACGCGTATCTCGGCCGACGTGGAGGGACTGACCCTGTTCACCGAACGGAACGGCGACCGGTACCTGCTGGCCTCCAGCCAGGGCGACGACTCGTTCGCCGTGTACGGCCTCCGGACCGGCCGCGGCAAGGGTGCGGGGTAGGCGGGCGGCTTCCGCGTGACCGCCGCCTCGGCGACGCTGGACGGGTCCGAGGAGTGCGACGGCGCGGCGGCGGTGAACCAGCCGCTCGGCCGCCGGTACTGGGGCGGTCTGCTCGTCGTCCAGGACGGCCGGGCCCCCCCGGCGCAGGACGGACGGGAGGCCACCGGCTTCAAGTTCGTCGATCTGCGGAAGGTCCGGGGCGCGCTGGGCCTGCCCCCCGCCGCCGAATAAATCGGTTGAACCCCGATCCGGGCCGCTCCTACTCTGACGGCACACAGGAAAGGAGGTGTTCCGGAAGTGATTTCTCTTCGGACTCGTGAGGTGGCTGCGGGCTGACGCCCGTCGTCGCGCTCTTTCTGCAGTGCAGGCCGGACGCCGGCCAATCCCAAGCAGTCACCGACCCGCAGGCTCGCCGGTAAGTCCGGCCGGCTCCTCTGTGCACGGAGGAACCAGAGCCTGCGGGTTTCTGCGTTCAAGCGGGTCGAGCCGGTTGCAGGATTGGTGCGTCCAGGCCGTCGAGCCGGTTGCGCGGGTGGTGGTGGATCAGTGGACTACGGGCAGAGCCGCTCGACCCGCCAGGCGGCACCGGAGGCCGCCCCGCCCTCCCGTACGTACCGCAGCCGGTCGTGCAGCCGGTTCTCGTGCCCCTGCCAGAACTCAATCGTCTCCGGGACGACCCGGAAGCCGCCCCAGTGCGGCGGGGCCGGGACCTTCTCGCCCTCGGGGTAGCGGGCGGCCAGCTCCTCGTACCGGGTGAGCAGCTCCTCGCGGGAGCCGGCCACGGTGGACTGGGCACTGGCCCACGCGCCGAGCTGGGAACCGTGCGGGCGGGTGCGGAAGTATCCGACGGTCTCCTCGCGGGAGACCCGGTCGGCGGTGCCGGTGACGATGACCTGGCGGGCCATCGGGTGCCAGGGGAAGAGCAGCGAGACGTACGGGTTGGCGGCCAGCTCTCGGCCCTTGCGGGAGTCGTAGTTCGTGAAGAAGACGAAGCCCCGGGAGTCGTACTGCTTCAGCAGCACGGTGCGCGAGGACGGCCGTCCGTCCGGGGTGGCGGTGGAGACGATCATCGCGTTGGGCTCGTACAGCACCCCGCCGACGGCGACCTGGCGGAACCAGCGGGCGAACTGGTCCATCGGGTCGGGGCTGAGGTCGCGCTCGGTGAAGTCCTCGGAGCGGTACTGCTCGCGCATGACGGCCGGATCGATGACGAGGTCGTTGCGGGACCCCTCATCGGAGCCGGCCGGGCGAGTCGCCGCGTCATCCGGTGCGGGCACAGCGTGATCCGGATGCGGCACGGAGTGATCTGATGTGGGCACGGCCCCATCCTGCCGCAGCGGCCGAGTCTGCCCCGCTCCGAGGGGCCGTAACCACACGGCGGCGAAATGGAGGCCTGTGCCGGATGTCACGCTTCCCCGCATCGGAGGAACCCGCCAATATCTTGGGGCAGGCCTCTGTGGCCTTCGCACAGCACAGCACAGCCCGACGCAGCGCTGCGCAGCCTGCCGCTCATCGCCTGTCGCCCACCGCCCGCCGAACTGAGGGAGCCGCCTGATGTCCGACTTCGTACCCGGTCTTGAGGGAGTCGTCGCGTTCGAAACGGAGATCGCCGAACCGGACAAGGAAGGCGGTTCGCTCCGCTATCGCGGGGTCGACATCGAGGACCTCGTCGGCCATGTCTCCTTCGGGAACGTGTGGGGCCTGCTGGTGGACGGGGCGTTCAACCCCGGCCTGCCGCCCGCCGAGCCGTTCCCGATCCCGGTGCACTCGGGTGACATCCGGGTCGATGTCCAGTCCGCGCTGGCGATGCTGGCGCCCGTCTGGGGTCTGAGGCCGCTGCTGGACATCGACGAGACGACGGCCCGCGACGATCTGGCGCGAGCGGCGGTGATGGCCCTGTCCTACGTCGCCCAGTCGGCACGCGGCCAGGGGCTGCCTATGGTGCCGCAGAGCGAGATCGACAAGGCGGAGTCCGTGGTGGAGCGGTTCATGATCCGCTGGCGCGGAGAGCCGGACCCCAAGCACGTCAAGGCGGTCGACGCGTACTGGACCTCGGCGGCCGAGCACGGAATGAACGCCTCCACGTTCACGGCCCGGGTCATCGCGTCGACGGGCGCGGACGTCGCGGCCGCGCTGTCCGGCGCGGTGGGCGCGATGTCGGGCCCGCTGCACGGCGGCGCCCCGTCCCGCGTCCTCGGCATGATCGAGGAGATCGAGCGCACGGGCGACGCGACCGCGTACGTGAAGCAGGCCCTGGACCGGGGCGAGCGCCTGATGGGCTTCGGCCACCGCGTCTACCGCGCCGAGGACCCGCGCGCCCGCGTGCTGCGCCGCACGGCCCGCGAACTGGCGGCGCCGCGCTTCGAGGTGGCGGAGGCGCTGGAGAAGGCGGCGCTGGAGGAGCTGCACGCACGGCGCCCGGACCGCGTCCTGGCGACGAACGTCGAGTTCTGGGCGGCGATCGTGCTGGACTTCGCGGAGGTCCCGGCGCACATGTTCACGTCGATGTTCACGTGTGCCCGTACGGCGGGCTGGTCGGCGCACATCCTGGAGCAGAAGCGCACGGGCCGCCTGGTCCGCCCGTCGGCGACGTACGTCGGCCCGGGGACGCGGGACCCGCGCGAGATCGAGGGATACGCCGACATCGCGCGCTGACGGGGTGGGGCGGGGACGTCGAACGAGCCGGTACGGGTGTCGTGGCGGGGCGCCCGGCGGGGCGGTTGCCCCGGCCGGACCCGCGCGGCGACACCGGCCGTGGCCGTCACCCCACCTGGGCGCCCGCCGTGGGAAGGGTGACCTCGAAGCAGCAGCCGCCCGCCACGTTGCGTACGGCGGCCCGCCCCTGGTGAGCCTCGACGATGCCCGCCACGATGGCCAGGCCGAGCCCCGCTCCGGCCGGCGGCGTACGGGCGTGGTTACTGCGCCAGCCGGTGTCGAAGACGCGCGGCAGGTCCTCCTCGGGAATGCCGCCGCAGCCGTCGGTGACCGACAGGACGACACCGTCCTCGGTGCGCTGAGCGGCCACCGCGACGGTGCCGTCGGCTGGGGTGCGACGGATCGCGTTCACGAGGAGGTTGCCCAGAACACGGCTCATCTCCTTGCTGTCGACCTCCACCGGCACCCGGTCGACGGCCTCGCCCACCAGTCGTACGCCGTGCTCCTCGGCGAGCGGGTCGACCCCGGCCATGGCATCGGCGACCAGGTCGTAGACCGAGATCCGGGCGAGACTCAGGGCGAGCGCGCCCGCGTGAATGCGGGACAGCTCGAAGAGGTCGCCGACCAGTGTGTCGAGGCGTTCGACCTCGGTGCGGATCTGGCGCAGATAGCGATCGGGGTCGGCCGCCACACCGTCCTCAAGGGCCTCGGACATGGCGCGCAGACCGGCGAGCGGGGTACGCAGGTCGTGCGAGATCCAGGCCACCAGCTCGCGCCGTGAGGCCTCCAGGGCGCGTTCACGGTCCCTCGACTCCGCCAGCTTGGCACTGCTGGACGCCAGCTCCGCGCTCAGCGCCGTCAGCTCCGCGGTCGCCGCGTGCACGGGCGCGGAGAAGCTTCCGCCGTCACCGAACGAGCGGGCCGCCTCGGTCAGGGCCACACTGCGGGCGACCACCCAGCGGCCGAGCAGCAGCGCGGTGGCCAGCGAGACCACGGCGGCCATCGCCACGACGATCACGATGACGTTCAGGTCGTGCGGCGACAGGAACATCTCCCAGGCCACGGCCAGCGTTCCCAGCAGCATCGCGAGGACCGCGACGGCCGCGACGACGGCGAGAACGACCACGAGGGATCGGCGCCTCAGCAGCCGCAGGGCCAAGGCACCGAGAAGGCCGGCCACGGCGGCCCCCAGGAAGGCCAGGAGGGCGATGATGAGGATGTCCAGCATGAGGTCAGCCTTCGGTCGTCGTGAAGCGTCCGGGTCGGCCGGGCCGCACGGGGCGGTCTGGGCGTCCGGGTTCATCGGTCGGCACGGGGCTGCCCGAGCGTTCAGGTCGGCCGGGCCGCGCGGAGGGGCCCTCGGCCGCCTCGTCCGCCACGTCGAGGCGGTAGCCCATACCCCACACCGTCTGGATCAGCCGCGGCCTGGCCGGGTCGTCCTCGACCTTCCCGCGCAGCCTGCGGATGTGGACCGTGACGGTCGACAGGTCGCCGAACTCCCAACCCCACACCTCACGCATCAGCTCCTCGCGGCCGAGCACCCGCCCCGGGTTGCGCAGCAGGTAGACCAGCAGATCGAACTCCCGGATGGTCAGAGTCAGCTCGGCCTCCCCCTTCGACACGTGGCGTGCCACCGGGTCCACCCGGAGGCCGTCCGCCAGCAGCGGTGCCCCGGGATCGGAGGCCGGACCGGTGCGGCTGCGGCGCAGTACCGACTCGACGCGCAGAACGAGCTCGCGGGGACTGAACGGCTTCGTGACGTAGTCGTCGGCACCCACTTCCAGGCCGAGGATGCGGTCTTCCTCGTCGCCGCGTGCCGTGAGCATGATGACCGGCACCGGGCCCTCGGCACGCAGTCGGCGGCAGACCTCCAGACCGTCCATACCGGGCAGCATCAGATCCAGGACCACCAGGTCGGGCCGGTGCAGCGCGGCGCACTCCAGGGCCGCCGGCCCGTCATCGGCGCGGATGACCTCGTACCCGGCGCGGCTCAGGTACCCCGCGACGACCTCGGCCACGGTCAGGTCGTCGTCCACGACGAGCACACGCAGCCCGGCGTCCAGCGGTGATGTCTGCATACCTTCAGCCTCGCACCGGCCCGGGCCGACCGGGTGGGCAGGCCCCGGCCCGGCCGCGGACGTCCCGGTTTCGTAAGAACTTGAAGCCCCTTACGTCCATTCATCTTTCGTAGGGTGAATCCCGCGCCTCCCGCCCTCTCAGGAGCAGTGACTCGTCCGCGGCCGCACCCGCCCGGCAGGTCGAAGAAGAACAGGAACCGTGACCATGCCCGACCCGACGCCCCGAGACACCCCGAAGCGACGGCCCTGGAGTCGGCCGGTGATCGTCGGCGCGCTGATCGCCTTCGCCCTGGTTGCGACCGCGGGGCTGTACTGGTTCCAGCCCTGGAAGCTGTGGCAGGACGAGACCGTACGCGAGGAGCTGGTCGTGCCCACCGCCCCGCCGCAGACGGCTCCCCCTGCCCCAGGCGCCTCCGCGCCCACGTCCCCGCCGGGACCGACGACACTGGCGACCGGCGAACTGATCAGCCACGAGCACCGCACGACCGGCACGGTCAAGGTGGTGCTCCTGCCCGACGGCTCACGGACGCTGCGCCTGGAGGGCCTGGACACCAGCAACGGCCCCGATCTTCAGGTGTGGATCACCGACGCCCCGGTCAAGGAGGGCACGGCCGGCTGGCGCGTGTTCGACGATGGCGCGTACGAGAACCTCGGCAAGCTCAAGGGCAACAAGGGCGACCAGAACTACGCCCTGCCGACCGACATCGACCTCGACCGGTTCACGAGCGTAAGCATCTGGTGCGCCCGCTTCAGCGTCTCCTTCGGGGCCGCCGAACTCAACCCCGCCTGAACCCGGGCTGCACCGGCCTGAACGGAGCCTCCTGGTCTCGTCGCTCGCGGACCGGGTCCTGACGGGCGGAACGGGCCGCCTGCTCGTAGGAATCGACGGCTTCACGGCAGCGGGAAAGACGAGCTTCGGCCACGAACTGGGCGCGGAGATAGCCAAGTCGGGCCGCCCCGTGCTGCGGGCCACGCTCGACGACTTCAAGAACCCGTGGAAGGACCGCCACCTGTACGACCGGGAATCCGGCGAGGGCTACTACCGCAACGCGTACGACTACGCCACGGCCAAGCGCCTCCTCCTGGACCCCTGCCGCTCCCCCGAGGCGGCTTTCTGCGCTCTCTGCTCGATCGACCCGCTCACACAGAAGGACCACGTGGCCGACAGGACCCCGCTCACCCCGGACTCGGTGCTGATCGTGGACGGCGTCTTCGCGTTCCGGCCCGAGATCGACGCGTACTGGGACTTCCGCATCTGGATGGACGTGGACGCCGAACTCTCCGTACGCCGGGGCGCGGAGCGCGACCAGGACTGGGCGGGCTCGGACGCGGAGGCGATCCACCGCGACCGGTATCTGGCGGCCGAGCGCATCTATCTCGACGAGGTGGACCCGCTGCCGGGGATGGACGCGGTCATCGACAACACGGATTTCGCGCGCCCGAGGCTGGTGCCGCCGCCCTCCGTATCCTCGCGGTAGTCCTTGCCCTGAGATTCGCCCGGAGCGAGGCGAACTCGGTGATCGCCAGGCACGGGCCACGCCCCGATCGCCCGTCGAACGTGAGAAGCACGACTCAAGTCCTGGCGCATCTATCGCGGATCGCGGTGCAGCCCGAATCGAATGACGTCAATCGCCAAGGCCTCCCTCACCCTGGAGAGGCGGCGCTGCAAACGCTCACTGATCCGCCCAACAGCCCGTGGGCGCGGAATGAACAGGAACCGAAGAGCCAGGAACGGCGTGGGAGTGGTCACGTGGCGATTGCACCCAATCCCCGCTATCGGCCCGTTGGTTGCCACAGACTCGGCCGTAGACCAACCGTCGTCCTGGAGGACCACCGTGAAGATCCGCCCACCGCTCGTCGCCCTGCTCGCCGTGTCCGCCGCCGCCCTCACCGCCTGTTCCGGGTCCGGGCAGGAGCTCGGGTACGGGGAGGAGGCCACCGGTGACGGCGTCGATGTGACGGTGGTGAGGGTCGAGGCGGGAAGCACCGGGGATCTTGCCTCGTTGAAGGACGCCGTGAAGTACGACGGGCGGACGCCGTACTACCTGCACTACCGCGTCACCAAGACCAAGGACGGCTCCGTCAAAGGCCCCTCCTTCGACGTCGCCAACGACAAGAATCGGCTCACCCGTCTGAGCATCCTGCCCAGCTTCCCCACCCCCACCGTCGGCGATGACGGTGAGCTGAGCTACTCCCCGGCGCCGAAGTTCGAGAAGTGCACCGATGACCAGTCCTCCTCGGACTTCAACAAGGCCCCCCAGGGGGAGACGTACGAGGCATGCAGCATCTACCTCAGCGCCGAGGGCGACACTTCGGCACCGTCCGAGGTGACATGGGTCGAGGGCACCAAGAACGAGACGGTCGCCGTCTGGAAGTGATCGTTCCCGGGTCCCGAATCGCGGTCACGAGTTCCGGTCCCCGAGTCCCGACGCTCGGGTTCCTGGCTTCGAGAGGTCCTCTTCACTCTTCCGGGTGTACGTGAACGGGGTCCCGGCCCGAAGCTCGGGGCCCGGGGTTCGAGCGTCGGGATGCGATACCCGGGATTCGAGCTTCTTCTTTAACAGGCAGGTAGGAGAAGGGGGTTGGGGAAACCCTCCCTACCCACCCGACCCGTCACGGCCAGCAAGTATGACTATTCGCGGTGGCTTGCGGCGCGCCGTCGCGACTGCTTACGGTTCGAGAACCAAACGACCCCGACGCGGTGTAGCAAGCACCAGGCCGGGGTCTCACCGCAAGACCGAAACACCCAAGCAAAGGTCGATCCCGTGGCTACGCAGCACCTTAGCTCTGCCCCGCTCACCCCCGCATCCCCACCCGCACACCCGATGGCGAAGCCCGGCTACGGCAAACAATCGGCACCACGGCAACTTCCGCCCACCTCCGGCGACTTCGCCTTCCTCCCCCTCCGCGAGCGCTATGTCGCCGGGTTCATCGACCGCCTCCCCGAAGGTGCGCTGATGAGCGTGAAGTCCCTGGCCAAGCAGCTCCCGCTCTACGGGCAACAGGCCATCGGCACCGCACTGAAGACGCTCTCCGTCGCCGGGCACCTCCGGCGCGCCCGGTGCGAGGTCGGCGTGGGGGACGAGACGCGCTGGGTCTTCCGGACCTACTGGTCGCGCACCGCCCGCGACAACGAGTGGTGGAACGCCTACCTGACCGCCGAGAACGCCCACCGGCCCGCCAGCCCGGCACCGGCGGCACCGACCCCCGGCACTCCCGACACCGCTGCCCCGCCGCCCCCGCCCTGGGTCCCGGCCGAGGAACCGCCATCCGCAGCGGCTGAGGGCCCCGAGGCCTCGCGGGCTACCGAGGCCCCGCGGCCGGACGGGGCCCCTCAACCTGCGGCGGTCCTGGCCCCCACCCCCGTACCGCACCAACGCCTCGCGACCGGGAGCGAGACCGAAGGCGCGACCGGGAGCAGAAGCGCGACCGGCGGCGCGGGCGAAGCCCCAGCCCGGGCCGGGGCGCCGCCCTCCCCCGCCTACCTCGCCCTCGCTCACCTCGGGCGCAAGGACGAGCGGTTGACGCTCTCCGCCGGCGACTGCGCCGGCCTGGAAGCGCTGGCGGCGAAGTGGCTGGCCCGGGGCATGACCGTCGGCTGCCTGACCATGGCCCTCACCGCAGGGCTGCCGCCCCACGTCGACCACCCCCTCGGCTTCGTCCGCTCCCGACTCATCGACAAGATGCCGCCCCTGCTGCCCGCCGAAGGCGCCTCACCCCACGGCCCGGCCCCCGACTCCCCACGCCACCTCCTGGTGGAGTGCACCGACTGCGGCATCCCCGGCCGCCCCGAGGCCCTCCCCGACGGCCTCTGCCGCCGCTGCCGTCCCGATCACCGCACCGAGCCCCCAGCGATCCCCGACACCTCGGACGGCCCCGACGTCGGCGCGCACGTCGCCGGTCTCCGTGAGCTGCTCAGGGTCCGATGAGGCCGGAAGTCCGGCGGACCCGCCCGTGCCCCTCCGCCCAGCCCCGCCCACACATCGCTAGCAGAATGCTTTCAATGCATCTAGAATGCTTTCATGGCTACCATCCACCTTCGCGAAGTCCCGGACGAGACAGTGACGACCTTGAAGGTCCGAGCCGCCCGGTCCGGGCAGTCCCTTCAGGCCTATCTCCTTCAGCTCCTGATGGGCGAGGCGGCCTTGCTGACCCCTGAGGAAGCCGCCGAGCAGGCACGCGGCATCGCCGCACGCGGGCAGGTCACCGCCGACGACGTGTCCGACGCCCTGGCCGAGCTGCGCGAGGCTCGTTCGTGAATGTGCAGGTTCTCGACACCTCAGCACTCGTGGAGTTCCTCGTGGGGTCGGACGCCCTCGCCGAACGCGTCCGGACCCGTACAGCAGGCAGTCGGCTCGCCGCGCCGCACGCGGTAGATCTGGAGTGCGCATCGGTCCTGCGCGGCCTGGTCCGCGGCAACAAGCTGCCCGAGAGCGAGGCCGTCCGAGCGCTGGACCTGCTGGGGCGCATGCAGCTGCACCGATACGACCACGCTCCCCTGCTGCCCCGTATCTGGGAGCTCCGGCACAACATGTGGCCCTACGACGCCTCTTACGTCGCCCTGGCAGAGATGCTGAACGCCGAGCTCGTGACAGCGGACCGAAAGCTCGCGGCGGCCCCCGGCCTCCGCTGCACGGTGACCGATCTCCGCGACGGAGAATGACGGGATGAGCCAAGAGACGACCGACGTCGACGCCGCCATCGCCGCCGAGCTGCGACTGATGGACCCCGCCGTCCGCTCCTCCCCATCGCTCGCCCAGCAGCTCCTCGACCCTGAGTTCGTCGAAGTCGGTTCTTCGGGGCGGCGGTGGACGTACGCGGAGATGATCGATGCCCTCCCCGATCTGGACGGCGGCGACGCGCGCGGACCGCGCCACGAGCCGTCCGGCATGACCGGGGTCGTCCTGGCACCCGGGATCGTGCACCTCACCTACGAGAGCCTCATCGACGGCAGGCGGGCCCGCCGCAGTTCGCTGTGGCGCAGGCAGCCCGACGGCACGGGGACGGCCTGGCGCATGTACTACCACCAGGCGACACCCGTCCCGGCCGGTGAGGACTCCCGCGACCGCCCCCGGGCCCAGTCCTCCTGACGCCACCGCAGCAGACGGCCGCTACCGCGCGGCTCCGATCGAGTGGACTTGGCAGGGCGCGGCCGGGATGCGGTGCGGAGGCCGGGTCCGGATGGTGTCGTAGCGTCCGCTCCGCCCCCCTCCCCCGTCCGGAAGAGGCACCCCCACATGCGACGCTCCCCCACCCGACGTCTGTTCGCCGCGATGCTGCTCGCGGCCGCCGTCCTGGCCCCGATGGCCGTGGCTCCCGCCCCGGCGGTCCACGCCGCGGGCCTCGATCGGCACGACCGGCAGCACAGGAACGATCAGCACGACCGGCACACCCCGCACGGCGAGGACGACTGTCCTCCCGGCGGTCTCGGCCCCGAGCTGACCGCAAGGCTGGACAGGGCCATCGAGGACGTCCGCGAGCAGGCCGGCATTCCCGGCGCCGTCGTCGGGCTGTGGATGCCGGGGAAGGGGAGTTACGTCCACGCCGACGGCGTCGCCAACACGGTCACCCGCGAGCCGATGTCGGCCGACACCCGTATCCGGATCGGCAGTGAGACCAAGACCTTCACGGTCACCGCGCTGCTCCAACTCGTCGACGACAAGCTCGTCAAGCTGGACGACCCGATCTCCGCCTACGTCCCCGGCGTGCGCAACGGCGACCGGATCACGCTCCGCCAGCTCGCCGGGATGCGCAGCGGACTGTTCCCGTACACCGCCGACCCGGACTTCGTGCACGACCTGCTGAGCGATCCGTACCGCTCGTTCACCCCGCGCGGTGTGCTCGCGTACGGCATGAAGCACAAGAACACCTTCAAGCCGGGCGCGCAGTTCCAGTACTCCAACTCCAACCTCGTCCTGCTCGGCCTGGTGATCGAGAAGGTCACCGGGCAGAGGCTCGACCGCGTCATCCACGAGCGGGTGCTCCGCCCGGCCCGCCTGCACAACACGCTCTTCCCGACCGGGGCCGAGTTCCCCGAGCCGCACGCGCACGGCTACACCGACCAGACGCTGAGCGGTGAGACCGAGGACGCCACGGACTGGAACCCCAGCTGGGCGTGGGCCGCCGGTGCGATGATCTCCGATCTGCACGACCTGCGCCGCTGGGCCAAGGTCGTCGCCACCGGGGAACTGCTGAGCCCCGAAACCCAGGCGCAGCGGCTCAGGACCCTGCCGACCGGGTTCCCGGGCCTCAGCTACGGCCTGGGCATCTTCGAGACCGGCGGGTGGATCGGGCACAACGGTTCCCTGCCGGGGTACGAGACCGTGACCGTCTACCTGCCCGCACAGAAGGCCACCATGGTCATCATGATCAATACGGACTCCCTCAGCGGGACCCAGGAGCCGTCCACCCTGCTCGCCCGCGCGGTCACCCGGGTCGCCACGCCTGACAACGTCTACGACGGCAGCGCCTCCCAGGGCTGACCCCCTGTACGCCACTGTCCGCACACCGCCGTACGGGCTCGGCCGGGGCTCAGCCCAGCCCCTCCTCCACCAGCGCCCCCCACTGCGCCACCACCCGCGCCCGCCGGGCGGTGTCGTCGGTGAGGAGGTTGGCGAGGCCCAGGCCGCGGGCCATGTCCAGCAGCCCCTGGACCGTTTCGCGGGCGCCCGGGCGCGACTCGTCCGCGCCCAGGAGTTCGACGGCGATGCGGTGGGTCTCGCGGCCCACCCGCGCCTCCAGTTCCGTGACGCGCGGGCGCAGTTGGTCCTCGTTGGAGGCGGCGACCCACAGGTGCAGGGCGGCCCGGAACAACGGGCCCGTGTAGAGGTCGACGAGGGCCGCCACCACGTCCGCGCGGCCCTGCACGGGCAGCGCGCGCAGGGCGGCCGAGCGTTCCTCCGCCACGTACTCCACCGCCCCCGTGAACAGGTCCTCGCGGGTCGGGAAGTGGTGCTGGGCCGCACCCCGCGAGACCCCGGCGCGCTCGGCGACGGCGGAGACGGTGGAGCCTGCCCAGCCGTGTTCGGCCAGGCAGGCCACCGCCGCCTCCAGGAGCCGCTGTCGCGTCGCCCGGCTGCGGTCCTGCTTGGGCGCGTGAGCGGCTTTGGGAGTGGAAGAAGCGGACGAAGAGGTCACCGCACCCATGCCGGGTCCCGTCGTTCAAGGAAGGCCGTCATCCCCTCCCTGGCCTCCTCGGAGGCGAACAGCGCGGCGGAGCGGGCGATGAGGTCTTCGGCGTACTGGTCGAATCTCTTCAGAACCGTAGCCGTGACCAGCTCCTTCGATGCGGCCAGCCCCTGCGGTGACGCCCTGCGCAGCCCGTCCAGGACCGGGGCCAGCGCCCGGTCCACGTCCTCCGGGTCCCCGGCGGCCTGCGTGACCAGGCCGATCCTCGCCGCCTCCGCCGCGCCGAACCGCTCCCCGGTGAGGTAGTAGCGGTTCGCCGCCGTACGGTCCAGGCGCGGCAGGAGCGTCAGGGAGATCACCGCCGGGGCCAGGCCCAGGCGGGACTCCGTCAGGGCGAAGGACGACGCCCGGCCCGCCACCGCGATGTCGCACGCCGCCAGCAGGCCCAGGCCGCCCGCCCTGACGTGGCCCTCCACCCGGGCCACCACCGGCTTCGGCAGCTCCACGATCGCCCGCATCAGGCCCACGAACGCCTCCGGGTCGGGCGGCGCCGTCAGGTCCGCCCCGGCACAGAACGTCGTCCCGGTGTGGGTCAGGACGACCGCCCGTACGGTGTCGTCGGCGGCGCAGGCTTCCAGCGCCTCCCGCGCTTCTCCCACCAGCGCCGCCGACAGCGCGTTCCGGTTCGCCGGGGAGTCCAGGGTCAGCGTCGCCACGCCCCGGTTCCAGGACTTGGCAATCGAGGTCACTTCTCCTCCGTCTTCTCCCGGTCGCGCAGCTCGCGCCGGAGGATCTTGCCCGAGGCGGCACGCGGCACCGCCTCGATGAACTCGGCCTGCCTCACCTTCTTGTAGGGGGCGACGCGTTCGGCGACGTACGCCATGACGTCCTCCGCCGTCAGGCCGTCCGCCCCCGCGCTCCTGACCAGGAACGCCTTCGGGACCTCGTTGCCCTCGGCGTCGTACACCCCGATCACCGCCGCGTCCGCCACCTGCTCGTGGGTCAGCAGCAGGGCCTCCAGCTCGGCGGGGGCGACCTGGTAGCCCTTGTACTTGATCAGCTCCTTCACGCGGTCGACGACGTACAGCCAGCCGTCCTCGTCGATGCGGCCGACGTCCCCCGTGTGCACCCAGCCGTCCCCGTCGATCATCGCGGCGGTGGCGTCCGGGCGGCCCAGGTAGCCCTTCATCACCTGGGGGCCGCGGATGAGGATCTCGCCGTCCGTGCCCGGCGCGGCGTCCTTCGCCGGGTCCTCCAGGGACACGATCCGCATCTGCGTACCCGGCAGCAGCTTGCCGACCGTGCCCGGCGGCGGCCGCTCGGCGGAGAGCGGCACCACGTGCGTACCGGGCGACAGCTCCGTCATCCCGTACGCCTGCCGCACCGGCGGCACTCCCAGCCGGGCCGAGCACGCGTCCGCCAGCTCGGCGTCCAGCGGGGCCGCGGCGCTGACGATGTACTGGAGCGAGGACAGGTCGTACTCACCTACCAGCGGGTGCTTCGCCAGGGCCAGCACGATCGGCGGAGCCACGTACAGGGCCGTGATCCGGTGGGCCTGGATGGTCTCCAGGAACTGCGTCAGGTCGAAGCGGGGCAGGACGACGACCGTCGAGCCGCAGCGCAGCGGGGCGTTCATGAGCGCCGTCAGGCCGTAGATGTGGAAGAACGGCAGGACCGCGAGGATGCGCTCTCCCTCGGTCATGGGCATGACCGGGCGCAGCTGCTCCAGGTTCGTGCCGATCGACCGGTGCGTGAGCATCACGCCCTTGGGCGTGCCGGTCGTGCCGGAGCTGTACGGGAGTGCCGCCACGTCCTGGCCGGGGTTAATGGTGATCTGCGGCTCGGGAGCGGTGGAGGACAGCATGTCGAGGATGGAGGTGTGGCCCTCCGCCCGGTCGCAGACGTAGATCTCGCTGACGCCACCCGCCAGTTCGGCCGCCCGCCGGGCCGTCTCCAGGAGCGGGGAGACCGTCACGATCCAGCGCGCCCCGCTGTCGCCGATCTGTTTGGCGAACTCCTCGGCCGTCGCGAGCGGGTGGACCGTCGTGACGGACGCCCCGGCGCGTGTGGCGCCGTAGAAGACCGCCGGGTACGCGATGGTGTTCGGGCTGTGGAGGGCGAGCACGTCGCCCTGGTTCAGTCCCGCGTCGGCGAGCGCGGCGGCGATGCGCCGGTGGAAGGCGTCGAGCTGCGCGTACGTGAGGGAGTTGCCGTTCGTACCGTCGATCAGGGCGACGGTGTCACCGAGCTGAGCGGCCCCGCCGAGGACCGCTTCGTGGATGGGCAGGTCGAGGGCCGGTACGTCTGCGTACTCACTGCGGAACACCATGGCGGACCCCTGTCGTCGCGGGCCCCGGCGCTCCGGGGGCTCCGGAGCGCCAGGGGCGCCGTGCGGGTGTGGAGGGACAGAATCACCCCTGCGGGGGTGGTAGGGGGAGAGGTCGGACGGGCTTCTTCACTCCGGGCCGCCCTCTGGTGCGACTCGGCTCGCACGGCTTCGCCTGGTACGGCTTCGGCGGTACGTGTTCGGTCAGTACGACTTCGGCAGGCCCAGCGACTGGTGCGAGACGTAGTTGAGGATCATCTCCCGGCTGACCGGGGCGATCCGGGCCACCCGGGACGCGGTGATCAGGGACGCGAGTCCGTACTCGCGGGTCAGGCCGTTGCCGCCGAGCGTGTGGACCGCCTGGTCGACCGTCTTCACGCACGCCTCGCCCGCCGCGTACTTCGCCATGTTCGCCGCCTCGCCCGCCCCGGCGTCGTCGCCGTCGTCGTACAGCCGGGCGGCCTTCTGCATCATCAGGCGCGACAGTTCGAGGTCGATGTGCGCGGTGGCGAGCGGGTGCGCGATGGCCTGGTGAGCGCCGATGGGGTCCTTCCAGACCTGGCGCGTACGGGCGTACTCCACGGCCCTGCCGAGCGCGAAGCGGCCCATCCCGATGGCGAAGGCGGCCGTCATGATCCGCTCGGGGTTCAGCCCGGCGAAGAGCTGGAGGAGGCCCGCGTCCTCGTCGCCGACCAGGGCGTCGGCGGGGAGCCGTACGTCGTCCAGCACGAGTTCGAACTGCTTCTCGGGGGCGTGGAGTTCCATCTCGATCCGGTTCCGTCCGAAGCCGGGGGCGTCACGCGGGACGATGAAGAGGCAGGGCTTCAGCTTGCCCGAGCGGGCGTCCGCCGTGCGGCCCACGATCAGGGTGGCGTCGGCCATGTCGACACCGGAGACGAAGACCTTGCGGCCGGTGAGCACCCAGTCCGTGCCCTCGCGGCGGGCGGTCGTGGTGATCCGGTGGGAGTTGGACCCGGCGTCCGGCTCGGTGATACCGAAGGCCATGGTGAGACTCCCGTCCGCCAGGCCCGGCAGCCACTTCCGCTTCTGTTCGTCCGTGCCGAAGCGGGCGATGACCGTGCCGCAGATCGCGGGCGACACGATCATCATCAGGAGTGGCGAGCCTGCCGCCCCCAACTCCTCCAGGACGATGGAGAGTTCCGCCATGCCGCCGCCTCCGCCGCCGTACTCCTCGGGAAGGTTCACCCCGAGGTAGCCGAGTTTGGCGGCCTCGGCCCACAGCTCGTGGGTGTGGGAGCCCTCGCGGACGACGGTGGTCATGTAGTCGCGCCCGTACCGCTTTCCGAGGGCGGCGACGGCGGCGCGCAGCGCCTGGTGCTCTTCGGTTTCGAGGACGGTGCTCATGCGTTCTCCTCCGTTGCGGGGGCGGGGCCCAGGTCCTCCTGGACCACGGCGAGCAGCGCGCCCACCTCGACCTGGTGGCCGGGGGCGGCGTGCAGGGCGGTGAGGGTGCCGGAGGCGGGGGCGAGGATGCGGTGCTCCATCTTCATCGCCTCCAGCCAGATCAGCGGCTGCCCGGCTGCCACGGCCGCCCCGGCGGCGAGGCCCTCCGCGAGGCGGACGACGGTGCCGGGCATGGGGGCGAGGAGGGAGCCGGGGTCGGCGTGCGTGGCGGGGTCGGTGAAGCGGGGCAGGGCGGTGAAGGTGTACGAGGCGTGGGCGGTGTCCACGTGGACTCGGCGGCGGTCGCGGTCCCGGTCGGTGGTGATGGTGAAGTGCCTGGTCACGCCGTCCAGTTCGAGGGTGACCCGGTCGGGGCTCGCGGCGAGGACCCGGACGCCGGGTGCCTCGTGCGGTTCCGGGGTGCCGGTGCGCGGGGTGCGGTAGGCGATCTCGTACTCGACGCCGGCCGGCTCGCTGCGGTAGCGCTTGACCTGGGGCTGCGAGGGGACGTTGCGCCAGGCGCCGAAGCGGGCGGGGGCGGGGCCCGGGGATCTCGTGGCGCGTGCGGCTTCCGCGAGGGCGGCGGCGAGGGCGGCGACGGCGGGGTCGCCGGCTCCCGGGGCGGTCAGGTCCGCCAGGTGCCGGTCGTAGAAGCCCGTGTCGAGCCGGCCCGCCGCGAAGTCCGGGTGGCGCAGCGAACGTACGAGCAGTTCGCGGTTGGTGACCGGGCCGTGGATGCGGGCGCGCTCCAGGGAACGGGCCAGCAGCCGGACCGCTTCGGGGCGGGTCGGGGCGTGGGCGATGACCTTGGCGAGCATCGGGTCGTAGTGCACGCCGATGGTGTCGCCGCCCACGTACCCGGTGTCCAGGCGCAGGCCGGGCGCCTCCGGCACCTCCAGCCCGAGCAGTGCCCCGGTCTGCGGCTGCCAGCCGCGCGCGGGGTCCTCGGCATAGAGCCGGGCCTCGACCGCGTGGCCGACCGCCCGCGGGGGTCCCGGCGCGGGCAGCGGCTCCCCCTCCGCCACGCGCAGTTGGAGAGCGACCAGGTCCACGCCGAACACGGCTTCCGTCACCGGGTGTTCGACCTGGAGGCGGGTGTTCATCTCCAGGAAGTACGGCCGCCCCTCGGCGGAGACCAGGAACTCCACGGTCCCCGCGCCCCGGTAGCCCACCGCCCGCGCCGCCGCAACCGCAGCCTCGTGGAGCCGGGTGCGCAGGACCTCGTCCAGGCCGGGCGCCGGGGCCTCCTCGATGACCTTCTGATGGCGGCGCTGGAGCGAGCAGTCCCGGGTCCCGAGCGCCCACACGGTGCCGTACCGGTCCGCCATGACCTGGACCTCGACGTGCCGGCCGCGCTCCACGTACGGCTCCGCGAAGACCTCCCCGTCCCCGAAGGCGGACGCGGCCTCGGCGGCAGCCTCTCTCAACTCATGTGGAAGCGCCTGGAGTTCGCGCACGATCCGCATTCCGCGGCCACCCCCGCCGGAGGCCGCCTTCAGCAGCAGCGGCAGGTCGCCCTCACCCGCCGCCGCCGGGTCGACGGGGGCCAGCAGCGGTACCCCCGCCCCGGCCATCAGCTCCTTGGCGCGGGTCTTGGAAGCCATCAGCTCGATGGCCTTCACCGGCGGGCCGACCCACACCAGGCCCGCGTCCTGTACGGCGGCGGCGAAGGCGGCGTTCTCGGAGAGGAAGCCGTAGCCGGGGTGCACGGCGTCCGCCCCCGCGGCCAGCGCGGCGGCCACGACGAGGTCGCCGCGCAGATAGGTGTCGGCGGGGGCCGAGCCCGGCAGGCGTACGGCGAGGTCGGCCTCCCGTACGTGGAGGGCGTCGGCGTCCGCGTCGGAGTACACGGCGACGGTGGCGATGCCCACCTCCCGGCAGGTGCGGAAGATCCGGCAGGCGATCTCGCCCCGGTTGGCGACGAGCAGCGTGTCGATCACGTCTCTCCTCATGCGCGGGTCACATCCGGAAGACGCCGAAGCCGCCGCGGGCGCCCTCGACCGGTGCGGTGTGGATCGCGGACAGGCACATCCCGAGGACGGTCCGGGTGTCGCGCGGGTCGATGACCCCGTCGTCGTACAGCCGCCCGGACAGGAACATCGGCAGCGACTCCGCCTCGATCTGCTGCTCCACCATCGCGCGCAGCCCCGCGTCCGCCTCGTCGTCGTACGGCTGTCCCTTCGCGGCGGCCGACGCGCGGGCGACGATGGAGAGCACCCCCGCGAGCTGCTGCGGGCCCATGACGGCGGACTTGCTGCTCGGCCAGGCGAAGAGGAAGCGCGGGTCGTAGGCGCGGCCGCACATGCCGTAGTGCCCGGCCCCGTACGAGGCGCCCATCAGGACCGACAGATGCGGGACTCCGGAGTTGGCGACCGCGTTGATCATCATCGCTCCGTGCTTGATGATGCCGCCCTGCTCGTACTCCTTGCCGACCATGTAGCCGGTGGTGTTGTGGAGGAAGAGCAGCGGAATGTCACGCTGGTTGGCGAGCTGGATGAACTGGGCCGCCTTCTGCGACTCCTCGCTGAACAGCACGCCCTGCGCGTTGGCGAGAATCCCGACGGGATACCCGTGCAGCCGGGCCCACCCCGTGACCAGGCTCGTCCCGTACAGCGGCTTGAACGCGTCGAAGTCCGAGCCGTCGACCAGCCGGGCGATGACCTCGCGCGGGTCGAAGGGCGCCTTCAGGTCGCCCGGCACCATGCCGAGCAGCTCGTCCTCGTCGTACTTCGGCGGCTCGGCGGGCCCCGGATCGGGGTGCGCCTTGCGCCAGTTGAGCCGGGCGACGATACGCCGGGCCTGCCGGAGCGCGTCGTGCTCGTCGACGGCGAAGTGGTCGGCGAGACCCGACGTACGGGCGTGCATCTCGGCCCCGCCGAGGGACTCGTCGTCGCTCTCCTCGCCGGTCGCCATCTTCACCAGGGGCGGTCCGCCGAGGAAGACCTTGGACCGCTCCTTGATCATCACGGTGTGGTCGGACATCCCGGGGACGTACGCGCCTCCGGCGGTGGAGTTGCCGAACACGACGGCCACGGTGGGGATTCCGGCGGCCGAGAGCCTGGTGATGTCCCGGAACAGGGCGCCGCCCGGGATGAAGATCTCCTTCTGGGACGGCAGGTCGGCGCCGCCCGACTCGACGAGGCTGATACACGGCAGCCGGTTGGCGAAGGCGATCTCGTTGGCGCGCAGGGCCTTCTTCAGCGTCCAGGGGTTCGATGCCCCGCCGCGTACGGTCGGGTCGTTGGCGGTGATCAGGCACTCGACGCCCTCCACCACCCCGATCCCGGTGACGAGCGAGGCGCCCACCGTGTACTCGGGGGAGGTGCTGCCCCAGGCGGCCAGCGGCGACAGCTCCAGGAACGGGGTGTCGGGGTCGACCAGCAGCTCGATCCGCTCCCGCGCGGGGAGCTTGCCGCGCCCCCGGTGCCGGGCCACGTACTTCTCGCCGCCGCCCGCGAGCGCCTTGGCGTGCTCGGCCTCCAGTGCGGCGAGCTTCTCTGCCATGGCGGCCCGATTCGCCGCGTATTCGGGGCTGTTGGTGTCGAGCCCGGTGGGCAGGACGGTCATGCGGTCACCTCCGGGGCGTGGGCGTCTTCGAGCAGTGCCACGGGGATGGGCAGCCACCTCGACCGCAGCCACTCCCCGACCGCCTTGGCCTGCGGGTCGAACCGCGCCTGCGCGGCGACGCCCTCGCCCAGGAGGCCGTGGACGACGAAGTTCAGGGCGCGCAGGTTGGGCAGGACATGGCGTACGACGGTGAGTTCGGCGGTCTCCGGCAGCAGCTCCCGGAACCGCTCGACGGTCAGCTCGTGCGCCAGCCACCGCCAGGCGTCGTCGTCGCGCACCCACACGCCCACGTTGGCGTCACCGCCCTTGTCGCCGCTGCGGGCGCCCGCGACGAGGCCGAGGGGGGCGCGTCGGGTGGGTCCGGTGGGGTACGGGTCGGGGAGCGGCGATGCGTGGACCTCGGACAGCTCCCTTGTACGGGCCGGCGGTTCGACGGCCTCCCGCGCCCCGTCGGGCAGCACTGCCGTGTGCTCGACCTCCCCCGCCGGTACGTGGATCGCCTCGAACACTCCGTAGGGGGCGCCCTTTCCGGGCGGGGCGGTGACGTGGAAGCCCGGGTAGCTGCCGAGGGCGAGCTCGACGGCGGCCCCCGAGACGGCCCGGCCGACCGCGTCGGCGTCCTGGTCGCGGACGACGAGCCGGAGGAGGGCGCTGGCCCGCTCCTCGGTGTCGGCGTCGGGGTGGTCCGTACGGGCCAGCTCCCAGCGGACCTCGGCGGGCGGACGGGCCTCGCCCCGCGCCAGGGCGTCGGCGAACTGGGCTTGTGCGAGACGGGCCTTGGCCTCGATGTCGAGTCCGGTGACGACGAGGACGACCTCGTTGCGCCAGCCGCCGAGCCGGGTGAGACCGGCCTTGAGGGTGGGCGGCGGGGCCTCGCCGCGTACGCCGTGGATGCGGACCCGGTCCGGGCCGTCCTGGGTCAGCGCCACGGTGTCGAGGCGAGCGGTGACGTCGGGGCCCGCGTACCGGGCTCCCCCGGTCTCGTAAAGGAGTTGGGCGGTTACGGTACCGAGGTCGACGACGCCGCCCGTACCGTCGTGCTTGGTGATGACGGAGGACCCGTCGGCGTGGATCTCGGCGAGCGGGAAGCCGGGGCGGTGCAGGCTGCGCGCGTCGTGCTCGCCGAAGAAGGCGTAGTTCCCGCCGGTCGCCTGCGTGCCGCACTCCAGGACGTGCCCGGCGACCACGGCCCCCGCGAGGGCGTCCAGATCGTCCGGGCCCCAGCCGAAGTGGGCGGCGGCGGGCCCGGTGACCAGGGCCGCGTCGGTGACCCGGCCGGTGACGACGACATCGGCCCCGGCGCGCAGACAGACGGCGATCCCGGCGCCGCCGAGGTAGGCGTTGGCGGTGAGGAACCCGTCCGGGACGGGCAGGCCGTCGCCCTCGACGTGGGCGACGCGGGCGGGGACGCCGACCCTGGCGGCCAACTTCCGTACAGCGTCGGCGAGTCCGGCCGGGTTGAGGCCGCCCGCGTTGGCGACGATCTTCACCCCGCGTTCGTGGGCGAGGCCGAGCCCCTCCTCCAGCTGACGCAGGAAGGTGGTGGCGTACCCCTTCTCGGGGTCCTTGAGGCGGCTGCGACCGAGGATGAGCATCGTCAGCTCGGCGAGGTAGTCGCCGGTGAGGACGTCCAGGGGGCCGCCGGTGAGCATCTCGCGCAGGGCGTCGAAGCGGTCGCCGTAGAAGCCGGAGGCGTTGCCGATGCGGAGGGGGGCGGGGGCACTCACCGGTGGCCGTCCTGTTCCGCGCGGGGCGGGCGGCCCGGCCCCGGAGGTCCGGCGAACGCCTGGGCGATGGAGAGCCACTGGTCGGCCTCACGCCCCTCGGCGGTGACGGCGAGGTCGGCGCGGTGGGCGCGCCGGGTGACCAGGAGGCAGAAGTCGAGGAGCGGCCCGGTGACGCGCTGGGCGGCACCTTCGGGCCCGTACGCGATCACCTCACCGCCAGGGGAGCGGAGTTCGACGCGGAACTCCTCCTCGGGCGGGGTGGTGCCGCGCACCGCGTAGGCGTAGTTCCGGGCCCGTACGCCGATCCGTGCGACGTGCCGCAGCCGGGCGGTGGGGGTGCGGGTGACGCCGAGGGCGTCGGCGATGTCCTGGCCGTGGGCCCAGGTCTCCATGAGCCGGGCGGTCGCCAGGGACGCGACGCTCATCGGCGGGCCGTACCAGGGGATGCGGGTCCCCGCCGGGGCGTCCCGCAACGCCTTGTCGAGCCGCTGCCGCCCGTCCCGCCACCGTGCGAGGAGGGCGTGCGGGGCGTGGTCGGCGACCAGGGCCTCGGCGGCCTCGTCGACGAAGGTCTCGGGGGCGGCGAGCGCCCTGGCCACCTCGTCGCCGAACCGGTCCGGCTCGGTGGCCGCCAGCAGCGCGACGGCGTCGGTCCAGGCGAGGTGGGCGATCTGGTGGGCGACGGTCCACCCCGCGGCGGGCGTCGGCCCGTGCCAGGCCACATCGTCCAACACCCCGACCAGCGCGTCGAGTTCGTCGCCCTCCTCGCGCAGATCATCGATCACGGCTACGACAGCGGACACGTGCGCTCCCCTCGGGACCGGGTGTGGTGCCCAGGAGCATGGCAGCGCCCCAGGAAACAATCAAGCACGCTTGCATGATTTTCGGCCCTGGGCACCTCGCTGCCGTGCGCCCGAGCTCTCCGACTCCATCAGCGACCCTCAGGCGCCCTGCACCTGGTGACCGGCGCGCAGCACATTTACCACCCTGCCCTACGTAGGGCAGGGTGGTAATCTAGGCGGCATGATAAAGACGACCGTGTATCTGCCGGAGGCGCTGGAAGTGCGGCTGGACGCCGAATCGGCCGCCACCGGCGTCAGCAAGGCCGAGCTCATCCGGCGCGGCATCACGCTGCTGCTGGAACACGCGGAGCGCCCGAAGCGCAGCCGGGAACTGCCGGTCTTCGACAGCGGGCGCCCCCGCACGCCCGACGAGATGGACGAGTCGGTGTACGAGCACATCAAGGAACGGGCCGCACGCCGTTGATCATCGTCGCCGACACTTCGGCCCTCTACGCCGCTTTCGACGCCGCGCAGCCCGAGCATTCCGATGCGGCCCGGGTCATGGAGCACGAGCGGCTGGCCATCTCACCGTTGGTCGTCACCGAGCTGGACCACCTGGTCCATCGCGACCTGGGGTTCCCGGCCGCGATGCAGGTGATGGAGGCTCTGAACTCCCGCATGGAAGACGGGCAGTACCGCCTCGCCGAGCTCAGGCTCGCGGATCTGCGTACCGCCCATGAGGTCCGCCAGAAGTACGAAGGCCTGCGACTGGACCTGGCCGACGCGGTCGGGGTGGCCCTCGCCGACCGCTACCGGACCAACCGCGTCTTCACCCTGGACCAGCGCGACTTCCGGGCCATGGCACCCCTGACGCCCGGGCTGGACGCCTTCCGCATCCTGCCCGCCGACAGCTGAGGCGGACACCACCCCCGGCTCACGCCTTCTTCCGCGCCCCCGCCTGACTGCGTACCGCGCCCATGCTCGCCCCGATGACCAGGGCGATGGCGAGGGCGTCCGTGGTGGACAGGGCCTGGTTCAGGATGAGGAAGCCCGCGGTCGCCGCGATCGCCGGTTCCAGGCTCATCATCACGGCGAACGTGGAGGCGGGCAGGCGGCGCAGGGCCATGAGTTCCAGGGTGTACGGGAGGACCGAGCTCAGGATCGCCACCGCCGCGCCGAGCGCCATGACGGAGGGGACCGCCAGCTTCGCCCCCGACTCCATGATGCCCAGGGGCAGCGAGAGGAGTGCGGCAACGACCATCGCCAGGGCCAGTCCGTCCGCCTGGGGGAAGCGGCGGCCGGTGCGGGCGCTGAAGACGATGTACGCCGCCCACATCGCCCCGGCCCCCAGCGCGTACGCCGCGCCCACCGGGTCCAGGCGGTCGAAGCCGCCGCCACCGAGAAGAACCACGCCGACGAGGGCGAGCCCGGCCCACACGACGTTGATCAGGCGGCGCGAGGCGAAGACGGAGAGCGCCAGCGGGCCGAGCACCTCCAGGGTCACGGCGATGCCCAGCGGGATACGGTCCAGCGCCTGGTAGAACAGCGTGTTCATGCCGCCCATCGCGACGCCGAAGGCGACCACCGTCCCCCAGTCGGCGCGCGAGTGGCCCCGCAGCTTCGGGCGGCAGACCACCAGCAGGATCAGCGCGGCGGCCGCCAGCCGCAGCGTGACGACGCCCAGCGCCCCCGCCTTCGGCATCAGCAGCGCCGCGATCGCCGAGCCGAACTGGACGGACAGACCGCCCGCGATCACCAGCACCACCGGGACCAGCGCCGCCCTGCGGTCGGTACCGGCCCGCCCGGCACCCGCCTTCCCCCGGACGTCACTCCCCCGGCCGCCCGGACCCGGACCGGTGCCTTCCAGTGCCGTCACCGCTTCCGGTACGGCGACGGCCGCGGCGGCCGGTTCTGCGGCGGCGGCGCTGCGCTGGTCGTTCACGGGGACCTTCCGGAGGAGGAGGGGCGAACACGGGGAAGAAAAGCGAGGTCAGTGCACTGCAATGCACCGGACAGTACGGCATCTCGCACTCGCCCGCCAAGGCCTTTCCCTCACCGTAAGGACCCCCGCGCGTTCCGTGAAATGCCGATCAAGCTCCCGTTATGCTCCCCACGCATGAACCCGGGACGCTCCACCGGCCGCCCTGTCGAACTCCGGCATCTGCGCGCCTTCCTCGCCATCGCCGACGAGCTCAACGTCACCCGTGCCGCCGCCCGCCTCCGCCTGACCCAGCCCGCCGTATCCCGCACCCTCGCCGCACTGGAGAAGCACCTGGGCGTCCGGCTGGTCGACCGCTCCACGCACCACCTCGCCCTCACCCCCGAGGGCGTCGCCTTCCGCGACAAGGCCGCCGCCGCGGTCGCCGCATTCGACGAGGCGCTCGACTCCGGGCGGCTGCGCCAGTGGCCCCTGCGGCTCGGGCACGCCTGGTCCGCGTTCGGGCCGTACACCACCCCGCTGCTGCGGGCCTGGCAGGAGCGGCACCCCCGGACCCCGCTGGAACTGCTCCGGATCGACGACCGCACCGCCGGGCTCACCCGGGGCGAGGTCGACGCCGCCCTGCTGCGGGGGCCCGTGGACGCGCCGGGGCTCGTCGCCGAGGTGCTGTTCACCGAGGTGCGGGTGGCGGCGGTCACCGCGGACGGGCCACTGGCCGGGCGCACCTCGCTCGCCCTCGCCGATCTCGCGGACGGCCCCGTCGTCCTCAACACCGTCTCCGGCACCACCACGATCGGCCTGTGGCCTCCCCACGCCCGGCCCGCCGCCACCCTCACCGTCGGCAACACCGACGACTGGCTCACCGCCATCGCCGCCGGACGCGGCAACGGGGTGTCCACCGCCTCGACCGCCGACATGCACCCGCACGCCGGGGTCGTCTACGTACCGCTCGACGACGCCCCCGGCGTCCCGGTCCTCCTCGCCCGCCGCGACGCACCCGGCCACCCGGCCCTGCCCGATCTGGCGGCCCTGGCCCGCGAGATCATCGCGCGCGGCCCGTGAGGTGGATATGCTCCAGGAATTTTCCCGCCGTCGCGGCCTGTTGGGGCAGAACAGCAACCACCGGACGCACCAGGGGGAGAAATCATGGCGTACGACATCACCGTCAGGGGAACGGTCGCCGAGGGATTCGAGGGCGTACGGGAGGAGTTCGCCGCCGTCCTCGCCGAGGAGACCGCCGAGCCCGGCGCACAGCTCGCCGCGTACCTGGACGGCCGGCCGGTCGTGGACCTCTGGGCCGGGGACGGCATCACCGGCGACGCGCTGCCCGCCGTCTACTCCTCGACCAAGGGCGCGGCCCACTTGGTGGTCGCCCTGCTCGTGCAGGAGGGAATCCTCGACCTGGACCGGCACATCACCGCGTACTGGCCGGAGTTCACCGGCGGCGGCAAGGAGCGGCTGACCCTGCGCGAGGTGCTCGGGCACCGCGCCGGGCTGATCGGCGCCGACGGCGGCTTCACCCCCGACGAGCTCGCCGACGACCGCCTGATCGCCGCCCGGCTCGCGGGGCAGGCCCCCTATTGGCAGCCCGGTACGGCCTTCGGCTACCACGCGCTGACCATCGGGGCGCTGACCGGTGAGGTGGTGCGCCGGGTGACGGGCCGTTCGGTCCAGGAGCACTTCGAGGAGCGGGTCCGCGCCCCGTACGGACTCGACTTCCACCTCGGGCTGCCCGAGGCGCTGGAGGACCGGTACGTGCCGATCCGGCCGCTGGTGCCCACGCCCGAGCAGACCGCGGAGATGCTGGCGAACCCGGTCGACCCGGTGAGCCCGACCGGCATCGCCTTCAGTGCGGGCTCCCGGACCGCGATCGACATGGTGGCCCTCGTCAACTCCCGTACGACCCGGGCCCTGGGCCCCACGTCGGTGGGCGGTGTCGCCTCCGCGCGCGGCCTCGCCGGGATGTACGCGGCCGCCGCGGCGGGGCTCGACGGCCGGGACCCCCTGCTCAAGCCGGACACCCTCGCCGAGTTCGGCCGGGTCCACTGGCACGGCACCGACGTGGTCACCGGCACGGTCGACGGCTTCGCCCTCGGCTTCGAGGCGCTGCGCGGCACCTACCCGTTCCTGGGCGAGGGCACGATCGGCCACTCCGGCGCCGCGGGCTCACAGGCCTTCGCGGACCCGGTGAACGGGGTGGCGTACGGGTACACGCGGCGCACCTGGGCCTCCCAGGGCGGCGCGGCCCCCGAGAACGCCCGCCTGGCGGAGGCGGTAAGCCGGGCGGCGGCCCCGATGCGCTGAGGAGCCGGGCCGGGCCTGTCCGTCCGGGCAAACCCGGCCCGCTACCTCAGCTCCGGCAGCGTCAGCCGGACCGGGCCGCAGCCGATGCGCTCGGCCTCCGCCTCCACATAGCGGGGCAGCAGGGCGCGGACGAGGTTCGTACGCCTGGCCTCACCGTCACCGACGGACTTCAGCCGCTCCACCAGGAAGACCACATCACCGGTCTGGCAGTGGGCCACGTACACCCCCCTGGTGACGTCCAGCGAACCGAACCCACCGGGGCCCCGGCCCTTCGCCTCGCGCAGGCGGGTACCGCCGTGGAGCGCCTCCAGGGCGAACACATGGGCCAGCTGCGGGTCCACGACGGTCGTCAGATGCAGTTCGCCCGGCGGGTAGGAGGAGCCCACTTCGCAGGAGCGGGCCGCGCCGCCCTCCTGCCCCACGCGGGTCCGCGGCAGCGACTCCCGGTAACCGGCGGGCAGCCGAAGCCCCTTGATGCCGCAGAGCGCGTCCGGGGTGGTGTCCTCCCAGGCGACGTACGAACCGGTGGGCTCCGCGGAACCGTACGTACCGGAGCAGCCCAGTTCACGCAGGACGCCGTTGGCCACCGCCACCGCCGCCGCGGACAGGGCCCCGCGCTCCTTCAGGTCGTGCTCCGGCAAGCCGCGGCCGCCCGTTTCGCCCATCGCGAGGTCGACGACGGTCGGCGTGGCCAGCTGGTCCGGAGCCCCGACGCAGCTCTGCGGCAGCGCCAGCCAGGCCCGGGACGCGGACGCCATACCGGGCAGCCCGTTCCCCATCGGTGCCATGTCGGCCTGGAGGAACTCACTCGTCCAGGACCGCGCCTCCCTCTGGTGGGTTCCGTCCAGTTCACGGACGCGCACGGTCAGTTGGCTCACCACGGGGACCTTCTCGCCGTGGCTCGTGATGCGGCACTGCCCGTACGAGGCGACACGGGTGCGCGGGTCCCTCTGTAGTCGCTGGGTCTCGGCCGAGACCTCCAGGTCGCCGAACACGCGCGTGGTCAGGTCGTCGTCGAACGCGCCCCAGCAGGGGGCGGGGGAGAGCAGCGGCAGCGTGTCCATCCGCCAGGCGACCGCCCCCGCGCCGAACAGCGCACCGACGAGCCCGGCAGCGGTGGCGGCGAGGACCGTCCGGCTACGGAGGAGCCGCCGCAGCAACGGGGGCCGCCCGGCCGGGGCACCCTCAGGCGTGACACCGTCGCCCGGAGCGCCATCACCCGCGACACCGCCGGGCGTGACACCGTCAGCCGCGGCCGGAAGCGCGTCCGTGCCCGTGCCCCTCGCCCCCTCCGTCATCGTGCCGCCTCCTGGCTCTGGCTCCCGCTCCGGTTCCGCGTCGTGGGTGCGCAGCCGATGCGCCGGCCCGCCGACTCGGCGAACCGGGCCACCACCCTCCGGTCGGCCTTCTCCGAGCTGGACACCCCCGAATC
The DNA here is from genome assembly GCF_002382885.1 of Streptomyces sp. WZ.A104. Taxonomy (GTDB): domain Bacteria; phylum Actinomycetota; class Actinomycetes; order Streptomycetales; family Streptomycetaceae; genus Streptomyces. Next base: position 88,788 of record NZ_NWVL01000028.1, read on the forward strand.
GATCCGTCCGTAGAACACAGCGTCCCGGTCGTCGCAGGAGGCACGCAGGAGACCGTGCTCCTCGCCCTCGGGGAGACCGGCGAACACCGCCGCCGTCCGGGGCGTGGCGGCCATCACGAACTGGGCCGCCGGTTCGGCCGGCCCGCCCCTCCGGGGCCACACGACCGAGCAGGTCTGGAGCCGGTCGTCGACCACGCCCACCTGCTGCTCGTACCGGGATGTGCTCCCCAGGTCGAGCGTCACCCCGGGGATCCGGCAGACCGGATTCCTGGCACTGTCCGAACGCTCGGCGACCCGGGTCATCGGCGACGTCATCCGCAGCGGCTCCTCCGGCGCGCACCCCGCCTTCCGCATCCCCGCCTCGGCGGCGCCCAGCAGCATGCGGCCCACGTCGGGCAGGGTGCCGATGGTCAGCGGGGTCTGCCGCTTGCCCAGGTGGCCGTCGCCCCAGCTCTCGGCCCACAGGGTCACCGCGGACGGCCTGCCCTTCACATCGCACGACTCGGGCAGCACGAGCATCGCCCGGTCCCCGGCGACGAGGCCGTCCAGGTCGTCGGGGAGCGCGGAGGCGGTGCCGCTGAAGTACCGCTCGATCCAGGCGTACCGCTCGTCCGGGGCCTCGGGCACCGGGCCGTAGCTCAGCGTCACCCGGTCCTCGAAGCGGATCGGCTCGGTGGAGTCGTCGTCGGGTACGGACGAGGTCACCGTGAGGGTGCAGGTCGCCGTCCTCCCGTCGCCGCCCGGCGTACCGGACTCGACGGCCGCGCGCTCGGAGCCGGACTTGCCCAGGGCCTCGTCGCCGAGGAACCGGGCCCCGCTGTCCTGCTGCCAGGCGTCCCAGCAGTAACGGTCCCGGAAGAGCCCGCTGTCCTTCGCCCAGAGCCCCCCACCGGATACGAGCACCACTGCCGCCAGCGCGGAGGCGAGGACCCTACGCTTCCGCCACCACCTGCCACCGCTCTTCACAACGTTTCCCCCTGCACCTACGCGCCTGCGCGACGACCGCCGCAAACCCGTCGATGCTACGGGGTCACCTCCCGCCGCCCTCCAGCCCGTCCGCGATCACCTCCGCCAGGTGCCGGGCCCGGCGTCCGGCCAGCTGGTCCAGTTGCGTACGGCAGGAGAACCCGTCCGCGAGGAGTTCGCTCTCCGGTCCCGACTCCCGTACGGAGGGGAGCAGCTGCTCCTCCGCGCAGGCCACGGACACCTCCCAGTGCCCCTTCTCGAAACCGAAGTTCCCGGCCAGACCGCAGCACCCCCCGCTCAGCTCACCCGTCAGCCCCATCCGTTCCCGCAGCCGCCGCTCCGCCGCGTCGCCGAGGACCGCGTGCTGGTGGCAGTGGGTCTGGCCGGTGACCGGGCGGTCCAGGCGAGGCGGGGTCCAGTCGGGGGCGTACTCCTCCAGGTACTGGGCCAAGGTCCTGACGCTCCCGGCCAGTTCGGCGGCCCGCAGGTCGTCCAGGACGACGCCGGGCTGGACGACGGCGGTGCGGGCGACCGGGTCCAGGTCGAGGACCGTCCGCAGATGGCGGGTGAGGTCGAGCACGAGGCCGGTGCCGGTGGCCTGCCCGGCGATGGACGTGCCGCCGCCGCGCGCCACCACCGGAACCCGATACTCCTGGCAGACCGTCAGCGCGGCCGCGATGTCGTCGGCGTCGCGCGGGGCGAGAACCCCGAGCGGGACGCGGCGGTAGTTGGAGGCGTCCATCGTCGTCAGGGCCCGCGCGGCGGGCCCGAAGTCGCTCTCGCCGCGCACGGCGGCGCGGAGCGCCCCGACAAAGGCACGGGATGGTCCGGAGGGTCCGGAGGGTCCGGTATGCGGTCGATGCTGTTCGGCCATGGCTTCAGCATGCCGTCGGCACAGATGAACTCTTGGGATGCGGCCGGGTAAAGGCGGGCAAGTCTCACAAAAAAGCCCACAAGATCTTCCCAAACAGACCGTCAAGTCTCCTATAGTGACCAAGACTTGAGCAGGAATTGTCAGCTCCAGTTGTGCATGATCGCCCACACCCGTGGCGAACTGTCCGGATTTGACCGGTACGGTTTCGCCTTGCCCACCCCGTACCGCCCCGCCCCGCCCCGCACGTCCGCCACCGAGGACTCCGATTGCGCCCCTCACACCGGCCCACCGCGCTCGCCCTGCTGATCTCGGCCGTCGCAACCGGCACGCTGACCCTGTGGGCCGTCGCCGCGGCCCCCGACACGGTACGGACCCCGCTGGCATGGGGAGCGGGCGCCGCCGCCGTACTGCTGAGCGTCGCCGCGGCCGTCACCGTCCACACCCTGGGGACCGCGCGGACGCTGCGCTCCCTGCGGGCCGCCGACGCCCAGCGGTTCACCACCGAGACCTCACGCCTGGTCTCGGCCTCCGCGGCCGAAGCCCAGCGCTACACCGCCGAGAGTGCCCGGATCAAGGCCGTCGCCTCCGCCGAGACCGCCCGGGTCGCCGCCGACGCCCGCGCCGAGAACGAGCGCATCCGCGCCGAGGCCGCCGCCGAACAGGCCCGCCTCACCGCCACCGTCGAGCGGCTGACCGCCCGCGCCAACCGCGCCGAGACCGAGCGCTCCGCGGCCGTCGCCGCCTGCGCCAACGCGGCCGGACGGATGCAGGCCCTGGCCACCAGCATGCTGGCCGACCTGCGGGAGATGGAGCACCGGCACGCCGACGAGTCCGTGCTCGGGGACCTGCTGTACCTGGACCACCGCACCGCCCAGGCGGGCCGGCTCGCCGACTCCATCGCCGTACTGACCGGGGCTCGTTCCGGCCGCCGCTGGGCCAAGCCGATCGTGATGGAGTCGATCCTGCGCGGCGCGATGGGCCGGATAGGCAGCTACCAGCGCGTCCGCCTCCACTCCACCAGCGATGTCGCGATCGCCGGTCACGCGGCCGAGGGCGTCATGCACGCGCTCGCCGAACTCCTCGACAACGCGGCCAACTTCTCGCCGCCCACCGCCGAGGTCCACGTCTACGTGGAGGAGGTCCCGGCGGGCATCGTCATCACCGTCGAGGACAGCGGGCTCGTCATGAGCGAGGTGCAGCTGCGCCGCGCCGAGCGGGCCGTCTCCGCCGAGAACCAGGACCTCACCAACCTGTCCGGCACCCGCCTCGGCCTCGCCGTCGTCGGCCGACTGGCCCGTAAGCACGGGCTGACGGTCTCGTTCCGGCCGTCGGCGCGCGGCGGCACCGGCGCGCTGATGATGCTCCCTCAGGACCTCATCTCCCGCGCCCCCGCACCGGCCGTACGGACGCCCGCTGCCACGCTCCCGGCCGCCCCGGCCACCACCGCACCCGCCGAGCCGGAGCCGTCCCACGCGTCGGCCGAGGGCGCGGGCGCCGCCGACCCCGCCCCCACGGCCCGCAACGCCCCGGACGGCGCCTCCGGTGACACCGCCTCCATGCCCCTGCCCGCGGCGGCGGAGCCCGCACACTCCCCGGAGTCCGCGTCCGAGTCCACCGGCAGCGTGCCCACGTTCGGCGAGAGCGGTCTGCCCAAGCGCCGCCGCGGCCGCACCCTGGCCGCCGCCGAAGCCCGTACCGGCAACGCCGCCCCCGGCGAAGCCGACACCCCCCGGGCCCGTACCACCACCGACCCGAAGGTCCAGGCAGCACGCTTCAGCACCTTCAGCAGGGCGGTACGAGCCAACTCCCCGCACCCGGAAGGCAACACCCGATGACCGCGACCACCGACGAGAAGCTCAACTGGCTGCTGGAGGGGCTGCTCGACCGCACCCCCGGCACCCGCCACGCCCTCGTCCTGTCCCGCGACGGCCTCAAGCTGTGCCGCACCCCCGAGCTCTCCGTCGACCAGGCCGACCAGCTGGCCGCGATCTCCGCCGGAATCCAGAGCCTGTCGCACGGCGCGTCCATCGAGTTCGGTGACGGCACCGGCGGCGTACGGTCCGCGATGACCGAGTTCTACGGCGGCGTGCTGTTCATCGTCGAGGCGGGCGCCGGTGCCCACCTCGCCGTCGTCGCCGACGAGGACTCCGACGTGGGCCTCGTCGGCCACAACATGAGCGAGCTCGTCGAACAGCTCGGCGAGCACCTGGTCGCCCCGCCGCGCGCACCCGTGGCGGAGGGCACGGCCGTATGACGACGGCGCCCCGCCCGCGCCCGGGCCGCGACGACGATCCGGACCGGCTGTACACCCTCACCGGGGGCCGCAGCCGCTCCGATTCGGCCGCCTTCGACCTGGTGACGCTCGTCGTCGCCGAGTGCGACCCGGCCCCCGGCATGCAGTCGGAGCACGTCGCGATCCTGCGGATGTGCCAGGGCCCGACCGCCGTCGTCGAGATCGCCGCGAGCCTGAACCTGCCCGTCAGCATCGTTCGCATCATGCTGTGCGACCTGCTCGACACCGGCCGGGTCAGCGCCCGCCACCCCCGTACCGCCCGTGTCGCGGACCGGCTCCCCGACCCCGACATCCTGGAACAGGTGCTCGTTGGACTCCGCAACCTCTGACCGCGCCGCCCTGAGCTCGACGGCCGACAACGGACTCAAGATCGTTGTCGTCGGCGGCTTCGGCGTCGGCAAGACCACCATGGTCCGATCCGTGAGCGAGATCCGTCCGCTCAACACGGAGGAGACGATGACCCGCGCGGGCGAGGCCGTCGACCACCTCGACGGCGTGCAGGCCAAGACGTCCACCACCGTGGCGTTCGACTTCGGCCGCATCACGCTCGACGAACGGTCCGTGCTGTACCTCTTCGGCGCGCCCGGACAGGAGCGGTTCTGGTTCCTGTGGGACCGGCTGTTCTCCGGCACGCTCGGCGCGGTCGTCCTCGTCGACACCCGTCGGCTCGCCGACTCCTGGTATGCCATCGACCGCCTGGAGCACCACGGCACGCCGTTCATCGTGGCGTGCAACGACTTCGGCGGCCCGCTCCACAGCGAGCAGCAGATCCGCGAGGCCCTGGACCTCTCGGAGGACGTACCGCTGGTGGAGTGCGACGCACGCGACCGGTCCTCCAGCAAGTACGTGCTCATCACGCTCGTCGAGCACCTGGCCGCGCTGTCCGCCGCCCGCCTGCGCGCCCCCGAGGCGGCCGTCCCCGCAGGGGCCCTGGCCGACGCGGCCCTGGCCGACGCGGCCCTGGCCGACGCGGCCCTGGCCGACGCGGCCCTG
>NZ_NWVL01000029.1 GCF_002382885.1 Streptomyces sp. WZ.A104
CGTATGAGTGCACGTAGGTGCCAACGACCTCACCGCCCGTCGGATGCGGCCCCACCGGAGAAAACGCTGTTCGGCGGGGGTGCCCGAGCTGGGCGGTCATGCTCAGGTCCCGGCCAGCGGCATCGTGGCGGCGACCAGGAGCCCGTTGACCGCGGCCTTCTCCAGGGCGTCCCGGAGCAGGTCCTCGCGCGGCTGCTGGCCGATCGTCCCGGCCGGGGCGGCGAAGACGAGGACCGTCTGCGTCTTGTTGACCGCGGCCCGCCAGCCCTCGGTCACCTGGAGCGGCTGGTGGGCCTGCCACCAGGCGACCGGGTTTCCGCCGCCCGCGCTCGGCTGGAGCACGGCGTGCAGCTGGCCCACCGCCAGCAGCACGGACCAGCCGGGGAGGACCTCGGGGAGTCCATTCAGATCGGCGGGGCGGAAGCCCTGCTCCAGCAGCAGCTGGAGAAATTCGTCACCCCCGCTGCCGTCGGTGCCGGGCCGGGCGACCGGACCGGTCGGTTCGACGACCAGGGCCGGGCGGAGATCGTCCTCGATGAGGACGAGTCCGCTGGTGATGCCGAGGACGGCCTGTTCGGGCATGAGCCCCTCCGTTGTCTTCTGCTCGCTGCCGGTGATGCTGCGCACCGCGCCCTGAAGCTGTTCTTCCGCGACCTTGACGACCTGCGAAGGGATGCACGTCGCGTGGGCGAACGCGAGCACGGCGGTCTCGTCCCCGATGAACAGCACCGTGCTGGTGCGTTCCTGGTCGGAGTCGCCGGGGGTGCGGCAGGAAGTGCAGTCGTAACTGCCGGGGGTGTCGTCGCCGACGAGCAGCCGGTCGGCTTCGTCGTCGCCGATCTCGGCGCGTACGTCCTGGCTGACGTCGAGCATGCGCGGCACGGGTGGCTCCTCGAACTCGGTGCGTGGGCCGGGCGGTTCCCGACTCATGAAGAGACAACGCGGGAGCTGTGGCCGGGGTCACGCACCGGAGCGGACGGAAGTGCGGCACAGGTCGACACATCGGTACGTCGAGGAGTCGACGCACGGGTCGAGCGCCGTCCGTGGCCGCCTGCGGCGCGCCTTCCGGAGGTTTTACCCGGGTGCGGGCAACCTCCCGACATCGTTCCCCGTCAAGCTCGGAGGGAAGTGCCGGTGAACAGACCGGTGAACAGAGGGGAAATCCGCCGGGAAGCGCAGCCTGGCAGACCAGGTCGACCAGGGGGAAAACAGCGACACCATGCATATTTCATTTCTTCTTCACAATGCTTATGGGATCGGGGGAACAATCCGGACGACCTTCACGCTCGCCCGCACGCTCGCCGAACAGCACGACGTCGAGATCGTGTCGGTCTTCCGCCACCGCGAGGCACCCGCCCTCGGCGCACCCGAGGGTGTGACGCTGCGCCACCTCGTGGACCTGCGCAAGAAGAGCGCGGCCTACGACGGGGATGCCGCCGAACACGCGCGGCCCGCCGCGGTGTTCCCGCGCGGCGACAGCCGGCACAAGCAGTACAGCCGGCTCACCGATGCCCGGATCGCCGCCCACCTCCGGGGGATCGAGGCGGACGTCGTCGTCGGGACCCGCCCCGGACTCAACGTCCACCTCAGCCGCCAGACCCGCCGCGGGCCGGTACGCGTGGGGCAGGAGCACCTGACGCTGGACAGCCACAGCTACCGGCTGCGCCGTGAGATCGCCCACCGGTACACCCTGCTCGACGCGCTCACCACGGTCACCCGCGCGGACGCGGACGACTACCGAAGCCGCCTGAAGCTGCCCGGTGTCCGGATCGAGGCCATCCCCAACGCGGTCCCCGAGCCCGCCTGTCCGCCCGCGGGGGGCGACCTGAAGTGGGTCGTCGCGGCGGGCCGACTGACCCGGGTCAAGCGCTACGACCTGCTCGTACGGGCCTTCGCCCAGGTCTCGGCCGCCCGCCCGGACTGGCGGCTGCGGATCTACGGCGGCGGGGACGCGACCGGCGACGAACAGGCCGCCCTGCGCGCACTCATCGACGAACTCGGCCTGCACAACCACGTGTTCCTGATGGGCTCGGCCAACCCGATGGAGGCCGAGTGGCCCAAGGGGTCGATCGCCGCCGTCGCATCGGACCGCGAGTCCTTCGGCATGACCATCGTCGAGGCGATGCGCGGCGGCCTGCCCGTCGTCGCCACCGACTGCCCGCACGGACCGGCCGAGATCATCGAGGACGGCGCCGACGGCCGACTCGTACCGGTGGGCGACCCCGACGCGATCGCCGCCGCGCTGCTCCAGCTGATCGAGAACGACGAACTGCGCCACCGGATGGGCCGCGCGGCGCTCGACGCATCGGCACGCTTCGACCCGGCGCGGATCGCCGAGCGCCACGAGAGCCTGTTCACCGAGCTCGTCGCCCGCGGCGCGCAGGGCCGGGGCCACAGCGCCCTGCGCACCGCGCTGCACCGCACCCGGGGCAGCGTGCTCGACGGGGCGTACGCCCTGCGCTACAAGGCCGCTGACGCACTCCGCAGAGGAAGGGCCGCATGACCGACGCCACCGCCACAGCCGCCGTACGCGCCGACTGCGCCGCCGATCCGGCCGGAGCGCTCACCTTCGACCTGGCCCCCGCGGCCGCCCCCGATCCGGACGCCGTGCTGCTGCTGCGCCGCCGGGGCGCGGCGGGCAGCCGCCCCGGCGGTAAGGTGCGGCTCCCGCTCAGCCGGTCCGGGCCCGGGCGGCGGCTGCGGGCCGTCCTGCCGCCCACCACCGCACTGCCCGAGGGGCGCTGGGACGCTTATGTCGAGGAGCCCGGGGGCGAGGGCACCCGGACCGTCGAGCCGGGACTGCGGGATCTGCGCGCCCTCGTCGACCGCAGCCCGGACACCCGTACCCCCGAGGTCAGCGCCCGGGTCCCCTACCCGACCGCCGACGGCCGGCTCGCCCTGCGCTGCTGGGTCCGCGCCCCGCACGCCGAGGCGGGGGCCATCTCCGTCGGCCCGTCGGGCATGACGGCCGAGGGCGTGCTGTACGGCGTCACGGCGGGGGAGACGGCGGTCGTCGAAGCACGGCTCCCCGGCGAGCCGGAGCGGGTGCACCGCTTCCCGCTCAGCTCGCCGGGCGCGCCGTCCGGCGGCTTCTCCTTCGCTCTGCCGTTCGCCGCGCTGGTCACCGGGCCGGTGCGTGGGGAGCAGCTCTGGCAGCTGTGGCTGGTTCCGGCCGAGCGGGCGGCCGGCGTCAGGATCTCGCGCATCCTCGACGACGTCTGGTCCCGCAACAAGTCCTTCGTCTACCCGGGCCGCGCGGCCGCCGACGGGGTGCTCGCCACACCCTGCTACACCGCCGACAACGATCTCTGCGTACGGCTTGCGTCCTCACCCGCGGCCGGATGAGGGCTTGCGGACACAAGCTGTCCGCAAGCCCTGGCAGACTCTCCCGCATGTTGGAGACCTCGGCACGGCTGCTGCGCCTGCTCTCACTGCTCCAGGCCCACCGCGACTGGTCCGGCGCCGATCTCGCCGACCGGCTCGGCGTCACTCCGCGCACCCTGCGGCGGGACGTCGACAAGCTGCGCGAGCTCGGCTACCCGGTGAACGCCAGCCGGGGCACCGGCGGCGGCTATCAGCTCGGGGCTGGCGCGCAGCTGCCGCCGCTGCTCCTGGACGACGAGGAGGCCGTCGCGGTCGCCGTGGGCCTGCGCACGGCGACCGGCCATGGTGTCGAAGGCATCGGCGAGTCCTCCGTACGGGCGCTCGCCAAGCTTGAGCAGGTGCTGCCGAACCGGTTGCGCCGCCGGGTGAGCGCACTCGGCGCGTTCACCGTGCCGATGGTCCACGGGCCGGACGCCTCCGCCGTCGATCCCGCCGTACTCACCGAGCTGGCGAGCGCCTGCCGGGACGCCGAGCGGCTGCGGTTCGCCTACCGCACCCACGGCGGGGCGGTCTCGCGCCGGACCGTGGAGCCGCACCGGCTCGTCTGCACCGAGCGCCGCTGGTACTTGGTGGCGTGGGACCTGGACCGGGCGGACTGGCGTACCTTCCGGGCGGACCGGATCACCCCCACCCCGCCGCACGGCCCCCGCTTCTCCCCGCGCACCCCGCCCGCCGAAGACCTGGCGGCGTACGTCTCCCGGGGCGTCGCGGTCTCCGCCTACGCGGCCCGGGCGGTCATCCTGCTGAAGGCCCCGCTGGCGGAGGCGGCCCGGCGGGTGTCGCCGTCCGCCGGGGTGCTGGAGGCCGTGGACGCGGACACCTGCCGGCTCACCGCGGGCGCTCCGAATCTTGAGGTGTTGGTGATCCACGTGCTGATGATGGGGATCGATTTCGAGGTCGTCGAACCGCCCGAGCTCACCGAGGTGATGCGGGAGGCCCGGGACCGGCTCACTCGCGCGCTTGGCGGATCGTGAGACTCCGGTCGTGCGCCCTCGTGCGGGAAGCGTGCTCCCGCACGAGAAGTGAGAGAAACGTGAAGAAAAGCGGGTCCCGTTTAAGGAACGGGGAAAATCACGGTGCCCGGTCATTCGGGTGATGCCCCGCCCGGATGGAAAAGAAGAAGGTCATCCCGGTGATTCCGGAGTGCCGTCACGACCTCCGCCACCGGACCGATCCGGGGCGTCGGCCATTTCGTACAGATGCTTCCGGGCGGCCCGTTCGAGTGAAAAGCCACCGGTATACAGGTGTGGGAATCCTGTGACACAAGCGTGACCGCCACGGCATCCGGAGATGCACGGCGTCCCCTCCCGGCCCGGCCTTCCGTCACGGTCCGGGGCCGCCTACGGTGAGGGCATGGCATCTCTACCGACCCCTCCAGCACAGCCGGACGACGCCGCCGATTCGTACGTCGGTCTCGGCGCCGACGCCGCCGAGCAGCAGGCGAGAAGCCGCGGCTGGGACACGGTCCGGGCGGTTCCGCCGGGCACCTTCCTCACCATGGAGTTCCGCCACGGGCGCATCAACTTCCAGGTCGAGGACGGCACCGTGACGCGCTGCTGGGTGGGCTGAACCGCCGCACACCCCTCGACGGCCGAAGGCCCCGACCGTGGTCGGGGCCTTCGGCATGCGGGGGCCGGGCTGTGCGTACCGTCCCCGCGGCAACGGGGCGGGGGCGTTCAGCGGCCCGGCCGCACGGGCTGCGCCGCGTGGGCCCGGGCCCTGCCCCCGGGTGCCGGATGACCGGCGGCAAGGGCCGGATCGATCGCGGCGGCCTCGGTGGCGAGGCCGTCGGCGCCGAGCGACTGGGGGAGCAGCACCGGCTGCGGGCCCTCCTCGGCGACGGGCTCCGGACGGGAGCCGCCGAGGCGCTCGCGCCACCGCCGGCGCATCGCGAAGATCCAGGCCTCGGTCCGCGCGATCAGCGGCTCGAACCAGGGCAGTGCCAGCAGGATCAGCAGCCCGGCCGCCCAGCCCAGCAGGACATCGCTGAGCCAGTGCGTACCGATGTAGACGGTGGTGAGGCCGACGCCCAGCGAGACCGTCGCGGAGAGGGCCGACAGATAGCGCCTGGCACGTGGCGTGGTGGCCAGATAGGCCAGGATTCCCCAGGTCACGACGGCGTTGGCGGTGTGTCCCGAAGGAAATATATCGCCGCCGGCGAACATCTCGGCCGAGCCGATCTGCGTCGCGTAGTGCGGGCCCAGCCGCCCGAGGCCCAGCTTGACCGCGCCCACCGTCACATTGAGCAGCAGCAGGGACGTGCCGAGGACCAGCAGCGGGCGGAGTGTGTGCTGACGCCAGGAGCGCCACCCCAGCCAGCAGGCGACCATCACCGCCGTGGGGCCGCGCTGGCCGAGCACGACGTAGTAGTCGAGGAAGGGGTGCAGTTCGGGCCACTGCTGGTAGGGCCGGAACAGCATGACCTTCCAGTCCAGGGCCACCAGCCAGGAGGTGACCAGGACCGCGAAGACGATGGCGAGATAGAACGCCAACGTCCCGCCGAAGAGGGCGATGCGGTGACGGCTCATCCGCGGTGGCTCTATCTTCGGCGGTTCCGGCTCCCGGTCCAGCCGGGCAAAGATGTCGGTACGCACCCAATCGACGTTACAGCGAGTGAGCGTGCGAGCAGGCCAATCCGGCCGCTTTGTGATGACGATGTGATGTGGACTTTGTCTCAGAACGGCTTCTTTTTCGGGCGCGGAGAAGAATCTCCTTGATCTTGCGGCCAATTGCCCGCGAGTCCCGTTCGGAAGCGTGTTTGATCTCCCGATGAATTGGCTCCGCGGGAACCCGCCGGAATTGATCCCGCCATTCGGGGGGCTGGGCGCACGCCGGGCCGGGGAGCCCCCGTACGGGTCCCGGCGTGGCGTACGACACACTGTGTGGCGGACCGGGGTATGAGGTGGACCACGTGTGACCTCACCGAACTCGCGTACGCTGACGGCGCACTCGCCCGTCGATGCCGGGCCCGAGGTGATCGGCAGGCCCCCAGGGGCGCGCCCCACGTCACCGTCGGTCCGCCGAGCGCGAGGGACTCATCGGGAGGTACGTAGATGTCCGGGACGACCACGGCCGGAGTCCGGCTGCGCCGAGCCGCCGCCGACGCCAATCGCTGGGTCGTCCTCGTGGTCCTCTGCCTCAGTCTCCTGGTCGTCGCACTGGACGCCACCGTGCTCCACGTCGCTGTTCCGGCCGTCACCGAGGACCTGCGCCCGAGCGGCACCGCCCTGCTGTGGATCGTCGACTCCTACCCCCTGGTCTGCGCCTCGCTGCTCATCCTCTTCGGCACGCTGGGTGACCGGATCGGCAGGCGCCGGGTCCTGCTCCTCGGCTACGCGATCTTCGCCATCGCCTCCGCGCTCGCCGCGACGGCCGACACCCCCGGCGTCCTCATAGCGGCCCGCGCCCTGCTCGGCGTCGGCGGCGCGATGATCATGCCCGCCACCCTGTCGATCCTGCGCCAGGTCTTCCCCGACCGCCGGGAGCGGGCGCTCGCGATCGGGGTGTGGACCGCGGTCGCCGCGGTCGGGGCGGCCACCGGGCCGGTCGTCGGCGGCTTCCTGGTCGAGCACTTCTGGTGGGGCTCGGTCTTCCTGATCAACATCCCGCTGATGGCCGTGATCCTGCCGCTGGGCCGCTGGCTGCTGCCCGAGTCGCGCGGCGGCGCCGACGGCCCGTGGGACGTGCTGGGCGCGCTGACCGCCGCCGCCGGAGTGCTCGGGGTCGTCCTCGGTGTCAAGCGCCTCGGCGGCGGCGCGAGCCTCCTCGACCCGGTCGCGCTCGGCCCGCTCGCCCTCGGCCTCGCGCTTCTGATCGTGTTCGTGCGCCGCCAGAAGCGCCGTACGCATCCGCTCATCGACATCACGATGTTCGCCCGCCCGGCCTTCTCCACCGCCGTCGGCTGCATCGTCCTCGCCATGCTGGCCCTGGTCGGCCTTCAGCTGATCGCCGTGCAGTACCTCCAGCTGGTGCTGGGGCTCAGCCCGCTGGAGACCGGGCTGCGGCTGCTGCCGCTGACGTTCGCCGCGATGGCCGCGGGAGCCACCGGCTCGTACACCCTGCGCCGGCTGGGCCCGCGCCGCATGGTGGGCTGGGGCTTCGTCCTCACCGCGTCCTCGGTGCTGCTGCTCACCTCGATGGGCCACCACGACCGGCCCGCCCTGCTGACCTGCGCCTTCGTCCTGCTCGGCTTCGGACTTCAGACGACACTCTTCGGGGCGTACGAGTCGATGCTCAGCGACGCCCCGCCGGAGCGTGCCGGTGGCGCGGCGGCGATCGGCGAGACCTCGTACCAGCTGGGCGCGGGCCTCGGCATCGCCCTGCTCGGCAGTGTCATGAACGCGGCCTACGCCCCCGGCCTCGCCTCCCTGCGCGAGAAGGGCGTCCCCGCCCGGGCGGGCGCCGAGGCCTCCCACTCGCTGGGTGAGGCCTACCAGGTCGCCGCGCAGCTGGGCGGTCCGATGGGCGAGCTGCTGCGCTCCACGGCCCGGCACGCCTTCGTCGGCGGACTCCACATCACGCTCTTCGTCAGCGCAGGGCTGCTGCTGCTCGGCGCGCTCGCCGCGCTGCGGCTGCCGAAGGCCATGGACTGCCCGCCGAAGGAGCCCTGTCTCCGGGCCGGCGCCGATGCCGTCCGGCCGGTCGCCCCGGCCGTCCAGGAGCGCCCGGCCCCGCGTCTGACGCTGCCCGCGCGGCGCGAGCCCGCCGAGGCGGCCGGCTCTGGACGAGCGGCGCACTGAGCCGTAACGTCAGCACGAACGCCCTGACTACCACTGCTAGTTTCCGGAGGGCGGGGGTGTCTCCCGGTCCTCCGAGCACCGTGCGAGCCGCCGGAGGCACCCTCATGTCCAGCACCGAGTCCGCGAAGCCGTCGAAGCTCCCGCCGTTCGACGCATCGGATCCCCTCGGCATCGACGACCTGCTCGGCCCCGACGACCTCGCGATCCGCGACACCGTCCGCACCTGGGCCGCCGACCGCGTCCTGCCGCACATCGCCGAGTGGTACGAGAACGGCGAGCTGCCCGGCATCCGGGAGCTGGCCCGCGAGCTCGGGGCGCTGGGGGCTCTCGGCATGTCGCTGGAGGGCTACGGCTGCGCCGGGGCGAGCGCCGTCCAGTACGGTCTCGCCTGCCTGGAGCTGGAGGCCGCCGACTCCGGGATCCGCTCGCTCGTCTCCGTACAGGGCTCGCTCGCCATGTACGCGATCCACCGTTTCGGCTCCGAGGAGCAGAAGCGGCGGTGGCTGCCCGGCATGGCGTCCGGCGAGATCATCGGCTGCTTCGGCCTGACCGAGCCGGACCACGGCTCCGACCCGGCCGGGATGCGGACGTACGCCAAGCGCGACGGCGAGGACTGGGTGCTCACCGGCCGCAAGATGTGGATCACCAACGGCTCGGTCGCCGGGGTCGCGATCGTCTGGGCGCAGACCGACGAGGGCGACGAGGGCCGGGGCATCCGCGGCTTCGTCGTTCCGACCGGCACCCCCGGCTTCTCCGCCCCGGAGATCCGGCACAAGTGGTCGCTGCGCGCCTCGGTCACCAGCGAACTGGTCATGGACGGGGTCCGGCTGCCCGCCGACGCGGTGCTCCCGGGCGCGAAGGGGCTGCGCGGCCCGCTCAGCTGTCTGAGCCACGCGCGGTACGGCATCGTCTGGGGCGCCATGGGCGCGGCGCGGGCCAGTTTCGAGTCGGCCCTCGACTACGCGAGGAGCCGCGAACAGTTCGGCCGGCCGATCGGCGGCTTCCAGCTCACCCAGGCCAAGCTGGCGGACATGGCCCTGGAGCTGCACAAGGGCATCCTGCTCGCCCACCATCTGGGGAGGCGCATGGACGCGGGACGGCTCCGCCCCGAGCAGGTCAGCTTCGGCAAGCTCAACAACGTGCGGGAGGCCATCGAGATCTGCCGCACCGCGCGCACGATCCTCGGGGCCAACGGGATCTCGCTGGAGTATCCGGTGATGCGGCACGCCACGAATCTGGAGTCGGTGCTCACCTACGAGGGCACCGTGGAGATGCACCAGCTGGTGCTGGGCAAGGCGCTCACCGGTCTCGACGCCTTCCGGTGACCCCGGCACGTCCGAAGGGGCGCGCCGACCGGAGACGCTGACCGGAACTTTCCGGCGAGCGCCCTGCTCAGCTCTGGTTGAAGAAGCCGTCGGTCGTACGGCCGGCGGCTTCACCGGCCACCACCTGGGTGTCGGCTGGGGACAGCAGGAAGACCCGGGTGGCCACCCGGTCGATCGAACCGCGCAGACCGAAGATCAGCCCGGCGGCGAAGTCCACCACGCGCTTGGCGTCGGCGGGGTCCATGGCCGTGAGGTTGACGATCACCGGGACACCGTCCCGGAACAGCTCACCGATGGCCCGGGCGTCCCGGAAGCTGTCCGGGGTCACCGTGGCGATCCGGCGGTCCTGCTCCTCGGCCGCCTCGGCGGCCACCTGCACCCGTGGGTCGGTGACCCAGGCCTGGTTGTTCGTGCCGGTCTCCGCGCCCTCGGCGTACTCGTCGTCGTAGTACCGCTCGTCGTTGTCCTCTACGAGGCCCAGCCAGGCACTCGCCTTGCGCACCGATCCCATGGACGCCTCCTCTCACCGCGGTTCCTTGGTGTTCCGCATCTCTTTCGTATCCCTATGGTCGTCCATGATGCGGATACCGCGCCAAGTGGATAGTCGGCGCGCAGGTGATTCGTGACGGTACTGGTGCAGAAGATGTGGCAGTTCGTCAGGTTTCTGACCGTATAAGGCGGGTTGTGAAAGGAAAATACGATGCTCCGGTCCGTACGGGTGATGGAGGGGACGTACGGGTGAACGGATCGCTCGATACGATGCACGACGCTCCGGTGCACGAGCGGCGCGCACCGGCCGGAACAGCTCGCGGGGGATCGCCGTGTTCGGAATCGTCAGGCCCTGTGCGCACCGGCTCTCCGAGGGGCTCCGGACCGAGTGGATGGCCCATCTCTGCGGTCTCTGCCTGGCCCTGAGGGCGGATCACGGACAGTTCGCCCGGATTGTCACGAACTATGATGGTCTGATCGTCTCGGTCCTGACGGAGGCTCAGGCAGGGCTCACCCCGGCCGGCCGCCGCACCGCGGGCCCCTGCCCGCTGCGTGCCATGCGCACCGCCCCGGTCGCCCGGGGTGAGGGGGCCAGGCTCGCCGCCGCTGTCTCGCTCGTCCTCGCCTCGGCGAAGGTCCGCGACCACGTCGCAGACCGGGACGGGGTGTTGGCCCGCCGCCCGGTCGCCGCCGCCGCGCGCCGGGTGGCCGCGGGCTGGGACCGCGCGGGCGCCCGGACCGGGGCCGCACTCGGCTTCGACACCGCCCTCCTGGTCGACGCGGTCGACCGGCAGACCGGGATCGAGACGCTCGCCGGGCCCGGCACCCCGCTGCTGACGGTCACCGAACCCACCGAGACGGCCACCGCCGCAGCCTTCGCCCACACCGCCCACCTCGCGGGCAAGCCGCAGAACGCCGCGCCGCTCGCGGAGGCGGGCAGGCTCTTCGGGCGGCTCGCGCATCTGCTGGACGCCGTGGAGGACCGGGAAGCTGACGCCGCGTCGGGCGCCTGGAACCCCCTCACCGTGACCGGCACCCCGCTCACCGAGGCGCGCCGGCTGTGTGACGACGCGCTGCACGGCGTACGGCTCGCGCTGCGCGAGGTGGAGTTCGTGGACGGCAAGCTCGTCCACGTGCTGCTCGCGCACGAACTGCGGCGCTCGGTCGACCGGGCGTTCGGCTCCCCGTCCTGCTCGCACCGGCAGCCCGGGGAGGGCCGGGGGCCGCTGACCCCGGACGGCGCCTTCGGGTCGCCGCCGGGTCATCCGTACGCTCCTGGGGGCCCGGGCTCCCCGCCGCCCCCGCCGCAGCCGCCCCGTGACCGGCGCGGGCTGATCGGCGGGTGCCTGGTGTGGGCCGGACTCGCCTGCACCTGCCAGATGTGCTGCGGGACCTTCGAGGACCCCTGGAGCCGGGAGCGGCGGGAGGGGCTGTGCAGCAGCTGCGGCGACTGCTGCGAGGTGTGCGACTGCTGCGGCCAGTGCGGCGAGGGCTGCTGCTGTTGCGGCGAATCCTGCGGCTGCGACTGCTGAGGCGGCGTCAGGTCGCGCCGGGTCACCTCAGGGGCTCCCCGCTGCGGTCGCACCTCGGCCCCGCCGAGCCGTATGGAAAGGTTGAGCGCATGAGCACGGACGCGACGCAGCAGGAGCAGGTTGGCGGCCCGGACGCCGCGCGGGACTGGCAGCGGTGGCACGCGGGGCGCGTCGTCGCGGTCGCCGCCCCGTACGGCCCTCTCTCCCTGACCGGAACCCACTGGCTCTCCGACTACCCGGAAGGGCGAATTCCGGCCGTCCCGGGTCACTGGCGCGAGGACGGCGACGAGGTGGTCCTCACGGCCACCGCGGACGACGGCATCGTTGTCGACGGCAGGCCGCTGACCGGCGAGGTCCGGCTCGGCGCGGACCGCGGCCCCATCGACGACTCCCGGGTGACGCAGGGGGTCCGGCGGCTGGTTGTGCTCCGCCGCGAAGGGCTCTGGGCGGTAAGGGACTTCGACCCGGACTCGCCGGCCCGGCACGCCTTCTCGACCATTGAGGCCACCCCGTACGACCCCCGCTGGGCGCTGCCCGGCACCTTCCGTCCGTACGACGGTGACCGGACCCTGCGGGTGGCCAACGCCGACGGGGTCGAGCGGGGGCTCGGGCTCGGCGGGGAGCTCGCCTTCACGGTGGACGGGGACGAGCACACGCTCCAGGTGGCGGTCGAGCCCGACGGTTCCCTGTGGGCCGTCTTCGCCGACGCCACCAGCGGAAACGGCAGCTACCGCTTCCGTTTCCTGCGCCCCGGCGCACCGGACGGGGACGGCGGCGTGCAGGTCGACTTCAACCGTGCCCTGCTGCCGCCCTGTGCCTTTGCCGATCACTTCATCTGCCCCTTCCCGCCCCCGGGCAACACGCTCACCGTGGCGGTCCCGGCAGGGGAGCGGAACCGCGTCGACGCCTGACCCGCGAGACGTCCCTCCGGCCCCGGCAGCCCCACGGCTTCCGGGGCCGGATACGTGTGGGGCCCGCGTGGCCGAAAGGCATGCTTGCGCCGCCTGTCCGGCCCCCTCGATACTCCCGTCAGCGATTGTCAGGGGCACGGCAACTCCGGAATCCGGGCAGGCCCCCGACTGCGCCTCACGGGCCCACCACCCCACAGGAGGGCCCCCGATTCCCCTCGGAGGAACCCGAAGTGAGGATCAAGCGCACCAGCAACCGCTCCAGCGTGACGAGAGGCGTCCGTACCACGGCCGTCCTCGCGGGGCTCGCCGCCGTCGCGGCCATGGCCATCCCCACCGCGAACGCCGAAACCCCCCGTACGTTCAGCGCCAACCAGCTGACCGCGGCGAGTGACGCCGTGCTCGGCGCCGACATCGCGGGCACCGCCTGGAACATCGACCCGCGGACCAAGCGCCTCCTCGTCACCGTGGACAGCACGGTCACACAGGACGAGATCAACCGGATCAAGAAGGCGGCCGGCGCCAACGCCTCCGCCCTCACGATCGAGCGCACGCCCGGGAAGTTCACCAAACTGATCTCCGGCGGCGACGCGATCTACTCCAGCACCGGACGCTGCTCCCTCGGCTTCAACGTCCGCAGGGGCGGTACCTACTACTTCCTGACCGCCGGTCACTGCACCAACGGGACGGGCACCTGGTGGGCCAACTCCGCCCGCACCACCGTGCTCGGCACGACCGCCGCGTCCAGCTTCCCGAACAACGACTACGGCATCGTGCGCTACACCAACACCACCATTCCCAAGAACGGCACGGTCGGCGGCCAGGACATCACCAGCGCCGCCAACGCCACCGTCGGGATGGCCGTCACCCGCCGAGGCTCCACGACCGGCACCCACAGCGGATCGGTCACCGGACTCAACGCCACCGTCAACTACGGCGGCGGCGACGTCGTCTACGGCATGATCCGCACCAACGTGTGCGCCGAGCCCGGCGACTCGGGCGGCCCGCTCTACTCCGGCACCCGGGCGATCGGTCTCACCTCCGGCGGCAGCGGCAACTGCTCATTCGGGGGCACGACCTTCTTCCAGCCGGTCGTCGAAGCCCTGAACGCGTACGGCGTGAGCGTGTACTGACCGGCGCACCGGGCCGCGCCCGGAGCCGTATCCGTACATACGAGCCCCCGTCCGGAATTCCGGACGGGGGCTCCCGCTCGTCGGGGAGCTCTTGAGAGGATGGCGCCACGACGGCATCAGGGGGTAGCAGGTCCGTGAATCGCATCGGTGTGACCGGTCACCGCTCCATCCCCGCCGAGGCCGAGGCCCATGTGCTCGCGGGGCTGCGGGCCGAGCTGTGCGGCCTCGACGGCGCGACCGAGGCGCTCTCCAGCCTGGCGGTCGGCGCCGACCAGCTCTTCGCCGACCTGGCCCTGGCCTGCGGGGCCAAGCTGACGGCGGTGATTCCCAGCGGCGACTACGAGGCCTGCTTCGAGAACGCCGTCGACCTGGCCCGCTACCGGGGGCTCAGGGCGCGCGCGGCCCAGGAGGTCCGGCTGGACTTCCCCCACTCCACGGACGAGGCGTACTACGCGGCGGGCGCCTACATCGCCGACCACTGCGACCGGCTGCTGGCCGTCTGGGACGGCCGCCCGGCCCGTGGCCTCGGCGGGACGGGCGACATCGTGACATACGCCCGCGCCCTGGGCCGCCCGGTCACCGTCATCTGGCGCGACGGGGTACTGCGCACCTGAGCCCCCGCCGGTTCCGCCCGGCTCATACCCGGTGTCTGACCAGCCAGTCGGTGTGTTCGGGCGAGACGATCCGCTCGGTCTCGAACACCGCGGCGGGCCACTGCCGCTCGGTGAGGGTGGTCTCCATCGCGGCCTGCATCGACTCCAGGTCCTGCTCCACCAGCGAATGAGCCGAGATCAGCGGATGGTGACGGCGCATCTCGTTCCAGGCGAGGCAGGCGGCGGCGGCCGCGGACAGCACCCCGGTCAGCCCGAAGGCGCGCCCCACTCCGAAGGTCTGGAGCAGGCTGAGCGCCAGCGCCGGGAGGGTCAGGGCGACGACGGCCCCCGACCACAGGAGGGCCCCGCGCCGCGAGACCTGCTGACGTCTGCGGTACCAGCGCCGCTGTTCGATGAGCCGGTCCCGTACATATGTTTCCTTGCGGACGGTGTAGGCCTTGTTCCGCAAGGTGCGCATCGATTCCGTAATGAGGCCGCCGCCGGAATCCACCAGCTCCTCGCGAGGGTCCGCCCAGCCCACTTTCCGCAGTTCCTGAAGGCCTTCTTCGAGACGATTGGCGAACAGGGCTTCGGGGTGTTCGGCCGAGCTGTCGAAGGGCGAGCCGTGGACCGCGTATCGCCAGCAGTTGGACTTGATGAACTCGGCCGCCGAGCGATTCAGTTGCCAGTGCGACTTTGCTTTGCGGTGGGAGGCGAGGAAGGTCGCGATCAGGACACCGAGGTACGCCAACGCCGCTGCTGCGTCGAGGAGTTGGAACGATCCTCCGAGTTGGACCTGCCACGGCAGGGCCGCGGGCACGGCTCCCGCGGCGAGCAGGGCCAGCTGTCCGCGGGTGGTGTTCACGGCCTCGCGCTGACGGGCGACGGCGATGGCGTCCGTGTGATGGAACAGGACGGGCAGGTCGGCGTTCCTGAAGACCATGCTCTGCAGGGGTCCCGGAATCGCCGTCATGATCGCTCCTTTGTCCCGTACCGTTTTTCCCGCATGACGGAATGAAATGTTCCGATCCATTTGGAGCAGCCGCGCGTTCACCGGAGGTTGTGCCCGCGCGCAAGAGTTGCGCGCGCGGGGTATGAGAGTAAAGTCGTGCCGCCGGACACTGCAATGGTGCAGTTGCCGGTGCTCATTCCGTGTCCGGAACGAACCCATCAAGGACGGCCGTGAAGACCTACGAATCCTCTCCCTCCTTCGCTGTTGCGAAGAAGAGTCGTGTTCCACTCGCGAAGATCGAGGCTTCGGACAGCGCTGCCGCGCTGAAGCTCGGGCGCGTGTTCGCATCGACGACCGGTCGTTCCACGCGGACCGCCACCTTCAACTCCGCGCTGTAGGCGACTCACCAGCGATACCCGCCAGCTGGTATGACGAGGTGTCAGCAGCTGGCTAGACTGGTGAAATGACAGGACCCGCGGTGCCATTCCGCGAAATCGTTCTGAAGGTTCACAGCAGGTGCGATCTCGCCTGCGACCATTGCTATGTCTATGAACACGCGGATCAGAGCTGGCGAACCAGGCCGAAGGTTATCTCTGACCACGTCATTCGCCGGACGGCCCAGCGCCTCGCTGAGCACGCCGGGACTCATGCACTGCCCTCCGTGACAGTGATCCTGCACGGAGGGGAGCCTCTGCTCGCCGGTCCCGCACGGCTGCGGACCGTCTGCGAGGAGTTCGGCTCCGCGCTCGCGGGCATCGCCGACCTGGATCTACGCATCCACACCAACGGCCTCCAGCTCAGCCCCCGCTATCTGGACCTCTTCGACGAGTTCGGCGTCAAGGTCGGCATCTCGCTGGACGGCGACAAGGCCGCCAACGACCGCCACCGCCGCTACGCCGACGGGCGCAGCAGCCACCCCCTGGTCCTCAAGGCCGTGGAGCTGCTCGGCCAGGACCGCTACCGCCATCTCAACCTCGGCCTCCTGTGCACCATCGACATCGAGAACGACCCCGTCGCGGTCCTGGACGCCCTGACCGAACTCGAACCGCCGCTGGTCGACTTCCTCCTCCCGCACGCCACCTGGGACGAGCCGCCGCCCCGCCCGGACGGATCGCCCACCGCGTACGCCACCTGGCTCCTCGCGGTCTTCGACCGCTGGCAGGAACAGGGGCGACCGGTTCCGGTCCGCCTCTTCTCCTCGGTGCTCTCCACCCTCGGCGGCGGCCCCAGCCTCACCGAATCCCTGGGCCTGGCCCCCACCGACCTCGTCGTCGTCGAGACGGACGGCCAGCTGGAGCAGGTCGACTCGCTCAAGAGCGCCTACGAGGGCGCGGCCGCCACCGGCTTCGACGTCTTCACCCACTCCTTGGACGAGGTCGCCGACCACCCGGGAGTCCGGGCCCGGCAGCTCGGCCTGGCCGGGGTCGGCGAGGCCTGCCGCCGGTGCCCCGTCGTACGTTCGTGCGGCGGCGGGCTCTACACCCACCGCTACCGCTCGGCGAGCGGCGGCTTCGACAACCCCTCCGTCTACTGCGCCGACCTGGAGGCGCTCGTCCGGGGCATCCAGCAGCGCACCGAGTCGGCCACCGTCTCCCCGGCGCTGGGCGACCCGGCGGACCTGGCCGCCGCCCAGCAGGATCTGACCCGCACTCTGCTCGCCCTGCTGCACGCCGATCTCGACGGCCGCGCGGGGCAGGAGTGGGACGAGGCCTGGGCGATCGCGGCCGAGGCCGAGTCCTGCGAGTCGGGTGCCGCCGCCCTCGACGAGGTCCTGGCCCACCCGTATGCGCGCACCTGGCTGCTGGACGTGCTCGAAGGGCTGCGCGCCGGGAGCCCGGAGGCCGTCGGCGCCGCGCTGCGGCTCTCCGCCCAGGTCGCGGCGGCGGCCGTACGGGGGGGTCTCGACCTGGCCGTCCCCGTCACGTACCGCGCCGGACGCATCGCCCTGCCCACCCTCGGCGAGCTGCGGCTCGGTGGCCCCGGGGAGAGCGGCCGCGTCTCGGTGCGCGCCACCGGCGACGGGTTCGAGGTCCGGAGCGGGGACGGCACCCGCCGCGCGATCGCGCTGGACGGCAGGGACGCCCCCGGCTGGCGCCCGGTCCGACGGCTCGCGGCCGCCGGTGCCCCCGCGTTCCTGCTCGACGACCTCGACCCGTACCGCGACTGCTTCACCGCACCCGCCGCACCGCGCCTCGCGCCGGACGCGGCGGACCGGTGGGCCGCGGTCATCGGCCGGGCGTGGGCGCTGCTGGCGGAGGCCGCCCCGGAGCAGGCCGCGGCCGCGGCGGCCGGTCTGACGACGCTGACACCGGTGCAGCCGCCCGTGCCGTGCGGGCCGGGGCGGCAGGAGGGGCGGCCGCACGGCTACGGGGCGCTCGGCCTGCCGGTGACGGGGGGCGCGGAGGAGCTGGCGCTCGCGTTGCTGCGGGGCCACCGGCGTACGGGACTGCGGGCCCTGCTCGACGTCACGGACCTCTACGCCTCGGACGGGGCCTGGGCCCATCGGTCGCCCTGGCAGGAAGAGGAGGTCCCGTTCTCCCGGCTGCTGGCCGACGCCTATGAGCGCGTGGGGCTCGCCGCGCTGGACCCCCGCTTCCTCCGGGGGGTGCCCGAAGCGCTCGACCTCCTCGAAGGGGCGGCCGAGCCGACGGTGGACGGGCTGCGGCTGCTGGATCTCCTGCGCAAGGAGGCGAGCGGGGCGGTGCACCGGGGGAGTGGCGCGGTACACACGGGGACAAGCAGGGATAAGCACCCCAGGATTACTTTCGATCAAGAAAGACTCTGACGAAACCTGGGTATGAATGACTGGAAAGCGGCGTTGAATGACTGAACGTCAGGGGGGTGGAACAAGGTCCACTCCGGAATGATGAATCCGCTCGCATTCATCACCGACCTTGGGTGCGGGTGCTCATACAGGACGGGGGTCGTGTGCACGCATCGACGCAGCAGCGAGCGGCGGACCATCGGCCGTACTTCTTTCTGAGTTACGCCCACACACCGGGGTACGGCGGTGGTACGGACCCCGATATGTGGGTCGAGCGGCTTTTCCAAGATCTTTGCGGTCATGTGATGGCCATGACCGACCTGCCCGCGGGCGCGCCCGCGGGATTCATGGACCGGGAGATACGTTCCGGGGAGGGCTGGTCGGAACGGCTCGGTGACGTCCTCGCCACCTGCCGGGTCTTCGTCCCGCTGTTCTCGCCGCGCTACTTCGCCAGCGAGATGTGCGGCAAGGAGTGGTACGCCTTCGAGCAGCGCGCCATCCACCACCGGGCCCGCTCCAACCAGCCCGCCGAGGCCATCGTCCCCGCCCTCTGGGTGCCGGTGCCGCCGAGCCAGCTCCCCGGATCGGCTGAGCGCTTACAGTTCAACCACCGCGACTTCGGGGACCGTTACGTCAGCGACGGCCTCTACGGCCTGATCAAGCTCAGGCTCTTCGCCCAGGAGTACGAACGGGCCGTCTACGAACTGGCCAAACGCATCGTCAGCGTCGCCGACTCGGTCCGTATCGACACCGGCCGCCCCGTCGACTACCGCCTCGCTCCCAGTGCCTTCGGCTCCCCCAGCAGCGGGGTCGGCGCCCCCCGGCCGATGCGGATCACCATCGCCGCACCCACCCGCCACGAGCTGCCGGAGGGGCGCGACGCCGACTACTACGGCGACCACCCGCAGGACTGGAACCCCTACCACCCGGACGCCGCCCGCCCCCTGGCCTACGTCGCCGAGGAGCTGGTGCGCTCGCTCAACTACCAGGCCCAGATCACCTCCTTCGACGAGGAGTCGGGCCAGCCCGAGGGCAAGGCCCCGCCCAGCACCCCGGAGATCCTCATCGTCGACCGCTGGGCCCTCCAGGACGAGGACCGCCGCCTCAGGCTCGCCGCCTTCGACGCCGAGAACCGCCCCTGGGTGACCATGGTCGTGCCGTGGAGCCGCGACGACCACCAGAGCCGGGCCGCGGAGGCCGAGCTGACCGGGAAACTCGAAGCGACCATGCCCGCCAGGATGCGCCACGGCCGGACCTTCTGCCGGGCCGCCGCCCGGGGCGTGCCCACGATGGAGGCCTTCGGGCAACTCCTGCCCCAGGTCGTCGAGGTGGCCGCCCAGCAGTATCTGAGACACGCGACGGCCTACCCGCCGGGCACCGGCGGCGGACACAGTGAACGGACCCGGCTCACCGGCCCCATGGGCGCCACCAGCTACACACCCGATCCGCACGACCTCGCGACGGAAGCGGAGGACATATGAGTACCGGTCGTGACGGACGCATCGTCACTTTCTACTCGTACAAGGGCGGTACCGGGCGCACCATGGCCCTCGCCAACACCGCCTGGATCCTCGCGGCCAACGGCAAGCGGGTGCTGGCCGTCGACTGGGACCTGGAGGCGCCCGGACTCCACCGGTTCTTCCACCCCTTCCTCGACCCCGCCACCCTCGGCGCCACCACCGGAGTGATCGACCTGATCACCGAGTACGCCTGGGCCGCGACCAGCCCCGCCCAGCGCGCCGACGACTGGCACCGCGACTACGCCCGCATCCAGCCGCACGCCGTGTCGCTGACCCCGGAGACGCTCGGCTGGGAGTTCCCGCAGGGCGGCACGCTCGACTTCGTCTCCGCCGGACGGCAGAACCGCGAGTACTCCGCGACCGTCTCCACCTTCGACTGGGACAACTTCTACGACCGGCTCGGCGGCGGCCACTTCTTCGACGCGCTGCGCGACGACATGAAGGCCAACTACGACTACGTCCTCATCGACAGCCGGACCGGCCTCAGCGACATCGCCGACATCTGCACCGTCCATCTCCCGGACGTGCTCGTCGACTGTTTCACCCTCAGCGACCAGTCCATCGACGGCGCGGCCTCCGTGGCCCGCCAGATCGCCGAGCGCTACACCGGCCGTCCCATCTCCATCTTCCCCGTCCCCATGCGTATCGACGAGGGCGAGAAGGAGAAGGCGGACGCCGGACGGGCACTGGCCCGGCTCAAGTTCGACCGGCTGCCCCGTGACATGTCCGGCGACGAACTCACCGCCTACTGGGGCGCGGTGGAGATCCCCTACCGCCCCTACTACGCCTACGAGGAGACACTCGCCACCTTCGGCGACGAGGCCGGGCTGACCAACTCGCTGCTCTCCGCCTTCGAACGGCTCACCGCGGTCATCACCGGCCGCGAGATCACCTCGATGCCCCCGATCGGCGAAGAGGTCCGCCTGCGGATCCGCGACGCCTTCACCCGGCGCAGGCCCGCCCTGCCCGCCGACCTCTTCCTCAGCTATGTGGCGGAGAACCGGATGTGGGCCGACTGGATCGAGTCCGTCCTCACCCGGGCCGGCTTCCGGGTCGTCCCGCGAGACGTCTCCGCCGACCGCCCGCCCGAGGACACCGCGAGCCCCGCCACCGAGAACACCGCCCGCACGGTGGTGCTGCTCTCCACCGCCTACCTCAAGTCGCAGCGCGGCGTGGAGCTGTGGGAGCGGGCGGTCGCCGAGGACCCGGGCGGCGGCCGCCGCCAGCTGCTGCCCCTGCGGGTCGGCGACGTACGCCTCAGCGCCCCCTACATCGACCGCAACCCGGTCGACCTCTTCCGCCTCGACGAGGTGCACGCCACCACGGCCCTGATGCGCGCCCTGGACCGGCCGGTGCAGCTGGTCGACGGTGTGGCCCCGGGGCCCCGGTTCCCCGGCACCGTACCGAGGATCTGGAACGCACCGCCCCGCAACCCCGGGTTCACCGGCCGCTCGCTCGTCCTGGAGCGGATGCGCGACCAGCTCGGCGGCGGTCTGGCCGTCGTCCTGCCGCAGCCGCAGACCCTGTACGGACTCGGCGGTGTCGGCAAGACCCAGGTGGCCCTGGAGTACGTGCACCGCTTCATGGCCGACTACGACCTGGTGTGGTGGATATCGTCCGAACAGCCCGACGACGTGGTCGCCTCGCTCGCCGAACTCGCCGTCCGGCTCGGCGCCCAGGGCGGCGACGACATGGCGGTCGCCTCGCAGGAGGCCGTCGACCTGCTGCGGCGCGGGGTGCCCTCGGACCGCTGGCTGCTGGTCTTCGACAACGCGGACGACCCCGAGCAGCTGCGCCGCTACTTCCCGCAGGGAGGCTCCGGCCACATCCTGGTGACCTCCCGCAACCAGAGCTGGTCCCAGCACGGGGACGCCCTGCCCGTGGACGTCTTCCTGCGCGAGGAGTCCATCGAGCACCTCCAGCGCCGGGCCCCGGGGCTCAGCGACGAGGACGCCGACCAGGTGGCCACCGCCGTGGGCGACCTGCCGCTCGCCGTCGAGCAGGCGGCGGCCTGGATCGCGGAGACCGCCACCCCCATCGACGCCTATCTCGAACAGCTCGCCCAGCAGGCGCCCCAGGTCCTCGCCCTCAACCAGCCCGCGGGCTACCCGGAACCGGTCGCCGCCACCTGGAACATCTCCATCGCCCGGCTCAAGGAGCGCTCGCCCGCGGCCGTACGGCTGCTCCAGCTCTGCGCCTTCTTCGCCCCGGAACCGATCTCCGCGAACCTCCTCTACAGCAAGGAGATGATCGACGCGCTGAAACCGTACGACTCCTCGCTCCAGGAGAAGCTGGTGCTGGGCCGGGTCATCCGGGAGATCGGCCGGTTCGCCCTCGCCAAGGTCGACCAGGTCTCCAACTCCATCCAGGTGCACCGCCTCGTCCAGGCCGTGATCAAGGCGCAGCTCAGCGAGGAGGAGCAGCGCGAGGCCCGGCACGTCGTCCACCGCATCCTGGCCGGCGCCCGCCCGGATGACGACGAGCCGATCGACAACCCGGACACCTGGCCGCGCTTCACGACGATCTGGCCGCACCTGGGCCCCTCCGACGCCCGCAACTGCAAGGAGCCGGAGACCCGCAGGCTCCTGATCGACCGGGTCCGCTACCTCTGGAAGCGCGGCGACGTCAGGACCGCGGGGGCGCTGGGAGACGAGCTGCGGGAGATCTGGCAGGAGAAGCTGGGGGAGCGGGACCTGCAGTACCTGTACCTCTGCTTCCACCTCTCCAACATCCTGCGCACCCGCGGGCGTTACGTGGAGGCGAAGGAGCTCGACGAGTTCACGCTCCAGCGGCAGCGCGAGGTGCTGGGCCCGGAGCACCCGCACACCTACATGACCACCAGCAGCCTGGCCATCGACCTCGGGCTGCTCGGGGACTACGGCCGGGCGATCGAGATGGCGACCGAGGCCCACGAGGGATTCGGCCAGATCTTCCACGACTCCCACCCCCGGACCCTGGCCGCCGCCAACAACCTGGCCCTGAACCTGCGCAGCGTCGGCCAGTACGCCCGCGCCCGCGAGATCGACCAGGACGTCTACGACCTGCGCTCCCAGGTGCTCGGCCCGGAGCACCCCTACAGCCTGTCCTCCGCGATGAACCTGGCCCGCGATCTGCGGGAGGTCGGGCGGTACGAGGACTCCGTGGGCCTGCTCAGCCGCGCCTACGACAGCTGCAAGCGGACCCTGGGGCGCAGCTTCCCCACCACCCTGAGCGCCGCGAAGAGCCTGGCGGTGTCGTTGCGGCGGGCCGGCCGGCTGGAGGACGCGCACCGGCTGACGGTCGCCACCCGCGCCCGGTACCGGGCGAAGTACACCACCGCCAACCCCGATTCGCTGGCCTGCGACCTCAATCTGGCCGCCGACCTGTTCGCGGCGGGCGAGGCGGCGGAGGCCCGGGAGACCGCCCAGGAGGTCGTCGACCAGTACATGAAGGTGCCGGGGGACAAGCACCCCTCCACCCTGGCCGCCCAGAACAACCTGGGCATCTATCTGTCGGGTGTGGGAGAGGCGGAGGAGGCGGAGCGGGTGCACCGCCGCGTGGTCGCCTCGATGCGGGACATCTTCGGGCACGATCACCCGCACACGCTGTTCTGCGTCATGAACCTGGCCAACGCCACGGCCGAAGCGGGCGATCTCGACCTCGTCCTGAGGACCGAGCGCACGGTCTCCGGTCAGCTCAAGGAGGCCCTCGGGGCGCACCACCCGGAGACACTGGCGATGACCTCGAACATCGCGGTCACGCTGGATGCCATGGGGCGCAAGGACGAGGCCCTGCACGTGCGGGCGGAGGTCGTCGACGAGCTGGCCCGCCAGCTGGGAGACGACCACCCGCTGACCCGGATGGCGCGGGACGAGCGCAGGTTCCGGCGCGAACTGGAACCGCTGGCGGTGTGATCGGGCGAGCCTGATCTCTGCGCCGGGCCCTGGCGTACGGGCCCGGCGCGGCGCTGCTCTCCCCGCGTCAGAGCGGTACGGCGGAGGGCAGCGGCCGGTCCGGATCGGCCCGGTCGTCCAGCAGCCAGTCGAGGACGCGGGGAAGGACGGAGAACGCGTCGAAGTGTGCCGCCGCCGGCTCCAGTACGGCGGTGGCACCCGGGATCTGCCCGGCCAGCCAGCGGGAGTGGCCGACCGGGGAGAACACGTCCTTCACCCCGTGCCAGAGCAGCACCCGGCCGCTGATCCGGGAGGGTTCAAAGCCCCAGGGGCTGCAGAAGGCGATGGCGTCGTCGATCCAGCCGTACGCCGAGATGCGCAGCCCCTCGCTGTAGTTGCGCAACAGCATCGACCGGATGCCCGCGTCATTGACCACCACCCGGTCGGAGTCGGTCAGCTCCCGGCGCAGATCGTCCAGGAGCTTCACCGGGTCGCGCCGGATCTGCGCCGAGCGGACGATGAAGGACTCCGCGAGCCCGTCCGGGTCGGCTGCCGCTGTGGAGTACGCGTCCACATTGGACGCGGCCATCCCGTCGAACCAGTCGAGCCCGGCCGCGCCCCAGGGGGCGAGCGGGACCAGGGCGGCGGTGCGCGTGACCCGTTCGGGCAGCAGGGCCGCGCAGGCCAGCGCGTGCGGGGCCCCGCCGGAGCGGCCCACGACGGCGAAGCGGGCAAGGCCCAGGGAATCGGCGATCGCCCGGACGTCCTCGACGACATCGCCGACCCGGCGGCCCTCGTGCCGGTCCGAATCGCCGTACCCCGGGCGGTCGTAGGTGATCAGTTGTGTGCGGCGCTGATACAGGACCATGCCGCGGGGAGCGGGCCCGAGCCTGCTGCCCGGGGTCCCGTGGAGCAGAAAGACCGGTCTGCCCCGCGGATCGCCCAGCCGCTCGACCATCAGATGCCGCCCGTCCGCCGCGCGCACCCGACTGCGCACCCGCGCCTCCTCAGATCGGTCACCCGGCCGGTCCGGGCACGGCGTGCCCGGCGTGTGCCGTCGTTCGATGATGACCCATCAGAGGCGTTACGGGGACTGTTCGGTGACAGGAACTGTGAAGGCTCTGAGAGGCTCCCGGCGGACGATCTCCGTCGGAATCCGGACAAGTGGGTGCGCCATCCGGACCGGCTGGGCGAATACCGGACAGGACTAGTCCTCACTCAGGGGCCGCCGATGATCGCACCGGGTGTTCGCAAACGGAACCGACATGGCGTGACCCGGGGTAAGTGAACGCCCCGCGTGCGAAGCGTCGGTGTGGTGTGCACGTCTCGAAGTCGACCTTGTGTGCTATCGGCGACCTCGGAATAGTGGGCGCCCCATCCTCCGTGTACGGGCACCCCACTTGCTCCGTGCGCGGCCCCACAGGAGGTCGAAGTTGAAGCATCGACGCATATCCAGGAAGCGCGCGACGCTGGCCGGTTCGGCCGTCGTCGCTCTGGTCGCAGCGGGATTCACGTTCCAGACTGCGAACGCCAGCGATGAGGTATCCGAGTTCACGGTCAAGGCGCTCAGCGCGGACGCGGCCGGAAAGCTGGCCTCCGCTCTCGACCGGGACCTGGGCACGGACGCGGCCGGGACGTACTACGACACGAAGGCGAAGGCCCTCGTCGTCAACGTCGTCGACGAGGCCGCCGCCGAGCGGGTCCGCCAGGCGGGCGGCAGGGCCAGGATCGTGGAGAACTCCCTCGCCGAGCTGAAGTCGGCCCGGCAGGCCCTCACCGACAAGGCGACGATCCCGGGCACCTCCTGGGCGGTCGACCCGGTTACCAACAAGGTGCTCGTCACCGCCGACAGCACGGTCGACGGCGCGGCCTGGAAGAAGCTCTCGGCCGTGGTCGAGGGGCTCGGAGGCACGGCCGAACTGAACAGGACGGCGGGCGAGTTCAAGCCGCTGATCGCGGGCGGCGACGCGATCTTCGGCTCCGGCTCCCGCTGCTCGCTCGGCTTCAACGTGGTCAAGGACGGCGAACCGTACTTCCTGACCGCCGGCCACTGCACCGAGTCGGTCGCCAGCTGGTCGGACACCCAGGGCGGCTCGGAGATCGGGAGGACCGAGGGCTCCAGCTTCCCGGAGAACGACTACGGCCTGGTCAAGTACACCTCGGACATCGCGCGCCCGAGCGAGGTCAACCTCTACAACGGCTCCACCCGGCAGATCACCCGGGCGGGCGACGCCACGGTCGGCCAGGCGGTCACCCGCAGCGGCTCGACCACCCAGGTGCACGAGGGCGAGGTCACCGCGCTGGACGCCACGGTCAACTACGGCAACGGCGACATCGTCCGCGGCCTCATCCAGACGACGGTCTGCGCCGAGCCGGGCGACAGCGGCGGCGCCCTCTTCGCGGGCGGCACCGCACTCGGCCTGACCTCGGGCGGCAGCGGCGACTGCTCCTCGGGCGGTACGACCTTCTTCCAGCCGGTACCGGAGGCGCTGGCCGCCTACGGCGCCGAGATCGGCTGACCGCTGACCCCGAGGGCGTACGCGTCCTGAGTACGGCAACGAGGAGAGGCCCCCGGCCGGACCGGGGGCCTCTTCCCGTGCGCGAAAGAGCGGTGACGGGTCAGGCGGCCTGGGGAAGATCGCCGGGGGCGGTCTCGGCCGGGGCGACGCCGAAGATCTTCACGGCCTGGTAGTAGGTCCAGGCCGTGCTGTTGCACGAGGTGCGCTTGGCGCCGGAGTACGCGGCGCACACGCGCTTGAGGTCCGCGTAGAAGGCGGAGTCGATGCGGCTCTTGTGTGCGGAGAACGTGCCTGCGGCCTTGTAGTTGCGGTAGCCGAAGTCGTGGCGGGCGCAGGAGTTCTGGAAGGGGAAGCCGAACGGGTTGTCGGGGGAGCTGCTGCAGTAGTCCGTGGACCAGTTGAAGCCGTACGCGGCCCAGGCGCCCTGGTTGTTGCGTGCGGCGTTCCAGGCGTTGTAGCTGGAAGCGCTCGTCTGGGTCCAGGAGCTGAGGACCTGGGGCTTGTCGGCGGGGGCTGCCGCGGCCGAACCGGCGGTGATCAGGGTGAGCGGGAGGGACAGGGCGACCGCGGCGAGCGGGGCGGTGAATCGACGACGCATGAGCGACCTCCGTGGGGGTGGAAGGGGGGTGTCCCGGCCGTGCTCCTCGTCGGGTGGTACGAGGCGGCTCCACGATGTCGTCATGGACCTGTCATGTCTAGGCGTCAAGTCAACCTGACATCAGAAGTTGGGGTGTACGTCAGATGGGGCCGCCGGGCGGCCCCACGGGCGGGTCGTCAGCGGCCCCACGAGTGGATCGTCGGCGGCCTCACGGGCGGATCGTCAGGAGGTGAGGGCCGCGCCCTTCTCCGGCCGGCGCCGCATCGACAGGAGCAGGGTCACGGCCGTGCCGACGACCGCCCAGGCGGAGAGCACCAGGAGCGGGCCGGTGACCGCGTTGCCCTGGAAGTAGGCGATGGAGCGGGCCACCCAGGTGCCCGCGCCCGGGGGAAGGGCGGGCCCGATCGTCCGCCAGAAGTCGGGGAGCATCGGCAGCGGGAAGGCGCCGCCCGCGCTCGGGTTGCCCGCGATGACGATGATCAGGACGGCCAGGCCGATGCCGACGATGCCGGTCAGGGCCTGTAGGGCGAGCGTGGTCATGCCGACCGCGAAGACGACCAGGGCGCCCAGGCCGGCCAGCCCCCAGAAGCTGCCGGGCAGCGCACCGAGGATCGGGCCGATGACGATCGCGCCGCCGATGCCGCCGACGATCGAGTACAGCGCCATGGTCCCGGTCCGGATCAGTGCGCGCTGCTGGTTGGCGGGCTTGGCGCCGGCGCTGATCGCCAGGATCGAGGCGCAGAGGTAGCCGCCCACGCACCAGCCGACGACCAGGTAGAAGGACGAGAGTCCGTTGAAGTCCTCGTCGGAGGCCGGGGCGACGTCCACGGTCCGCACGGCCCGCTGCTGGGAGGCGTCGGCCTCGCTGAGGATTCGCTCCAGCGCGGTGGTCAGGGCGGTTCCGCCGCCGGAGGCGACCAGCAGGGTGTCGGTGCGGCCCTCCGGCGCGACGATCAGGGCGCCGTCGATCTCGCGGTTCATGATCTGATCGCGAGCCTCGGCGGCGCTGCTCACCGTACGGGGGTCCAGCGGCCCGCCGGGCAGGTCGTCGAGCCGGTCGACGAGCTGCTGGGACATCTGCTGCGGTGCCACCACCCCGAACGCGACGTCCGTCGGCTTCGGCTTGTGCAGGGCCCCGACGTAGGACGCGATGAACAGCAGTTGCAGTCCGAGCACCCCGATGACGAGCAGGGCGGCCCGTGGAGTGACGGCGTTCTTCACCTCGTCGACGAAAGTCATGCCCCAACCGTCCGGTCGGGACGGTGTCCGCGCAGGCGGGACAGGGCTGAATGGCGGAAGGGGTGGATCGGAGAAGGGGGGAACGGGGGGTGCGGGGCGGTGGGTCGGCGTGGTGCGACCCACATTGGTTATCGTACGAATGTTCGAAGCTTGGTCTATGGTGGAGAGCAGGGGGTGGTGAGTGGCGGAACGGTCGTAGCGGTCAAGGAGGTGCGGATGTCCGGGTTCACGCATCTGCACACCGTTTCGGGGTTCTCCCTGCGGTACGGGGCCTCGCACCCCGAGCGGCTCGCCGAGCGTGCCGCCGAACGGGGGATGGACGCCCTCGCGCTGACCGACCGCGACACCCTCGCGGGGGCGGTCCGCTTCGCCAAGGCCTGCCGGGAGAAGAGGGTCGGCGTCCGGCCGCTCTTCGGGGCGGACCTCGCGGTGGAGCCGTACGCGAAGGGGCCGGGCCGGGCCGTGCGTCCGCGCACCCCGGTACGCGGGGGTGCCTTCGTCGATGAATCCGCACCCCGGGTCACCTTCCTCGCCCGGGACGGCGCACGCGGCTGGGCCGGGCTGTGCCGTCTCGTCACCGCCGCCCACGCGCGGGGCGCGGGCGGTAGGGACGCCGGTGCCGCGGGCCCGCCCCTCGTCGCCCGGGCCGCACTGCCCGCCGACGGGCTGACCGTACTGCTCGGGCCCGCCTCCGAAGTGGGCCGGGCGCTCACCGCCGGACGCCCCGACCGGGCCGCCGCGCTGCTCGCGCCCTGGCGGGAGGTGTACGGCGACGACCTGCGCCTCGAAGCCGTCCACCACGGCCGCGCGGGCACCGGCCCCGGATCGCTGCGGCTGGCCGCCCGTACCCTCGGCTTCGCCGCGGAACAGGGTGTACGGGCCGTGCTGACCAACGCCGTCCGGTACGCCGACCCGGGGCAGGGGCCCATCGCCGACGTCCTCGACTCCGCCCGCGGGCTCGTCCCCCTCGACCCGCGCCGCTCGCCCCTGGACAGCGGTGAGCGCTGGCTCAAGGGCGAGGGCGCCATGCGGGAGACCGCCGAGCGGATCGCCTCCGCCGCCGGGCTCGGGCAGGGCGCGGCGGCCCGGCTGCTGGCGGAGACCCGGCACACCGCCGAGGCCTGCCGCGTCGACCCCGCCGCCGACCTCGGGCTGGGCGGCATCCACTTCCCCGAACCGCATCTGGTGGGCGTCGGCCGGCGTACCGCCCAGCGGGTGCTGACCTCCCGGGCCGCCGCCGGGATGGTGCGGCGCGGCTACGACCGTGACCGCGCCTACTGGGAGCGGATGCGCGAGGAGCTGGACATCATCGCCCACCACGGCTTCGCCTCCTACTTCCTGACGGTCGCCCAGGTGGTCGACGACGTACGGGAGATGGGTATCCGGGTCGCCGCGCGCGGCTCCGGAGCGGGGTCCCTGGTCAACCACCTCCTCGGTGTCGCCCACGCTGACCCGGTCGAGCACGGACTGCTGATGGAGCGCTTCCTGTCCAAGCGCCGCTTCGTGCTGCCCGACATCGACATCGACGTCGAATCGGCCCGCCGCCTCGACGTCTACCGCCGGATCATCGAACGCTTCGGACCCGAGCGCGTCGCCACCGTGGCCATGCCCGAGACCTACCGGGTGCGCCACGCCATCCGGGACGTCGGGGCGGCGCTCTCCATGGACCCGGCCGAGACCGACCGGCTCGCCAAGGCCTTCCCGCACATCCGCGCCCGCGACGCCCGCGCCGCGATGGAGGAGCTGCCCGAGCTGAAGGAGGTCGCACGGAACCGGGAGAAGTACGGGCGGCTGTGGGAGCTGGTGGAGGGGCTCGACGCACTGCCGCGCGGAATCGCCATGCACCCGTGCGGGGTGCTGCTCTCGGACGCCGGGCTGATGGACCGTGCGCCGGTCATGCCCACCAGCGGCGAGGGCTTCCCGATGGCGCAGTTCGACAAGGAGGACGTGGAGGACCTCGGGCTGCTCAAACTCGATGTGCTGGGCGTACGGATGCAGTCGGCGATGGCGCACGCCGTCGCGGAGCTGAAACGCGCCTCGGGCACGGACGTGGACCTGGACGCCGTACCGCCGGGCGACCCGGAGACGTACCGGCTGATCCGCACCGCCGAGACGCTGGGCTGCTTCCAGATCGAGTCGCCGGGCCAGCGCGACCTGGTCGCCAGGCTCCAGCCCGCCACCTTCCACGACCTGGTCGTCGACATCTCGCTGTTCCGGCCCGGGCCGGTCGCGGCCGACATGGTGCGGCCGTTCATCGAGGCCCGGCACGGCCGCGCGCCGGTCCGCTACCCCCACCGTGACCTGGCGGAAGCGCTGAGCGGCACCTACGGCGTGGTCGTCTTCCACGAGCAGATCATCGAGATCGTCGACATCATGACCGGCTGCGGCCGGGGCGAGGCCGACCGGGTGCGGCGCGGACTCTCCCACCCCGAGTCGCAGGAGCTGATCAGGGAGTGGTTCCCCCGGCGTGCGGCGGCCATGGGGTACGACGACGAGGTGATCGCCCGCACCTGGAGGATCATCGAGGCGTTCGGCAGCTACGGCTTCGCCAAGGCGCACGCCGTCGCGTTCGCCGTGCCGACGTACCAGTCGGCCTGGCTCAAGGCGCACCACCCGGCCGCCTTCTACGCCGGTCTGCTCACGCACGACCCCGGGATGTACCCGAAGCGGCTGCTGCTCGCGGACGCCCGGCGGCGCGGGGTGCCGGTACTGCCACTGGATGTGAACCGTTCGGCGGTCGCCCATAGAATCGAACTGGTGCCCGATGAGGGGGGTCGGAAGGGAGTCTGGGGGCTGCGGCTCGCGCTCTCGGACGTCCACGGCATCAGCGAGGCCGAGGCCGCCCGGATCGAGGAGGGGCAGCCCTACGCCTCGCTGCTGGACTTCTGGCAGCGCGCCCGCCCGGGCCGCCCGATCGCCGAACGGCTCGCGCAGGTGGGCGCGTTGGACGCCTTCGGCGCCAACCGCCGCGACCTGCTGCTGCACCTCTCCGAGCTGCACCGGGCCCACCGGAGCTCCGGCTCCGGTGCCGGCGGGGACCAGCTCCCGCTGGGGGAGGGGCACCGCACAGGTTCCGTCGGGCTGCCCGACCTCAACGAGGCGGAGCGGCTGAGTGCCGAGCTCGGGGTGCTGAGCATGGATGTCTCACGCCATCTGATGGGGGACCACCAGGCCTTCCTGAAGGAGCTGGGCGTGGTCTCCGCCAAACGGCTGCGCGAGGCCCGGCACGGGGAGACCGTGCTGGTCGCGGGGGCCAAGGTGGCCACCCAGACGCCGCCGATGCGTTCCGGCCGCCGGGTCGTCTTCACCACCCTGGACGACGGCACCGGCCTGGCCGACCTGGCGTTCTTCGAGGACAGTCACGCCGTCTGCGCCCACACGGTCTTCCACTCCTGGCTGCTGCTGGTGCGCGGGGTGGTGCAGCGGCGCGGCGCGCGCAGCCTGAGCGTGGTGGGGGCGGCCGCCTGGAACCTCGCGGAGCTGGCCGAACTCCGGCGCACCGGAGGGCTCGACGCGGTGGCGGCCCGGCTGGCGGAGGGCCCGGAAGAGGGGGCCGGGGAGGGCGCCGAGGGGGAGGCCGGGGAAGGGGCCTCCGGGCCCGGACGTCGTATACGGATGGAGACCGGCTACGAGATGAACCCCTGGGCCGACCTTCAGCCACCCGGCGAAGGGACGCCCACGGGAAGGAAGTTGTGGCACCAGTCGCAAGGGAGCGCGGGATGAACGGCAGTGGGGCAAAAGGCCCGTGCGTCCTCTCCCTGCGGTTCCGCAGGACCGCCGGCGGGCCCCCCGACAGCGCCGACTACACCGGTCTGCTCGCCCTGCTCGGCACGCTCACCCCGGTCGTCGAGGCCGCCCCGCCCGACGGGGCGCTCGCCGATGTGAGCGGCGCACTGCGCTACTTCGGGCGGGACGCGCGGGGCCTGGCCTCGCTGATCCGGGTCCGGGCGCTCGCCCTGCACGGCGTGGACTGTGCGATCGGGGCGGGGAGCAACCCCCTCGTGGCCCGGACGGCCGCCCGGCGGGCCGCGCCCGGGACCACCTTCGTGGTGGACCGGGGTGAGGAGGCGGCGTTCCTCGCGCCGCTCCCGGCCGTCGCCCTGGACGGTGTCGGGGCAGCCACGGCGCGCACCCTGTGCGGATACGGGCTCGACTCCGTCGGCCGGATCGCCGCCGCACCCCTGGCCACGCTTCAGCGCATCACCGGCGTACGCACCGGGCGCGAGGTGTGGGAGCGGGCGCAGGGTATCGACCGTACGCGGGTCGCTCCGAACGCGGCTGCCCGCTCGATCGCCGCCGAACGCTCCTTCCCGTGCGACGAACTGGCCCCCGAGCGGCACCGCCGCGCGCTTCTCTCGCTCACCGAGGAGCTGGGGGCACGGTTGCGGGGCGAGGGGCGGGTGTGCGGGTCGCTCGCGGTCTCGGTGCGGTTCGCGAACCGGACCGGCTACGCGACCCTGACCCGGAGCCGGACGCTGCGGGAGCCCACCGCGCACTCGGCCGCGCTCACCGCGCTCGCCTACCGCATCCACGAGTCCTTCGGGCTCCAGCGGGCCCGGGTGCGGGGGATCGCGCTGCGCGCGGAGGGGCTGGCCGACGCCGGACGCGCCTCCCGTCAGCTCACCTTCGACCCGGCGGA
Source organism: Streptomyces sp. WZ.A104 (assembly GCF_002382885.1). Classification (GTDB taxonomy): domain Bacteria; phylum Actinomycetota; class Actinomycetes; order Streptomycetales; family Streptomycetaceae; genus Streptomyces. Next base: position 32,207 of record NZ_NWVL01000029.1, read on the forward strand.
CGAGCGGACGCGCCGGATCGAGGAGGTGGCGGACCGGCTGCGGGAGAGGTTCGGGCCCGGCGCGGTGAAACCGGCGGGACTCGCGGCCTGAGCGACGGGGTTGAACTGACACGCGGGGCGTCCGGCGCTTCCCGACGGGGTTGAACTGACACCCATGCCCCGGTCTCCGGACACCCATGACCCGGTCTCCGGCGTCCATGACCCGATCCCCGGACGTCCATCACCTGATCTACGGTGACACCGCGCCAGTTTTTACCGACGCGTAACTTCCCTCCCCACCTTACTCGTGCGTAATTTGGCATGAGCACACAGAGCTTGTGGTCCGGGCCACAGGGCGCACCGCCATCGCACTCCCTTGAGCCGCAAGGAGACCACACGATGCTGCCCTGGATCCGTGCTGCGCGCGTTCCCCGCGTGCGCACCTCTCTCGCAGCCCTGCTACTCGCCCTCACCGTTCTCGTCGCCCCCACCGCGACCGCGAGCGCGGCCACCCCCGCCGCCGCGACGGCCACCTCCCGTGGCTGGAACGACTATTCCTGCAAGCCCTCCGCCGCCCATCCCCGCCCGGTCGTCCTGGTCCACGGAACCTTCGGGAACTCCATCGACAACTGGCTGTTCCTCGCCCCCTACCTGGTCAACCGGGGCTACTGCGTCTTCTCCCTCGACTACGGCCAGCTCCCCGGCGTGCCGTTCTTCCACGGCCTCGGCCCTGTCGACAAGTCGGCCGAACAGCTCGATGTGTTCGTCGACAAGGTGCTCGCCGCCACCGGAGCCCCGAAGGCCGACATCGTCGGGCACTCCCAGGGCGGCATGATGCCGAACTACTACCTGAAGTTCCTCGGCGGCGCCGACAAGGTCAACGCCCTCGTCGGCATCGCCCCGAGCAACCACGGCACCACGCTGCTCGGCCTCACCAAGCTGCTGCCGTTCTTCCCCGGCGTCGAGAAGTTCATCACCGACAAGACGCCCGGCCTCGCCGACCAGGTCGCCGGCTCGCCCTTCATCACCAAGCTCACCGCGGGCGGCGACACCGTCCCCGGTGTTCGCTACACCGTCATCGCGACCAAGTACGACCAGGTCGTGACCCCGTACCGCACGCAGTACCTGGACGGCCCGAACGTACGTAACGTCCTCCTCCAGGACCTGTGCCCGCTCGACCTGTCCGAGCACGTGGCGATCGGCACCATCGACCGCATCGCCTTCCATGAAGTGGCCAACGCCCTGGACCCGGCCCGTGCCACTCCGACCACCTGCGCCTCGGTGATCGGCTGACCCGCGGGCCCCGACGACGCGTTACGGCACATCGCGATACGACAACGGGCCGGGGCCCGCCGTCCGGTGGGGCGGACGGCGGGCCCCGGCCCGTCACGTCCTGCCGCGCCCGACGTCCCGGAGGGACGCGGCAGGGGTACGGAAGGCTGCTGCGCCGGTCAGTGCCGGTCAGCGACTGTGACGGCCCGTCGACGCGGCGGCCCGGCGGCGCTGCGAGGCGAACAGCACGGCCGCACCGGCGGCGAGCACCCCGGCGCCCCCGATGGCGAGGTAGGTGCTGCTGCCGGAGCCACCGGTCTCGGCGAGCACCTCGTCCTTGCTCGCGGTGTTGACTTCGGGAGCGTTGCCCTCGCCCGCGCTGTCGGCCTTGTCCTTGTCCTTGTCCTTGTCCGAAGGGGAGGCCGGAGCGGCGGTGTTGACCTTCGCCCCGGTGTTCGCGTCGTCGTCGCCGTGCCCGTTGTGCTCGACGGAGGACTTCTCGGCGCCCTCGGCGATCGCGTCCTCGGAGGGCGCGGAGGGGGCCGGAGCCGGGGCCTGGGCACCGGAGCCACCGCCCTGCTGCCCCTCCTCCTTCTCCGCCCCGCCGTCCTGAGTGCCGCTGCCCGCCGAACCGCCGCCGAACGTCACGTCGGAGCAGGCGTAGAACGCCTCTGGGGAGTCGGAGCGCTGCCACACCGTGTAGATCAGCTGCCGCCCCGCGCGCTCGGGGATCGTGCCGTCGAAGACGTACGAACCGTTCTCCAGCACCGGTTCGGCGGCCTCCGCGAAGGGCTTCGCCTCCAGGTCCGACCAGGCCAGCGGCTTCGTCGGGTCATAGCCGGGCTTGGTCATGTACAGCTCGAACGAGCCCTTGTGCGGGGCCGTCGCGCGGAACCGGAACGTGTGCTTGCCCGCCGACATCGCGGTGGCCGGCCAGTCGGCGCGCGGCAGGTCGAGCCCCTTGAACTTGTCGTTGGCCGCGCTGCACAGCTTGCCGTCCGGGATCAGCTCGCGGTGCTTGCCCGCCGCGTTGGCGATGTTCACCCCGTTCCAGTCGTACAGCGCCTGCGTACCGCCCGCCGCGACGGCAGCCCGGCACGCCGCCGATTTCGGGCTCTCCGGACCCTCCGCGAAGCACGCGGACACCCGGCTCACCGGATCGGTCAGCGAACCGTGCGCGACGGCCGGGGTGGCGGCCGGCCCGGCCAGCGCGATCGGGACGAAACCGAGGGCGAGGATCCCGGTGGCCTTGCGTCGAGCGGTCATGGGTGGATCTCCTTCTGGAACGGCACGGCTGCGGGGTTGGGCGATCAGCAAGCTAGCCGCTCGAAACGCCGAAAACGCCTGCTGGGGCAGGGTGATGGCGATCCTTATGGTGCCGTTAAGGCGAGGCTAAGAGGGCGCTCAGGAAGTCTCGTATCCGGCCGTGCACGACGACTGTCGGTGGGGTGCCTGATACTCGACGACGAGACGAAGGGTGCACAGGCCTTGCGGGGGAGGGGGAGGGGCGATGGCCGATCGATGGGGGGGCTCATCGCCTCCCTGTACGCGGGCATCCTCGTCTTCGCCGCCGTCGGCGCGTACGCGGTCGGCGGAGAGTCCCTCGACCTGGTGGTCCTCCTGGTCATCGGACTGATCGGGTTCGGGATGCGGCGCTACGGACTGCCGGTGCTGCCCGCCGTCATCGGGGTGATCCTCGGCCCGGCCGCCGAACAGCAGCTGCGCCGCGCACTCCGGATCAGCGACGGCGGCGCGACCGGCTGGTCAACACCCCCTTCTCCGTCACGGTCCACGCGATGGTGGCGCTGATCGTGGCCTGGCCGCTCGTCCACCGGCTGGTCGTCAGAAGGCGCGGCGGCCGGAAAACGGCCGAGGACTCCCGCACTGTCAGTGGTGGCTGAGAGCATCGACACCATGACCACGATCGACTGGGACGCGGCGGCCGGATCCTTCGACGAGGAGCCCGACCACGGACTCCTCGACCCCGCGGTGCGCGAGGCCTGGGCCGGGCGGCTGGAGAGCTGGCTGCCCGCCGTCCGCGGCGATGTGCTGGACCTGGGGTGCGGCACCGGCAGTCTCTCCCTGCTCGCCGCGGGCCAGGGCCACCGTGTCACCGCCGTCGACCGCTCGCCCCGGATGGCGGACCGGGCCCGGGCCAAGCTCGCCGGGACCGGAGCCGAGGTGCTGGTCGGGGACGCCGCCCGGCCCCCGGTCGGGGAGCGCGCGTTCGATGCCATCGTGGCCCGCCATGTCCTCTGGCTGCTGCCCGATCCGGCGGCGGCCCTGGAGCACTGGTTCGGTCTGCTGAAGCCGGGCGGGCGGCTGGTCCTCGTCGAAGGGGTGTGGGGCGGGGTGGGGCTGTCCGCCGCCACGCTGACCCCTCTGCTCTCCGCGCACACCGAGCGCGTCCACCACGAGGACCTCGCCGCCGACGCGCGGCTGTGGGGCGGGGAGGTCGATGACGAGCGCTACGCCCTGGTGGCCCGCGCGATGCCCCCGCACCGGCACACCGAGGTTGTCGACGTCCACCTCATCCTGCGCCGGGGCCCCGACGTGCTGCTCGCCCGCCGCTCCAACACGGGTTATGCGGACGGCCTGTTGCACATGCCCTCGGGCCACGCGGAGGACGGCGAGGACGTCCGCGAGGCGATGATCCGGGAAGCCGCCGAGGAGATCGGCCTCGATCTGGACCCCGACGAGCTGAGAGTGGCGCTCGTGATGCAGCACCGGGGCCCCGGCGGCGGCGCCCGCATGGGCTGGTTCTTCGTCGCGGAGTACGACCCGGAGTGCCCACCGCGCAACGCCGAGCCGGAGAAGTGCTCCGAGCTGGTCTGGTCCCCGCTGGCAGCCCTGCCGGACGACATGGTCGCCTACTGCCGGGCTGGCCTGGACGGCTACCGGGCGGGGGAGCACTTCATGATCCACTGGCACCGGGACGGGGACCCCATCGCGTACGAGCCGGGCCGCGTCCGCCGGGGCGTCCCGCTGCCCGCCGCCGGAGAGGTCACCGGGCGCGTGCACCACATCGAGCTGTGGGTGGCGGACCTGGCGGGGGCGGAACGCAGCTGGGGCTGGCTGCTGGGCCGCCTCGGCCATGTCCCGTACCAGCGCTGGGCGCACGGCCGAAGCTGGCGGCGCGGCGACGCCTATGTCGTGGTCGAGCAGTCGCCCGACCTCGCCGCCGACGGCCACGACCGCCGCCGCCCCGGCCTCAACCACCTGGCGTTCCATGTCGCGGACCGGGCCGCCCTCGACGCGCTGACGGCCGAGGCCCCCGAGCACGGCTGGCGCCTGCTGTTCCCCGACCGCCATCCGTTCGCGGGCGGTGAGACCCACTGCGCCGCCTATCTGGAGGACCCGGCTGGATACGAGGTGGAGTTGGTCGCCGGCTTCCGTCCCCGCCCTTGACCGGGCCGCCTCCCCGTGGTGTTCACCAGCTGATCCCGGCCGCCACCGGCAGTTGGCCGCTCCCGGTGGCGGGCAGCTCCCACGAGCTCACCGGCCCGCGGCCCCTCCGCACACCGACCGGTGAGGGGCTCAGGAGAGGAGACCGGCCAGCCCTTCGGTCCGGGCCAGGCGTTCCAGCTCGTCCAGGGCTGAGGCCGCCGCCCCGGCCGCCGCCGGGTCGCGACCGGCCAGGCCGCTCGCCTCGAACTCGTCCTCGTCGAGCCGGAGTACGGACGAGCCGTCCGCCGACACCCACAGGTCCAGGTCCAGATCCTCGACTTCCAGCACCCCGTCGGCCAGGACGGCGGGCCGGGTGATGTCGCAGTACCAGCCCTTGAGCCCGCCGTCGCCGCCCCGGACCTCCTTCACCGCGAACCACCGGTCACGCCAGTAGTGCTCGGTGAGGACATCGCCCGGCTCGAACCGGACGAAGCCGAAGTCCCGCACCCCGGGCGCGGCCCACGGGGCCCGTACGGTGATACGGACGCTGTCGTCGCGGACCAGCTCCGCCGGATACCTGATCTTGGTGCGGCCCGCCTTGGTCAGGGCGACGACCACGTCCCGGGCGCCGCCAGCGCGGGGCGCGCCGGGCTCAGGGGAGGGTGCGGACATGCCGGACCTCCGTGGCGCAGACCGTGTAGCCGAACCACTCGTTGACGGCCAGCATCGGCCCGTTGCCCGCGTCGTTGGAGGTGTACGCGTCCGTGTACCCGGCGGCCCGCGCCCGGTGCAGCGAGTCGTTCTTCGCGAGCTTCGCCAGGCCCCGCCCCCGGAAGTCCCGCAGGGTGCCGGTCATGGCGCTCAGATAGGTCCGCGCTCCGTCGGTGGTGGCCGCGCTGAACGCCGCGACCTTCCCGTCCACCAGCGCCACCGAGGTCAGCTCCTGGTCGAAGGCCGGATGCCGCCAGATGTTCGTCAGCCAGTCCTCGTAGTCGTCCAGCTCGATGGGGATGTCACCCGGCTCGTCCGCCGTCGCCTCGACGTCCGCGTCGAACAGTGGCCGGGGATCGTCGGCGAAGTCGGCGCCCGTCCTCAGCTCGACGCCCGCCGGAACCTCCTGACGCGGCGGCAGGGAACCGCCCGCCAGGTCCAGACGCTGGAAGTGGGCGGAGCGCTTGGGCAGATAGCCCCGGTCATGGGCGAAGCCCAGGCTCTCCGGGTTGTCCAGGACCCACGCGTACACCACCGTGGCCCCGGCCTGCGCCAGGTGCTCCTCCGCCGTGCTCAGCAGCAGCGAGCCCGCGCCGCGGCCGGTGCGGCCGGGGCGCGTGTGCGGGGTGACGAACCCCTGCCCCGGTTCCGGACTGTCGTGGCTGATGCCCGCCTGCGCCGTACCGATGATCTCACCGTCCTCCTCGGCGACCAGCAGCCGGTAGTGCCGGTCCGGATGGGCGTGGGCCTGGTCGTGGAGTACCTGCTCGGGGGTGGCCACCATGTAGGGGACCGAAGCCCGGCGGACACGGGTCCACTCCTCGGCGTCGGACGGCCGGAAATCGCGCACGATCACAGTCATGCGGGGGACGGTAGGTGCAGCCGGGCCCCGGGCGCCTCTCCTTTTTCGCCGGTGTTGGAGAACCGGATTTCCGCCGGTGGGGGAGAATCGGCCCGTGACTGAGAAGCCCGTGACTGCGAAGATCGTGCTGGACCCGGACTCCGGCATCGCCCCGTACGAGCAACTGCGCAACCAGCTTTCCGAACTGGCCCGCTCCGGAGCCCTGCCCGTCGGCCACCGCCTCCCGACCGTACGCGGCTTCGCCGAGGAGCTGGGCCTCGCCGCCAACACGGTGGCCAAGGCCTACCGCGCCCTGGAGTCGGACGGCGTGATCGAGACCCGGGGCCGTAACGGGACCTTCGTCGCGGCCGCCGGGGGAGCGGCCGAGCAGCGGGCCGCGACCGCCGCGCAGAGTTACGCGGAGACCGCCGAGCGGCTCGGCCTCACCCGGGAACAGGCCCTGGCACTCGCCCGGGACGCGGTGCGGGCCGCGTACGGGGACTGATCCGTAGTACGGGGACTGATCCGTAGCCTTGTCCGTGCCCGCGGTCGTCCTGCCCCGCGCGGCAGGGGGCGTACGTCAACCGCCAGCAGTTACAAGTACAGCCCCGCGTCCGCCCCCGCGTCCTGCTTCGGCACCGAAGCGGGGCCGATGCCCCGGCGCAGCGCGTACAGCTCGGCGAGCGTGTTGCCCTCCCGGCTCACGCCCTCCTCCGTGCCCAGCCAGGCCGACGACTCCTGGCGGGTCAGCCCGCCGACCTCGATCCGGGCCAGACACCGGCCCGGCCGGACGACCGCCGGGTGCAGCCGCTCCAGGTCCTCGTTGGTGGTGACCCCCACCAGAACGTTCCGGCCCTGGCCCAGCAGACCGTCCGTCAGGTTCAGCAGCCGGGACAGAGCCTGGCCCGCCGTGTGCCTGGCCTCGCCGCGGATCAGCTCGTCGCAGTCCTCCAGGAGCAGCAGCCGCCACCGGCCGCCCTTCGCCGAGCCGTCGTCCTCGCCGATCGCGATGTCCATCAGATAGCCGACGTCGTTGAACAGCCGCTCGGGGTCCAGCACGCAGTCGACCTGGCACCAGTCGCGCCAGGAGCGGGCCAGAGTGCGCAGGGCCGAGGTCTTGCCGGTGCCGGGCGGGCCGTGCAGCAGGAGCAGCCGCCCCGCGATGTCGTCCGGGGTCACCTTCATCAGCCGGTCCATGGCGTCGGCCACCGGCGCGGTGTAGTTGGGGCGGACCTCGTCCCAGCTCCCGGCGGTGATCCGGCGGGTGGTGCGGTAGGGGCCGCGGCGCGGGGAGACGTACCAGAAGCCCATGGTCACGTTGTCGGGCTGGGGCTCCGGCTCGTCCTGCGCCCCTTCCGTGGCCTCGCCGAGAATCCGCTCCGCGAGCTCCGCGCTGGTCGCGGTGACGGTGACGTCAGCGCCGCGGTTCCACCGGGAGGCCAGCAGGGTCCAGCCCTCGCCCTCGGCGAGCGTGGCGCTGCGGTCGTCGTCGCGGGCGGCCCGCAACACCGTGGCGTGCGGGGGCAGCAGGGTCGCCCCGGCCTTGACCCGGTCGAGGGACGAGCTGTGCGCGTACGGCTGCTCGCCCGTCGCGAAGCGGCCGAGGAAGAGCGCGTCGACGACGTCGGACGGTGAATCGCTGTCGTCGACGGTGAGCCGGATCGGCAGAGCGGATTCGGGGGAGGCAGGCATGGCGTCCATGATCCGGCACGGGGGCAGCCCGTGCACCCGGGTTTCCCCAGGAAGCGCGGCGGGAACTGACGGGAGCTCACCGGGGCCCGAGGGCGCACCGGGTGAACTCGCGGGGGCGGACGGAAGCACTCCGGATCTATTTTTGGCATGGACACTTCCAGTGTGGTCGGGGTGCTGCTACTACGGAGTAGGCAGATACCCCCTGCTCAAGGAGGTCCCATGAAAATGTCCAGACTCGTGGCGTTCTCGTCCTCTCTCCTGCTCGGTGCAGTTCTCGCCCTGACCGGTGCGGGGATCGCGCACGCCGACGCGTCCGTCAAGGCCGTCGACTACGTCGCGCTCGGCGACTCGTACTCCTCCGGCGTCGGAGCCGGCGCTTACGACGGCTCCAGCTGCAAGCGCAGCTCCCGCGCCTACCCCGCCCTCTGGGCAGCCGCCAACTCCCCCGCCTCGTTCCACTTCACCGCCTGCTCGGGTGCCCGGACCAACGACGTCACGAGCGGGCAGCTCGGACCGCTGAACGCCTCGACCGACCTCGTGTCGATCTCCGTCGGCGGCAACGACGCGGGCTTCGCGGACGTCATGACGACCTGTGTCCTGCAGTCCGAGGCGGCCTGTCTCAACCGGATCGCCACCGCCCGCGCCTACGTCGACTCGACCCTGCCCGGCCGGCTCGACTCCGTGTACGCGGCGATCCGCGCCAAGGCCCCCTCGGCCCAGGTCGTCGTCCTCGGCTACCCCCGCTTCTACCGGCTCGGCGGCAGCTGCATCGCCGGTCTGAGCGAGAAGGAGCGCGCGGCCATCAACGGCGCGTCCGACCACCTCAACACGGCCACCGCCAAGCGCGCGGCGGACCACGGCTTCACCTTCGGCGATGTCCGCCCCACCTTCACCGGACACGAGATCTGCTCGGGCAACTCCTGGCTGCACAGCGTGAACTGGCTCAACATCGGTGAGTCATACCACCCCACCGCCGCCGGACAGTCGGGCGGCTATCTCCCGGTCCTCAAGTCCGCTCTCTGACACACGAGTTCCGCCACCCACCGTCCCCCACGCGGGAGTCCTCGCCGATCGAGGCCTCCCGCTCCACGGTCGAGCGGCGGGCAACCCAAGGGGCAAACCCGCCGAACTGCCCCAAGTCGCCCTGGAATCGCGCGCATTCGGTAACGGCCTGTCAACCTCCGTACGTGTGTGCGCAATCCTGTGGCCGGGATACACGGGTGTCACTGAGGGACGATAGGGTTAACCTGCCCGGACCGGGTGCCCTTGTACGGGTGGGGAGTGACATGGAACAGATAACGATGCGGAGCAGGGCGCGTGTACCTGCCATTACCTGCGGAAGCGGTGCGACCAGTACGCGCCTCGACCGCCATCTGGCGGTGCTCGGCGGCCCCGTCGTCCCGCAGCGCGAGTCGGCGGAAGCGACGCTGCTGATGCGCGAGCTGACCTCGCGTGACGTCTCGCACACCCGCAGGAGCAGGAGCGCGCGCGTCTCGCTCTTCGCGCCGCTGCGGCGACTGCGGCGTTCGCTCTTCGGCAGCCGCCGCTGACCCACGCGCGTCATCGCCCTCCGGACCGGCCCACCGCTCGGGTCGGCTCAGGCGATCACTCCGTCCCGGCGCAGCGCCGATGTCTGTTCGTCCGTCATCCCCAGGGCACGCAGCAGCACATCGGTGTGTTCACCCAGCGCCGGTACGGACCCCATCCGCGCCTCCTCGCTCCCCGGCAGCGTGATCGGCGGCAGCAGCGCCCGCAACGGCCCCACCGGCGACCCCACCTCCCGCCACCGGTCCCGCGCCGCCAGCTGCGGATGCGCCGCCACGTCGGCCACCGTGTTCAGCCGGGCACAGGCGATGCCCGCCGCCTCCAGCCCGGCCAGCGCCTCCCGCCCCGTAAGCTTCGCCAGCGCCCCGGCCACCGCCTCATCGGTCCGTTCACGGTGGGCGGTGCGTGCCGCGTTCGTCGCGAAGTCCGGGTCCTCGGCCAGCTCGGGCCGCCCGAGCACCTGTTCCGTCAGCCGCCGCCACTCCCGGTCGTTCTGCACGGAGAGCAGCACCTGCTCGCCGTCCGCCGTGGCGTAGGCGTCGTACGGGGCGATCACCGAGTGCGCGAGCCCGGTGCGCTCCGGGGGTGTCGAGCCGTGCATCCCCTGGTGCAGCGGATGACCCATCCACTCGGCCAGCGCGTCCAGCATGGACACTTCCACCGGCCCGCCCCGCCCGGTGCCCGCCCGCCGCAGCAGCGCCGCCAGCACCCCCGAGAACGCGTACATGGCCGCCGCGATGTCCGCCGCCGGAACGCCCGCCTTCACCGGCTGCCCGGCGGTCCCGGTCACCGAGACCAGGCCCGCCTCGCACTGCACGAGCATGTCGTAGGCCCGCTTGTGGGCGTACGGTCCGCCCGCCCCGTAACCGGAGATGTCGACCGCCACCAGACGCGGGTGTTCGGTGCAGAGGGCCGCGGCGTCGAGGCCGAGCCGGGCCGCCGCCCCCTGCGCCAGATTCTGCACGAACACATCGGCCCCGGCGATCAGTTCACGCACCACAGCCAGTCCGCGCGGGTCCTTCAGGTCGACGGCCAGGGACTCCTTGCCCCGGTTGCACCAGACGAAGTGCGAGGCGAGACCGCGTGCCGCCGTGTCGTAGCCGCGCGCGAAGTCGCCGCCGTCCGGACGCTCCACCTTGATGACCCTGGCTCCGAGGTCGGCGAGCTGCCGGGTGGCGAAGGGGGCGGCGACGGCCTGCTCGACGGCGACCACGGTGAGGCCTTCGAGGGGGAGGGGCTGAGTGTTCATGGCCCGTGCTTACCCTGCCGACCGGCCCTTCCGCCACCCCCGGCCCCCCTCGTACCAGGGTCCTGCGCCCTCACAGCAGCGCGAACTGTCCCTCCGGCCCTTCCTCCTGGTGCCCCAGGACCGAGGCGGGGCGCCGTGCTGAGGCCGGGACCGGCAGCACCCCGGCCGCCCGCAGCTCGTCCCGGGAGATCAGCGGCACCCCCTCCAGCCGGGACCGCAAGGCCTCCCGCCGGGGGCGCAGCCCGTCCAGGAGCGTCAGTACGGAGACGAGCTCCAGCAGCTCCGAGGTCCACTCCCGGGTCCACCCACGCGCACCGACCGCCGCCAGCCCCTCCGCGCCCTCGGCCGCCGCACCCGCCGCTGCCGCCGCCCGGCGGGTGAACCAGAGCTCCAGCACCCGTACGCCGCTCACCCTGAACTCCCAGGCCCCCGCCGCCACCGGCGAGATCCGGCCATCGCCGACGATCAGGACCTCGGCCTCCGCGTCGTACGCGATCTCCGTCGGCCGGGCCGGGAGCGCCGCCCGTACATAGGGCCTGCGCCCGCCCGGCAACCGGGGGCGTTCCCCGCCCCGGGCCCCGCGCAGCTGGATGCGCGTCAGTTCCCGGCCCAGCTCCACTCCTTGTGCCCACACCTCGGCGTCGGCGGGCAGCGGGACCCGGCAGCCGGAAGGCGAGGGCCGGGCGGCGGCCAGGGCCCAGGCCAGTACGGCTTCGGGGGTGATCTCCGGCCCCAGCCGGGCGCGCACCACATCCAGCAGGCCCGGTGCCAGATTGGGTTCGGTGGCGCCGGGCCGCCGGTACAGCGGCCTGATCCGGCCCGGCCGCCCGGCGGGGGAGTGGCCGTCGGGGAGGAGACGGCTCACGGACAGGGGGAGGGGCCCGGCGGACCGGGGCACATAACCGTGTTCGACCGCGAAGAGCTGCTGCCCGTCGGCGACCCGCCACAGCTCCGGGCGGGCCGCGTCGATCAGCCGGTGGTCCGGGAGCAGCCACTGTTCGTCGAACGGTCCGTGCAGGATCCGTACGGGACCGGGGCAGTCGCCCGGCTCTCGGGCGAAGCGGCCCGTCCCGGTGGACTGCCCGGGCAGTGCGGCGACCGATGTGTGCGGCGTACGGGTACGGGTGGGGCCGAACAGCCGCTCCTGCTCGGCGCCCTCGGCGGCGGCCAGCCGCTCCCAGCGGGCCCGGAGCGCGGCGGGGTCGGGGCCGCCGATCCAGGAGCGGCCGGTCCTCAGCGGACGCACCGACCACGGCATCAGCTCGTCCAGCGGTACGAACCCGTCGAGCGGCGAGGAGGCGTCCTGCGGTGAGGAGCCTTCCTGCGGTGAGGGAGCGTCCGGCGGTGAGGACTCCGTGTCCCCGCCGGATCCGGCCGCCGCCGTCCTGCGCGCTGCCACCGAGCCGTCCTCCCCTGTCCGCAGTGACCCTCGCGCATCGTAGCGGCGGGGGCGGGCACGCGGGATCGGGTCAGTGCGCCTCCACCGTCACGGAGAACGAGAAGCGGTCGCCCCGGTAGCGGATGCGGGCCACGTCGACGACGCGCCCCTCCTCGTCGTACGTCACGCCCGTGTAGTGCAGGATCGGGCTGAGCAGCGGGACCCGGAGCAGTTCGGCGGTGACCGGGTCGGCGAGGCGGGCCTCCACCGTGTCGGTGATCCGGGAGATCTTCACCCCGACGGCATCGCGCAGGACCTTGGTCATCGGCCAGCGTTCCAGGTCGGTGACGTCGATCCGGGCGGCGACGTCGGGACGTACCGCGTTCTCCGCCCAGTTGGTCGGCTCGTCGCTCTCGCCGTCGCGGCGCAGCCGCCGGTAGCTGACCACCTCGCCGCAGTCCGGGAAGAACTCCGCGAGATCGCCCGGCACCGGTACCGCCCCGTGGCCGAGAACCGTCGTCGCCTCCCCGGACTGCTGGGCGACGATCGCGTCGACCGAGCCCAGCAGCCGCACCGGCGAGACCCGGCGGGCGCGCGGCTCGATGAACGTGCCGCGCCGCCGGTGCCGGCTGATCAGCCCTTCGGTCTCCAGCTCCTTCAGTGCCTGGCGCATCGTGAGCACGCTGACGCCGTAGTGCGCGGCGAGCTGCTCCTCGGTGGGCAGCCGGGCGGAGGCGTCCTGCGGGCGGCCCAGTATCGAGGCCCGCAGCGACTGCGAGACCTGATACCAGAGCGGCAGCTTCCGGTTCAGTACGAGGGAGTCGGGGGCGAAGGCGGGCGGGTGGTGTGGCTGGTCCACGCCGCTGTCCGCCCCGGCCTGCTCATGGCTCTCGGTCATGTCCGTCCCCGTCACGTCCCGTCCTGTACCGCCCGTGCGTGCTCTTCCGGTGCCGACTACGGCCGGCGGGTGCCGCCTACGGCCGGAAGTTGCGGCTCAGACCCTGCCACACGTCGTCGTAGCCGCGTTGCAGGTGGTCGGCGGTGGCCGCCTGGGCGGTCGCCGTGACCGGCCAGCGGGTCTCGAACATGAAGGCCAGACCGTCGTCGATCTTCTGCGGCTTCAGCTCCGCCGCGCTCGCCCGGTCGAAGGTCTCCCGGTCCGGGCCGTGGGCCGACATCATGTTGTGCAGGGAGCCACCGCCGGGGACGAAGCCGTCGGCCTTCGCGTCGTACGCCCCCTCGATCAGGCCCATGTACTCGCTCATCACGTTCCGGTGGAAGTACGGCGGCCGGAAGGTGTCCTCGCCGACCAGCCAGCGCGGGGCGAAGACGACGAAGTCCACCCCGGCGAGCCCCGGGGTGTCGGACGGCGAGGTCAGGACCGTGAAGATCGACGGGTCGGGGTGGTCGTAGCTGATCGTGCCGATCACGTTGAATCGGCGCAGGTCGTAGACGTACGGGGTGTAGTTGCCGTGCCAGGCGACGACATCGAGCGGCGAGTGGTCGTACGTTGCCGACCAGAGGTTCCCGCAGAACTTGTTCACCACCTCCACCGGGCGGTCGTCGTCCTCGTACGCGGCGACGGGGGAGAGGAAATCCCGGGCGTTCGCCAGGCCGTTGGCGCCGATCGGGCCGAGGTCGGGCAGCGCGAACGGGCGGCCGTAGTTCTCGCAGACGTAACCGCGCGCGGTCTCCTCCAGCAGCTCCACCCGGAAGCGGACGCCGCGCGGGATCAGCGCGATGTGGCCCGGTTCGGCGCGCAGCAGGCCCAGTTCGGTGCGCAGCAGCAGCCCGCCGCGTTCGGGCACGATCAGCAGCTCGCCGTCGGAGTCGCCGAACACCCGGTCCGTCATGGAGGAGTTGGCGTGGTAGAGGTGGATCGCCATCCCGCTGCGCTGAGTGGCGTCCCCGTTGCCGCCCAGCGTCCAGAGCCCGCTGAGGAAGTCCGTGCCGGGCGCGGGGTCGGGCAGGGGGTTCCAGCGGAGCCGGTTCGGGTCGGGCGCCGACTCGGTGAAGGGCGCCGAGCGCAGCCCGCCGTTGTCGATCCGGGTGAAGGCCGGGTGCGCGGCGGAGGGGCGGACTCGGTAGAGCCAGGAACGGAGGTTGTGGGCGCGCGGCTCGGTGAAGGCGGAGCCGCTCAGCTGCTCCGCGTACAGCCCGAGCGGGGCGCGCTGGGGGGAGTTACGGCCGTGCGGCAACGCCCCGGGGACCGCCTCCGAGCTGTGCTCATTGCCGAATCCGGAGGAGTACGTCAGCCCCTCGGCCGTCTTCCTCGCCTGCTCGATCGCGCTCATCCCGCACTCCTGGTGCCCAAGAAGCCCTCGGATCCGCCGGACAACGAATCCTATGCTCTACCGTAGGAATAGGAGTGGGGGGACGTCAACGGCATACGGCACGTGGCGGGCCGTTCGTGGTGGGTACCGGCTTCCCCGGAGGGGTGCCGCCGCTGTTCGGCGGGCGCGGGGGCCACGGCATCATGGAGCCCGTGCCCCATGCGAACCCGAACCTCCGCCGCGCTCCCGTGCAGCAGCGCAGCGCCGACCGCCTGGCCCGGATACTCGACGCCTGCGCCGCGCTCCTGGACGAGACCGGCTACGAGCAGCTCACCACGCGTGCTGTCGCCGAGCGCGCCGAAGTGCCGATCGGCTCCGTCTACCGGTTCTTCTCCAACAAGCGCGCCCTTGTCGACGCCCTCGCGCTGCGCAACCTGGACAGTTACGCCGAGCGCATCGCCGCCCGGCTCGCCGCCCTCCCCGCCGACGACTGGCGCGCGGCCATCGACGCGGTGCTGGACGAGTACCTGGCGATGAAGCGGACCGTTCCCGGGTTCGCCCTGGTCGACTTCGGGCCGCCGTTCCCGGCCGAGGACGCGTCGGACGACGCCAACCGGCGCCTGGCGGACCGGCTCGCCGGGCTGCTCGCCGGGCATCTCGGCCGCCGGCCCGACGAGGGTCTGTCCCGGGCGATCCTGGTCAGCGTCGAAGCGGCCGACGCCCTGCTCCAGCTCGCCTTCCGTACGGACCCGCCCGGCGACGTGGCCATCGTCGCCGAGACCCGGACGCTCGTCAGGGCGTACCTCGCGCAGACGCTGGACTGACTGACTGACTGACTGACTGACTGACTGACTGACTGACTGAGCTGAGCGCGCGGGCGTGCGGGCTCGCGTGCGGGCGGCGGGCGTGCGGTCGGCGGGCCGCGAGGGCCTCGGCGGTCTGCCTGGCCGGCGCGGACCACCTGAACACGAAGCCGACCCTGTCTTGCATTCAGGGCATAAGATGTTGCTCATGACGCAAGAGAGTGGTGAGCTGGACAGCCTCGTACGCAGACGTATCCGCGCGCTCCGGGTCGCGCAGGGCTTGTCGCTGGAGGAACTGGCCACCCGTGCCCACCTCAGCCAGTCGTCGCTGAGCCGCATCGAGAACGGCCGGCGGCGCCTCGCCCTCGACCAGCTGGTCACCCTCGCCCGCGCCCTGGACACCACGCTGGACCAGCTCGTGGAGACCGCCACCGACGACGTCATCACCAGCCCGACGATCGACAGCGTTCACGGCCGGATGCGCTGGACCCTGAAGGCCGACCCCGGCATGAGCGTGGTGCGCCAGCGCCTGACCGACCCCCCGCCCGACAATCCCGCCCGCATGCGCGCCCATCCGGGGCGCGAATGGCTCGTCGTGCTGTCCGGCACCGCGATCCTCATGCTCGGCCGGCGCCGCTTCCGCGTCGAGACCAACCAGGCCGCCGAGTTCCCCACGATGATGCCGCACGCGATCGGCGCCGAGGGCGGGCCCTGCGAGATCCTGGGCCTCTTCGACCGGGATGCCCGCCGTGGCCACCAGCGTGACGACGGCGACGACGCTCCCGAGTGACGGCGCTCCCGAGTGACGGCGCGAGCCCGCGTGGCGGCCTCCGGGGCGGTCACCTCTTGTCCTGCGCCGTGCTCCTTGTCCCGCGCCGCGCTTCCTGTTTTGCGCGTCAGGCAGCATCCGCCGCCATCGGCTTGCGAAAGCGGCAAGATGTTTCGCCCCTGGCGCATAGCGGTTCTAGGGTGAAGAGCATGAGCCAAACACACCCGCATACCCACCACCACGGCGCTTCGCCCGGCCACCACCACGAGCGGGACAGCGCTGGGCAGGCGGAGATCCTCGACCTGGACGCCGAAGTCCTCGCCGAGCACACCGCCTCCATCACCGCATCGCTACCCCTGCGGAACGGCCCCCACCACGTCGTGGACCTGGGCTGCGGCACGGGCGCGGGCACCTTCGCCCTCCTCGACCGCTTCCCCGACGCGTACGTCACCGCTGTCGACATGTCCGCCGAACACCTCCGGCGCCTGCGCGCCAAGGCGTGTGCCCGCGGGGTCGAGGAACGGGTGCGCACCGTGCAGGCCGACCTCGACGCCGCCGCCTGGCCCGACCTCGGCTCACCCGACCTGATCTGGGCATCGGCCTCGATGCACCACATGACCCACCCCGAGCGCGCACTGCGCACCGTCCGCGACACGCTCGCCCCCGGCGGCCTGTTCGCCGTCGTCGAACTGGCCGGCCACCCACGATTCCTGCCCGAGAACGCTCCCCAGGGCAGCCCCGGCCTGGAAGACCGCGTCCATGCCGCAGCCGACCGCCGCCAAGCCGAACACCTGCCCCACCGCGGCGCCGACTGGGGCCCGATGCTGTCCACCGCCGGCTTCACCGTCGAGGACGAACGCACCATCACCGTGAACATCGAGGGCGACCGCGGCGAAGCGATCGGTCGTTACGCCCTCGGCGTCCTGAGCCGCATCCGCGGCGCCGTCGCCGACGAACTGTCCCCCGAGGACCTCACCGCGCTCGACCAGCTCCTCGACACGGCTGACCCGCGAGGCATCCTGCGCCGCGACGACCTGACGGTACGCACCGAGCGCACCGTCTGGGCCGCTCGCCGCGCCTGACCCCGGGCGGGGGTGCGAGGAGATCGTGCCCGGCCGGTGCCGCCCCCGGTCGGTGCCGCCCCGGTCCACGTCACCCCGGCCGACGTCGTCTCGGTGTGTGCTCCCGTCGCTGTCGCCCCCCGGTCCGCGCCGTCGTCGATCCGTGCCGTACGACGCCTCCCCGCCGTGCGTACCGGTCGGTATGCTCGGTCCCGCCGGGGCTCCCACCCCCGCCCGGCCCATGTCCGCGTGCCGTCGCCGCAGCCGCCCCGGGGAGGGCCCATGTCCCACGACTCCCGCACCGCACCGCGTATCTGTCCCCTCTGCGAGGCCACCTGCGGCCTCACCCTCACCATCGAGGGGGCCACCGTGACCGGTGCGCGCGGCGACCGCGACGACATCTTCAGCAGGGGCTTCATCTGCCCCAAGGGCGCGTCCTTCGGAGGCCTGGACGCCGACCCCGAACGGCTGCGCGTCCCGCTCGTGCGCGGTGCGGACGGGGAGTTCCACGACGCTTCCTGGAGCGAGGCGTTCGACCTGATCGCCGAGCGCGTACCGGCCCTGGCCGAGGCCCACGGGCAGCAGTCCGTCGGCGTGGTCCTCGGCAATCCCAACGTGCACACGATGGCGGGCGCCCTCTACCCGCCCCTGCTGCTCGGGGCCCTGCGCACCCGCAACGTGTTCACCGCGAGCACCCTGGACCAGATGCCCAAGCACGTCTCCAGCGGCCTCCTCTTCGGTGACGCGCACGCCATCCCCGTACCGGATCTCGACCGCACCGACCACCTTCTCCTGATCGGCGCCAACCCGCTGGAGTCCAACGGCAGTCTCTGCACCGCCCCCGACTTCCCCGGCCGGCTCAGGGCGCTGCGCCGCCGCGGCGGCACCCTCACCGTCATCGACCCGCGCCGCACCCGCACAGCCCGCCTCGCCGACCGGCACATCGCGATCCGGCCCGGCGCGGACGCCCTGCTGCTGGCGGCGATCGCGCACACCCTCATCGCCGAGAAGCTCGCCGCCCCCGGACCGCTCGCCGAGCACCTGGAAGGGCTCAACGAACTGGCCTCCTCCCTGGCCGACTTCACCCCGGAGGCGGTCGCCGCCGCCTGTGACGTGGATGCGGCCACCACCACCGCGCTCGCCCGTGAACTGGCCGCCGCCCCGACTGCCGCCGTCTACGGGCGGATCGGCAGCTGCACCGTCGAGCACGGCACCCTCGCCAGCTGGCTCGTGGACGTTCTCAACATCCTCACCGGCAACCTGGACCGCCCCGGCGGCGCGCTCTTCCCGCTCTCCGCGACCGCGACCGCGCGCGCCCCGCGCGAAGCCGCCCCCGGGTCACGTGCGGCCGCCCCCGGCAAGGGCTTCACCCTCGGGCGCTGGGTGAGCCGGGTCTCCGGGCATCCCGAGGCCAAGGGCGAACTGCCCATCGCCGCCCTGGCCGAGGAGATCGAGACCCCGGGCGAGGGCCGCATCCGTGCCCTGCTCGTCCTCGCCGCCAACCCCGTACTCTCCGCACCCGACGGCGACCGCCTGGACGCGGCCCTCGCCGACCGGCTCGACTTCATGGTCAGCGTCGACCCGTACCTCAACGAGACCTCCCGCCGCGCCGACGTCGTCCTGCCCCCGCCGCCGCCTTCGCAGAGCGCCCACTTCGACTTCGCGTTCAACTCCTTCGCCGTGCACAACCAGGTCCGTTACACCCGCGCCCCCGTCCTCCTGGAGGACGGACGGATGGACGAGAGCGAGGTCCTCGCCCGGCTGATCCTCGCGGTGAGCGGGAAGCACGGAGCCCCGCCCTCCGCCGTGGACGACCTGGCCATCGACACCGCGCTCACCCGGGCCGGGGCCCCGAAGGAACTGGCCGCAGAACTCACCGGCGAGAGCGGGCCCGAACGGCGCCTCGACCTCATGCTGCGCCTCGGCCCGTACGGTCTGACGCTGGAGCAGCTCCTCGCCCACCCCCACGGCATCGACCTCGGCCCGCTGCGGCCCCGGCTCCCGGAAATCCTGCGCACCCGCTCCGGCCGCATCGAACTGCTCCCCGCCCCGATCGCCGCCGATCTGCCGCGCCTGCGCCGGGCGCTGGGGGAGCGGCCCGCCCCGCTCGTCCTCGTCGGCCGCCGCCATCTGCGCTCCAACAACAGCTGGATGCACAACGTCGGCTCGCTGAGCGGCGGTACCAACGTCTGCACCCTCCAGGTCCACCCCGACGACGCGGCCCGCCTGGGGCTCGTGGACGGGGCCACCGTACGGATCGAGTCCTCCGGCGGCGCGGTCGAGGCCCCCGCCGAGATCACGGAAACCGTACGCAGCGGAGTGGTGAGCCTCCCGCACGGCTGGGGCCACAGCCGCCCCGGGACCCGTATGTCGGTGGCCGCCGCCCACCCCGGGGCGAACGTGAACCAGCTGCTCGACGGCACTTTTCTGGACCCGCTGTCCGGTACGGCCGTGCTGAACGCCATTCCGGTATCCGTCACCCCCTTGCCCTAGCGGCAGCGCTTTGACCTGGGGTTTTGCTCGTATTGCTCACGCGTCGACATCTTGTTAACGCTACGAGAGGACCCCTAACGTCGTCCGGACCGCCGAGACCGGTGGGAGTTCAAGGATGAACGTTAGGTATCCCCCATGCTGACAATCCTCGGCTTCGTCATGATCGCGACCTTCCTGGTCCTGATCATGACGAAGAAGATGTCGCCGATCGCGGCGCTGGTACTGATCCCCGCACTGTTCTGTGTCGCCGTCGGGCAGGGAGCGCAGCTCGGCGACTACGTCATCGACGGCGTCGGCAACCTCGCGCCGACCGCCGCCATGCTGATGTTCGCCATCATCTACTTCGGTGTGATGATCGACGTCGGCCTGTTCGACCCGATCGTCCGGGGCATCCTCCGCTTCTGCAAGGCCGACCCGCTGCGGATCGTCGTCGGTACGGCGGTGCTCGCCGCGATCGTCTCCTTGGACGGCGACGGCTCCACCACCTTCATGATCACCGTCTCGGCGATGTATCCGCTCTACAAACGCCTCAAGATGAGCCTCGTCGTGATGACCGGCGTGGCGGCCACCGCGAACGGCGTCATGAACACCCTTCCCTGGGGCGGACCCACCGCCCGCGCCGCGACCGCCCTCGAACTGGACGCCTCCGAGATCTTCGTGCCCATGATCCCGGCGCTCGCCGTCGGACTGCTCGCGGTGTTCCTGCTGGCGTACGTGCTCGGCCGCCGCGAGCGCGGGCGCCTGGGCTTGCTCACACTGGACGAGGAGCTCGTGCGGGAGGCGGAGCCGGAGACCGTGGCGGTCGGAGCCGTCGGCACGGGCGGCGAGGACCGTCTCCGCAAGGGCCCGGCCGCCTCGGACCCGGATTCCTCGGGGACCGCCGCGGGCCCGGATTCCTCAGGCGCCGCCTCGGGCTCCGACTCCTCTGGCACCGCCTCGGGGTTCACGGACGCGGACCCCGACGAGGACGAAGGCGACGACGAGGAGGAGTTCAAGGGCCTGGACCCGAACCGGTCCACGCTCCGCCCGAAGCTCTACTGGTTCAACGCCGGCCTCACCGTCGCCCTGCTGGCCGCGATGATCATGGAGCTGCTGCCGATCCCGGTGCTCTTCCTGCTCGGCGCGGCCCTCGCCCTCACCGTCAACTTCCCCCGCATGCCGGACCAGCGGGCCCGGATCGCCGCCCATGCCGACAACGTCCTGAACGTATCCGGCATGGTCTTCGCCGCCGCCGTCTTCACCGGTGTCCTCACCGGTACGGGCATGGTCGAGCACATGGCCGACTGGGTCGTGAGCGCCGTCCCCGACGCGATGGGCCCGCACATGGCCATCGTCACCGGCCTGCTCAGCCTGCCGCTCACGTACTTCATGTCCAACGACGGCTTCTACTTCGGCGTCGTCCCGGTCCTCGCCGAGGCCGGGGCCGCCCACGGGGTCTCCCCGCTGGAGATCGCCCGCGCCTCCCTGGCGGGCCAGGCGCTGCACATGTCCTCGCCGCTGGTACCCGCCGTGTACGTCCTCGTCGGCATGGCGAAGGTCGAGTTCGGCGACCACACCCGGTTCACCGTCAAGTGGGCCGTGCTCACCTCCCTCGTCGTGCTCGGGGCGGGCATCCTCTTCGGCACCATCTAGCACCATCTGGACGGCACTCGCCGGACGGCACTCGCCGGACGGCACCCGCCGGAGGGCCGCCGCCGGAAGGCGCCCGCGCCCGGCGCGCACTCCGGCATGACCGGCGTGACCGGTGTCTCCGGAGGCTCCCTGGCGCCGAAAAACTAACGGCGCTAGTTTGGGCGGGTGTGGCAGGGCCCCGCGCCCGCCGCACGGCTTCGGCGCTCCGCACAGCACGTCCGGGAGGAAACAGCCATGAAGGCCCATGACCAGATGTACATCGACGGCGCGTGGCGGCCCGCCGTCGGCCGGGACACGATCGCGGTCGTGAACCCGGCCGACGAGCAGGTCATCGCCCACGTGCCGGCGGGCACGGCCGAGGACGTCGACGCGGCGGTACGGGCCGCGCGGGCCGCTCTCCCCGCCTGGGCCGCCACCCCGCCCGCCGAGCGCGCGGCCCGGCTCACCGCGCTCGCCGACGCGCTGGCCGCCCGCAAGGACGAGCTGGCCGAGACGATCACCGCCGAGCTGGGCTCGCCGCTGCCGCTCTCGCAGATGGTCCACGCGGGCGTCCCGGTGCTGGTCGCCTCCTCGTACGCCGAACTGGCCGCGCGCCACACCTTCGAGGAGCGGATCGGCAACTCCACCGTGCTCCTGGAGCCGGTCGGCGTCGTCGGCGCGATCACCCCGTGGAACTACCCGCTCCACCAGATCGTCGCCAAGGTCGCCCCCGCCCTCGCCGCGGGCTGCACGATCGTCCTCAAGCCCGCCGAGGACACCCCGCTCACCGCCCAGCTCTTCGCCGAGGCCACCGAGGCCGCAGGTCTGCCGCCCGGCGTCTTCAACCTCGTCACCGGCCTCGGACCGGTCGCGGGCCAGGCGCTCGCCGCGCACGAGGACGTCGACCTGGTCTCCTTCACCGGCTCCACCGCCGTCGGCAAGCAGATCGGGGCCACCGCCGGGGCCGCCGTCAAGCGCGTCGCCCTCGAACTGGGCGGCAAGTCCGCCAACGTCATCCTCCCCGGCGCGGACCTCGCCAAGGCCGTCAACGTCGGCATCGCCAACGTGATGACCAACTCCGGCCAGACGTGCAGCGCCTGGACCCGGATGCTCGTGGACGCCGAGCGGTACGACGAGGCCGTGGAGCTCGCGGCGAACGCCGTCACCAAGTACGTCGCCGGGGAGCGGGTCGGCCCGCTCGTCAACGCCAAGCAGCAGGCCCGGGTGCGCGGCTACATCGAGAGGGGCGTCGCGGAAGGCGCCCGGCTGGTCGCGGGCGGCCCGGAAGCCCCTCTGGAGAGCGGCTACTACGTCAGCCCCACCGTCTTCGCCGACGTCACCCCGGACATGACCATCGCCCAGGAGGAGATCTTCGGCCCGGTCGTCTCGATCCTCCGCTACGAGGACGTGGACGATGCCCTGCGGATCGCCAACGACACCGTCTACGGGCTGGCGGGCGCCGTGTGGGCCAAGGACGACGAGGAGGCGGTGGCCTTCGCCCGCCGGATGGACACCGGGCAGGTCGACATCAACGGCGGGCGGTTCAACCCGCTGGCCCCGTTCGGCGGTTACAAGCAGTCGGGGGTGGGGCGCGAGCTGGGGGCGCACGGTCTGGCGGAGTATCTCCAGACGAAGTCGCTCCAGTTCTGAACCCGCAACCGTCCCATAAGTCCCTCATCCAGGAGTCTGTTCGTGGTCCGCGCCGCCGTACTGCCCGCCGTCGGAGCTCCGCTGGAGATCACCGACATCGTCCTGCCGGAGCCCGGCCCCGGCCAGGTGCGCGTCGCGCTCGCCGCCGCCGGGGTCTGCCACTCCGACCTGTCCCTGTCCAACGGCACCATGCGCGTCCCGGTGCCCGCCGTCCTCGGCCACGAGGGCGCGGGAACCGTCCTGGCGGTCGGCGAGGGTGTCACCCATGTCGCCCCGGGCGACGGCGTCGTCCTCAACTGGGCGCCTTCCTGCGGGGCCTGCTTCCACTGCGGGATCGGCGAGGTGTGGCTCTGCGCCGACGCCCTCAAGGGGACCGCCAACCTCCATGCCCGTACGGCGGACGGCACGGAGCTCCACCCGGGGCTCAACGTCGCGGCCTTCGCCGAGGAGACCGTCGTCGCCGCGAACTGCGTGCTCCCCGCCCCCGACGGCGTCCCTCTCACCGACGCCGCGCTCCTCGGCTGCGCGGTCCTCACCGGCTACGGGGCGATCCACCACAGCGCCCGGGTCCGTGAGGGCGAGAGCGTCGTCGTGTTCGGGATCGGCGGCGTCGGCCTCGCCGTGCTCCAGGCCGCCCGGATCGCGGGCGCCTCCCGGATCATCGCGGTCGACGTCTCCCCGGCCAAGGAGGAGCTCGCCCGGCAGGCCGGAGCCACCGACTACGCCATCGCCTCCGCCACCACCGCGCGCGAGGTCCGCAAACTGACCGGAGGCCAGGGCGCGGACGTCGCCGTGGAGTGCGTCGGGCGGCCCGCGACCATCCGCGCCGCCTGGGAGTCCACCCGGCGCGGCGGGCGTACCACGGTCGTCGGCATCGGCGGCAAGGACCAGGAGGTCACCTTCAACGCCCTGGAGATCTTCCACTGGGGCCGCTCCCTGACGGGCTGCGTGTACGGCAACAGCGACCCGGCCCGCGATCTGCCCGCCCTCGCCGACCACATCCGCGCGGGCCGCTTCGACCTGTCGATGATGGTCACCGAGCGCATCGCCCTGGACGGCATTCCCGCCGCCTTCGACAACATGGTCGCGGGCAAGGGCGGCCGAGCCCTGGTGGTCTTCCGGAATTCATGACCCAGGACACCGGGGAGAGGGTCAGTAGTCCGTCGTCCGGGACGTCGATGTCACCGGCCCCAGCAGCCGGGCGTCCATCTCGCCCTCCTCGAACAGCCGGGAGGCCGGGCCCACGATCAGCGGGTCCGGCACCCCGACCGCCTCCGGGTCCTTGCCCGGGTAGTCGAAGCGGTCCAGCACATGCCGCATCGCCTCCAGCCGGGCCCGCTTCTTGTCGTTGCTCTTCACCACCGTCCAGGGCGCGTCGGCGGTGTCGGTGTGGAAGAGCATCAGCTCCTTGGCCTCGGTGTACTCGTCCCACTTGTCCAGCGACGCCAGATCGACGGGGCTCAGCTTCCACCGCCGTACCGGGTCGATCTGCCGGATCATGAACCGGTTGCGCTGCTCGTTGCGGGAGACGGAGAACCAGAACTTCACCAGGCGGACGCCGTCCCGGGCGAGCATCCGCTCGAAGCCCGGCGCCTGGTGCATGAACTCCAGGTACTCGTGGGTCGTGCAGAACCCCATCACCCGCTCCACGCCCGCCCGGTTGTACCAGGACCGGTCGAACAGGACGATCTCCCCGGCGCTCGGCAGATGCGCCGCATAGCGCTGGAAGTACCACTGGGTGCGTTCGCGCTCGGTCGGTTTCTCCAGCGCCACCACCCGCGCACCGCGCGGATTGAGGTGCTCGGTGAACCGTCTGATCGTGCCGCCCTTGCCCGCCGCGTCCCGCCCCTCGAAGAGGATCACCAGCCGCTCGTCGCGCTCCTTCACCCAGTGCTGGAGCTTCAGCAGTTCGATCTGGAGCGCCCGCTTGGCCCGGTCGTAGTCGCGGCGGCGCAGCTTGCGGTCGTACGGGTAGTCCTCCCGCCAGGCGTCACGCGCATGTCCCTCCGGGGTCACCAGGACCGGATCGTCGTCACCGCTGTCGGCCACCGCGAACCCGTCCAGAAGCGACCCGCCGTAGCGGGCCGCCCGCCGGTCCGCCTCCGCCGCCCGCCGGTCCGCCTCCGGGGCGCTGCCGCCGCCTCGTCCGGCCTTTCCCTTGGTTCCGCTACGTCCGTTCCGCTTGGCGCTCCGGGTCATGACGGGATCCCTCCACCGGCCGGGCCGGATTTCCGCGTGTGGAGCCAGTCTGCTGACGGCTCCGGGAGACCGCCACCCCGGCCAGGCAGAGCGCCCCGCCGACGATGCCGAGCGAGGTCGGCACCTCGTCCAGCAGCACCCACGCCATCCCCACGACCAGCGCCGGAACCGCGTACGTGGTCGCGCCCATCCGGCCCGCGGTGGTCCGGGCCATCGCGTAGCCCCAGGTCGTGAAGGCCAGCGCGGTCGGGAAGACGCCCAGGTAGACCATGTTCAGCGTGGCGGACAGCGGCGCGTCGGCCGCCTCGGAGACCAGCGCCCCGGTGAACGGCAGGCAGGCGACGGCCCCGATCAGGCAGCCGAAGGTGTTGACCTGGAGCGAGGAGCCGTGCGCCAGGGCCGGCTTCTGGCTCACCGCGCCCGCCGCGTACGCCAGCGCGGCCAGCAGGCACAGCGCCACGCCCAGCACGGAGGAGCCGCCGTGTCCGGACATCGCGAGGCCGACCACGACCGCGCCCGCGAACGAGACGCCCATCCCCGCCAGCAGTCGGCGCGGCAGCCCCTCGCCGAGCATCCGGGCGCCCAGCAGGGCGATCAGGATCGGCCCGATGTTCACCAGCATCGCCGCCGTGCCCGCGTCCACCTCCCGCTCGCCCCAGTTCAGGACCACCATGTACAGCCCGAACCACAGCAGCCCCGAGGTGACGATCCCCGGCCAGGCACCCTTGCCGGGCAGCCCCTCCCGTCGTACGAGCAGGATCGCCCCGAGCACCAGCGTCCCCGCCAGCAGCCGCCCGAGGGCCAGGGCACCGGGGGAGTACGCCTCGCCCGCACTGCGGATCGAGACGAAGGCGGAGGCCCACAGCACGACGGTGGTGCAGGCGGCGGCCGGGGTGCGCCACTGGCGGGCCGGTACGGGGACCGGAAGGAGTGTCGGGGGCGTCGTCATGGCCACGACCGTAGGGTCGGGACGCTTCGGCACCCACTCGATTGTCGAGGACCGTCAATCGTCAAAGCGGCCGGGCGACGGCGCCGCAGGCCGTGCGTACTCCTCGTACTGGAGCGCCAGCCCGTCCAGCAACGCCCGCAGCCCCACCTCGAACGCCCCGTCGTCCACCTGCCGCCGGCGGTCGGCCAACAGGTGCGCCTGGCCCAGGTGCGGGTAGTCGGCCGGGTCGTAGGCACTCTCGTCGTCGACGAACCCCCCGGCGAAGGACCCCAGCGCGGACCCGGTGATGAAGTACCGCATCAGCGCCCCGATCCGGGTCGCCTGCGCGGGCGGCCACCCCGCCCCCACCATCGCCCCGAACACCGCGTCGGCGACCCGCAGCCCCGCCGGACGGCGCCCGGGGCCCCGGGCGAGCACGGGCACGATGTGCGGATGCGCGGCGAGGGCGGCCCGGTAGGACAGCGCCCAGTCGTGCAGGGCCGCACGCCAGTCGCGCGGGTCCGACTCCTCGAACATCGACAGGTCGACCTGTACGGAGACGGCGTCGGCGACCGCGTCGAGGATCTCGTCCTTGTTGCGGAAGTGGTTGTAGAGCGAGGGCCCGCTGACGCCCAGGACCGCCGCAAGACGACGGGTGGAGACGGCGTCGAGCCCCTCGGCGTCCACGAGCGCGCTCGCCGCCCCGACGATGCGGTCTCTGCTGAGGAGGGGCTTGCGCGGTCGGGCCATGCGGCCCATAGTAGGGCCCCCGAGCCAGAAACTAGCAGTGCTAATTAAAGCGCTGGCGAGAGGTGGGGTGGCGCACGATGGACCTGACGCTCAGTGAGGAGCAGGAAGCCGTCCGCAAGCTGGCGGCGGACTTCGTCGCCCGCGAGGTCGCGCCACACGCCGCCGCGTGGGACCGGGCCGAGAATGTCGACAGGTCGATCGTGAAGAAGCTCGGGGACCTCGGCTTCCTCGGGCTCACCGTCCCCGAGGAGTACGGCGGCTCCGGCGGGGACCACCTCTCCTACTGTCTGGTCACCGAGGAGCTGGGCCGCGGCGACTCCTCCGTGCGCGGCATCGTCTCCGTATCGCTCGGTCTGGTCGCCAAGACCCTCGCGTCCTGGGGGAGCGAGGAGCAGAAGCGGCAGTGGCTGCCCCGGCTGACGGCGGGCGAGGCGATCGGCTGCTTCGGCCTCACCGAGCCCGGCACCGGTTCGGACGCCGGGAACCTCGCCACCCGGGCCGTACGCGACGGCGGTGACTACGTCGTTAACGGCACCAAGATGTTCATCACCAACGGCACCTGGGCCGACGTGGTGCTGCTCTTCGCCCGCACGAACGAGGCCCCCGGCCACCGCGGGGTCTCCGCCTTCCTCGTCCCCGCCGACGCCCCCGGCCTCACCCGGCGCGCCATCCACGGCAAGCTCGGCCTGCGCGGCCAGGCCACCGCCGAACTGGTGATGGAGGATGTCCGGGTACCCGCGGCCGCCCTCCTCGGCCCCGAGGGCAAGGGCTTCTCCATCGCCATGTCCGCCCTGGCCAAGGGGCGGATGTCGGTCGCCGCGGGCTGTGTGGGCATCGCCCAGGCCGCCCTGGACGCGGCCGTGCGCTACGCCGGTGAGCGCGAGCAGTTCGGCAAGGCCATCGCCCGCCACCAGCTCGTCCAGGAGCTGCTGAGCGACATCGCCGTGGACGTGGACGCCGCCCGGCTGCTCACCTGGCGGGTCGCTGATCTGGTCGACCGGGGCCAGGAGTTCGCCACCGCCGCCTCCAAGGCCAAGCTGTACGCCTCCGAGGCCGCCGTCCGCTGCGCCGGCAACGCCCTCCAGGTCTTCGGTGGCTACGGCTACATCGACGAGTACCCGGTCGGCAAACTCCTGCGGGACGCCCGGGTGATGACGCTCTACGAGGGCACCAGCCAGATCCAGAAGCTCATCATCGGCCGCGCGCTGACGGGTGTCTCCGCGTTCTGAGCGCCGTCGGCCCCGGTTCGCACGGGTGTCTGAGTAGCCGCCTGAGTACGTGCGCGGATGTGGCGTGCGCCACGCCGGCGGATGCTCGACCCATGAGTGACACGACATCGGTCAAGCAGCAGAGCACCGCCGCCTTCTACGGCCAGGCCGTCGCCTCCTTCCTGGTGGCGATGGGTGCGGTGGCCCTCGGTATCTTCTTCCTCGACGCCGACGCCTGGGTGCGCGGCTTCCTCGCCATCGGCGTGCTCTACCTCGTCACGTCCTGCTTCACGCTGGCCAAGGTGATCCGGGACCGCCAGGAGGCCGGGCAGATCGTCAGCCGGGTGGACCAGGCCCGGCTGGAGAAGATCCTCGCCGAGCACGACCCCTTCCAGAAGCTCTGACCCGGCAGGACGGCGAGACGGCTCTGAGCGGAGACAGCCCTAAGCGCTTGCTCAGGTTCGGGGTATGGTGTTCGTCCTGTTGACGGAGAGGGGCCCTGAGCGATGAGTACGGCGGAGGAGACGAGCGGCGAGGACGCCCCGTGGGGCGAGGTCACTCCCGAGGCGGCCAGGCGGCTCCTCGTCGCCGCCGTGGACGCCTTCGCCGAGCGCGGGTACCACGCGACCACCACCCGTGACATCGCCGGGCGGGCCGGGATGAGCCCCGCTGCCCTCTACATCCACTACAAGACCAAGGAAGAGCTGCTCCACCGGATCAGCAAGATCGGCCACGAACGGGCGCTGTATGTCCTGGAGGCCGAGGCGGACCGGGACGGCACCGCCGCCGAGCGGCTCGCCGGGGCCGCCCGCTCCTTCGTCCGCTGGCACGCCGAGCGGCACACCACCGCCCGGGTCGTGCAGTACGAGCTCGACGCCCTCGGCGACGAGCACCGTACGGAGATCGTCGCGCTGCGCCGCAAGAGCGACGCGGTGGTGCGCCGGATCATCAGCGAGGGTGTGCGGGACGGTGAGTTCGACGTCCCGGACATTCCCGGCACCACGCTCGCGGTGCTGTCCCTCTGCATCGATGTGGCCCGCTGGTTCAACGCCCAGGGCAGCCGCACGCCCGACGAGGTCGGCGAGCTGTACGCCGGCCTCGTCCTGCGGATGGTCGGAGCCCGTACGGCCCCGGACCGCAGGTAGTCACGGCTCCGGATCGTACGCGGTCTCGGCCCCCGGGCCGCAGGTGTTCACGGCCCCGGATCAGAAGTAGTAGCGGGACACCGACTCGGCCACGCAGGCAGGCTTCTCGCTGTCCTCGCGCTCGACCGTGACGACGGCCGTGACCTGCACGCCGCCGCCCACCTCCTCGACGCTCCGGAGCACCGCCGTGGCCCGCAGCCGGGAGCCCACCGGGACGGTCGAGGGGAAACGGACCTTGTTCGTCCCGTAGTTGATGCCCATCTTCATGCCCTCGACCCGCATCACCTGCGGCACCAGCGCGGGCAGCAGCGACAGCGTCAGATAGCCGTGCGCGATCGTCGTGCCGAAGGGTCCTTCCTTCGCGCGCTCCGGGTCCACATGGATCCACTGGTGGTCGCCGGTCGCCTCGGCGAACTGGTCGATCCTCTTCTGCTCGATCTCCAGCCAGTCGCTGTGTCCCAGCTGCTCGCCCACTCCGTCCCGCAGCTCCTGTGCGGACGTGAAGATCTTCGGCTCTGCCATGTTCCCGGTCCCTGCCTTCCGGCTCGCCGCACCCTCCGGCGCGATGTCTAAGCGCTTGCTCAGCATCATGGTGCGGCGCGTTCCTGTCAACGACATGGCAGTAGGTTTGAGGAGTGCCCCAGATCCCACAGACACTCCACGAACTCTCGGTCGGCCAGCTCTCGGCGCGCAGCGGGGCCGCTGTCTCGGCCCTGCACTTCTACGAGGCCAAGGGCCTGATCAGCAGCCGTCGCACCAGCGGCAACCAGCGCCGCTACTCCCGCGACGCGCTGCGCCGGGTCGCCTTCGTGCGGGCGGCACAACGCGTCGGCATCCCGCTGGCCACGATCCGGGACGCGCTCGCCGAGCTGCCCGAGGAGCGCACGCCGAACCACGAGGACTGGGCTCGGCTCTCCGAGGTCTGGCGCAAGGAACTCGACGAGCGGATCGAGCAGTTGCACCGGCTGCGCGACCATCTGACCGACTGCATCGGGTGCGGCTGTCTGTCGCTGGAGACCTGTGTGCTGTCCAACCCCGACGACATCACGGGTGAGCGGATCACCGGCTCCCGTCTGATGCCGGAGCGCAAGCGTTCCTCGTAGCCACCCCCTGGGTGCTACGCCGCCGTCGCGGTGGGCTTCCGGTGTCGCGGCAGCCGGGCCATCGCCAGCGTGCGGTCCGTCAGGGCGGGCCGGGGCACCGCGATCCCGCAGCCCGTGCACACCGGACCCGCCCAGGACTCGCGTCCCCGTTCCTGCCACTCGATGCCGGTGCCCGCGCAGACCGGGCAGGCGGAGCCGGGTCCGGAACCGAGGGCGGCGATGAGGCGGCGCAGCACCTCGGCCAGCGGTTCGGTGGGGTGCACCCCGGGGTCGGCGCAGCGGGCCACCCCGTGCCCGCCCCAGGTACGGCGGTGCCAGTCGTCGAACGCGCCTGGCCGCCGCAGCCCCGCGTGCTTCTCGCGCCGCCGCCGCTCGGCGAACCCCGCCTCGTACGCGAGCCAGACGGCCCGCGCCTCCTCCAGTTCCTCCAGCGCGCTCACCAGGCGCGCCGGATCGGGTGCCCGGTCCTCGGGATCGATCCCGTGCCGGGCGCACAGATGGTCCCAGGTCGCCCGGTGACCGTACGGGGCGAATCTCTCCAGGCACTTGCGCAACGAATACCGCCGCAGGGCCAGATCGCCCAGCGGATCGCGGACCTGTCTCGCCAGACTCCGGAAACCGGCCATGGCACTCTCCACCTCCGTCGCTCGTCCTTGGACGTCAAGGAATGGACGTACGATTGCCCGTTTCGGCTCCGTCGAAAGATGAAACCCGTCCATTGGCTGAGACTCCCCATGTCGGGCGGGGTGGCGCGGGCGGAAGCGGAACGGCGCGCGGGCAGGTGGTGAGAGGGCGTGCGGCCGCGCCGGAATGCGGTGGCGGCGACCCGGGCGGGTGCGGTTGGGTGTGCGCATGACAGCGAGTCACCCGCGCCTGGAAAAGGTCACCCCCGATAACGTCATCGCCGCCTGTCGGCTGGAAGTCGCGCCCGAGCAGCGGAAGTTCGTCTCGCCCGTCGCGCAGTCCCTGGCCGAGGCCTACGTGCACCCCGAGGTCGCCTGGCCCCGGCTGATCTGTGACGGCGAGCGCATCGTGGGCTTCGTGATGGCCTTCTTCGACGTGTCCTTCGACTACGACGCGGGGGTGCCACACGCCCCGCCGCGCTCCGGGCTCTGGCGGCTCGCCGTCGCCGCGGGGGAGCAGGGCCGGGGGTACGGGCGGTTCGCGGTGGGCGCGGTGAACGAGGAGATCCGGCGGCGCGGCGGGAGGCGCTCGACCGTGACCTGGCACCCGGGGGAGGGCGGACCGGAGGAGTTCTACCTCCGGCTCGGCTACCGCAAGCGGGGGCTGACGGAGGACGGCGAGTACCTCGGCGACCTGGACCTCGGTGCCTGAGAGGCCGCCCGGCGCCACCCTCTCCGCCCCCGCTACCCCCCGTACCGCAGATAGCGTCGCCGCTTCGCCCGGAAGGCCGCCAGGTCCTCCTGCCAGGCGCCCGCCACCGCGTCGGTGTCCGCGCCCGCGTCGATCATCGTGCGGACCCGGGTGCTGCCGGTGAGCTTGTCGATCCAGCGGTCCGGGCGCCAGGCGAAGCCGCTCCACGTCTCCCTCGCCGTCACCAGCAGGGCGATGCCGGTGCGGACCGGGTCGAAGACCTCCCGGTCCTGCACGTGCACCTGCACCCCGCCCACCGTCTTCCCCGCGAACTTGGAGAACACCGGCGCGAAGTACGCCTCGCGGAAGGCGACGCCCGGCAGCTCCAGCGCGTTCGCGGCGGCCGCCCAGCGGCGGTCGATGCCCTCCGCGCCCAGCAGCTCGAACGGCCGTGTGGTGCCCCGGCCCTCGGAGAGGTTGGTGCCCTCGAAGAGACAGGTGCCGGAGTAGACGAGGGCCGTCCCTGGCGTCGGCATGTTCGGGCTCGGCGGCACCCAGGGCAGCCCGGTGTCGTCGAAGAAGTCCGAGCGCCGCCACCCGGACATCCTCACCACGTCCAGCCGTACGGGATTCTCGTGCAGGAACTCCGCGTTGAAGAACAGCGCCAGCTCCGCCACCGTCATCCCGTGCGCCTGGGCGATCTCCCGGCGGCCGACGAACGTGGCGAACGCCGGGTCCAGCACCGGCCCCAGAGCCGCCCGCCCGGTAACCGGGTTCGGCCGGTCCAGCACCACCAGCCGCTTGCCCGCGAGCGCGGCCGCCTCCATGCAGTCGTACAGCGTCCAGATGTACGTGTAGAAGCGCGCGCCCGCGTCCTGGATGTCGAAGAGCACCGTGTCCACGCCCGAGGCGGTGAAGATGTCCGCGAGCGGCTGCCCGCTCTTGAGGTACGTGTCGTAGACCGGCAGCCCGGTCGCCGGGTCGTCGTAACGCCCCTCCGAACCGCCCGCCTGAGCGGTGCCCCGGAAGCCGTGCTCGGGGCCGAAGACGGCGGTCAGGTTCACCCGCGAGTCCGGGTGCATCACATCGACGATGTGCCGGACGTCCGCGGTGACCCCGGTCGGGTTGGTGACGACGCCGACCCGCTGGCCCCGCAGCAGCCGGTACCCGTCCGCCGCCAGCCGGTCGAAGCCGGTACGGACCCGGCCCCGCCCGGGTCCGGGACGGTGCCCCGGGGCGGCGGCCGAGGCGGGAGCGGCGCCCGTCGCCGTCGCCGCGAGCGCGCCGACGGCGCCTCCGGCGGCCAGCAGGCCACGTCGGGACAGACTCATTGAGCTACCTCCATGATCGCGCCCCCGTGATCGAGCCGACTGTCATGCCCACGCACGCTAGCGCGGGCGGGGCCAGCACGGAACGACCCGCGCCGCGCCGGTTCCCGAGCCCGCACTCCGGGCCCCGGCCATCCCTCCTCCCGGCCCTTCCCCGAGTACATACCGACCGGTTAGTCTGCCGATGGCCGGCGGGACCGGCCGGACGGGACCGGGCGGGAGAGAGGCAGGACGGCGATGGATACGGTGCGGGGCGCGGGCGTGGTGGTCACCGGGGCCGGAGGCGGTATCGGAGCCGCTCTGGCCCGCAGGTTCGCCGCCGAGGGGGCGCGGGTCGTGGTCAACGACCTCGACCTGGCACGGATCGAGCCGCTGGCGAAGGAGATCGGCGGCTCTGCCGTCGCCGGGGACGCCTCGGGCGTCGTGGACGCGGCCCGGGAGGCGCTGGGCGGCACGGTGGACGTCTACTGCGCCAACGCGGGCCTGGCCTCGCCCGGCGACGCGTTCGCCGACGAGGAGGTCTGGGCGGCGGCCTGGGACGTCAATGTCATGGCCCACGTCCGCGCGGCCAGGGCCCTGCTCCCCGAGTGGCTGGAGCGCGGCGGCGGCCGCTTCGTCACCACCGCATCCGCCGCCGGGCTGCTGACGATGATCGGCGCGGCTCCCTACAGCGTCACCAAGCACGGGGCGGTCGCCTTCGCCGAATGGCTCTCGCTGACCTACCGGCACCGGGGGGTCAAGGTCCACGCGATCTGCCCGCAGGGCGTGCGGACCGACATGCTCACCGCCGCGGGTTCGGCCGGCGAGCTGGTCCTCGCGCCCGGCGCCATCGAGCCGGAGGGCGTTGCCGACGCGCTGTTCGACGCGATGGAGGCAGACCGTTTCCTGGTCCTGCCGCACCCCGAGGTGGCCGGGTACTACCAGGCCCGAGCCGCCGACCCCGACCGCTGGATGGGCAGCATGAACCGCCTCCAGCAGAAGTGGGAGGAGGCGGGCGGAGCGTGAGCGACGTGGCCCCCGGCACCTCCCCCTGCGCGGCCAAGCCATGGCTCGCCCTGCTCGGCGAGGTCCAGCGCGCCCCCGTCACCCCGCCCCCGACCGTGCTGCACGCCTTCCGGCGGCCGTCGACCGGGCCCCGGGCCGCGCGGCCCGCCTCCGGGTTCAAGGTGCGGCCCCGCGAGGTGGAGGACGTCCTCCGCACCCACCCGGCGGTACGCGAGGCGGCGGTCGTGGGCGCGCCGGACGCGTACCGGGGAGAGACCGTCCGGGCCTGCGTCAGCCCGCGTCCGGAAGCCTCCGTGGAACCCGACGAACTCGGTGTGTACTGCAAGGAACGGCTTGCCGTGTACAAGTATCCGCGCGAGCTGGTGATCCTGACCGAGCCGCCGAAGACGGCGAGTGGGAAGATCCTCAGGCGGGAACTGCGTTCCTCCCGTTAGAACGGCGTCGAAACAGCACACGCACGGTACGAAAGGAAGGTGGCGGCTCATGGCCAAGGCGACGGACCAGAACGGCACTCCCGTCCCCCAACGGCTGCTGGCCGCCGCCACCCGGCTCTTCGCCGAGCGCGGGTACGACCGCACCTCGGTCCAGGAGATCGTCGAGGCGGCGGGCGTCACCAAGGGGGCGCTCTACCACTACTTCGGCTCCAAGGAGGATCTGCTCCAGGAGGTCTACGCCCGGGTGCTGCGGCTCCAGCAGGAGCGCCTGGACGCCTTCGCGGACGCCGACGCCCCCGTGGAGGAGCGGCTGCGCGACGCGGCGGCCGACGTGGTCGTGACGACCATCGACAACCTGGACGACGCGGCGATCTTCTTCCGCTCCATGCACCATCTGAGCCCGGAGAAGAACAAGCAGGTACGGGTGGAGCGCCGCCGCTATCACGAGCGGTTCCGGGCCCTGATCGAGGAGGGCCAGCGCAGCGGTGTCTTCTCCTCGGCCACCCCCGCCGACCTGGTCGTCGACTACCACTTCGGCTCGGTCCACCACCTCTCCACCTGGTACCGCCCCGACGGCCCGCTCAGTCGCCAGGAGGTCGCCGACCACCTCGCGGACCTGCTGCTGAGGGCGCTGCGCCCGTAGGCCCAGGGCGGCTCGCGGCGGCGACGATCCACTGGCCCGTTCCGCGCGGCGGGGTGAGTCTGGATGTATGAGGCATGTCCGGCCTCCCCCGGAGGCGCAGACGTTCACGGGCGAGGGTTGGTTCGTTAATAGAACGGACTTGTCCGGTTTCCGCTCTTGACGGAGTACTGTCATTTCCTTGAGCATCGGTCACGCATCGCGCACAGCCAGCTCCAGGACCCGGCCGGGCACCGCGCGGCCGGGTACCCCCCGCACGTTCCGTCAGTCCCCAACGGAATCCGGAGCCCGTGAATGAGACCGAACCGCTTCACCCTGCGCAGATCCCCGGCGGCCATCGCCGCCGTCGCCCTCGCAGCCCTCCTCGCGACCGCCGCGCCCACCGCGCAGGCGGCCGGGGCGACGACACCGGTGGCTGCCGCCGCGGCGGCCCCCGACATCCCCCTGGCCAACGTCAAGGCCCACCTCTCGCAGTTCTCGACGATCGCCGCGAACAACGGCGGCAACCGCGCCCACGGCCGCCCCGGCTACAAGGCGTCCGTCGACTACGTGAAGGCCAAGCTGGATGCGGCCGGATACACCACCACGGTCCAGCAGTTCACCTCCAACGGCGCCACCGGCTACAACCTCATAGCCGACTGGCCCGGCGGTGACCCGAACGAGGTCCTGATGGCCGGGGCGCACCTCGACTCCGTCTCCTCGGGCGCCGGGATCAACGACAACGCCTCCGGATCGGCGGCCGTGCTGGAGACCGCCCTCGCCGTCTCCCGCGCCGGGTACCAGCCCGACAAGCACCTGCGGTTCGCCTGGTGGGGGGCGGAGGAACTGGGCCTGGTCGGCTCCCGGTTCTACGTCAACAACCTGCCGTCCGCCGAGCGTTCCAAGCTCTCCGGCTATCTCAACTTCGACATGATCGGCTCGCCCAACGCCGGCTACTTCGTCTACGACGACGACCCGGTCATCGAGAAGACGTTCAAGGACTACTTCGCGGGCCTGGGCGTCCCCACCGAGATCGAGACCGAGGGCGACGGCCGTTCCGACCACGCCCCGTTCAAGAGCGCGGGCGTCCCCGTCGGCGGGCTCTTCACCGGCGCCGGATACACCAAGTCCGCCGCCCAGGCCCAGAAGTGGGGCGGCACCGCGGGGCAGGCCTTCGACCGCTGCTACCACTCGTCCTGCGACAACCTGGGCAACATCAACGACACCGCCCTGGACCGCAACAGCGACGCCGCCGCCCACGCGATCTGGACCCTGTCCGCGGACTCCACGGGCGAACCGCCCGCGGACGACGTCTACTCCAACCCCACCCGGGTCGCCATCCCGGACGCCGGATCGGCCGTGACCTCCTCGATCGCGGTCACCGGACGGACGGGCAACGCCCCGGCCGCACTCCAGGTGGGCGTGGACATCAAGCACACCTGGCGCGGTGACCTGGTCATCGACCTGCTGGCCCCGGACGGCACCGCCTACCGGCTGAAGAACGCCAGCGGCGGCGACTCGGCCGACAACGTCGTCGCGACGTACACGGTGAACGCCTCCGACAAGGCCGCCAACGGCGAATGGAAGCTCCGCGTCCAGGACGTCGCCCGGTACGACACCGGCTACATCGACGGCTGGAAGCTCACCTTCTGACCCTCGGGCAGTCCGGGTGCGGCCCCCTCCCGCAGTCCTGCGGGAGGGGGCCGCACCCGGCTCTCAGACGTACCGCTTGATCTCCCGCCGGGCCAGCGACCGCTGGTGCACCTCGTCCGGCCCGTCCGCCAGCCGAAGCGTCCGCGCCGCCGCCCACAGCTCCGCCAGCGGGAAGTCCTGACTGACCCCGCCCGCCCCGTGCAGCTGTACCGCGGAGTCCAGGATGTCCACGACCGCGCGCGGGGTGGCGATCTTGATGGCCTGGATCTCGGTGTGCGCGCCCTTGTTGCCCACCGTGTCCATCAGCCAGGCCGTCTTCAGCACCAGCAGCCGCAGCTGCTCCACCGTCACCCGGGCGTCCGCGATCCAGTTCTGCACGACGCCCTGCTGGGCCAGCGGCCTGCCGAACGCCGTACGTTCCACCGCGCGCCGGCACATCAGCTCGATGGCCCGCTCCGCCATCCCGATCAGCCGCATGCAGTGGTGGATGCGCCCCGGACCCAGCCGCGCCTGCGCGATGGCGAAGCCGCCGCCCTCCTCGCCGATCAGGTTCGCGGCGGGCACCCGTACGTCGCGGAAGACCACCTCGGCATGACCGCCGTGGGAGTGGTCCTCGTAGCCGTACACCCGCATGGCGCGCCGCACTTCGAGGCCCGGGGTGTCGCGGGGGACCAGGATCATCGACTGCTGGCGGCGGATGTCGTCGCCGTCCGGGTCGGTCTTGCCCATCACGATGAAGACCGCGCAGTCCGGGTTCATCGCCCCGGAGATGTACCACTTGCGCCCGTTGATGACGTAGTCACCGCCTTCCCGGATCATCCGGGTCTCGATGTTCGTCGCGTCCGAGGACGCCACCTCCGGCTCCGTCATCGCGAACGCGGAACGGATCTCCCCGGCGAGCAGCGGCTCCAGCCACTGCTTCCGCTGCTCGTCGGTGCCGAACTGGAGGAGCACCTCCATGTTCCCGGTGTCCGGCGCCGCGCAGTTCAGCGCGGTCGGCGCGAGATGCGGGGAGCGCCCGGTGATCTCCGCGAGCGGCGCGTACTGGAGGTTCGTCAGCCCCGCCCCGTACTCCGCGTCCGGCAGGAAGAGGTTCCACAGCCCCTGCCGCCGGGCCTCGGCCTTCAGCTCGCCCACCACCGCCGGGGTGTCCCACGGCGAGGCCAGCAGCGCCCGCTGCTCCTCGGCGACCTGCTCCGCCGGATACACGTGCTCGTCCATGAAGGCGAGCAGCCGGGAACGCAGCTCCTCGGTACGGGCGTCGAATGCGAAGTCCATGGGTGTTCAGCCTTCCTGGAGGGTGGTGAGGCCGTGCTCGATGAAGACGGGGACGAGATCGCCGATCCGGTCGAAGCCCGCGCCGACGGTCTGGCCGAGGGTGTAGCGGTAGTGGATGCCCTCCAGGATCACGGCGAGCTTGAACCACGCGAACGCCGTGTACCAGGCGATGGCGGAGGTGTCCCGGCCCGATCGGGCTGCGTAGCGCTCGATCAGCTCGGCGGGGGCCGGGTGCCCGGCCGCGCCGCTGGTGGTGGAGACCGGGGAGCCGGCCAGACCGAGATCGGAGCTGTACATCACGAGCAGCCCGAGGTCGGTCAGCGGATCGCCCAGCGTGGACATCTCCCAGTCAAGAACGGCCTTGATCCGGTCGTCGGAGCCCAGCAGCACGTTGTCCAGCCGGTAGTCGCCGTGGACGACGGCGGGGGCGGGGGAGGAGGGCAGCGCGCGGCCGAGGGAGGCGTGCAGCTCGTCGATGCCCGCCAGATCACGGTTGCGGGAGGCGTCCAGCTGCTTGCCCCAGCGCCGCAGCTGCCGGTCCAGGAAGCCGTCCGGCCGCCCGAAGTCACCGAGCCCCACGGCCCCCGGCTCCACCGCGTGCAGATCGACCAGGGTGTCGACGAGCCCGAGGACCGCGGCCCGGGTGCGCTCGGGGCCCAGCGGGGCGAGCTGCTCGGCGGTGCGGTACGGGGTGCCTTCCACGTACTCCATGACGTAGAACGGCGCACCGAGCACCGTCTCGTCCTCGCAGAGCAGCACCGGCTCCGGCACCGGGACGGCGGTGGGGTGCAGGGCGCTGATCACCCGGTGCTCGCGCTTCATGTCGTGCGCGGTGGCCAGGACGTGCCCGAGCGGAGGCCTGCGCACCACCCACCGGCCCGTCCCGTCGCCGACGACGTACGTGAGGTTCGAGCGGCCGCCCTCGATCAGCCGCGCTTCGAGGGGCCCGCTCACCAGCCCGGGGCGCTCGCGGTCGAGGTGTCCGCGCAGCTGCTCGGGGTCGATGCCTGGTGGGGGGACGGGACTCATGGGGCGCACCTCCGGGGCGACAGAACGAACGCCCACCATGATGCCGACCAGTCGGTATGTCGTCCAGTGCCTGCGGCGCCGGTTATCGGGGAGGGTTCGCTTCCGCCGCTCCCCGTGGGGGCGCGGCCCTGAGTTGCGCCATCGCTGACCTGCGCGGAAGGTCGAGGGATGAAGGCGATCAGCTACAACGCGTACGGCTCGGCCGACGTCCTGGAGTACGGCGAGCGGCCCGACCCCAAGGTCGGCCCCGACTCGGTCCTGGTGAAGGTGCGGGCCGCCGCCGTCAACCCGGTCGACTGGAAGGCCCGCGAGGGCTACCTCCAAGGCGCCCTCGAAGCCGTCTTCCCGGTGATCCCCGGCTGGGACGTCTCCGGGGTCGTCGTGCAACCCGGCGTCGCCGTCGACGAGTTCGCGGTGGGCGACGAGGTCATCGGCTACGTACGCGAGGACTTCCTCTCGCGCGGCACGTTCGCCGAGTACGTCGCCGCCCCCGTGCGCACCCTCGCCCGCAAGCCGCTGAGCCTGAGCTTCGAGGAGGCCGCGGGCCTGCCGCTGGCCGGGCTGACCGCGTACCAGGTGCTGCACCGCACCCTGAAGGTCCGCGACGGCGACACCGTTCTGGTCCACGCGGCGGCGGGCGGCGTCGGATCGCTCGCCGTCCAGATCGCCCGGCACACCGGCTGCCGGGTCATCGGCACCGCGAGCCCCCGCAACCACGACCATCTGCGCAGCCTCGGCGCGGAGCCGGTGGAGTACGGCGAGGGGCTCGTCGACCGGCTGCGGGAGCTGGTCCCCGAGGGCTTCGACGCCGCCTTCGACACGGTGGGCGGCGACGCGCTGCGCGCCTCCGCCGACACCCTCGCCCCCGGCGGGCGGCTCGCCTCCGTCGCGGACAGCGAGGTCTTCTCCTACGGTGGCCGCTACGCCTTCGTCCGCCCCGACGCGAACGATCTGGCCCAGGTCGCGGAGCTGGCCGAACAGGGCATCGTCACCGTCCACGTGGACCGGGTGTTCCCGCTGGAGCAGGCCGCCGAGGCGTACCGGCTCAACGAGGAGGGGCGGACCCGGGGGAAGATCGTGGTGACGGTGGACTGGGAGGCCTGAGGCTTCCCCGGGCCCAGGAGCCTCAGAACAGCATCGCCGCCGCGAACCCCGCCAGCGCCACCGTGCACAGCGCCGTCAGCAGCGCCCCGCTGGACGCGAGCGGCTCCGGACGCGCCACGCCCATGTGCACCACCCTGCGGTGCGCCACCACCAGCAACCCCAGCCAGGCCAGCGCGCTGAGCGCCACCGCGACCAGCGCGGCCGGGGTCGCACCGCTGTGCGAGGCCTGCCGCACGGCGAGCAGCGCGACCACGGTGGCGGACAGCGTGGTACGCCGCCAGGCCAGCCGGGTCCGCTCGGGCTGGAGCCCCGGGTCCCGGTCGCCTGCCGCCGTCACCGGCCCTCCCAGCCGAAGAGGACCACCACCACCATCGCCACGGCGACGACGGCGACCGCGAGTGACAGCAGCGTCGGAAAGCGGGACACCGGCAGATCCTCGCCCCGGCGCATCGCCCGTTCGCACCGCGCCCAGTGGTTGACCGCGCGCAGCGCGCACATCACCCCGGCGGCCAGCAGCCCGAGCGCGAGGCCCGCCCGGACGCCCCACGCCAGCTCCGGCAGGAACTGGTCGACGGCGAAACCTCCGCCGATCAGGGCCAGAGCCGTCCGGATCCAGGCGAGGAACGTCCGCTCGTTGGCCAGCGAGAACCGGTAGTCGGGGGTGTTTCCCTCCTCCCGGACGCGCTGCGGCGCGAACCACAGCCGTACGCTCTGCGCGATCTTGTTCACACGGGCACCTTAGGGGATCTCGTCCACGTTCAGACGGACCGGAACTCCCGCAGCCGGCGGTACGCCTCAAGGCCGTCGGGCACCCAGGCCCACTCACCGAGCCGCCGCTCCAGCTCGCCGTCGTCGAGGAACGCGTGCCAGGCGACCTCCTCGGCCTGCGGCACCACCGGAAGCTCGCAGCGCACCTGGTAGACGGCGGACCACCAGGTGTGCTCGGCACCGGCGTACAGGAACCGGAACAGCGGCTCGGGCTTCGGCAGCCCCGACACCCCCAACTCCTCCTCGGCCTCCCGAAGCGCCGCCTCGTCGTACGACTCGCCCGCTCCCACGACCCCGCCGACGAACATGTCGTAGCGGGAGGGGAAGACCAGCTTCGTGGGCGTGCGGCG
Source organism: Streptomyces sp. WZ.A104 (assembly GCF_002382885.1). GTDB lineage: Bacteria > Actinomycetota > Actinomycetes > Streptomycetales > Streptomycetaceae > Streptomyces. Next base: position 73,136 of record NZ_NWVL01000029.1, read on the forward strand.
GTGCACGAAGACCCGCCCCCCGGCGTCACGCGCCTCGATGAACACGCAGCGATGGCGCAGCCCCCGCGCGGTCGCCTCACCGCGCGGGGCCTGCCCGATGACCTCGTCGTTCTCGTCGACGATGTCCAGGATCTCGTCGGAAGGCCTCATGCACCCATCCAACCGCACCCTGGTGGTTGACGTGGCACCGGCGGGTACCGAAGATCTGACGCACGGGTAACTTGAACGTTTCGCCGCCCCTGAGCCTCCCCGAACAGGATGGAACCCATGGCGTACGACGCTGATGTGATCGTGATCGGGGCAGGACTCGCGGGGCTCGTGGCCACGGCCGAACTGGTCGACGCCGGACGCTCGGTGATCCTCCTCGACCAGGAGCCCGAGCAGTCCATCGGCGGTCAGGCGCACTGGTCCTTCGGCGGTCTCTTCCTCGTCGACTCGCCCGAGCAGCGCCGGCTGCGCATCAAGGACAGCCGGGAGCTGGCCCTCCAGGACTGGTACGGCACGGCGGGCTTCGACCGGGAGGAGGAGGACCGCTGGCCGCGCAGGTGGGCCGAGGCGTACGTGGACTTCGCCGCCGGGGAGAAGCGGTCCTGGCTGCACCAGCAGGGGCTGCGGATCTTCCCGGTCGTCGGCTGGGCGGAGCGCGGCGGCTACGACGCCACCGGGCACGGCAACTCCGTACCCCGTTTCCACATCACCTGGGGCACCGGCCCCGGCGTCGTCGCCCCCTTCGAACGGCGGGTGCGCGAGGGCGTCGCCAAGGGGCTCGTCCGGCTGAGGTTCCGCCACCGGGTCACCGGCCTCGCCCGCACGGCCGGGGCGCTCGACACGGTCACCGGGGAGGTCCTGGAGCCCAGCGGGGCCGAGCGCGGCACCGCGAGCAGCCGGGAGGCCACCGGCTCCTTCGAGCTGAAGGCCCAAGCGGTGATCGTCACCTCCGGCGGCATCGGCGGCAACCACGACCTGGTCCGCGCCCAGTGGCCGAAGCGCCTCGGCACCCCGCCGGAGAAGATGCTCTCCGGGGTCCCCGCCCATGTCGACGGGCTGATGCTCGGGATCGCCGAGAAGGCGGGCGCCCACCACATCAACAGCGACCGGATGTGGCACTACACCGAGGGCATCGAGAACTGGCACCCGATCTGGGCCAGGCACGGCATCCGAATCCTGCCCGGCCCCTCGTCCCTCTGGCTGGACGCACGCGGCAAGCGGCTGCCGGTCCCGCTCTTCCCCGGCTTCGACACGCTCGGCACGCTCGAACACATCATGGGCTCGGGCCACGGCTACACCTGGTTCGTCCTCAACCAGCGCATCATCGGCAAGGAGTTCGCGCTCTCCGGCTCCGAGCAGAACCCGGACCTGACCGGCAAGTCGGTCCGCGACGTGATCGGCCGGGCCCGCGCGGACGTGCCCGCACCGGTGAAGGCGTTCATGGACAACGGCGTGGACTTCGTCGTCGAGAAGGACCTCCCGGCCCTGGTCCGGGGCATGAACGCGGTGACCGGTGACGGCCTGATCGACGCCGAGGAGCTCCGCCGCGAGATCACCGCCCGCGACCGTGAGATCGCCAACCCGTTCACCAAGGACCTCCAGGTCACCGCGATCCACGGGGCCCGCGCCTACCTCGGCGACCGTCTCATCCGCACCGCGAAACCCCACCGCATCCTGGACCCGGCGGCGGGCCCGCTGATCGCCGTACGCCTGAGCATCCTGACCCGCAAGTCCCTGGGCGGTCTGGAGACGGACCTGTCCTCCCGCGTCCTGACCCCCGACGGCACCCCGCTGCCCGGCCTGTACGCGGCGGGCGAGGCGGCTGGCTTCGGCGGTGGCGGTGTCCACGGCTACCGCTCCCTGGAGGGCACGTTCCTGGGCGGCTGCATCTTCTCGGGCAGGGCGGCGGGCCGGGCCGCGGCGGAAGCGGTCGCCTTCTGAACCCCTCCCGCAGGCCGCGGTACGGGCGGCAGAATCAAGCCTCTCCGGCCATGGGGGAGCGGGGGCCGGGGCAGAGCCCCGGTACTCACCCCAGCCGCTCGACCACGCGAAACCGCTCCGCCACGATCAGCGTCTCGTCGTTCACCGTGAACGACGGATCGCCCAGCGCCTCCCGCATCTCCGCGCTGTGCCAGAACGCCTCGTGCGCCGCCCGCCACTCGGCCACCGACGTGTACCCCTCGCCCTCGTCCAGCGCATGCTGCAGATCCACCTCCCCGAGCGGCAGCACCCGTACGCCGGTCATCTCCAGCACCGCCACCTCCCGCCCTTGCGAGTCGATCAGCGCGGACCGTTCGCCCACGGGGGGAAGCTCTTCCTGCTCCCGTTCGTACTCGGCCAGCAGTCCGGAGGTGGACACCTTCTCGCCGGACAGGACCGCTGCCACCAGCTGGTCGCGCAGCGGCCCGGGAAAGGCGAGAAGGTAGGGGCTGAGAGGTTCGCGAGGTTCCATTCCCCCAGTGTGTCAGGCGCCACTCCGTGCCCGCCCGCCCAGCCCGCACGTCGTGCGAACGCCTCGCCCAGCGGGATGACTTCCAGCCAACTATCAGGAAAGCGAGCCGAGTTGACGCAAGGCTCCCCTTGACGCGGGGCCTTGCCTACCGCTTGGCTGTGCGCGATCATCCGCTCGCACACCGCGTCGAAGGAAGTCTGCGGCATGTCCCCGCCTCCGCCGCCCCTGGGCCGCTCCCGCCGTCGGGGCAGCCGCCCGGACCGTGCCTTCGACCCCGCCCTCGACGACAGCGAACTCATCGCCGTCCGAGACCGGTTCACCCAGGGCAGGTGGTCCGAGGCACGCGCCCTTCTCGTGGCCACCGGGCCGGACTGGGACCGCCGCGGACATCGTTGCCTCGCCCTCGCCTGGACCCCGTCCGCCGTCGACTGGGCCGGTGACTGGCTGCTCGTCGAACCCGAGAGCGCAGACGCCGCCACGCTGCTGGGCTGCGCCGCCGTCGCCCGGGCCCTGCGGCCCAAGGCCAGGCCCGCCGACGCCGTCCGCGCCCGGGAAGCCTGTCTGGCCGCGGCCCGGATCACCCCCGAGGACCCCACCCCCTGGCTGGCGCTGCTCCTGCTGGACCGGGGGCGCGAGGGCGGCGGTGACGAGTGCGGCAGGCTCTTCGAGGAAGTGCGCTCCCGGCACCCCGACCACCACCACGCCCACCACCTGATGACCGGTCTGCTGGCCGAAAGCAGCCCCGAGAGCGGTCAGGACCCGCTCCACGAGGTGTACGACTTCGCCGCCTGGGCCGCCGAACAGGCCCCCGCCGACTCCCCGCTGGCCGTTCTCCCGGTCATCGCCCATGCCGAGCGCTACCGGGTCCTGGCCGCCGCGGGCATCGAGCCCGACGACCCGGTGGCGTCCGGCCACTGGTCGGGGCGCCGGGCCCGCCAGGTGATGAAGGCCGCCTTCGACTGGTGGCTGGAGTGGGAGCGCGAGGACCACCCGCGCCACCGCGTCGACCTCAACTTCCTGGCCCACGCCAAGGTCTGCGAGGGCCGGACCGCCGAGGCCGCCGCACTCTTCCACCGCATCGGCCCGCATGCCACCGCCGCCCCCTGGTCGTACTCCGGCCGCGAGCCCCACGACGCGTTCGCCGCCGCGCGGGCGTACGCACTCGGCACCCCCTGACGCACGTCGCACCCATCGCCACCACCGAAGAAGGGACCACCCCCGCCATGTCGACGGGCAGTTCGTTTTCCAGCGAGACCGGCACCACGAAGGTGACGGCCGATACCGGCGGGATCAACACCTACAAGGGCGAGGAACGCGCCCTGCGCGCGAACCGGCTCGGCACCTCCGGCCTGCTCCTCTCGGTGGTCGCCGCCAGCGCCCCCCTGATGGTCGTCGCCGGGGTGATGCCCACGGTCTTCGGTGTGATGGGCATCGTCGGCCAGCCCCTCCTCTACATCATCCTCGGCATCGTCCTGATGCTGTTCGGCTTCGGTTACGCCGAGATGAGCCGGCACGTCCACAACGCGGGCGCCTTCTACGCCTACATCGCCCGCGGCCTCGGCCCGACCGCCGGCGCCGGCGCCTCGCTCGTGGCGCTGGTGGCGTACAGCGCGATGCAGGTCGGCATCTACGGCATTCTCGGCTTCGAGGTCTCCGTCATCTTCGCCACGTACCTCGACATCGAGGTGGCGTGGTGGATACCGGCCCTGGTCTCGGCGGCCGTCGTCGGCGTCCTCGGCTGGCTGAAGATCGACCTCAATGCCAAGGTGCTCGGTGTGCTGCTGGTCATCGAGTGCGCGCTCGTCGTGATCTTCGACATCGCCGCCGTGAGCAAGCCGGGCCCCGAGGGCCTGTCGCTGCACGCCTTCAACCCCGAGACCCTGACCGGCGTGGGCCTCGGCACCGCCCTGTGCTTCTGCATCGCCGCGTTCGTCGGCTTCGAGCAGGCCCCGGTGTACGCGGAGGAGACCAGCCGCCCGCAGGTCGTCGTGTCCCGGGTGATGTTCCTCGCCGTGGGCTACGCCGCGCTGTTCCTGGCGATCAGCTCCTGGGCGCTGACCGTTGCCGCCGGACCGGGCTCCATCGCCGGCTCCTCCCTCAAGGAGGGCCCCGGCCTGCTGTTCGGCCTCACCGAGGAGCGGCTCGGCTCCACCTTCACCGACGTCCTGCACATCCTCTTCGTCACCGGGATGTTCGCGGCGCTCCTCAGCTTCCACAACGTCGTCGCCCGCTACGCGTTCGCGATGGGCCGCGAGGGTCTGCTGCCCGCCCGCTTCGGCCGTACCAACCGGGCGAGCGGCGCCCCCGGCACCGGCTCGCTGCTCCAGTCCGGCGTCTCCGTGGTGATCGTGCTGGCCTTCGCCCTCACCGACGACAACCCGGTCGGTGACCCCGCCGTCCCCGTCCTGCGGCTCTTCACCTGGATGGGCAACGTCGGGGCGCTCGGCGTGATCCTGCTGATGGCAGCGGCCTCCTTCGCCGTCATCGCCTTCTTCGTCAAGCGCGGCGCGGGCCGGGCCCAGGCCCCGCGCCTGGTCGCCTCCGGCCTCGCCGGACTCGCGCTCCTGTCGATCGCCGTCTTCACCGTCCGCGACTTCGACGTGCTGGTCGGCACCGGCCCCGGTTCCGCCCTCAGCTGGCTGCTGCCCGGGGTGATCGCCCTCGCGCTCGTGGGCGGTCTCGTGTACGGAACGGTCCTGCGTTCGGTCAAGCCCGAGGTGCACGCCCGTATCGGCCTCGGCAACGAGGCGTTCCGGCTGGAGAAGGCGGCCGAGAGCGAGTCCGCCGACCGCTGAACACCCCGTACGTACGCCGTGTGCCCGCCGCGGAGGGGATCGGGGGCGGGCACACGGCGTACGGGGCTCTACGGGACCGCTACAGCAACAGCGACAGCGGCAGGATGAAGGCGATCGCCACGACGGAGATGATCGTCTCCATCACCGACCAGGTCTTCACGGTCTGGCCGACGTCCATCCCGAAGTACTCCTTCACCAGCCAGAACCCGGCGTCGTTCACATGGCTGAAGAAGAGCGAACCGGCACCGATCGCCAGCACCAGCAGGGCCGCGTGCGAGGTCGACATGTCGGCCGCGAGCGGGGCGACCAGACCGGCGGCGGAGATGGTGGCGACCGTGGCCGAACCGGTGGCGAGGCGGATCGCGACGGCGATCAGCCAGCCGAGCAGCAGGGCGGGGACCGACCAGTTCTCGGAGAAGTCCAGGATCATCTGCCCCACCCCGGCGTCGATCAGCGTCTGCTTGAAGCCACCGCCCGCGCCGACGATCAGCAGGATCCCGGCGATCGGGGCGAGCGACTTCTCCACCGTCCCGGCGAGCCGGCCCCTGGTGAACCCGGCGGCCCGGCCGAGGGTGACCATGCCGAGGAGTACGGCGGCGAGCAGCGCGATCAGCGGCGAACCGATCACATCGGTGATCCGCTGGACGCTGTTCCCGGGGTCGTCCACCACGATCTCGACGAGCGCCTTGAGCAGCATCAGCACGACCGGCAGCAGGATCGTCACCAGGGTGGCGCCGAAGCTCGGGCGCCGGTCCAGCTCCTCGGACGGGCGCTGCGGAATCATCTTCTCCGGCGGCTCGATGTCCACCCAGCGCGCGGCGTAGCGGGAGAAGACCGGCCCGGCGATGATCACTGTCGGGACGGCGACCAGCACACCGAGCGCCAGTGTCACGCCGAGGTTGGCGTCCAGGGCGTCGATGGCGACCAGTGGGCCGGGGTGCGGCGGGATGAGTCCGTGCATCACGGAGAGCCCGGCCAGCGCCGGAATGCCGATCCGCATCAGGGAGAAGCTGCCGCGCTTGGCGACGAGCAGCACCACCGGGATCATCAGCACGATCCCGACCTCGAAGAAGAGCGGCAGGCCGATGATCGAGGCGATGAGGACCATCGCCCACGGCATGGCCCCCCGGCTCGCCCTCGCCAGGATGGTGTCGACGATCTGGTCCGCCCCGCCGGAGTCGGCGAGCAGCTTGCCCAGGATGGCGCCGAGCGCGATGAGGACGCCCACGCTCGCGACGGTGGAGCCGAGGCCCGCGGTGAAACTGGCGATCGTGTCGGCCGGCGCCGCCCCGGCGAAGGAGCCGAGCGCCAGCGAACCGATGGTCAGCGCCAGGAACGCGTGCATCTTCAGCTTGGTGATCAGGAGAACGATGACGGCGATGCCCGCCAGTACGGCGATGCCCAACTGCGCGTTGCCTGCCGAGGTGATCGGTTCGGCGGCGTCCGCTGCCAGCATCTCGACGCTGAGACTGGTCACGGTGGTGGTCCTTAGTCTTCGAGCCGGCGCAGCGCGGCGACGGCTCGCTGGGTGATTTCCTCAGGAGTGCCGGACACGTCGACGCTCACCCCGGCCTCGTCGGCCCGGAGCGGCTGCAACGTCGCGAACTGGGAGTCGAGCAGAGCGGTGGGCATGAAGTGGCCCTTGCGGTCCGCCATCCGTTCCTCGATCAGCGCCCGGTCACCGGTCAGATGCAGGAAGACGACGTGCGGGGCCCCGTCCCGCAGCCGGTCGCGGTAGATCCGCTTGAGCGCCGAGCTGGAGACGACTCCGCCGAGCCCCGCCCGCCCGTGCGCCCACTCGCCGATGGCGTCCAGCCACGGCCGGCGGTCGTCGTCGTCCAGGGGGATGCCGGCCGACATCTTGGCGATGTTCGCCGGGGGGTGGAAGTCGTCGCCCTCGGCGTACGGAACGCCGAGTTCGGCGGCGAGCAGGGGACCGATCGTGGTCTTGCCGGTTCCTGCTACGCCCATCACCACGACGACGTGGGGGGTGCTCATGGGTGCCTCGCTGTCTTCTTCGACATCGGTCCGTCGCGCTACTGAAACCCATTAGGTACGACTTATTCAAGTGCCTGTGACGCATACGTCGTACTTTTTGTTCCCGGGGGTCGCCCCGTAGGCTTGACCCATGACCACACAGAGCCAGGGGCTGCATACACATGTGCTGGACACCCTGGGTCTGGAGATCTCCTCCGGCCAGTGCCCGCCCGGCAGCGTGCTGCGCACCGACGAGCTCGCCCAGCGCTTCGACGTCTCCCGTACGGTCGTCCGCGAAGTGGTCCGGGTCCTGGAATCCATGCGCCTGGTCGAGTCCCGCCGCCGGGTCGGGGTGACCGTCCGCCCCACCGAGGCCTGGAACGTCTACGACCCCCAGGTCATCCGCTGGCGCCTGGCCGGCTCCGACCGCCCCCGTCAGCTGCGCTCCCTCACCGTGCTGCGCTCCGCGATCGAACCGGTCGCCGCCTCCCTCGCCGCCCGTCACGCCACCGCCGAACAGTGCGCCGAGCTCACCGAGCGAGCCCTCGGCATGGTCGCCACCTCGCGCGGCCGGCAACTGGAGGGCTACCTCGAACACGACATCGCCTTCCACCGGATCGTCCTCAACGCCTCCGGCAACGAGATGTTCGCCCGGCTCGGGGACGTCGTCGCCGAGGTGCTCGCGGGCCGCACCCACCACCAGGTCATGTTCGAGGATCCCGACCCGGCCGCCGTCACCCTGCATGTCCGGCTCGCCGAGGCGGTCCGCGAGGGCGACCCGGAGGCCGCCGAACGGATCACCAAGGAGATCGCGGTCGGCGCCCTGCACGAGCTGGACGTGCTCGCCCCGTAGGCGCTGTCCGGCAGCCCCCGGAGCCTTCCGTGCGACGTGGCACAGGACCCGCCCCCGAGGCGTACGGTGGTCCGCGTTCGATCTTCGCGAAGCTCGGGAGCAGGGAGAGCAGGGTTATGGCACAGCAGGTCCAGGCAGTCATCGCACCGGGGAGGAACGAGCCGGTGCGGGTCGAGACGATCGTGGTCCCGGACCCCGGCCCCGGTGAGGCCGTCGTGAAGATCCAGGCGTGCGGCGTCTGCCACACCGACCTCCACTACAAACAGGGCGGCATCAACGACGAGTTCCCCTTCCTCCTCGGCCACGAAGCGGCGGGCGTCGTGGAGTCGGTCGGCGAAGGCGTCAGCGACGTCGCCCCCGGCGACTTCGTCATCCTCAACTGGCGTGCGGTGTGCGGCCAGTGCCGCGCCTGTCTGCGCGGCCGCCCCTGGTACTGCTTCGACACCCACAACGCCAAGCAGAGGATGACGCTGCTCGACGGCACGGAGCTGTCGCCCGCCCTCGGCATCGGGGCCTTCGCCGAGAAGACCCTCGTCGCCTCCGGCCAGTGCACCAAGGTCGACCCCGAGGTCGCCCCCGAGGTCGCGGGGCTCCTCGGCTGCGGCGTCATGGCGGGCATCGGCGCCGCCATCAACACCGGCCAGGTCGGCCGCGGCGACTCGGTCGCCGTCATCGGCTGCGGCGGCGTCGGCGACGCGGCGATCGCGGGGTCCCGGCTGGCCGGCGCGGCGAAGATCATCGCGGTCGACATCGACGACCGCAAGCTGGAGACGGCGAAGAGGATGGGCGCCACCCACACCGTCAACTCCCGCTCCACCGACCCCGTCGAGGCCATCCGCGCCCTCACCGGCGGAAACGGCGCCGACGTCGTCATCGAGGCCGTCGGCCGCCCCGAGACGTACGAACAGGCCTTCTACGCCCGCGACCTCGCCGGAACGGTCGTCCTCGTCGGGGTCCCCACCCCGGACATGAAGCTCGAACTGCCGCTCCTGGACGTCTTCGGCCGCGGCGGCTCGCTCAAGTCGTCCTGGTACGGCGACTGCCTGCCCTCCCGCGACTTCCCGATGCTCATCGACCTCCACCAGCAGGGCCGCCTCGACCTCGCCGCCTTCGTCACCGAGACCATCGGCCTGGGCGACGTCGAGCAGGCCTTCGCCCGGATGCACGACGGCGACGTCCTGCGCTCGGTGGTGGTCCTCTGATGGCCGCCCGCATCGACCACCTGGTCACCTCCGGCACCTTCGCCCTCGACGGCGGCGAGTGGGACGTCGACAACAACGTCTGGATCGTCGGCGACGACACCGAGGCGATCGTCATCGACGCCGCCCACGACGCCGCCGCCATCGAGGCCGCACTCGGCGGCCGTACGCTGCGCGCCATCGTCTGCACCCACGCGCACAACGACCACATCGACGCCGCCCCCGCCCTCGCCGAGGCCACCGGCGCCCCGATCCTGCTCCACCCGGACGACCTTCCGCTCTGGCAGCGGACCCACCCGGACCGCGCCCCCGACGGCACCCTGACCGACGGCCAGGAACTGACCGTGGCAGGCACCACCCTCACGGTCCTGCACACCCCGGGCCACGCCCCCGGCGCGGTCTGCCTCTACGCCCCCGGCCTCGGTACGGTCTTCACGGGCGACACGCTCTTCCAGGGCGGCCCAGGCGCCACCGGCCGGTCCTTCTCGGACTTCCCGACGATCATCGACTCGATCCGGGACCGGCTGCTCACGCTCCCGGGCGACACGGCCGTCCGCACGGGCCACGGCGACCCCACCACCATCGGCGCCGAGGCCCCGCAGCTCGACGACTGGATCAAGCGCGGCCACTGAGCCGCGCCCCCCTCACCTCTCCGGCCAGGCGGAGAGCCGCAGCCTGCTCTCGAAGCGGCGCGGCTCCCCGCTGACCGGATCGGTGAACTCCAGTACCCGCGCCAGCAGCTGGAGAGGCCGGGAGAAGTCCTCAGGGAGCGTCTCCGCTGCCACCACCGGATACAGCGGATCGTGGACGATCGGCACCCCCAGCGCGTTCATATGGACCCGCAGCTGATGGGTCCGCCCGGTCGCGGGCAGCAGCCGGTAGCGCCCGAGCGGCCCCCGGTGCTCCACCAGCTCCACCCGGCTCTCACTGTTCGCCTCGCCCGGCTCCACCCGGGCGGCGAGCACCCCGTGCTCCTTCACGATCCGGCTCCGTACGGTCCGTGGGAGGACCAGCTCCGGGTCGTAGGGGGCCACCGCCTCGTACTCCTTCCGCACCAGCCGGTCCCGGAACAGCGTCTGGTACGCGCCCCGCTCCTCGGGCCGCACCACGAGGAGCACGAGCCCCGCCGTCAGCCGGTCCAGCCGGTGCGCGGGCTGAAGGGCGGGCAGCCCCAGCTCCCGCCGAAGCCGGGCCACCGCGGTCTCCGTGATGTGCCGCCCCCGGGGCGTGGTGGCCAGGAAGTGCGGCTTGTCGGCGACCACCAGATGCGCGTCCCGGTACACGACCCCGACCGGGAAGGGCACCGGCTCCTCGTCCGCGAAGTCCCGGTGGAACCAGAGGTACCGCCCGGCGGTGTACGGCTCATCGCCCCGTACGGCCGCCCCCTCGGCCCCCACGAACCGCCCCTCACGGAGCATCGCCGCGACGCGCTCGGCCCCGATCGCCCCGCCGAACCGCGCAAGAAGATGCTCCCGGACGCTTCCCCAGCGCCCCTCGGGATCCTCCGGCAACCGCACGCGCACCGGGTCGATCCCGTCCCGCTGCGGGAGCGGCGAGGCGGGCGCCTTCCTGCGGCCCCTCATCAGCGGCCCCTCTCCGTAGTCGCCCGGTGACGCAAAAGAGCCCCACCGAAGTGGGGCTCCTGCTGGTGTCCGAGGGGGACGTGAACTCTCCACTCGGGCACCAGCCCACTAGTCCTGTGACCTGCGAGGATACCAGCGATAGGGCACAGAGTTGACAGTCTTGGTTGGTCATGCTTCCCCCCTGTTTCCTGCTGTTTCGGACCGCTGTTGGTCATACGTCGGTCACGTGGCCAACCGGTCCAGCTCCGAGCGGTAGAGCCTCCTGCTGGCCGCCGGACTCAGTCCAGGGACGCCAACGCACCCGCTATGAGAGACCGTGCAGCTGCTCCCCGCACAGCTTCCTGTGAGAGCCGTTCGAAGGCTCTGGCGTACAGCTCGACCTGGCTGGGCTGCGTGAGGGTGGAAGCAGCGTCCAGACTGTCCGCGTGCACCCTGGTGTCATCGAAGATCGTGAAGGTGGGCATGGGCCACACGGTCCGTTGTGCTGAGAACGGGACGATACCCACGGCGACGTTCTGGAGATCCATAACCCCGAGCAGGTGGCCAAGCTGTGCCGCCATGGTTTCGGCGCCGCACAGCCGGTACCGCAACACCGACTCCTCCAGGACGAACGAGAACCGGTGTACGCCGTTGCTCAGCACCGCGTTACGCCTTATGCGGGCCGCCACAGCATCACTCACGTCGTTGGGGGTTCCCCGGAAGTCCGCGATGGACGACAGAAGGGCAGCGGCGTATCCGGGCGTCTGGAGGAATCCGGGGATCACGTCGGAAACGTAGATCCGAAACGTTTTGGTTTGTTGGTACAGATCCCCGGTGGACTCTTGCAGGCGACGGAGACCGCTCCGCTGGAGCCCTCTCCACTGCACATGAGCATTGGCGGACTGCCTGTTTGCCGCGATCAAGTCAGGGGTCTGATCGTCGGCGGAGCAGGCCCGGCACCACGCCCTGATGTCCGCGTCCGAGGGAGGGGTCTTCGCGTTCTCAATCCGGGACGACTTTGACTCGGACCAGCCGCACCTGACAGCCAGCTCCCGCCCGCTGATCCCCGCATCCTTCCGGATTTCGCGCAGACGGCCGGCGAGGTCTTCGCGGGCCTTCTGGACGCTTGAAGAGGGGTGTGGGGGCATGGAGCTGGCCTTCGTCAGATCTCGTACAGGTGGTGCGGGATCGCTCGCTCCCAGACCGCTTCGAAGGCGTGGGAGCACAGCTTCACGGTTTCCGGGTCCGCAGTGATCTCGTCTTCCACCACCACGCCGTCACCCGAGAAGTGGTGCACTCGGAGAAGCGCACCATCGAACAGCCAGAAGTCATTCCCCGGAAGGGGGATGCTCGTGGTCTGTCGTCGCGGCAGCCACCGGACCTCCTCGCCCGCAGTGACGTTGGCGTGAGTGACGTAGTGCTCCCAGCGGATGTACTCCGATACGGGCTCGGAGATCACCCGGGCCCGGCGGATCGCCACGCCCCGGGCCACGGTGTCCGTGATCAACTGGTCATAGGGGTGCCACCAGGATTCGCGGTCCTCCCAATTGATCCGCTCGCCCCGCTTCCATGCCTCGAACCGGTCCGTCGGGGCGTAGGAGTCTCGCAGCTCCAGGTGGACGGCGGACCGCTCACACTGGCCAAGCAGCTCAGCGAAGCTGGGCGCGCTCGACGGCATCACATGCCTCCCTGATCATCGGGATCATTCGGGCCGGAATCCTGACGATGGCTTCGCTGTCGGGTACCGGGCCGTTCGCGGGGCTGCTCTCCTCGCACTCCGCCTGGGTCTCGGGGCTCGGCTTCCATCCCTGCAACAAGATCTCCTGAGCTTCCGCGTCCGCCCACACGGTGGGGCAGTGGTCCCGGTCGGTGTCGGGGTCGATACCGACAAACTCTACGGCCATGGCTGGCTCCCTGGTCCAGGTGCTTGCTCGGGCTTGCATGAGCTTGGCTGAGCAGCAGAGACAGCGTCAATAGTGCTACCAGCCAAGCAAATTGCCGTGCAAGCCCATGCAAGTTCGTGGAGCCCACGACTGCTCACTTCCTAGGGTCCTTCCATCGACTTCGGAAGCGATCGGGAGGGCGCGGCGTGATGAAGACGGAACCGAATCGGTGGCACGAACCAACGGTGGCGCTGCCTATGCGAAAGGAACGCCCCTCGCCCCGACCCGTACCGGGTTGCCCCGAGTGCGCGCGGTTGGGGCAGCTCCGGAAGGCCGCTGAGATGGAACGGGACGGTTCGACCGTTACTGACTGCAACATCTTGCTGCGGATGCACGGGACCGGGCACTGATGGACATGCAGACCTGGAGAGACGGCCGGACGCGAGCCACTGACGCCGCCGAATCAATCCGGGCGGCCCTGGCAGCCCTCGGTATCCCCGAGAGCGCGTGGAGCGGCATACGGCCCACCGTCACCCACAACGGCCACGCGTACGTGCACCTGGGGATGCTCCCCGCCGACGTGGTCGAGCAGATAGCCGAAGCCATGAGGGTCACAAAGGCTTCCGTCCGTTAGGGGCGGGGGACGGCCCTGTGTGGGGCCGTCAAGCAGATCAGGAAGGGCACGACGATGACCGACCTGTACGGGCTTTCCATCGAGGGAGCCGAGTTCTCGAAGGCGTGCGGCGGCAGCACGCACCCGGACGGTGAGGCGTGCGTGACGCTCGCCAAGATCGGCCCGGGCGCGTGGGCCATGGGTGACAGCAAGCGGCCGAGTGCTGAGCCGCTGCGGTTCACCACGGCGGAGCTGGACGCGGCGGGCATCGACCCCACGCGGTTCGACCTCTCCGCCTGATCCCTGAGCACCACCTGACTGACGGCCCCGCCCACACGCCGACGGGCGGGGCCGTCGCCATTGCCCGAAACGGAGCGGCAGTGCACCACCACGGTTACGCATGGGTCGGAGAGAAGAAGGCGTTCGACAACGAGAGCATCCGGCGACCGCCGCCGGAGCACGCCCCGCCCGTGGGAATCGAGGAGGCGTTGAGGGAGCGCTACCGAAATGCGGTGGCCGACTTCCCGGCAACGGGCGTTCCTCCGATTCAGACAGCTCACTGGCTGATGAAACCGGCCTCCATGGTGCGGGGGACGTGGGAGGAACCGAAGGAAGCTGGGGAATGGCTCGGCCTCCAACTTGCGGAGTTCGCACCCCGGTTCGCATCGGAAGCGGATCGGGAAGTGACTCGGCTGGTCCTTCTCGTGAAGGCTGCTGTGGAACAGCTGACCTGGGGCGGGGACGTGTCCTTGGGGCACTACCTGAACGGAACTGTCTTCCATTCGGTCGCACTGGTGACGTGCTCCCCGAACCGTTCCAGTCCGGAACCGCCCTGCCCGCTGGGGTAGTCGAGGCAACGAAAACATGAAACAAGCCCCGGCTGATGGGCCGGGGCTTGCTTGGTTTGTGGGAGCCCCCCCAAGTCCGTCCGTCACGTGCACAACATCCGGTCGGGCCCCCTCGGCGCGGCGGTGCCCGCCGACCCGGCGGCGACGGCGCACCCGCCCACCGCCCGGCAGATCCGGGCCCAGGAGCAGAAGCGCCGGGCCTCCGCGAACGTCCGGCACCACTCGCCGGGCTACACCATGGCCCGGTACGGGCACTCACGTAAGGACGGAGCGCGGAAGCTCGCCGCCTCCGGAGCGGGCCGACTCGGCCTGTCATCCCTGGTCTGACCTGGGGAATCGCTCGGCTGTTGGTCACGTGGTTGGTCACGCCACAGCCCGGTAAAGCAAAAAACCCCACGTGAAGTGGGGTCTTAGCTGGTGTCCGAGGGGGGACTTGAACCCCCACGCCCGATAAAGGGCACTAGCACCTCAAGCTAGCGCGTCTGCCATTCCGCCACCCGGACAAGGTGTCTGTCTCGCGGGCCCTGGCCCGTTCCGACGTGGAAAACCATAGCAAACATTCGAGGGTGCTCGATCACGCCCCCGTGGCTGGGAACGCCGTACGACGGGCGATGGGCGGTCTTGGGCGTACGCCGACGGCGCGGGAGGATGAGGAGGAGCACCACAGCGACAGTGGAAGGAACCAGCGTGAGCGAGAGCAGCACGGGCAAGGCCGTCACCGGTGGGGACGCCGAGAGGGAGGTCGTCGACCTCTGTCGTGACCTGATCAGGATCGACACCAGCAACTACGGCGACCACTCGGGCCCCGGTGAGCGGCTCGCGGCCGAGTACGTCGCGGAGAAGCTCGCGGAGGTCGGCCTGGAACCGCAGATCTTCGAGTCGCACAAGGGGCGGGCCTCCACCGTCGCAAGGATCGAGGGCGAGGACCCCTCCCGGCCGGCGCTCCTCATCCACGGGCACACCGACGTCGTCCCGGCCAACGCGGCGGACTGGACGCACGACCCGTTCTCCGGGGAGATCGCGGACGGCTGTGTCTGGGGCCGGGGCGCCGTCGACATGAAGGACATGGACGCGATGACCCTCGCGGTCGTACGCGAGCGCATGCGCACCGGCCGCAAGCCCCCGCGCGACATCGTGCTGGCCTTCCTCGCCGACGAGGAGGCGGGCGGCACGTTCGGGGCCCGCTACCTCGTCGACAACCACCCGGGGCTCTTCGAGGGCGTCACCGAGGCCATCAGTGAGGTCGGCGGCTTCTCCTTCACCGTCAACGAGAACCTGCGGCTGTACCTGGTGGAGACCGCCCAGAAGGGCATGCACTGGATGAAGCTCACCGTGGACGGCAGCGCCGGGCACGGCTCGATGATCCACAAGGACAACGCGATCACCGAGCTGTCCGAGGCGGTCGGGCGGCTGGGGCGCCACAAGTTCCCGGTGCGGGTCACCAAGACGCTGCGGCACTTCCTGGACGAGCTCTCGGACGCGCTGGGCACCGAGCTGGACCCGGAGAACATGGACGAGACGCTCGCCAAGCTGGGCGGCATCGCCAAGCTCATCGGCGCCTCCCTCCAGAACACCGCCAACCCCACGCAGCTCGGTGCGGGCTACAAGGTCAACGTCATCCCGGGCCAGGCGACCGCCCATGTCGACGGCCGCTACCTGCCGGGGTACGAGGAGGAGTTCCTCGCCGACCTGGACCGGATCCTCGGCCCCAACGTGAAGCGCGAGGACGTGCACGCGGACAAGGCCCTGGAGACCACCTTCGACGGGGCCCTGGTGGACGCCATGCAGACCGCGCTGGTCGCCGAGGACCCGATCGCCCGGGCGGTGCCCTACATGCTCTCGGCGGGCACCGACGCCAAGTCCTTCGACGACCTCGGCATCCGGGGCTTCGGCTTCGCCCCGCTGAAGCTGCCGCCGGAGCTGGACTTCGCCGGGATGTTCCACGGCGTCGACGAGCGGGTGCCGGTCGAGGGCCTCCAGTTCGGTGTACGGGTGCTCGACCGGTTCATCGACCACTCCTGACCGCCCTGCGGCCGACCGTGCCCGGTTCGCCGCCGAGTCGCCGCTGAATCGTCCGCCTGTGCGGATATGTCCGAACGAGTGAAACGAGCCGTTCACACGTAGCTCCTTCAGACCCTCCTCGTTACAAGGTTTGCGGTCCGCGGCTGGGACCGCATTTCCAACTAGGAGGAATAATGATCAAGAAGGTCGTCGCAGTTGCGGCTGCTACGGGTGGCCTCGTTCTCGCGGGTGCGGGCATGGCCTCGGCCGACGCGGGTGCCCAGGGTGCGGCCATCGGCAGCCCCGGCGTGCTGTCCGGCAACGTCGTTCAGGTTCCGGTCCACGTGCCGATCAACGTGTGCGGCAACACGGTCTCCGTGATCGGTCTGCTGAACCCCGCCTTCGGCAACACCTGCGTCAACGCGTGACGTTGAACGTCAACCTGTAAGGGTTTGAGCTCGATCGGTCCCGGAGTGCACTCCATGCACTCCGGGACCGTTCGGCATTCGGCTCCCGCACGGTCATGTCCGGGGGTTTTTCGGAAGGCAGAAGGCAGGAAACGAACCTATGCGACAGGTCACTCGTAAAGGCCTGATCACCATGGCGGCGGCGGGCGGAGTGCTCGCGCTCAGTGGTGGATACGCCCACGCCGACTCCGGCGCGGCCGGTACGGCGTCCGGCTCGCCGGGCGTGCTGTCCGGCAACTCGGTGCAGGTCCCGATCGACATCCCGGTCAACGTCTGCGGGAACTCCGTCAGCGTCGGCGGACTGCTCAACCCCACGAGCGGGAACGACTGTGGAAACGGAGCGGCAGCATCCGACCGGTCCGCGCAGTCCGACCGGTCCGCCGGTTCCCAGGACCGCACCGCGCCCGACGGCTCCGGAAACGGCGCCCAGGCGGGCGACACCACCGCCACGGACCGGCACACCGAGCCCGGCAACGGCCGTCATCGGGCCCCGGGCGGCGCCTCGGCGGAAGGGACCGCCCAGGACTCGCCCGGCATCCTCTCCGGCAACTTGGTCCAGGCACCGCTCGACATCCCCGTGAATCTCTGCGGGAACAGCGTCACCATCGGCGGACTGCTCAACCCCGCCTTCGGTAACAGCTGCTCCAACGACGCCGAGGTGCCACCCCCGCCGCCCGAGGAGCCGGAGAAGCCCCCGGTCACGCCGGAGAAGCCGGTCGACCCGCCGGCCGAGCCGAACGCTCCCGAGACCCGGAACATTCCGCAGGAGCAGCTCGCGCAGACCGGTTCCGGCGGGCTCGATCTGCTCATCCCGGCGAGTGCCGGGCTGCTGCTGGCCGGTATGGGTTCGGTGCTCTACCGCCGCTCCCGCAGCGCGGCCTGACACCGGGCGCGTACGGCAGGAGAAGCCCGGGCGCGTACAGACAGAAGAACAGGGAGCGGGCCCCGCGGCTGCGGGGCCCGCTCCATGTCACCAGGTGGCCCGTAGCTGACGGATGATCCGTCTGCGCAGCCGCACCCGGCGGCTGCCGTCCAGGCGCAGCGTCAGCCGGTCCAGCTCCCAGTGCCCGTACTCGGCGTGGTCGGTCAGCAGTCGGGCCGCTTCCTTGCGGGACACCCCGCGCGGCACGTACACGTCGATGAATTCGTATTCCGGCATCGCATCTATTGTGCGGGCAGCGCCCCGGTACGGATAGCGTCTGCACTATGTCTGATGCTGCGCAGCCCACCGCTGCCGAGGTACGTGCCGCCGCCGAAGCGGTCAAAGCCGCGATCGACCGTCACCTCGACGCGGTCGAACGCCGTACCGGGGACGACGACCCCGCCGTCTACGACGCGTTCAACGCCCTTGCCGCTGCCGCCGAGGTCTACGACGAACTCCTCTACGACCGCTATGACGAGGTCACCCCCTTCGAGATCCCCGGCGCGGACGACTCCCTGCCGCCCTACGCGGGCCCCACGGAGCCCAGCGCGCTCAGCGTCCTGATCCGGCGGGACTACGCGGTCGCGGAGCCCCCGCGCCTCCTCGCTCAGGCCCAGCGCCTCGCCGACCTCGACGCGGGGCCGGGCGAGGAGGATTCGGCCCCCGTGGTCGGTACCAGCGTGCATGCGGCGCTCGGCGTGCTCTTCGGAGAGTACGAACCGGACGAGATCGCCTCCCGGCACAAGGAGTTCGGCCTGGAGGAGGGTGACTCCACCCTCTGGGTCTCGGCCGCGGACGCGCTTCCGGAACCGGGCGAATGGCTCGCGGCGCCCTTCGAGGACGCCGAACCCGAGCTGGTGGTCTGCCGCTTCGACGTCAGTGCGGTCTTCGACGAGGAGGACGAGCCGGAGGAGGACTTCGCCGGACCGGCCGGGGGCGGCGCCTGACGCCGAAACCCGCTTCTGGTGTTCTCTTCCCTCTCGCACCGGACGTGACGGTGGGCCCCGGCGCATCGCGCCGGGGCCCACCGCTGTCCGGGGCCGGGTCCGCTCAGGACGCCGCGTCGGGTGTCGGGAGCGCTTCGAGGAGCGGCCGCAGCCGGGTCGTCCGCTCCGGGGCCGGAATCTGCGCCACCGCGTGCGCGAGCGCCTGGTCCACCCCGTGCACCACGGACAGATGACGTTCGCCCCGGCCGAAAGCGGTGTAGACCCACGGTCGGCTCAGGCCCTGCGCCGCGTCGCCCGGCAGCACCACGACGACGGCGGGCCAGCGCATTCCGGCTGCCTGGTGGGCGCTGAGGGCCCAGCCGTGCCGTACCGCCGACTCCACCCGCTCCTGCGGTACGACGACGGGGACGCCACCGCAGTCCAGGTGCAGGCCCTCGGCGTCGGCCGAGCGCACCACCCCGGGCACCGCACGGCCGGGCGCGGGCACATGGATCACGCGGTCGCCCGGGTCGAAGCCGCCGAACCGCCCGGGGCCGGGGTTGAGGCGCTGCTTCAGCGCCTCGTTCAGCACCCGGGTCCCGGCCGCCCCGCCGTGGCCCACGGTGATCACCTGGGTGTCCTCGGCGGGGATGGAGAAGGCCCGGGGCACCGAGTCCGCGACCAGCTGAACGGTGCGGTGGACCGCCTCGCCCGCGTCACGGACCGGGACGATCACCACCTCCTTGCCGGGCGCCTCCACCTGGCTCAGCTCACCGATGCCGATGCCGGAGACCAGCTCACCGATGGGACCGGGGTCCGGGGTGCGGGAGACGACCTGCGGGCAGGCACGTGCGGCCAGCACATCGGCGAACACCCGCCCGGCGCCCGCCGAGCCCAGCACACCGGGGTCGCCGCTCAGCACCAGCCGGGCGCCGTCGGCCAGCGCCTCGACGAGGACCGCGGCGCTCTCCACGTCCAGCTGTGGGGCGTCCAACACGACCAGCAGATCCAGGGCGAGCGCCCCGTCCGCGTCCCGGCCGGGGCCCTGCGCACCTGACAGCAGGCCCGCCAGGGTGACCGCCGAGTCCGGGTTGCCGGTGGCCCCCGCCAGCCGTCGGCGGCCGTCCTCGCTGTGGGTGGCGCCCAGGGCCCGCAGGCCCAGCCCGCGCGCCGCCGCGATCAGGGCGGCGGGCTCGGCCCGCGCCGCCTCGCCGCCGCTGTGCACGACCAGCCCGGCCGAGGCGGCCGTACGGATCAGCTCGGCGGCCGAAGGGGAGGGGGCGGACCCCGCCGCCTCCGCCCAGTCGGCGCCCTTCTCGCAGGCGTTCACCAGCCGGGCCAGGCCGTCCGCGAGGCTCTCCTCGGCCAGGGCGTAGCGGTCCAGGCCCAGCAGCACCTGGACCGGCTGCTGGGACTGACCGGCTTCCTGGGCCGCCTCCGCTTCGCCCTCGGCCGCCTCCGGCTCGGCGAGCCCGGCCTCTCCGTCTTCCTCTTCCCGTTCCTGGAAGACGAGGGCGACGCCCTCCTCCACGGCGTCCCGCACCGCCGCGTCCGGGTCGCTGACCGCACGCTCGGCGAGCGCCGCCCGTACGGCTTCGGCGTCCAGGGCCGTGTGGCCCTGGAGGGCGGCGCGCTCCAGCACCCAGCCGACCAGGGCCGCCGTCCTGCGCCGGTCGTCCGGGCCGCATCCGGCGCCCAGCAGGGCCCGGGCGAAGCCGTCCGCCTGCTCCGGCCGGACGCCGGGCACGGCCAGCAGCTGCCAGGGGTCGGCGCGCAGCAGCTCGGCCGCCTGCTCGCCCAGGGTGCCGACGGCCGGGCGGGCCAGCGCCTCGGGGGCCCCGCCCTCACCGAGCACCGTCCGCACCGCCGCCGTGGCTTCGGGCG